>DATCMA010000049.1:0-107581 GCA_036563645.1 Micromonospora sp.
GACATCGTCTTCGCGAAGGTCAACACGGAGACCGAACCGGAGCTCGCCGCCAAGTTCAACATCCAGTCGATTCCGACGATCATGGCGATCCGGGACGGCATCATCGTGTTCTCGCAGGCGGGCGCACTGCCGGAGTCGGCACTGGAATCCCTCATCGAGCAGGTGCGCGCCCTGGACATGGACGACGTACGCCGACGGCTTGCCGCAGCACAGAGTCAGTAGCGAGGTGGACGCGGCGCCCGCCTGGCAGATCCGCATCGGTCAGGCGGGCGTGCGCGGCATCCCCCACGCGAGACGGCATCCCCCTAGTCGCCGGCCACGGCAGACCCATGCCGATGCCACTTCCGGAATGTCTCTTGCCCCCTTCGTCGAACACATGTTCGAATAGGGGTCGTGCGCTGGGACAACTTGTCGACTTCCGCGGACGGGCCCGCCCCCACCCTGCCGCTGACGCTGCCAGGGGTCCGCGCCCGCGCGGTGAGCACGCCCGGCTTCGCGGGGGTGACGTTCTACGAGATCCACGCGAAGTCGATCATCAACCGCGTTCCCAGCGCGTCACGTCTGCCGTTCGCGTGGACCGTCAATCCCTACCGCGGCTGCACCCACGCCTGCGCGTACTGCTTCGCCCGCGTCACCCACACCTACCTCGATCTCGACCCCGGGCGCGACTTCGACACCAAGATCGTCGTCAAGGTCAACGCGGGTGAGCTGCTTCGCCGTGAGCTCGCTAGCCCGCGGTGGCGCGGCGAACCCATCGCGATCGGCGCGAACGTCGACTGCTACCAGCGCGCCGAAGGGCGCTATCGGCTCATGCCGCAGATCATCGCGGCGTTGCGGGATTTCGCCAACCCGTTCTCGATCTTGACCAAGGGCACCTTGATTCTGCGGGATCTCGACCTGCTGCGGCAGGCCGCCGAGGTCACCCACGTCGGCGTCTCGTTCTCCGTGGGCTTCCTCGACGAACGACTGTGGCGCTCGGTTGAGGCCGGCGCCCCCAGCCCTCGCCGGCGGCTCGACGTCGTCCGGGCGTTCGCCGACGCCGGCTTCGCCGTCGGCGTCCTGATGGCGCCGATCCTGCCCGGTTTGACCGATACCGACGACGCCATCGAGGAGACCGTCGCCGCAATCGCGGCGGCCGGCGCGGCGAGCATCACCCCGCTGCCGCTGCACCTGCGCCCCGGCGCGCGCGAGTGGTACCTCGCGTGGTTGAGCCGCGAGCATCCCCACCTCGTGCCCCGGTACCGCCAGCTCTATCGCCACGGGGCCTACGTGCCACCGAGCTATCAGCGGGAGGTCGTCGACCGGGTGATAGCGGCGAGCCGCCGATACGGGCTGGGCAGCCGGTGGTCGAGCGGCGACCGGGCACCGGACTCGCGTCCCGCGTCCGTCCCGCGCCGACCGGCGCCCCACCCGCCGCGTCGGCCCCAGCCCCCAGCCGTCGAGCAGTTGACCCTCCTGTAGGGGCTCGTGCACAGCCGCGACAGCGACGACCACCCGGCGAGCCAGCGTCTCGGGAGATCGCCCCCGCGCTGGCGGAGATGTGTCCGGCACTGCCCCGGCGATACAGTCGGGGTGTGCGAACACCCAGAGAAATCCTGGCCGAGTCGGCGGTCATCGCCGTCGTGGGCGCGTCCCGCGATCCCGACAAGGCCGCGCACACCGTGCCGTTGCAGATGCAACGTCACGGCTGGCGAGTGATCCCGGTCAACCCGCACGCCGATGAGATCTTCGGCGAGCGGTGCTACCGGTCGCTGGAGGAGATTCCCCACCCCGTCGATCTGGTCAACGTCTTCCGCCCGGCACCGGAAGCCGTCGAGGTGGTGCGCGCCGCCGCAGCGATCAAGGCTCCGGCGGTCTGGCTCCAGCTCGGGATCGTCTCCCCGGAGGCACGCCGGGTGGCCGAAGAGGCCGGCATGGACTACGTGGAAGACCACTGCATCGCGGTCGAACGCGCTCTTGGACAGCTCACCCGTTTGGGGTAATGGCGGGGTGGTCGGGCGAGGGGCGCTCGGAGCGCACCACCTCCCTCGCGAGGACGTGCACCACGTGGGGCGAGGGCACCGGTCACGGGTTCACCCGTGCGCGGTCCTCCGCCCGCGAGATGATCTTCTTGATCGTGTCTCTCACACTGTCGTGAGGATTGATCACCACATCTCGACGACGCCGGCCGTCTGAGCGTGACGGTTTGTGGCTCAATCGCGCCACAGGTCGATAGCGGGCGACGCCACTTCGGCGCGCGGCCGGTATCGTCCCGCTCCGGTACGTGGCCGCCACGGCACCACCGATATGACACGGTTCACCAGCGACGTGGCGTCCTTGAGGAGGAAAGGAAAGCGCGCATGACCACCCCCCCGTCGAGCGAGCACCCGGACCCCTACCAGTCCGGCGCCGCGCCCCAGCCCCAACAGCCTTTCGGAGGACAGCCCGCTGAGCCGTACAAGTCCAGCACCCCACCCCCGCAACCTCCGGTGAGCGGACCGCCAGCCGACCCGTACCAGCAGCCCTACGGGACGCAACAGCCCTACGGAACGCAGCAGCAGTATGACCCGAATCAGCAGCAACCGTACGGCGGTCAGCAGTACCCGTACCCGGGGTACGGCTACCCGTCCTCGCCATACCCGCCAGCGGGTTACCCGGCGTACCAGCAACCGGGCACCAACGTCGCGGCGATCCTGTCGTTGGTCTTCGCCTTCGTCTTCTCCCCGGCCGGCATCATCCTGGGCCACGTCGCGAAGAACCAGATCAAGCGGACAGGAGAGCAAGGTGACGCCCTGGCGACCTGGGGATTGATCCTCAGCTACGGCTTCACGATCCTGTGGCTCCTCTTCTGCTGCCTCGGTATCGCGGCCGGCATCTTCCAATCCGCCGCCACCACCTGACGAGGATCCGTGCCCTCCCACCTCGTGTCACCAGCGCCCCGCCGCCACCCCACCTCGCCCACCCGAGGCGTCACAGGCTGACGTCGTCTTTGGCGCGGACGGACCGAGGGCGACCCGGCCGCGGCTCATCAGCCTCGACCCATCACACCCGGCGACCGCCTCGGCCATCGCGCCCCATAGATATCTACATCTAGGAGAGGATCAATGACCTACCCCGCATCCCCCGGCAACTTCGGCGACCCGTTGTTGTCGCCGAGCACGCCGCCCTCGTACCCCTCGAGCACCGACCCGCTGTCGAGCCAGCCGGGAGACTCCGCGGGTCAGTCGTCCAGCGCCTTCGGCGATCCCTCGACGCCGCCGAGCGCGTCACCCTCCTACCCGTCGAGCACGGATCCGCTGTCGAGCCAGCCGGGAGCCATGACGCCGGTCCAGCCCTACGGGAGCCCGGGCGGCTACGTCGTCTCCGACCCCTACGCCGCCAGCTACGCGGCGCCGCCACGACCGACGTCGACGAACGGCCTCGCCATCGCGTCGCTGGTGCTCGGCGTCATGTCCGTCAGCGGTCTGTGCGCCTACGGCCTCGGCGGGTACCTGGGAGTCGCCGCCGCGATCCTGGGCCACATCTCGCGCCGCCAAATCCGTCGGCGCCAACAGGAAGGGCGGCATGAGTCCGGGTCGGGCATGGCCGTCGCCGGCATCATCATGGGCTGGATCGCCACCGCCATCTCGGCCCTCATCACGTTGGCGCTGGTCGTGCTCATCATCATCACCGCGAACCATGCCTCCAACTACTAGTGGGCTCCGCCCCACGGGGGCGTGGGTGCGGCGCACCACGCCCCCGTGGGTCCGGAACACGTACGGCATCTCGGGGACCAGGCCTCCCTGGGCCCCGGAAGGCCCGCCCTACGCCTGCGGTGGGGTGAAGTGGCTGGTTCGCTTGAGACCCGCGGCGCGCCCTTTCGCGGCGATGACCAGCGCCATCTTGCGCGACGCCTCGTCGATCATTTCGTCGCCGAGCATCACCGCGCCCCGCTTACCACCCGCCTCCGAGGTGTAGTACTCGTAGGCATCGAGGATGAGTTCGGCGCGGTCATAGTCCTCTTGAGACGGTGAGAAGATCTCGTTCGCCGGCTCGATCTGCCCCGGGTGAAGCACCCATTTCCCGTCGAAGCCGAGCGCCGCGGTCCGCCGCGCGGACTCACGAAAGCCGTCGATGTCGTGAATGTGCAGGTACGGCCCGTCGATCGCCTGCTTGCCGTGCGTCCGGGCCGCCATCAAGATGCGCATCAGGATGTAGTGGTACGGATCTCCCGGGTAGTCGGGGTGCAGCCCCACCGAGAGGGACTTCATATTGAGCGATGCCATGAAGTCGGCGGGGCCGAAGATGATGGTCTCGACACGAGGTGAGGCCGCAGCGATAGCGTCCACATTGACGAGGCCAGCGGCGTCCTCGATCTGCACCTCGATGCCGATGCCGCCCACGGGCAAGCCCAGCGCCTTCTCCAACTGCGTCAGGGTGAGGTCCAGCCACTCGACGTGCGCCGCCGACTGCACCTTCGGCAGCACGATGCAGTCCAGGTTGGTCCCGGCCCCCTCCACGACCTCGATGACGTCGCGATAGGCCCAGGGGGTGCTCACGTCGTTCACCCGAACGGCGCGGATCTTGCCACCCCAGTCGCCCTCGTTGAGCGCCGTGACCACGTTCTTGCGGGCCTCGCGTTTGGCGAGCGGCGCCACCGCGTCCTCAAGATCGAGGAAGACCTGGTCCGCGGGCAGCCCTTGGGCCTTGTTCAACATCTTCACGCTCGACCCGGGCACCGCGAGGCACGACCGACGGGGACGACCAATAGCGGTCATCGGTGCTCCTATCCCTTCGACGAATCGATAGTCGAACTCAAAGATCGATAAGGCGTGGCTCACCGTAGCGTGTCCGTAATCGACGGAACACGGCGTGTGGAGCACGTCACGACCGCGGCCACCACCCCGCCGGGCGAAACCGCGCGCCGAGGCCTCCCAGCGCACCCGCGCGATCGCCGAGTAGGGCAGGATGCAGGTGTGACAGATGTGCCGGGCTCGGCAGTGATCGCGGAGGCGATGAAGCGCGCCGCCGTCGCCTGGGTGTCGGTCGGCGACGGCCCCGCGTACGGCGTGTGGTGCCTCCCGCTCGACGACGCGCTCTACGTGATCAGCGGCCCGGGTGAGCAATCCGCGCCGGGTTTGGCGGACGCCGCCTCCGCTACCGTCACGCTCCGCGGCGACCACGGCGGCCGGATCGTGACCTGGCCGGCGACGGTCACCCGGATCACCCCGGGCACGGACGACTGGGCGACGATCGCCCCCCAGGTCGCCATGAAACGCCTGAACGCCCCCGGCAGCATCGAGGAGCTGGTGGCGCGGTGGGCCGCCTCCGGCTGCGCCCTCAACCGCCTCACGCCCTCCGGCCCGCCGCTCGCCGTCGGGGACTCCCTCCCCGACGACTCGCTCGCGGAACCGCCTCGCCCGACCCCGGCGGCCCGCCCCACGCCCCGGCCGTTCCAGCTGCACCGCGTCCGACGAGGCTGACCGCCCCGGCTGTCGCGCTCGTCCTTCGCGCGCGGGCGCGCGCCGCCGAGCGCCGCGACGCGCGGACGCGTCAGCCGAGGAACGGTGGAACGATGATCTCGCCTCGGGCGACCGGCACCACCCGGCCGGACACCGTCACCCCGGCCGCCGCCCCGTCCACCGCGGTCACCGTACACGTCAGCACCGACGGCCGTCGAAGCTCCGCGCCCTGGTAGACGACGTAGGTCGAACGCCCTTCCCCGGGGAGGACGCCGCTGGCCACCGCCCAGACCCCGAGGCCGAGCGCGGCCGAGCCGGTCGCGGGGTCCTCGGGAACACCGATCCCCGGGCAGAAGACGCGGGCGTGGACGGTGTGGCGCGCGGTATCCCAGGCGAAGACGCTGACATTGGGGAATTCGTCCGCTATCGCCACGGTCGGCGCGAGCGCGGCCCGGGCGACCGCGTCCGGACGGACCGCGAGGTAGGCGAATTCCAGCCCGCAGCCGGCGAACCGGGGCAGCGGCCCCACGAAGTCGGCGAGGTTCAGGCTGAGGCTGCGCAACAGCTCGGCCGGGTCGAATTCGGGGCCGACGGTCGGGGTGCCGCCGGTGAGGGTGGCGCGGCCGTCCGCGGTGACCTCCAGCGGCAACAGCCCCGCCCCGCACTCCTGGATCACGTCGCCCGGCGCGCACACTCCGCGGCGGACCGCGGTCACCGCCGCCCCGATGCTCGGGTGACCGGCGAACGGCAGTTCCCGAGCGGGGGTGAAGATCCGGGCGCGGTAGGAGGCGGTGCTCGTCGTCGCGGGCAGCACGAACACCGTCTCGGACAGGTTGAACTCGCGGGCCAGCGTCTGCATCTGCTCCGTCGCCAGCCCTTCGGCACCGAAGACGACGGCCAAGGGGTTGCCCGCGAACGGCCGATCGGTGAAGACGTTCACGATCTCGTAGGCCAAGGTCGACATCGCCTCTCACCCTAGGCCCTTAGGCTGGTTCGGTGACCACGGCAAGCAGGGTGTACATCGCGAGACTCGCGGGGATAGCCGTCTTCGACCCCAACGGCGACCACGTCGGCAGAGTCCGCGATGCGGTCGCCCGATTGCGCCCCAACAATCAGCCCCCCATGGTGGTCGGCCTCGTCGCCGAGGTGCCGATGCGGCGACGCATCTTCCTCCCCATCACCCGCATCACCTCGATCGACGCGAACGCCGTCGTGCTCGGCACCGGCACGCTCAACCTGCGCCGCTTCCAGAAGCGCCCCAATGAGCTCCTCGTCCTGGAAGACCTACTCGACCGGCGCGTGACCATCGAGCCGACCGGCCGGCCCGGCACGGTGATGGACATCGCGATGGAGCGCAACCGGCGCGGCGAGTGGTACCTGACCCGGGTGGCGATACGCGAGCAGACCGGCCGGTTCACCCGGCGAGGCCCGATCCACCAAGTGGAGTGGACCCGGGTGACCGACCTCGTCGCCCCTATCGATCCCCAAGGCACGGCGAACCTGCTGGCCGTGCTGGACACGATGCACGCGGCTGACCTCGCCAACGCCCTCCAGGACCTCTCCGACCACCGCCGCGACGAGATCGCCGCCGCGTTGGACGACGAGCGGCTCGCCGACGTGCTTCAGGAGCTCCCCGAACGCGACCAGGTGGAGATCCTCACCATGGTGGGGCGGCGACGCGCCGCCGACCTGCTGGAGCGGATGGACCCCGACGACGCCGCGGACCTCCTCGGCGAGTTGCCCCCGGCGGAACGGCAGGCGCTGCTCGCGCTCATGGACCCCGACGAGGCCAACCCCGTGCGGCGGTTGCTGAGCTACCGCCCAGGCACCGCGGGCAGCCTGATGACCTCCGACCCTGTCGTCCTCACCCCGGACGCGACGGTCGCCGAGGCGCTGGCCCGCATCCGCGAACCCCAGCTCTCCCCGGTGATCGCCGCCCAGGTCTTCGTCACCCGGCCCCCGATGGCCACCCCCACCGGCACCTACCTCGGGATAGCGCACTTCCAGCGGCTCCTGCGGGAGCCGCCGTCCGAGATCCTCGGCGGGGTCATCGAGAACGACATCGAGCCGCTGCACCCCGGAACGCCCTTGCCGGAGATCACCCGCCGGATGGCGACGTATGACCTCGTCGCCATGCCGGTGGTCGACGCCAGCGGCCGACTCGTCGGCGCGGTCACCGTCGACGATGTGCTGGACCACTCGCTGCCGCCGAACTGGCGCAACCGGGACGCGCGGATGGGGACACGCCCGCTGGCGGGAGGCGGTCATGACTGATCGATTCAGTGAAGCCCGACTCGATCAACCGCGGCAGCCGCGACGGCTACGACTTCCTCAGATCAACTCCGAGTCCTTCGGGCACTTCGCCGAGGCGTTCGCCCGGTTCATGGGGACTCCCCAGTTCATCCTGTACATGACGATCTTCGTCGCCGGGTGGATCGCGTTGAACCTCGGCGGGATCTTCGGCCTCCGCTGGGACCCGTACCCGTTCATCTTGCTGAACTTGGCGTTCAGTACTCAGGCGTCGTACGCCGCGCCGCTGATCCTGCTCGCGCAGAACCGCCAGGCTGACCGGGACCGGCTCGCGGTCGAGGAGGACCGGCGGCGGGCCGCGGCGCAGAAGGCGGATACGGAGTTCTTGGCTCGGGAGATCGCCGCGTTGCGTATCGCCCTCGGCGAGGTGGCCACGCGCGATTTCGTCCGCTCGGAGCTGAGTCGGCTGCTCGAGGAGTTGGAGCGCGAGGACCGGCGGCGAGGTCGCGGCGAACCCCGGCCGCTTCCCAGCGCCCGCCCTGCCGGCGCGCACAGTGAACCCGACCAGTGGGACGGGTGGGCGAGTGAGCCCGGCCGCCGAGACGAGCCCGGCGGCCGGCGAGGGTAACGCCCCGCGCCTCAAGGGGCCAGGCGCACGGCGTCCATCACCGATCGTCGCATCCTGGCCGCTCACCGTCTAGCCGCGAGACATCGATTTCCCTTTTGCTCCAGTTGCAGATGATCTGCTCGGTGCGGACGGCGCGAGCGGCCGGCGGGCGAGCGGGTGCGCCGGGCGACCCGTGACCGGCGCCGATTACGGTGGGTATGCGACGTAGCATTGCGGTCATGTCTGCAGGCGCGAGCAGCGTGGCAGAGGCCGTACGGGCCGCACTCGCCACCGTTGAGGACCCGGAAATTCGTCGACCCATCACCGACCTCGACATGGTCCGTTCCGTCGACGTGGACGCCGACGGGAAGGTCCGGGTGGAGGTGCTGCTCACCGTCCCTGGCTGTCCGTTGAAGGACCGTCTGCGCGCCGACATCACCCGCGCCGTCAGCGAGGTCTCCGGCGTCACCGGCGTCGAGGTCGAGTTCGGCGTGATGACCGCGGAGCAGCGCCAGGCGCTCCAGGCCAAGCTTCGGGGCACCGCCAGCCCGGAGCCGGTGATTCCGTTCGCGCAGCCGGGTTCCCGCACCCGGGTCTACGCGGTGGCCAGCGGCAAGGGCGGCGTGGGCAAGTCGAGCGTCACGGTCAACCTCGCCGCCGCGCTCGCCGCCCGCGGCCTGTCCGTCGGGGTCATCGACGCCGATATCTACGGGCACTCCGTGCCCCGGATGCTCGGCATCACCCAGCGGCCGACCCGCGTCGAAGACATGATCCTTCCGCCCGAGGCGCACGGCGTGAAGGTGATCTCGATCGGCATGTTCACCACCGACAACGCGGCCGTGGTCTGGCGTGGCCCCATGCTGCACCGGGCGCTCCAGCAGTTCCTCGCCGACGTGTACTGGGGCGACTTGGACGTCCTCCTGCTCGACCTGCCGCCGGGCACCGGTGACGTGGCGATCTCGGTGGCTCAGCTCCTGCCCAACTCCGAGATTGTCGTCGTCACCACCCCGCAGATCGCGGCAGCGGAGGTCGCCGAGCGCGCCGGGGCGATCGCCCTGCAAACGCACCAGCGCCTCATCGGCGTGATCGAGAACATGTCCTGGCTGGAGCTGCCGAACGGCGAGCGGATGGAGCTGTTCGGTTCCGGCGGCGGGACGGCGGTGTCGGAGTCGCTGACTCGCCTCATCGGCGCTCAGGTGCCGCTGCTCGGCCAGATCCCGATCGACACGCGGCTGCGGGAGACCGGGGACAGCGGCCAGCCCATCGTGCTCGCCGACCCGCAGGCGCCGGCGGCGGTGGCGCTCACGGAGATCGCCAACAAGCTGGCGGTTCGTCGGGAATCGCTGGTGGGTCGCCCGCTCGGCCTCCGTCCCGCGAGCCGGTAATCCGCACGACCGGAGGCTCGGACTACGTGGCGTCGCTGTCGTAGATGCGCGCCCGCGTCCCCGCGGTGTCCTGACCGCTGGACGTCGCGGGTGGCTCAACGGGCGTGGGCGTGGGCGTGCGGAAGTCCGCCGCCGCGGCGACGCTCTTCAGCTCGTCGTGCACCCCGGTCAGGTCGCTGCGCACCTCCTCGACGAGGCTGCGCAGCGGCCTGCGCAGCGCCTCCTCGTCCTCCTCGCTCAACAGGTGCTTGCGGATGAACGTCTTGGGGTGCAGGTCCTCGAGCGTGATCTCGGCGCCGAGCTCGCGGCTGAGGTCACTGGTGGCGTTGCGCGCCATGGCCCGGAGGTTGCGCAGCATGCGCAATCCATCGGCGATGACGGTGGGCAACCGGTCGCCGAAAATCAGCAACGCGAGCAGCAGCAGGGCCCCGATTTCCCACCAGTTCAGGTTGTCGAACATGCCCCGAGCCTCCCTCCGCCGTCCGGGCAAGCGTACGCACGTCCCAGGCCGCGGGAGCAAGTGACGGACCGCTAATTCGTATCCGCCGCCAGGGTGACCGACACCGTACGGCTGGTGGTCCCTCGCCGGTACTCGACGGTGACGACCGAACCCGGCGCGTGTTTGCGGACCAAGGCGATGAGGTCAGTGGCCTCGGTCAGGAGCTGACCGTTGAGCCGCACCACCACGTCCCCGGCGCGCAGCCCGGCGGCGGCGGCCGGTCCGCCCTCGACCACCGAGGCGAGGCGCACTCCCGAGCCGGGCGTGCGTCCCGAGTCGGCCAGCTCGGCGCCGAAGATGGTCCGGCGGGCCTTACCGGTGTCGATAATCTCCCGGCTCACCCGCTTGGCGTGGTTGATCGGGATGGCGAACGCGAGGCCGATGTTGCCGGCGTGCTGTTCGTCGGCGGCGAGGGATTTGATGACCGAGTTCACCCCGATGACCCGGCCCGCGCTGTCTACCAGGGGGCCGCCGGAGTTTCCCTGGTTGACCGCCGCGTCGGTCTGAATGGCCGCGTAGTACCGGACCTGGCCACCCGGCTCTCCGGCCCGAATGGTCCGGTCGAGCGCGCTGATGATGCCGGCGGTCACCGTGTTGGCGAGCGCCAAGGGCGAGCCGAACGCGAGGACCGGGTCGCCGACCGCGACCATCTCGGAGTCGCCGAATTCAACGGGCACCAGCCCATCGCGCTCCACCTTGAGCACGGCGATGTCCGCCTCGGCCTCCCGCCCGATCACCTTCGCGGGGGTGGTCGACCCATCGCTGAAGATCACGGTGGCGCTGTTGACCCGCTCGACCACGTGGTCGTTGGTGATGATGTAGCCGTCCGCGGTCGCCACGAAGCCCGAGCCGATGCTCAGGCGGCCCCTGCCGTTGACCCGGACAGTGACCACACTGGGCCGCAGTCGCTCCGCCACACCCGCGAGGGACTCCGCCGGTCGCTGGGCGAGCGACGGCGTCTGCGGCGTCGAGCGGAAGAGGCTGTCCGTGCCGACGCCGGCCCGCACCGCGAGGGCGTAGCCCAGACCGCCACCGAGCGTGCCGGCGAGCAACGCGGTGATCAGAACGATGAGGACGAGCTGCGCCGTCCGGCGGGAGGTCGGCGCTGGGGCGACCGGCTCCGGCTGCGGCACCGCTGTCGACGGCGCGACCGGCACCACGACAGCGGTGGGGGTGCGCGGATCACGCCACGGGTCACGCAGAGCGTCGGACCACCAGTACGCAGGGCTTGCACGCCCGCCCGACGGATTCGGCGAACCGGAGGACGGGGGGTAGTCCGGCGCCGCGGTCCCATCGGGCTGGCGGACGTTCCAGCCGTCGGTCACGGTCGCTGCCTCCCACTCGGGTCCCGCGCCCGCCCCCGTAAGGGAGACGACGCGCGTATCCAGGATGACACGGATAATCGACGAGCCTTCGGGACTTGTTCAAGGCGTCCGGTGCCGCACGCGTTCGGCGAGGACATGACATCTAGGCTCGTAGTCGACAACCGCCGCCCCGATTCACTGGAGGTGTGCCATCGGCACCGCGGCCAGGACCGTGAGCGGGATCCCCGCTCCGGCGCTCCAGTTCGCTGATACGTACGTCGCCGAGGATGTCGTCCTGCAGACCGCGCGCAAGCTGTCCCACGAATTCGGGTTGGAGCCCGTGACACCCGGTGTGGGCGCGACGCTGCGCCTGCTCGCCGCCGCGGGCCAGGCTCGCGCCGTCGTGGAGATCGGGACCGGTACGGGTGTCAGCGGGGTGTGGCTGCTGCGCGGCATGCGCGACGACGGAATACTGACGACGATCGACGTCGAGAGCGAACACCAACGCGTCGCCCGGCGGATCTTCCTCGAAGCGGGCTTTCCCTCCTCACGCACACGCATCATCGCCGGTCAGGCGTTCGACGTCCTCCCCCGCCTAGCCGACGGCGCGTACGACATGGTGTTCGTGGACGCGGAGCCCACCGAGTACCCCACCTGCGTGGACGCGGCGCTCCGTCTCCTCCGTCCGGGTGGTGTT
The DNA here is from genome assembly GCA_036563645.1 of Micromonospora sp. Lineage (GTDB taxonomy): Bacteria > Actinomycetota > Actinomycetes > Mycobacteriales > Micromonosporaceae > DATCMA01. Next base: position 12,163 of record DATCMA010000049.1, read on the forward strand.
CTCGCCATCCACGGCGCGCTCGCGGGTGGACGCATCGGCGACCCGGCCGCGCGCGATGTCGACACGGTGACCATCCGCGAGGTGGTCAAGGGGATTCGCGACTCCGACGAGTGGGTCCCCACGCTGCTGCCGATCGGGGACGGGCTGCTCGTCGCCGTGCGCCGGTGAGCGCCGGGCGCGGGGCGCACGCGACCTAGCGCGCCGGTTCGAGCGTCGCCAGCCACCGCAGCAGGGTGCGCACCCCCCAGCCGGTCGCGCCCTTGCTGAGCTCCGCGTCGTCCTGATCGGACCAGGACGGCGCCGACATGTCGATGTGGACCCACCGGTGCCGCAGTGGGCCGGTGAACTCACGGAGGAACAGCGCCGCGGTCACGGACCCGGCGCCCCGGTCCGGGGCGCTGTAGAAGTCGGCGATGTCGCTGCGGAGGTATTCGACGTAGTCGGCCACGAGCGGCATCCGCCACGCCTGCTCGCCCGCGGACGCCGCGGCGGCGAGGAGGGCGTTCGCCAACGAGTCGTCCTCGCTGTAGAGCGCGGCGGTCCGCTTGCCGAGCGCGATCGCGTTGGCGCCGGTGAGGGTGGCCAGATCGACGAGCACATCCGGAGCCAGCCGGTCGACCGCGTACGCCAAGGCGTCGGCGAGGATGAGCCGCCCTTCGGCGTCCGAGTTAGTGGTCTCGCTGGTCATGCCCCCGTAGTGCCGGACGACGTCACCGGGACGGAACGCGGAGCCGCTCGGCATGTTCTCCGCGAGCGGGGCGAGCGCGGTGACGCGTACCGGCAGGCGGAGATCGGCCGCGCCGAGCGTCGCCGCCACGATCGCGGCGGCGCCGCCCATGTCCTTCCGCATCAACTTCATCGCGTCCCGGGGCTTGATCGAAATGCCCCCGGTGTCGAAGGTGATGCCCTTGCCGACGAGGACGACGTGGGGCACGGCGTCCCCGCCGCCGTCCGGGCACCAGCGGAGTTCGAGCAGACAGGGTTCGCGCGCCGAGCCACCACCGACGGCGAGGATCCCGCCAAAGCCCTCGGCCTCAAGCCACGCTCGATCGCGGACGGTCACGCTGAGCCCTGGGCGAGCCGCGGCGGCCGCGGTGACCTGGTCGGCGAACCAGGCTGGGCTCTTGAGCGACGACGGGGTGTTGGTGAGGTCTCGGGCGAAGCAAGTCGCGCCCGCGACCGCGCGGGCCGTGGCCACCGCGTCCTCATGGCGCCGGACGTCGTCCACGGCGAGCGCGACCTCCTCCAGGGCGCGCTCGCCGTCCTGGCGCGCCGCCATGCGGAACCGGTACGACCCGAGCCAGAGGCCTTCGGCGACTCCCCGGATCGCGTCCGGGGCGACATCCGCGGGCAGCGCGACCGTGACGCGGGGCTCCGTCGGCCGGACGCGCGCCACCGCCGCTCCCGCCGCACGCCAACCGGCCTCGTCCCCAGAGCCGACGCCGACGAGCAGGACGCGGGAGGGTGTGCGCAGCGGGCGCGGCAGGTGGTGGATGGCCCCCGGTGTGCTCGCGGCGTCGAGGGTCCCCAGCAGGGCGCGCGCTTCCTCGACCACCGGGGCCGGCACGTGCCCCGCCACCGCCGGGAGGGCCGCGGTCCCATCCGGTCCCGTCGCGACCGGCAGCACCAGCGTGCCGGAGAGGTCGGGATCACTCACGAGCCGGATGGCGAACACCGCAGGCACCTCACCGAGTTGGGACCGTGGAGTCGGAGATATGGATCCGCACGCACAGTTGACCCGCCGGTACGGCCGCGCCGTACCGGCGGGTCGAGCGATCGTTACCCCACCCGGACTGTGCCGGGTAACCGTGCCATCCTCAGGCGACGGCGGACTTCAGCGCGTCACCAAGCGCGCTGGCCTCGTCCGGAGTCATCTCGACGACGAGCCGGCCACCACCTTCGAGCGGAACTCGCATAACGATGCCCCGACCCTCCTTGGTGACCTCCAGCGGACCGTCGCCCGTCCGCGGCTTCATCGCCGCCATGTTGTCTCCCCTCAGACTTCCACCAGGGCCGGGGGTCGCCGCCCCACAGCCTCCTCGTCAGCCTCACCGCTCAGGCCCGCGGTGCCGACCAACGATTTTCCCTGACAAACACCGCCGGGCCCAAACCGAACCCGAATTGACGTGACAAGATCTAGCCTATCTCGACTCGATCGTCACGATGCGCGGTCATGCAGGCATGTGCGGCCATGCGGGCACGGCCATCCCCTCTTCGACCCGTAGGATGATTATCCCTGGTCTTTGGGATGACCGCAGTCCCGTCAACCGGCCACACCACCCACATCGGTCGCCCATCGCGTGTTTTCTCGTCGTCTTCTCGTCGCTCCCGTATACCGGCTCTGGCATAAGAGAGCGCTAAGTTGATCATTACCGAGAAAAGCTGATCATCGCTAGAGAGCATGTAGTCGTATCGCTGACAGAAAGGCGCTCCCGTGACTGAGCCGCTGCTCGTCGACCGAACCGACGCGGTCGCCACCCTCACCCTCAACCGACCGGAGTCGCTCAACTCCCTCAACGTCGCGCTAAAGGAGGCGCTGCGGGACACCCTCGCGGAGCTCGCGAGCGATCCGACCTGCCGAGCGGTGGTGCTGACCGGCGCCGGTCGAGGCTTCTGCGCCGGCCAAGACCTCCGCGAGCACGCGGCGGCCCTCAGCGAGGAGAGCGAGCCACTGAGCACAGTGACCAAGCACTACAACCCCATCGCCACGGCGCTGGCCACCATGCCGAAGCCGGTCATCGCCGCGGTACGCGGCACCGCCGCGGGCGCCGGCGCCGGCCTCGCCTTCCTCGCGGATCTCCGCATCGGCGGCCCGAGCACCCGCTTCCTCATGGCGTTCGCCAACGTCGGCCTCGCCGCGGACACGGGCGTGTCCTGGACCCTCCCCCGCCTGGTCGGCTACGCCAAGGCCACCGAACTGCTGATGCTCGCCGAACCCATCGACGCGGCGGAGGCCCACCGGATCGGACTCCTCAACCGACTGGTGGACGACGATGAGGCGGTGCTGCCGGCCGCGCAGGAACTCGCCGCACGCCTCGCCGCCGGCCCCACCGTGGCGTACGGCGCGATCAAACGGCAGCTCGCCGCCGCGACGGCGGGCACGCTCGCCGACGCGCTGGCGGTGGAAGCGGAGGAGCAACGGATCTGCGGTGCCAGCGCCGACCACCGCACCGCCACGCTCGCGTTCGTCAACAAGCAGCGACCGGTCTTCGCGGGACGCTGAGCGCAGTCGCGACCTCGCGGACGCGAGGGGACGTCACTCGTCCTCTTCCGGGTCGAGGTTGGTCTCTTCCCCCAGCACGAAGGCCCGCATGGCCAGCTCGTCGCCGCTCGGCGACACGAAGGCGGGCAGCTCTCGTGGCCCGAGCTCCATCACGTACGACCAGAACTGCCGCACCGCCTCCGCCGCCGACGGCGCCTCGATCGGCAAGGCGAGGTTGACCAGCCAGGACGACCGTGGAGTCGAGGGCCGCAGCCGGTCCACATACGCCTGGTAGACGGCCGCGTCGAGCGGGGTCACCGCCGCGTCCAGCGCGAGATCTCCCGCAGGGATCGGCTCGTCGAAGCACCGGCGGGTGTACGCGATGCGGAGCGGACTGTCTGGGGAGTGCCCGTTGTCGCCCGGGGCCGCGTCAACGGTGGCACCGGCGACCCGTCCCACGGCCACCACCGCGGGCCGCTCCCCCTTGGCGATCACCAAGACGGAGTCTCCCACCGCCGGGCGCTGCGCCTCGACGCCGGGCACCTCCAGCGTGTCGTGGTGGAAAAGCCGCTCCGTCTCGTACGTCTCCTCCGGGATCACCACCGCCCACGCGCGCGACGCCACCGCGGCGCCCTCACCGGCCGTCGACACCGGAGCGTCGAGCTGACTGACCTCGCTCATGCGTCTATCCCATCACCCTGACCGCCGCGACGGGGACGCGACAGGCCGCGGTGTCTGTGCGAGCGGCAGACTCGACGCCACGGCAGCGGCCGCGCTCGCGGGTGTCACTGCCCGTTCTCGCCCGCGTCGGCGGCGGACTCGCGCCCGGGAGAGGCCGTGGACTCCGTGTCGTCCCGCTGCGCGAGGGCGTCGGCGTCGCTGGACGCCGGCCGCGCTTCAGCGCCCGAGGCCGGCGGCTCCGAGGGGGACGCGCCCCGCTTGATCGGCGCCGCCGCGGCTTCCCGCGCTCGCCGCAGGACGTCTGCGTCGGCGAGGCGCCCCTCCCGCAGGGCCGCGACCTCGGCCTCCAGGACCCCGATGAGTTCGTCCTTGTAGCCGATGTCGTACGCCGCCCGGCGCAACGCTTGGTCCACTTGGGCCATCCGGTATCCCCGCACGGCGAGGTCAAACCGGACCTTCGCGAGGTCCTCCTCGACCAGTGGTCGATCGTTGGGCAGCGGCACCGCGCGTCCGTCGGGCTCCGCGGGGACGAGCCCGGGATCGCCTCCGGTGATGAGTGCGGCGGCGCCGAAGATGACTGCCGCGACGGTCAGCACGAGGACCACGACGACCAGAGGCTCACCCATAGCCCCGAATCGTGGCACGACGTCCCCGGGCGGAGCGACCCCGCCACGTGGCGTCCGCGCCGCGTACGGGGACTGTCACCGGGTGACGCGACGGCCGCTAGCGTCAGGGCGAACGACGAGGCGAGGAGGGTTCATGCCGGGACCACTGCGCCTGGGGCGACGCGTCTTCGACGAGAACGCGCTCGTCGTCATGGCCATCGTCAATCGCACCCCCGACTCCTTCTTCGACCGGGGGGCCACCTTCGCCGCGGACGCGGCGCTGCGTGCGGTGGAGCGCGCGGTCGCCGAGGGGGCCGACATCATCGACATCGGTGGGGTGAAGGCCGGCCCCGGTGCCCCGGTGGACGTGGCTGAGGAGATCCGCCGGACGGTCACGACGATCGCCGCGGTCCGCAAGGAGTTCCCCGACGTGGTGATCTCCATCGACACGTGGCGGGCGGAGGTCGCGAGCGAGGCCGTGGCGGCCGGAGCTGACTTGATCAATGACACGTGGGCGGGGGCCGATCCCCAGCTGGCTGAGGTGGCGGCCCGCACGGGCGCCGGCCTGGTGTGCTCGCACGCCGGCGGGCTTACCCCGCGCACCCGGCCGCATCGCGCCGCGTTCGACGACGTCGTCCAGGACGTAGTCACCACCGTCACCCGCCTCGCCGAACGCGCTGTCCAGCTCGGGGTACGCCCCGACGGCATCGTGATCGATCCCGCGCACGACTTCGGCAAGAACACCCGGCACTCGCTCGAAGTGACGCGTCGCCTCGGCGAGCTGGTCGCCACCGGCTGGCCGGTGCTCGTCGCGCTGTCGAACAAGGACTTCGTCGGGGAGACGCTCGACCTGCCGGTCGACGAGCGGCTGGAGGGCACGCTCGCCGCCACCGCGATCTGCGCGTGGTTGGGCGCCCGGGTGTTTCGCGCGCACCAGGTCCGCCCGACCCGGCGGGTGCTCGACATGGTCGCCTCGATTCGGGGTGATCGGCCACCCGCGGTCAGCCGGCGTGGGTTGGCGTGAGCCGGGGCGCGGCCGGCCGCGGACGCCGGTTCTCGCGGGGCGCACGGGAATCCGACACTCGGGTGACGGGTTGGTATGGGTACCGTCGGATGTGTCGGAGTAGGCCGGCCAGTGACGTGAGAGCGATCACAAGCGGCAGGAGCGATAGATTCAGCACATGGCGGATCTCGCGCGCCACCGTAGGCTCGGAAGAGTGAGTCGGCTCCCGGTCGTGCGAACCCCGCCACCGCCGGCTCGCAGGGGAGGTCAGTTCACGTGACCAAGCAGGTCCGTCAGTTGGATCGGGTCGTCATCCGCTTCGCGGGTGACTCCGGTGACGGGATGCAGCTCACCGGTGACCGATTCACCGCGGAGACCGCCCAGCTGGGCAATGACATCTCCACGTTGCCCAACTTCCCTGCCGAGATCCGCGCCCCAGCCGGCACGCTCCCGGGGGTGTCGAGCTTCCAGGTGCACTTCGCCGACTTCGACATCCTCACCCCCGGCGACGCGCCGAACGTGCTCGTCGCGATGAACCCCGCGGCGCTCAAGGCCAACGTGCCGGAACTCGCGCCCGGCGCGGAGATCATCGTCAACACCGACGAGTTCACGCCGCGCAACCTCGCCAAGGTCGGCTACACCTCCAACCCCCTGGAGGACGGGTCCCTCGACCGATTCGTGGTGCACCCGATCCCGCTGACCTCGCTGACGGTCGGGGCTCTCGCCGACCACGACATCTCCAAGAAGGACGCCGAGCGGGCGAAGAACATGTTCGCGCTCGGCCTGCTGTCGTGGATGTACTCGCGGCCGTACGAGTCGACACTGCGCTTCCTGGAGCGGAAGTTCGCCGCGCGACCGGAGCTGGCGGCCGCGAACATCGCGGCGTTCAAGGCCGGCTGGAACTTCGGCGAGACCACCGAACGGTTCGCGGTCCGCTACGAGGTCAAGCCGGCGAAGATGGCGCCGGGCACCTACCGGAACATCACCGGCAACACCGCCCTGGCGTTGGGGATCGTCGCCGCGGGGGTGCGGTCGAAGCTGCCGGTGGTCCTGGGCGCCTACCCGATCACGCCGGCCTCCGACATCCTCCACGAGCTCAGCAAGCACAAGCGGTTCGGCATCACGACGGTGCAGGCCGAGGATGAGATCGCCGCGGTCGGCGTGGCGCTCGGCGCCTCGTACGGCGGCGCCCTCGGCGTGACCACGACCTCCGGCCCTGGCGTGGCCCTCAAGGGCGAGACGATCTCGCTCGCCGTGGCGCTGGAGCTGCCACTGGTCATCGTGGACGTTCAGAGGGCCGGCCCGTCGACCGGAATGCCGACCAAGACGGAGCAGGCAGACCTCAACCTGGCGCTCTTTGGCCGGCACGGCGAAGCGCCGGTCGCGGTGATCGCGCCGCGCTCGCCGGCGGACTGCTTCACCGCCGTGCTCGAGGCCGCCAAAGTCGCGCTGACCTACCGCACGCCGGTCATCCTCTTGTCGGACAACTACCTCGCCAACGGCTCCGAACCGTGGCTGCTCCCCGAGGTGGAGTCCTTGCCCGACCTGCGGGTCGAGTTCGCCACCAAACCGAACAGCGAGGATGGCAAGACCTTCTTGCCGTACCTGCGCGACCCGGTCACCCTCGCGCGGCCGTGGGCGATCCCGGGGACCCCAGGGCTGGAGCACCGCATCGGTGGCTTGGAGAAGGCCGACAAGACCGGAGCGATCTCGTACGACCCGGCCAACCACGACTACATGGTGCGGACCCGGGCGGCGCGGATCGCCAACATCCCCGTGCCCGATGTCGAGGTTGACGACCCAGACGGCTCGGCGCGGGTGCTGGTCCTCGGGTGGGGCTCGACGTACGGCCCGATCGGCGCCGCGTGCCGGACGTTGCGCCAGCGGGGTCTGGCCATCGCCCAGGCCCACCTGCGGTGGCTCTCGCCGCTGCCGGCGAACCTCGGCGAGGTGCTCGCCCGCTACGACCGCGTCGTCATCCCCGAGATGAACCTCGGCCAGCTCGCCCAGGTGATTCGGGCCCGGTACCTGGTCGACGCGATTCCCTACAACAAAGTCCGCGGCCTGCCGTTCACCGCCGCCGAGCTGGAAACCATGCTGGAAGAGGTCGTGAAGAATGCCTGAGCCCGTCGCACTGAAGCTCACCGCGAAGGACTTCAAGTCCGACCAGGAGGTGCGCTGGTGTCCCGGTTGCGGTGACTACGCGATCTTGGCGGCGGTGCAATCGTTCATGCCCGAGCTGGGCATTCCCCGCGAGCGGATCGTCTTCATCTCCGGCATCGGCTGCTCGTCGCGGTTCCCGTACTACATGAACACGTACGGGATGCATTCGATTCACGGCCGTGCGCCCGCGATCGCCACCGGCTTGGCCATCAGCCGCCCTGACCTGTCCATTTGGGTGGTGACTGGGGACGGGGACGCCCTGTCCATCGGTGGGAACCACCTCATCCACGCCCTGCGTCGGAACGTCAACATCAAAATCCTGTTGTTCAACAACCGGATCTATGGCCTGACCAAGGGGCAGTACTCGCCGACCTCCGAGTTCGGCAAGATCACTAAGTCGACGCCGGTGGGGTCGGTGGACACGCCGTTCAACCCGGTGTCCCTCGCGCTCGGGGCCGAAGCCACCTTCGTGGCGCGCACCCTCGACTCCGACCGGAAGCACCTGCAATCGGTGCTGCGGGCCGCCGCCCAGCACGAGGGCTCGGCCTTCGTCGAGATCTACCAGAACTGCAACATCTTCAACGACGGCGCATTCGACCAGTTCAAAGAGCCGGAGACGCGCGACGACTACCTCATCCGCCTCGAACACGGCAAGCCGATCGTGTTCGGCAAGGAGGGCCAGTTCTGCGTGGCCAAGCGGCCGGATGGGTTCGGCCTGGAGGTGCGTCCCACCGCGTCCGTCGCCCGCGAGGACATCGTCGTGCACGACGTGACCATTCAGGACCCGTCGTACGCGTTCGCGCTGTCCCGGCTGCCGGGCTTCGAGATGCGGAACACCCCGATCGGCGTCTTCCGGGACGTCAGCCGCCCGACCTACGACAGCCTCGTGCAGTCGCAGATCGAGGTCGCGCGCGCCAAGGTGACGGGCACGCCGGAGGAGGAGCTCGCCGCGCTGCTCGCCTCGGGCGACACCTGGACGATCATGTAGCGGCGCCGCGCGCCCTCACCGGCGGGGCGCCTGGGCTGACGTGGTGACGAGCGGGTCGAGGACGGCACCCAGCGGAGCGGCGGACGGCCCGTTGTCCCGGAGGTAGACCAGGACGTCCCCCGGCTCCACCGTGACGCGCACCGGCTCGGCGAGCGACATCATCCGCCCGTTGCGGATCAGCGCGATCACCAGCGGATCGAGGTCGCGGGTCGAGCGCCCCACCTCATGCCGCTCGGCGGGACGAACGGCCAACGCCATCCCGTGCCGAGGCGTCAGCAGGTCCTCCACGATGTCGATCAAAGGCGGGGCGGTGGTGGACAGCCCGAGCAGCCGGCCCGCGGTCGACGCGGAGACGATCACTTGGTGCGCCCCGCTCTGCTTGAGCAAGGGAGCGTTCTCGGCCTCGCGGGCCGCGGCGATGATGCGGACCTTGCCCCCGGTGAGTTGACGCACGGTCAGCGTCACCAGGACGGCCGACTCATCGCTGTCGGTCGCGATGATCACGGCCTGGGCGGTGGTGACGTGCGCCTCGGTGAGCACGTGCGACCGCGTGGCCGATCCCTCGATCGCGACCAATCCTTCCGCGGTGGCCTGGCGTAATGCCGCGGGATTGCGCTCCACGACGACGATTCGCCGCTTGTCGAAGCCGTTTTCGATGAGGGCGGCCACCGCGCTACGGCCCTTGGTGCCGTAGCCACAGACAATCACGTGATCTTTCACGGTTTTCCTCCACCGCGCCTCCCGGCGCGCGGTGCGGTACTGCTCGGCGAGCACCTGGAGTGTCGTTCCCACCAAGATCACAAGGAAGAGCACCCGGGCAGGTGTCACGACCAGCACGTTGGCCAGCCGCGCCGAGCTGGAATAGGGAGTGATATCGCCGTATCCCGTCGTCGAGAGACTCACGACGGCGTAGTAGAAGCAGTCGATGAGGTCAACCCCGTCTCCGTTGACGTCGCGGTAGCCGTCCCGGTCAAGGAAGACCACGGCGACGATCAATAAGACGAGGCTGACCGCTGCGAGAACGCGAAAGCCGAGCGCTCGCAGGGGAGCCGGGCGCACAGCGGGAAAGTGAATCATCTGTGGCCCCACATCGCCCGCTGGTGGTCAAGCACCCGGACACGATAGCTCCGCGGGGCGGCCCATGGTCCTCAGATGTCACCAGAAGCGACGTACGTATCAGCCGACCCAGCCGGCACTCAGATACCACTGGCGGACGGGGTGACGCGCCGCTCACAGCGGATGCGCGTCGTGCTCCGCGATGGACTCCTGGGAAAACCGGCGGGAGCCGGCGGCCAGGTCGGGGTGTTCGACCGACAGCGCCAGCGCCACCGCCTCCTCGAGATTGAGCTCGCTCCCCTCGGCGTACGCCAGGTCGAACGCCGCGTCCCCGATGGCCGAGCGCACCGCCGCCTGCTCCTCCGCCCAGTAGGCGCCGAACATCCCCGGCGCGACCCCCAACGCGGACCGAGCGGCCTGCGCTGCGCCGAACAACCGCGCCGCGGTCACCGGGTCGCCGCCCAGCGCGCATCGGGTTGCCATCGCGTTCAGCGTCTCGCAGACCCGACGGTGGTAGCCGTAGCGCATCCGCGAGCGCAGCGCCACCACGAGGTGGTCGTGAGCGGCCACCAAGTCGCGCCGGGCCAGCGCGACCATCCCGAGGAGCATGTCGATCGTCCGACGCCCGCGTTCGACCGGACGCGCCGCCTCCGCGGAGCGGGCCGAGCCGAGCAGCTCAGCCGCCTCGTCGAGCGCGCCACGCCGCCACAGCAGCTCGGCCAGGCTGTAGACGGCCAGGAGGGCGTCGCCGAACACCCCGTCGGCCTTGGCACGTTCGATGACGTCGCGGCAGATTCGCTCCGCCTCGACGTACTGCCCCATGTCGATGAGCGACGCGGCGCGGCCCGCGAGGACGCGCACCAGGAGCCCCACGTCGCCCGCGTGACGGGCGGCGGTCTCCGCGCGCTGCGAATACCGCAGTTCCTCGGCGTACTCCCCGTCTGCGGCGGCGTGCAACGCGTGCATGAGGTACGCCGCGGCGAGCTCCGCCTCCGGGATGGGCTCTCCGGTCTCCGCGATTCGCCCGTACAGCCGAAAGAGCCACAGCCGCCCTTCGCGGGCGAGGCCGCGTTCCCGCCACCACTGGTCGAGCCCGCTGGCGAGTTGCAGGCCGCGGCGGGCGCTACCCCCGGTGGTGGTCCACCGCAGCGCGGCGCGAATCTCGTCGGCCAAGGGGTCCAACGCGTACAACGACAGGGTCACCGGCTCGCCGTTGGGCCCGAGCCGCGCCTGCTGGAGCGCGTGCAGCGCCCAGGCGACGTGGCGATCCCGCGCCGCGCGCTCCTCGCCCGCCTCGCTCAGCCGCCGCGCCGCGAAGCTGCGGATCGGGTCGAGCATCCGGTAGGTGGTGCCGGACTCGCTCGGCTCGGCTTGGATCATCGACTTGTCGACGAGGGTGGCGAGGGGATCGAGCGGATCGTCCTGGAGCAGCCACTCCACGGTCGCGAGATCCACCGGGCCGGAGAAGACCGACAACCAGCGCAGCAGGCGGGCCGCGCGCGGCCCCAGGGTGCGGTACGACCACGACACGGTCGCCTGCATGGTCACGTGCCGCTGCGCCGCCGAGCGGGGTGTCCGCTGCTGGGGAAGGGTGAGCGCGGGGGCCTCCGACTCGCGCGGGTCATTCCCGATGATCGGGGCGCGCCGGGGCGCCTCGGCCTCGTCCCCCACCGGCTCCTCGTCGGGATCACCTCGGCCCGCGTCGAGCGTCCCGAGCACGTCATCGAGGCGTTCGGCGAGCTGCCCCACCGACAGCACGCGCAGACGCGCCGCGGCGAGCTCGATCGCCAGGGGCAAGCCGTCCAGCCGCTCCACGACGCGCTGGAGGTCGACCGCCTCGGCGGGCGACGGCTGGCGCCCGCCGCGCGCGGCGGAGGTGCGGTCGAGCAACAAGGCCACCGCGTCGCTGACGCCACCGTCGGGTGGGGGTTCGACCGACAAGGGCGGGATGCGCCACACCACCTCGCCGGGAAGGCCAAACGGCTCCCGGCTCGTGGCGAGGACGTGGGCCCGATCGCCGCCCGCCAACAGCCGCGAGACCACGTCGGCGGTGGCCGACAGCTGCGCGTCGCAGGTGTCGAGCAGCAGCAGCATGCGCCGCCCCGCGGCGTGCTCGACCAGTGTGTCGATCACCGGTCGGCCGGGCTCAGGGCGGAGCCCCAACACCGCGGCGATCGAGAAGGCAACGAGGCCGGGGTCGGTGACCGTGGCGATGTCGACGAACCAGACGCCGTCCGGGTACGCGTCGGCCCGCTGCCGCGCCAACTCCACCGCCAGGCGGGTCTTGCCAGCGCCGCCTGCGCCGACGACGGTCACCAACCGGTGCCGCGCGATGAGCTCGGCGAGCTCGGCCTGCTCGGCCTTGCGTCCGATGAAGGCGGTGGGGTGGTTGGGGAGGTTGTGCGGCGGCGCGTCCGCGGTGCGCGGACGCGGGAAGTGGCGCTCCAGCCCGGGAGCCGCCAGTTGGAAGAGACGCTCCCGGTCATCGAAGCCCCGGAGACGGTGCAGCCCGAGGTCGATCAGGGTGATCCCCTCGGGCAGCGACGTCGCGTGTCGGGCCGTCGCCGCGGAGCACAGCACCTGCCCGCCGTGCGCCGCGGCCGCGATGCGCGCCGCGCGATGGACCTCGGGACTGGCGTACTCCCGGCCGACGGGCTCGGCGTACCCCGTGTGCAGGCCCATGCGCACCCGCAGGGTCGCATCCGGGGTCGGCCACTTGTGATCGGCGAGGGCCCGTTGGGCGGCGACACAGGCCTGGAGCGCGGAGCTGGCGTCGGCGAAGGCGGCGAAGAACGAGTCCCCCTCCGTGAAGAGTTCCGTCCCGCCGTTGGGGAGCAACGTTTGACGCAGGAGTCGACGATGCTCACTGAGGACCGAGAGGTATCCCGGACCGAGCATGCGGGCCAACCGGGTGGAGCCCTCGATGTCGGTGAACAGGAAAGTCACCAGACCGCTCGGCAGACGTGACTGTGCCGACACCCGTCAAAACCTCCGCCCCCTGGAATCATGATCTATATTGCCGCGGCTCGGCCGGCCGAGCATCGTAGGAACGGTCCGACAAACCGGCACCAAAGTCTCAATCAGGGCGAATCTCAAGCGGGACGAATCGGACTATCCGCCGCGCAGCACTCCAGGCATCGATGACCTTGCCACGGTCCACGTAACGATGGTGGCCATCTGAAGTTGCGGCGGAACAACCAAGATTTCGGCCTACTGAACAATCACGCGAAATAGACAGAGATAAATATCTTCTGTCGTCTCCCCCGTCCGCCGAGCTCAGCAGCCGCAGGCCCCGCCGCAGCAGCCCCCGCCAGCGGCGGCGCCCGCAGCCCGCCCGCCCGCTCGACCGGTCACCGCGATCGTCGAGAGGAGCTTGACGGTGTCCGCGTGCCCCTGTGGGCAGGGAACCGGCGCGGAGGCCTCAGCCATCGGACGATTCACCTCGAACGTGGCGCCGCAGGCGCGGCAGCGATACTCGTACCTGGGCATGTGCTCAAGCCTACGGCTGGCACCGACAACCCAGCACGCATCGGCGATACTCAGCGTGTGGTGACTGGGGAGGAGAACGCCCACCACCCGATTCGCCCCGCGGCGCCCCCACCTGACCACGCGGCGGCGGTGCCGCGTCCTCGGCCTCCCGTCGGCCAGGCCCCAGCCGCGCGTGATCACGCCGACCACGGCGCATCGGGCGCCCCCACCACGGCACCCCAGGCCACCGAGCCATCCCCCACCGCGGACGTGCCCGCCACGAACGCTGACCCATCGGGTCGTCGGCCGGCCTGGCCACTGCGCGCCGTCCGCGGCCTGGCCCGCTGGTCTCGCCGACCGAGCGGGCAGCTCGCCCTCCCCGGCCTGCTCCTGCTCGCGCTCGTGATCGGCACCGGCGCCGCCGGCGCCCTCGTCGTCCCCGGCGCCGTCGGCGGCGCGGGTGATGACCGAGACCCCCTCACTCGGCGGGTGCCCGCCTCCGCCGCACCCCCGCCCACGACGGCGGCGATCGGTGTCGAGCCGGCGCGGACGACGACCGCCCGGCCCTCCGCCCGCGCCCAGCCCCAGCAACGCCTCGGCGGGCGTCCCTCGGATGTCCTGTCCGACTGGGCCGCCACCCTCTCCGCCAAGATCGGCGTGCCCGCGGTGGCGCTCCAGGCGTACGGCTACACCGAACTGGTCCTGGCCCGTGTCCAGCCAGAATGTCGGCTCACCTGGACCACCCTGGCCGCGATCGGCTTCGTCGAGTCACGCCACGGGCAGGCGTCCGGCGCGACCCTCGGCCCCGATGGTGTGCCGGCCCCCCGGATCATCGGACCACCGCTGAACGGCCGCGGCGGCACGCGCCTCATCAAGGACACCGACCGAGGAGAACTCGACGGTGACCGGATCTACGACCGCGCGGTCGGGCCGATGCAGTTCCTCCCCTCGACGTGGCGCGAGGTCGGCGCAGACGCGGACAACGACGGCCGAAAGGACCCCAACAACATTCACGACGCGGCGTTGGCCGCCGGCTATTACCTCTGCCGCCACGGCCGCGACCTCACCGTCCCCGAGGACTGGTGGGCCGCCGTGCTCTCCTACAACGACGTCCCGTCCTACGCGCGAGAGGTGTTCGCCATCGCCAATGACTACGGTCGGCGAAGCCGCGAGTAGCGTTGCGCCCTACATTCCGGCGTCGGACACTTCCACTCCGCAATGGTTAGCGGCAAGCTAGACGGCGTGGTAATCCGCGAGTGGAATGCCCGGACGGCGCCGTCCGGCGAACTCCAGTCGTTACTCGACATGTATAACGCGGTCCTGCGCGCCGACCTGCCAGACGATCCACTATGGCAGGTCGACAAGCTGCGCGAATACCTCTCCGAGACGATGCCAAGGGAGCGGCGGATCGCGTGGATCGCCGAGGACGACGCGAAAAGAGTTATTGGATATGTCAATGTATTGCTCTTGGGTGACACGGCGATCATCGAACTCGCGGTCCACCCGCACCACCGTCGTCGGGGGATAGGCCGGCGGCTGCTCGCCACCGCGGCACAGCGCGTGTACCACGAAGGCTTCTCAATCCTGAAAGTGGAAGTCATCGGCGGCACACCCGCCGTCCCCTTCTACGAGTCGCTCGGCTTCAGCCAGCAATTCGTCGAGATCCGCAGTGTGCTCCGACTGGCCTCAGTAGACTGGGGCGCGCTCGACGACATGGTGCGCAGCGTCGCCAGCGGATACCGCATCGAGTTCTATCCCGGCGGGCCGACCGATTCGATGATCATCGAGGCGTACGCGCGGGCCAAAGCCGAGGCACGCAGTCCAGAGGAGAGCGAGGACGAGGCGTTCTCTCAGGGGTACGACCCCGAGCAGCTGCGCGAGAGCCTCGCGTGCCTGCACCGCCGGGGCATGAAGCCGTATGTGGTGCTGGCGATCCACGAACACACCGGCGAGGTGGCCGGCCTCACCGAGGTCGTCGTGCCGGCCCAGCATCCCAGCCGCGCCGATCAGTACGACACCATCGTCACCGAGCGGCACCGGGGCTACGGCATCGACCGCGCCATCAAAGCCCGAATGCTCTTCGAACTCCGCGCAGCGGAGCCCCAGCTCACCGAGGTGCAGACCTGGAACGCCCCGGATAACGAGACCATGTTGAAGGTCAACGCGGAGCTGGGCTACCAGCCGGACCGCGAGTGGTTCGAGTTCGGTGCCGAGGTGGCACCGCTCGTCCACCGCCTCAACGAGCACCTGCGCCCTCAGGCGCCCTCGACCCGCGGGCAGGTCACGGCGGCGGACGCCTAGCCGCGATCCCGAAGCAGGCGGGCGGCCTCCACCGCCCAGTAGGTGAGGATGATCTGGGCGCCCGCCCGGCGGATCGCGGTGAGGCTCTCCAGAATCGCCGCCTCCCGATCGACCCAGTTGTTGGCGGCAGCCGCCTCCACCATTGCGTACTCGCCGGAGACCTGGTACGCCGCGACCGGGACGTCCACCGCCTGGCGCACCGCGGCGACCACGTCGAGGTACGGCAGCGCCGGCTTCACCATCACGATGTCGGCGCCCTCGGCGACGTCGAGCGCGACTTCCCGCAGCGCCTCGCGGGCGTTCGGCGGATCCTGCTGGTACGTGCGCCGGTCACCCTGCAGAGTGGACTCCACCGCCTCACGGAACGGGCCGTAGAACGACGAGGCGTACTTGGCGGCGTACGCCAAGATCGCTGTCTGCTGGTAGCCCGCCTCGTCAAGAGCGCGGCGAATCGCGGCGACCTGACCATCCATCATCCCGGATGGGGCGACCACGGCGGCGCCGGCTTCAGCCTGGGCGACCGCCATCCGCGCGTACGCCTCGAGCGTCGCGTCGTTGTCCACGGTGCCATCCGAGGCGAGCAGACCACAGTGCCCGTGGGAGGTGAATTCGTCCAGGCACAGGTCGCTCATGACGACGGTCGCGTCGCCGACCTCGGCGCACACGTCGCGGATCGCGACGTTGAGGATGCCCTCCGGATCGAGCCCACCCGACCCGGTCTCGTCCCGCGTCGCCGGCACACCGAAGAGCATCAACCCGCCTACGCCGGCCTCGACCGCCTCGACGGCGGCCTTGCGCAGCGAATCGCGCGAGTGTTGCACCACGCCGGGCAGCGAGGGGATCGGGCGCGGTTCGGCCAGGCCTTCCTTGACGAACAGGGGCAGCACCAGGTCAGCGGGCGCGACCCGCGTCTCCGCGACGAGGCGGCGCAGCGCCGCGGTCCGCCGAAGCCGCCGTGGGCGGATCGCCGGAAATCCCATCACCACTCCTTCGCGACCGTCGCAGGGCTCCGCACACGGGCCGGGCCACCCGGGTGTGGCCACGCGCGAAGCGACCCGGCCCCCATCGCACCGCTATCTCACCGGAAGCGCAAGGCGGTCGGGCCCTGGACCTTCGAGCCCCGTCGCTGCTTGGCGGGCATAGCCGCCAGCTTCTCCCGCAGCTCCACCGCGTAGGTCGCTAGCGCCTCCACCAGGTCGGGCACGGAGGCGTGCTCCGGCTGGACGTCCACCCGCAGGCCGAACTCCTTCGCGGTCTCCGCCGTCTTCGGCCCGATCACGGCGACGACGGTGCGGGCGTGGGGCTTGCCCGCGATGCCGACCAGGTTGCGCACGGTGGAGGACGAGGTGAAGAGCACCGCGTCGAAACCACCGGACTTGATCGCGTCACGGATCTCGGCGGGCGGAGGCGCCGCTCGCACCGTCCGGTACGCGGTCACGTCGTCGACCTCCCAGCCGAGTTCGATGAGGCCGGCGGCGAGGGTCTCGGTGGCGATGTCCGCGCGGGGCAGGAGCACCCGGCCCACCGGGTCGAGGACGTCGTCGTGCGGCGAGAACTCGGCGAGCAGGCCTTCGGAGGATTGCTCGCCCGACGGGACGAGTTCCGGCTCGATGCCGAACGCGCGGACCGCGTTGGCGGTGGCGTCGCCGACACACGCGATCTTGACGCCGCCGAAGTGACGGGCGTCGAGTCCGAGCTCGGCGAACTTCTCCCACACGGCGCGGACCGCGTTGACCGAGGTGAAGATCACCCAGGCGTAGCGGCCGTCGACCAATCCCTTGATCGCCCGCTCCATCTGAGCGGGGGTGCGCGGCGGCTCGACGGCGATGGTCGGCACCTCGCACGGGATGGCGCCGTAGGTGCGCAGCCGAGCGCTCATCACGCCGGCCTGCTCCTTCGTGCGCGGCACCAGCACCTTCCAGCCGTAGAGCGGCCGGTTCTCCCACCAGCTCAGCGTGCCGCGCTCCGCGATCCCCGCGTTGAGGGTAAGCACCACCCGGCCCGTGAACCCGAGCGCGGCGGCCACGCAATTGTCTACTGTGGAGGTTGCGGTGTACTGTGTCTCGCCGGTGCCGTCACCGGTCACCGCGATCTCGGTGCCGCCATCCACCCCGGCGGCTAACAAGCCATCGCGGACCGCCGCGAGATCCCCGGCGTCGACGGCCAACGCCACCGGGCCCCGGGCCATCGCCGCGGCGATCGCCTCGAAGTCCAGCGTGGCGACGTCGTCCACCTCGACGGAGGTCCGCACGCCGGCGAGCGGCAGTCCGGCGTAGGTGGCGACACCTTCGGCCCGGCCCACCCCGGGCACCACTTCGAATCGCACCGCGGTGCGCGCCACCGCCTGCACTTCCTGCACGACGGAGTCGTGGGCGAACGGGTCACCGGCGACCAGGCGCACCGCGCAGAGTCCCGAGCGGGCCGCAGAAATCAACGCCTTCGCCACGTCGCCCGGAACCCCTTCCGCCGGGCTGAACTGCGCGCCCTCCTTCGCGTCCGCGCGGATCGCGTCCAGCAGTGGCTCTGGCACGCTTCGGTCGTAAATCACCTGATCGGCCGCGACCAAGGCGTCGTACGCCCGGCGAGTCAGCAGGCCGGGGTCGCCGGGGCCACCCCCGACGAACACCACACGGCCTACAGGCTTACTGCGGGTCATCTCGTGCTCCCCATGGACTGGGCTCGCGCCCCGGATGGCATGGGCGCGCCAAGGATCGTGTCAGCGCCGGCGTCGAGGAGTTCAGCGGCGAGGGCCTTGCCGATCTCTTCCGCGTCAGCGGGCGTTCCCGTACGGGACATCCGGATGGCGCGCGTGCCATCCGGGCTGAGGACCGCTGCGCGGAGGTGGAGTTCGTCGCCGTCGTCGCCCGTGGCGATCTCGGCGAACGCGGCGACCGGGGCGCTGCATCCCGCCTCCACGGTCGCCAGCACAGCCCGCTCGGCGGTGACCGCGGCACGGGTCGGCGCATGGTCGAGCACCGACAGCAGCTCGATCATGTCCGTGTCATCGGCCCGGCACTCCACCGCCAGCGCTCCCTGAGCCGGCGCCGGCAACATCACCATCGGATCGAGGACCTCCGTGATGTCGTCCGCCCGGCCAAGTCGAACCAACCCAGCGCGAGCGAGGACCACGGCGTCCAAGTCGGCCTCCGGCCCGAAGACCCGCCGCAACCGGCTATCCACGTTCCCCCGGATCGCCGTGACGCGAAGCCGCTGGCCCAGCGCGCGCAGCTGGGCGATCCGCCGCAGCGCCCCGGTGCCGACGACGGCGTCCGGGGGGAGCTCCGCCAGGCGGCGTCCGTCCCGGCTGACCAACGCATCGCGCGGGTCTTCGCGCGCGGGGACAGCGGCGACGAGCAGGCCTTCGTGCCGGGCAGTGGGCAAGTCTTTGTACGAGTGAACGGCGAAGTCGATCTCCTTCGCCAGCAGCGCGTCCCGCAACGCGGAGACGAACACCCCGACCCCGAGCGACGCGACCGGCGCGGAGGAGCGGTCACCGGCGGTCACGATGGGGACCAGCTCCACCGGCTGGCCGGTCGCCGCGGTGAGCGCGTCGGCGACCTGCTGAGACTGGGCTCGGGCCAACGCGCTGGCCCGCGTCCCCAAGCGCAGGGCTCTCACCGCTCACCTCCTAGATCAGGTATGGCGTCGGCTCCGGAGGTCTGGGGAACCTCGAGGTCGAACAGCTCCCGCAGCAACGCGGCGTACTGGTCGCCCCCGGGGGTGGCCGCAAGCTGACGTACCCGCACCGTCGGCGAGTGCAGCAGCCGTTGCACGACCCGGTGCACGGTCCGCGCCACCTCGGCCCGCTGCTCCTCGGTGAGGTCCGGCCGCCGCTGGGCCAGGCGCCGCAGCTCGGTGCTCACCACGTCGTCGGCGCGGGCACGCAGCGCGGCGACGGTCGGCGCGACCTCGGCGCCCCGCATCCACGTGACGAACCCCTCGACCTCACTCGCCACAATCTCGGCCACCGCGGCGGTCTCCTCCGCCGCGGGACCGCTGGAGAGCTCGTTCGCCAGCCGGTCGATATCGACAACGACAACCCCCGGCAATTCGGCGACGCTCGGTTCGACATCGCGTGGCACGGCGAGGTCGAGCAGGATGAGCGGGGTCTGCCGCGAGCCCGCCGCGGCGCGCCGCGCGAGCGCCGCGGTGACCACCTCGCGCGTCAGCACCGGCTCGCGGGAGGCGGTGGCGGCGACCACGACGTCAGCCTCGGCGAGCCCGTCCGCCAGCCGGTCCATGGGCAGGGCCGAGGCGCCGTACGCCGCAGCGAGCCGCGCGGCGCGCTCGGCGCCACGGTTGGTCACGACGAGCGATCCCACCCCGGACCGCGACAGGGTCGCGACCGCGAGTGCGCCCATGGCACCCGCCCCGACGACCAGGGCGGCGCGACCGGCCAGCCCTCCCTCGAGCCGACCGGCGGCGACCTCTAACGCGGCGGTGACGACGCTCTGCCCGGCCCGGTCGATGTTGGTCTCGGCGTGCGCGCGCTTGCCGACGCGCAGCGCTTGCTGCATGAGCTCGTGTAACAGCCGGCCGGCGGTGTCGGCCTCGGTCGCCGCGTGGTACGCCTCGCGGAGCTGGCCGAGGATCTGCGACTCCCCGACCACCATCGAGTCCAATCCGGTAGCCACGCGGAAGGCGTGCTCGACGGCGGCCACGTCGTAGTGGACGTAGAGGTGATTGGCCAGGTCGCTCTGCGCGCACCCCGCCCGCTCGCTGAGCAGGGCGCAGATGTTGGTGAGCCCGCCGTGGAAGCCGGTGACCACGGCGTACACCTCGACCCGGTTGCACGTGGACAGGATGGCGGCCTCGTGCACGTACGGCTGGGCGACGAGGCGTCCGAGGAGGTCCGGGAGTTCGGGCGAAGCCACCGCGAGCCGCTCCAGGATGGCGACCGGAGCGGTTCGATACGACGCGCCGACAACGATCAGTTTCACGAGCTGACCGCCTTGACTGAGCCAGTCCCACCCGTCCGACGACGCGCAGGCCTCCGGTTCGCCGCGCTCGACCCGCCCGGCAGCGCGGTCAGCGAAGCCTTGCGGTGCTCATGGAACGCGAGAATCTGCAGCTCGATCGCGAGGTCAACCTTGCGGACATCGACCCCCTCGGGGACGGACAGCACGCACGGCGCGAAGTTGAGGATGCTGGTGACGCCAGCGGCGACGAGCTGGTCGGCGACGGACTGGGCCGCGGACGCCGGAGTCGTGATGATCCCGATCGCGATCCCTTCCTCGGCGACCACGCGGGGCAACTCGTCGATGTGCCGGACGACCAGCCCGTTGATCTCCTCGCCCACCCGGTTCGGGTCGGCGTCGAACAAGGCGGCGATCCGGAACCCGCGGCTGGCGAATCCGCCGTACCCGGCGAGAGCGTGGCCGAGATTACCGATTCCGACCAGGGCGACGGCCCACCCTCGGGTGAGGCCCAGGACCTGCTCGATCTGCTTGATCAAGCGGGCGACGTCGTACCCCACCCCGCGAGTGCCGTAGGAGCCGAGGTGTGAGAGGTCCTTACGCAGCTTCGCTGAGTTGACCCCGGCCGCCGCGGCGAGTCCCTCGCTCGATACGGTCTCGTCGCCGGCTTCAGCGAGGCTGTGCAGGGCGCGCAAATACTCAGGCAGTCGGGCGACAGTCGCCTCAGGGAGGTCCGGGAGGGCCGGGACCGGGACGGCGGGGCCGGACGAACCTGGGCGCTGCTGGCTCATGTGACTCCGTGCGGTGCGATCCTCAGCCGGCCGGGATGGCCGGCAGTCTTCCCTTCCCCACAGCACGCGCCGTAACCGACCGTGCTAGCTGGGTCGTCAGATTCCCAGGGTATTCGCTTGTGAAGGCGTGCACAAATCGTGATCTTGAACGATCGAGACAGCCGGAGCCGGGCCGTTTCGGGCGCATGACCTGCCCAGCCCGACAACGGGCCCCGTTCCGGATGATCCCGCACATTGCGCAGGTCACCCGGCGGTCGCGCACCCGCTAGCGCCGCCCGGTCACGGCGCGCGAGGCGGTCGCCGCGAGCGCCACCGCCTCCGTGAGGGTCTCGGCGACCGGGTGGCCCGAGGCGCGCAACCGCGCGGGGTCCGTGAGCCCACCGGCATAGAGCACGCAACGTGCCCCGACCGCGCGCGCCGCGTCCGCGTCATCGAGCGAATCGCCGATCAGGACCACCTGCGTACCGTCGACCCCGAGGGCGGCGAGGTGCGCCGCGAGGTACGCCGCCTTCCGATCACCGCCGATCGTCGCGCGCAGCCCGTCGACCCGCCGGAAGTACCCGGTGAGGCCGTACGCCTCGACCGTCGGCACCAGCTCGTCGTGGAACCACATGGACAACAGCGACTGGGTGCCGGTCCAGGCGCCCAGCGCCTGCCGCGCGTCAGCGGCGAGCCGGCAGGTCGCCAACCCGGTCCGGTACGCCTCGTGAAAGACCTTGTCGAGCCGGCTGAACTCCTCGGCGTCGACCGGCCGCCCGAGCACATCCGCGTAGTACGCGATCACCGGACGGCGAAACCGGCTGCGGTGCTCCTCCGCGGTTATCGTCGGGCCGCCCACGCTGGCGAACGCGGCGTTGGTCGCGGTGACCACGAGCTGCAGATCATCGAGCAGCGTGCCGTTCCAGTCCCACACGAGGTGGGTCGGCGCTGCCCCCATCGCCGATGTCGAGGAATTCACCGCCACCCCGTTCTCTCCGAGACCACCGTCTTCGCGGGGCGCGCCCGGCGTCCCGTCACTGTCGCGCCGAGGCGCGCAGGTCGCGGATGAGCCGCTCCTCCTCGACCCGCCAATAGCCGTGCTCCTTGCCATCGAGGAGGACCACCGGCACGCGGTCGCCGTACTCGCGCTCCAGCTCGAGGTCGCTCGTCACATCCAGCTCGGTCCACTCCTCGCCCGTCGCCGCGGCGACCCGATCCATCGCTTCCTTCGCGACGTCGCACAGGTGACATCCAGGTCGCGTGATCAGGGTCAGCCGGGGACCGTTCACCGTGGACTCCTCACCTTTCGCCGGCCGGGTCAGTCGAGGCGCTCCTCACCCGATCCACGCCACACGACTGCCGGACTTCAAACGAAAGAGTTTGACACAGATCGGCGTCCTCGAACATCCATCGCACCGGTGCAATGGCGGACAGAGTGTGCGACATGATGAGCCGTTTCAGGGAAAAGATTCAGCTCTGTGTAACGGACTCCACACACATCGGTGACGTTGGCCCTATCATCACCAGGGTCGGCGCACCCGTCTTGCTGTGAGTCGACACCCCTCAGCCCGAGGAGGCCGCTGTGCCCGTTGTCACACTGCACCAGCACCTCGAAGGGGTGTGCCGTCGTCGGGTGATTCCCGCCGACGCGACGACGGCGCGCACCTGGATGGATACCCGCTCACGGAACGACGGCGCTGGGTCGCGGGGGTCGGCTGTGTACGCCCGCGGACGGGTCGAGGAGGGCCAGTGAGCGGTTACGGGTATGCCGACGACGCGGTTAGTCAGGACGTGTACGCCTCCCGTACCGCCCTCACCGGCGGCGTGCGCGCGCTGCGCGGGTCGATGAACGATACGCTGCCGGCCGCTGTCCGTGACGACGGCGGCACCAGGCGATTCCGGAATCAACCTCGGCCGACTGACGCGACCCCTCGCCATGCGGCCCTGGGAAACAACTCGCGGGCTGCCGGCGATCGGTTCGGCACCCCGGTACGGCCGATGATGCCCACCCAACCCGGCCCCGGGCGCGAGCCCGGCGGCGCCAGCGACGCCGAGACCGCGATCCTGCCGGTCATCTCCGAGGACGAGGACGTCGACCTCGCGGGCGAGTCCTCCGAAGGCTCACCGAGTCGACCGGATCCCTCCGATCCCGCGACCGAGGTGTGGGAGCTCGTCGAGCGGGCCCAAGCCGGCGAGGCGGAGGCGTTCGGTCAGATCTACGACCGGTACGTGGACACGGTCTTCCGCTTCATCTATTTCCGCGTCGGCAACCGGCAGCTCGCCGAAGATCTCACATCGGATACGTTTCTCCGTGCGCTGAAACGGATTGGCAGCTTCACGTGGCAAGGCCGGGATCTGGGAGCCTGGCTCGTCACGATTGCACGAAATCTTGTCGCCGATCATTTCAAATCGGGCCGGTATCGCCTGGAAGTAACTACCGGTGATGTTTTAGATGCGGATCGCGAAGATCGCGGCCCGGAAGGCAGCCCCGAGACGGCCGTGGTCAACCACATCACGAACGTCGCTCTCTTAAGCGCGGTCAAGCAGCTCAACCCCGAGCAGCAGGAGTGCATCGTCCTCCGCTTCCTGCAAGGATTCTCCGTTGCCGAGACGGCCCAGGCGATGGGGAAGAACGAGGGGGCGATCAAGGCCCTGCAGTACCGCGCCGTGCGGGCGCTGGCGCGGTTGCTGCCCGAGGGGTTCAAGTCGTGATCAATACCGCGACATGCGGACGTCCAATAACTCTTGGTAATCAACTCATCGAGCCACCCGTAACCGTGCCCGATGATCCACCGTTTGTTGGAGTGCGACCGCATGTCATTCCGCACCTTTCGCCGTTGAGAATGGTCGGTGCTGCGCGTCCGCCCGTTCTCGGGTCGGCTCATGCTCGGTCGCGCCAGCCGGCGACACGGCCGGCCGCATCGTCGTGACCTGCGAAGGGAGGTGTCCGCCGTGAGCCCGCAGTTCTTCGTTCGGCGTCGCGCCGAACGCTTCGCGCGGTTGCTTGACGAGGCGGCTGCCGGCCACCGTCATCGCGCGCGCGACCATGTCGACCGTGTCGACGCCGAGGCCGACGAGGAGCTCGCCGAGCTTGTGGCGATTAGCCGTCGTTTGTCCACACTCAAACCGTCGCTCGATGTCGAGCCCGACCCGGAGTTTCGGGCAGGGCTGCGCGCGATGCTGATCGCAACGGCTGAGCGGGAAGGCATCGGCCAGCGGGACGGCATCGGCCAGACGGCGCGTCCCGAACCCACGGCGGTCCCGGTCGCGGGTGGGCGCCACGCCCGTACCCGGCGCACCCGGGCCCGCGGCGCGATCATCAGCGGGGTCATCGGCAGCGCGATCGCCGTCTCCGGTATCTCCGCCGCGAGCGAGAACGCGGTACCCGGAGACGCGTTGTACAGCGTCAAACGTTCCACGGAACGCGCCCAGCTCGCGCTGGCCGGCTCCGAGCTCTCCCGAGGGCAGCTCTTCCTCGAGTTCGCCCGAATTCGGCTCAACGAGGCCAAAGCGGTGCTGGGCGACAGTGAGGGGTTCGCCGCGGTCCTCGCGGACATGGACGCCGACACGCGCGAAGGCGTGAAGCTCATCACCGGCGCGGCGATGCAGCAGCGCGACGAGAAGGCGCTGGAGTCGGTCGCCAGCTTCGTCGCCACTCAGCGGTCCGGCGTGACCACCCTGCTGAAGCGCGCCCAGGCCGGCGACTACGACCGCGCGCGCCAGTCGCTCGACCTGCTCGACGCCGTCGAGCGGCGCGTGGAAGGGCTGCGGCAAACGCTGTCCTGCTGGAGTGGCGCCGCGGCGGAGTCTGACGCCCTGGGGCCACTGCCCCAGACCTGCCCCACAGCCACCCCGGCGTCCCGAGCCCAGCCCCCGCAGCGGCTCACTCCGTCCGAGACACCGACGTCGACGACGACACCGACGACGACCCCGCACCAGTCGTCATCCCCGACGGAGAGCGCCACACCGAGCACACCCCCACCAGCATCGAGTGCCGCCGAAGCCACCCCTAGTCCGAGCGCTCAACCTGAGACCGGGACCGGCCTCCTCGACGGTCTCGGTCGTTTGCTGGGTGACCTCCTCCGGTGAGGCACTCCCGGGATAGCCGGCTCAGGCCTGACGACCTCGGGCATGGGCGCTGGAGGGCGTCGATGGCTCACCCGGCGCTGTCCCATCGGCTCGGTGTCGGCGACCGGCCAGCGTGTGCGCACCCCGGCTACCCTCGGCTGGGGGCATCGCCCACGACGCGGAGGGAGGTCCGGGCGTGGCTCGCGACCGCGAGGTGATCGTGAGAGACGGCCACTCTCCGGGGTCGATGCTCCGCCCTGTCGACGAGGGCGCGGTTCCTCCGGATCCCACCGCCGCGGCCTTCTTCGACGTCGACAACACGATGTTGCAGGGCGCCTCCATCTACTGGCTGGCCCGCGGACTCGCCGCGCGCAAGTACTTCGCGTGGACCGATCTCGCCCGTTTCGCCTGGCAGCAGCTCCGATTCCGAGTCCTGGCCACCGAACACCCAGGCGCGATGGCGCGGGCGAAAGACGCCGCGCTCGCTTTCGTGGCTGGCTGGCGAGTCGAGGAGGTTCAACGCCTCAGCGAGGAGATCTTCGACGAGCTGATGGCACCCCGAATCTGGTCCGGCACTCGGTCGCTCGCCCAGCGTCACCTCGACCAGGGGCAGCGCGTCTGGCTCGTCAGCGCCGCCCCGGTTGAGATCGGCCGGGTCATCGCCGAGCGGCTCGGGCTGACCGGGGCGATCGGGACGGTGGCCGAGATCCACGACGGCACGTACACCGGACGTCTCGTGGGTGGCCTCATGCACGGGAAAGCCAAAGCGGACGCGATCCAGGAGCTCGCCGCGGCGGAAGGGCTTGACCTCGCCCGCTGCACCGCGTACAGCGACTCCATCAACGACTTGCCCATGCTCACCACCGTGGGGCACGCGGTCGCCGTCAACCCGGACAGCGCCCTGCGCCGCGTCGCCGCCCAGCGCGGCTGGGCGGTGCACGACTTCCGCACCGGGCGGAAGGCGGCGCGCATCGCCCTGCCCTCCACCGCCGCCGCGGGGCTCGCCGTCGGTGCGGTCAGTGCCGGCTTGGCCGTCCGCCGCCGCCGGATCGCCCGGTGACCCGAGCCATCCCGTCGCGGCTGCCCCGATGGGGGTGGCATGCGTGCGGTCTGGGCGTCACGGTGGCCGCGGTGATTTCGATCATGGCGCTGCCCCCTGACCCGCCGCCACCGGTCACCGTAACGCCGATCACCACGCCCCAGCGTCCGCCGACGACGCTGCCGGGACTTCTTCCCGACGGCACGCCCTACACGCCGCGCTACCTTCTCCCCAACGGGACGTCCCTCGGGGAGGCGCTGAGTCCGGATGGCAGCGCGCTCCGGCTCGTCGAGCGCGCCGCGACCGGCGCCGTCCGGGTGCTCCGGCACCGCCCCACCGCGCACACGCCCCAGTACGTCGGCTTCACCAGAGTCAGCTCGGAGATCGTCTGGGCGGAGTCACACGCCGGCCCGGAGGGCGGCCGCACCGAGCTGTGGGCGGTGGCTCCCGACACGACGACGCCTCCGCGGCGCGTGACCGCCGACACCGGGGACGTCGTCTTCGTCAACTCGCAGTACGACATCGTCGCGCACGGCGACCGGCTGTACTGGCTGGCGGTCGCCGGGCGCGCCGGCCACACCGAGCTGCGGTCGGTCGCGGTAAGCGGCGGCGCGGTGACCACCCACGTCGTGCCGGGTGAGTGGACGCTCTCCGCCTGGCCCTGGCTGGTCAGCATCGGCGCCGCTGGGCCAATCCGCCTGCGCGCCGTGGACACCGGCCGCGAGGTCACCGTCCAGGTCGGGCCGGAGGAGCTCGCGGCGTGCAGCCCGACGTGGTGTCGGGTGCTGGTATCCGCCCCAGACGGTACGACCCATCTCGATGTCATGCGGGTCGACGGATCGCAGCGCCGGCGGATAGGCGGCGACAGCGCCGTCGCGGCGGTGGTCGACGTCGCGCTGCTGGACCGCTTCGAGGTGCTGACCGTGGACCCCTCGTCGACAGTGGCTATCGACCGGCCACAACTCGTGGTCTACGACCTCGCCACGGACCGCACCATCACGATCGCCGAGCGGGCGCATACGGTGCTGACCCGCGCCGGACTGCTGTGGTGGTCCACCGGACTGAGCCGAGAGTCCACCTGGCAGGTCGTCGACCTGCGCGCCCTGCGCTGATCGGCCCCGGGCAGTCATTCAGGGCGCGAACGGATCGGGTCGCCGCTCGAGCAGCCGGTGGAGGGTCTGCTGGATCGTCTCCCGCACCTGGTCTGCGAGGTCAAGGACCACGATCGGGTCGTCGGCCTGGTCGGCGAGGCCCGCGGTCGAGATCGGTGGACAGAATTCGATGAGCCACTTGCTCGGGAGGGGTATCGCCCCAAGCGGCCCCAGCCAGGGGAAGGTCGGAGTCACTGGGAAGTAGGGCAGCCCGAGCAGCCGAGCCAGCGGCTTGATGTCGGCGAGCATGGGGTAGATCTCCTCAGCACCGACGATCGCCACAGGGATGATCGGCACGCCGGTCCGGAGCGCCGCGGTGACGAACCCACCGCGACCAAAGCGCTGCAGCTGGTAGCGCTGCGTGTAGTGCTTTCCGACGCCTTTGAAGCCCTCGGGGAAGACACCCACCAACTCACCGGCGCGCAGCAGGCGCTCCGCGTCGGGCTGGCAGGCCAGCGTACCCCCGATCTTGCGGGCGAACTCGGAGATCACCGGTAGCCGGAAGACCAGATCGGCCGCGAGGAGCCGGAGGTGTCGGCGCTCCGGATGGTGATCGTGCAGCACGGTGGCGAGGACGAGCGCGTCCAGCGCGATGGTGCCGGAGTGGTTGGCGACCACCAGGCCGGCGCCTTGGGCGGGGAGGTGCTCGACTCCGAACACCTCGGTCCGGAACCACTGACGGTAGAGCAGCCGGAGCAGCGGGTGGACGACGTGTTCGGTGAGGTCGACGTCGAAGCCGAACGCGTCCACCTCGTACTGGCCGGTGAGCCGGCGACGGAGGAACGCCAGAGCGGCCGCGACCCGGCGATCCCACTCGTCCGGCTCGTCTGGCGCGGCGGACAAGGCCGAGTGGTGCGGGTGGTCACCGGGGACGCTCTGGTCGCTCACGTTCCCTCCCTGGCCGCCCGGACCTGCCGAATCGCCTCCAGGATCGCCTGCTCGGCGGCGGCGATCCGCTCGGCGCGCACCATACCGCCGCCATGCCGGGCCAGGAAGTCGTCGAAGGCCTCCGCTGTCGAACGGGGGGTGAATCCGAACTCCTCGACGAGGCGCGAGATGTCCACGACGCGCCCGTGGACGAAGAGGTCGAGTTGGTCGCGGGTGTATCGGCCGATTCCCAGGCTGGTGGTGAGGCCGATCGCGGCGGAGAAGCCTGGTTCGGCGACGGGGATGGGGATCCGACCGGCGCGCCGGATCGCTTGGGAGAGCAGGAGGACGCCCGGGCCGGCAACGTTGTAGGTGCCCTCGTGGTCCTCGGTCACCGCCCGGCGCAGGATCTCGAGCGCGTCGTCCACGTGGATGAACTGCACGCGGGGGTCGCGCCCGAAGACGGTCGGGACGACCGGCTGCGCGAAGTACCGCGTGAGCGTCGTGTCGATCGTGGCGCCGATGACCGGCGCGAACCGCAGCACCGTCACCGTGACGTCGGGACGGCGGCGCCGGAAACCGCGGACATAGCCCTCGATGTCGAGGATGTCGCGGGCGAATCCGCCGCGCGGGACCTCGCGGGGAGCGTCGTCCTCGGTGAAGACCGCGGGATCGCTGAAGGACGCACCGTACGCCGCGGTGGAGGATCGGACGACGAGCTTGCGCAGCCGGGGCTCCCGTTGGCAGGCCGCCAGGAGCTGCATCGTCCCGATAACGTTCTGCTCCTTCATCGCGGCCCGCCCGCCGCGCCGCGGGTCTGGCGCGGTCACGAGCGCCAGGTGCACCACCGCATCAGCACCGGCGATCGCGGAGCCGAATGAGTCGCTGTCGACCCGAACCCGCGCCACACCGTCGAGGAGGTCAACGAGGGAGGCGGGTGGATCGACGACATCGACGCCGATGACCCGATCAACGCGAGGGTCAGCGGCGAGGCTAGCGGCGAGACGGGCGCCGAGCAGACGGCTCACCCCGGTGACCACCACTGTTCCCAGCGGGCGTGGGGCACGGCCGTCGCTCACAGCGCTCCCCTAGGAATCGATAGACCGTAGACCGGGCTGGAGCGCTGCCCGGCCTACGGTCACTTGCCGAGACGGCGACGCTGGATGCGGGTCTTGCGCAGCAGCTTGCGGTGCTTCTTCTTCGCCATGCGCTTGCGGCGCTTCTTGACCACAGAGCCCATACGGCAGCCCTTCCAGAACGCACCTGCGGGTCGGCCCGGCAAACACGATACGTGCCACCGGAAACCGAACGTTGACAAACAGACCGGACCCGCATCAGGGCATATAACAACCCGGGGTGTGGTCACGGTCGGACCTTTAGGTTAGCTAACGCGCCGCACCTGCTCCAACGTGCCCCCCGGCGAGGCCGACCAACCCTCCTCCTCGTGCGCCGCGAGGCACCCTGGTCCCCGCACGCGACGATGTCGTCGCCGCTCTCGGTCGGACCAGGGCCCGCGGGGCACGGGGACTCACGCGGACGCGGGGAAGGCTCCCCGCAGGTACTCGTGCACTGCGTGCTCGGGGACCCGGAAGGATCGCCCCACACGCACCGCGGCGAGCTCGCCGGAGTGCACCAGCCGGTAGACCGTCATCTTCGATACCCGCATCACCGTCGCCACCTCGGCGACGGTGAGGAACTTGACCCCGGACAGTCCGCCTTCGACCTGTGGTGACGCGACCATCCTCACCAACCCATTCCATCCGCCCGGCGCGCTCCCCCCGGTCAAATCACCGCAGACCAGGGCGGATAACGCGCGTGTTACCGGTACGGTAGCGGGGTCAGTGTGATCTGCGCGACAAGTTCGACTACTTGATCATGATCCGTCAAGCGGACACGCCCGCGACCGACCGAACGTACGCCACACATTCGTCGTGCAGCACCGCCCACTCGTCGCCGAAGACCTCCCCCGCCGCCTCCTCGAGGCTCCGCCGGTCGTGCACGACCGCGGCGAAGAACGCCAGCAATCGCCGTTCCCCGAACCGGTCCACCAGGTGCCGGACGGCGAGGTAGCCCACGCCATAGCGGGCGGTGACCTCCCAGGAGGTGGCGTCGGCCGGCGGTTCGAGGGTCGCCAACTGGCCATCCCACGTGTCGGCCGCGAGCAACCGCCGCACCTCGGCCAGGCTGCCGTACCGGCGCACCGGCCGGCCACCGGCGCCGGCGAGCTCCGCGATCCCCTCCACCAGCCACCACGCGGCCCCCTCGGGGTAGCCGCCGGCGGGAAGCGACGCGACGTGGGTCAGCTCGTGCCGCAGCAGATCACCGGCGCGCGCCGGGGTCACTCGCTCGGCGTTGAGGACGACGTCGTACTGCCCACCGCCGACCGCCACCGCGTACCCAGCTGTCCACTCCGGACGATCTCCGCCGTACCACCGCCGCCACTCCGGCCCGGCCGCGTAGTAGACCCGGTACTGGTCGGGCCGTCGCTCGCCCACCACATAGCGATCCGCGACCGCCGCCGCCCGCTCGGCCTCCCGCAGCAGCCGGGGCAGCAGGGAGCGATGGGCGCGGGTCGTGGCCACCACCGTTCGCTCCCCCGCCACCGCGACGAGGTCGCTGACCTCCCACGGACGCGGGCCTTGCTGATTGGCCCCGGACGGCTCGACGTCGCGGACTCGCAGCCCCGCGGGACCGTCGACCCACCGACTGGCGATACGCACCGAGCTGGGAGCACAGTCGACTGTCCCAAAGCAGTGGTCATAGTCGACCGTCACCCGCCACTCGACCCCATCCGCGCCCTCGACGCGCTCCGGGAGCGCGTCCACGTGGGGTCGCCACACGCTGACCCCCATGGCGCGCAACGACCGGAACTGCCGCCGCAGCGTCGCGACCGCCGGTGAACCCGGCACGGCGAGCGCGAGGAAGCCCTGTTCGTCGCCGCGCAGCAGCGCCACCGCCTGCTCCTCCACCCGCTCGGCGATCCGGTCGCGCAGCCAGCTCTGGGTGACCGTGAGCGGATCACCGGGGCGAGGGCTCGGCGCGGGGCGGGCGGGCGCCGTGGCCGCCGCGTTCGAGGCCACCGGCGAACGGTCACTGAGGAGAGCTGCCAGCCCGGCCGGCAGGCCACACACCAGGAGGACCGAGGCGATGCCGATGCTCAGCCATCGCCGCCAGCGCCACGGGCGCGCGGTCGTCAACTCCCCGTCGATCGCTACTTCCTCACCTCGACGTTCCGGCTTCCATCCTCACGTCGGCGGCCGTGCGGCAGGTCGCCCAGCGGTCGATCACCTGCGGAGTAGGGCTCGGGCGACGGAGGCCAGGTAAGCCGGACGCTCCGTGAAACGACGCACGAGGTAGCCGAACCACTGGCTGCCGTAGGGCAGGTAGACCCGGACCGTGTACCCCTCCCCCGCCAGCCGCCGCTGGTCCTCGGTCCGGACACCGTGCAGCATCTGAAACTCGAACCCCTCGGGGGCGCGGTCGTACCAGCGGGCTCGATCGACCGCGATCGCGATGAGCCTCGGGTCGTGCGTGGCGAGCATCGGATACCCCTCGCCCGCCAGGAGGATCTTGAGGCACCGCACGAATGACCGGTCAATCTCGCGCGCCGATTGATACGCCACCGATTCCGGCTCCTTGAACGCCCCTTTGCAGAGCCGCACGCGCGAGCCGGCGGCAGCCAACTCGCGGCAGTCCGCCTCCGTGCGCCGCAGGTACGCCTGGAGCGCCACGCCGGTCGTGGGGTAGTCCGCGCGGAGTTTGGCCAGGATGTCGAGGGTCGAGTCGGTCGTGGTGTGGTCCTCCATGTTGAGGGTGACCGTGGCCCCGGCCTCCCGCGCCGCGCGGCAGATCATGCGGGCGTTGTCGTACGCCACGTCCTCGTCAAAGCGCTGCCCTAGCGCGGAGAGGGTGAGGCTGAGATCCGCGCCGTCGGCCAGATTGGCGGCGGCGAGGGCGCTAATCAACTCCAGGTACGTATCCCGTACCGCCTCCGCCTGCTCCGGCAGCACCGTCTCCTCGCCGAGGTGGTCGATGCTCACCCGCAACCCGTCGGCGGTGAGGTCTCGAGCGGCACGCAGCACGTCGTCGGTCGTCGTTCCCGGCACGAATTGGCGCACCACATCGCGGCTGAACGGCACGGACGCCACGAACCGCTCCACCGCCGGGGTCTGGGCGGCGGCGAGAATGACCGATCGGAGCATGAGCCGAGCGTAACGCTCACACGCGACGCGGACGTGGGCTGGCGTGACGTGACCACAGAGCGAAAAACGCGAATCCCCCTTCAGGCGGGGAATCGTCTACGGTTGGCGGGGTGAACGTCGATGCGTACGCGCGGAACGCGGTTAAGCTCGTCAATTCCCCGCTGAACGATCTCGACGATCTCCACGCGCTCCTCAACGAAACTCCGGAACAACGCGACACGGCGCGCCACACGGTCAGCGATCGCGAACTCACGATCTTTCGGCGCGCGCAAAAACGCCTCCGCGAGGTTTTCGAGCACAGCACCGCGGGACGCGACGCCGACGCCGTCGCCGAGCTCAATGCGCTCCTGGAGAGCTTTCCGGTGCAGCCCCGCATCACGGCGCACGACTCCGGGGGGTGGCACCTCCACGTGACCAGCCGCAGCAACTCGGTCAGCGCCGACTACCTGGCGAGTGCCGTCTGGGGGCTGACCGTGTGGCTCTGCGAATACGGCTGCGCGCGCCTGGGGGTGTGCGCGGATGCGCGCTGCGGCAACGTCTACCTCGACACCTCGTCGAACTGCTGCCGGCGTTTCTGCTCCGAGCGCTGCGCCACCCGGGCTCACGTCGCCGCGCATCGGGCGCGCAAGCGCGCCGCCGAAGAACGCAATCTCACCAGCGTCTCGTAACGCCTCCGCCAGACGCGGTCGCGCCCCGGTCGATCGAGGTCAGCGCACCGGCGTCGAGGTGGCGAGGTGCTCGCGGGCGAACGTCAGCGCCGCGTGCAAGTCGGCTGCCCGCGCGTCGCGGTTGGGGGCCCGACGCGTGGCCACCTCGACGGTGACCGCCCCGGTGAAGCCACGGCCGGCGAGCGAGGCGAGCAGCTCCGCGCAGGGCTGACGGCCGCGTCCCGGCACGAGGTGCTCGTCGCGCCCGAGGCCCGTGCCGTCGCCGAGGTGTACGTGGACGAGGCCGTCGCCCATCGCGTCGGCCATCGCCAAGGCGTCGCTGCGCGAGGCCGCGCAGTGCGAGATGTCGAGGGTGTAGGCGTCGTAGCCGGCGTCGGTGGGGTTCCACCCGGGTAGGTAGGGCACGAATTGCCGACCAGCGATCCGTACCGGGTACATGTTCTCGACGGCGAACCGCAGGTGGGGGTGTTCCTGGCTGAGTCGGCGCAGGCCGGCGCGGAAGGTCCGGGCGTAGCCGCGCTGCCAGGTGAAGGGTGGGTGGACGACGACGGTCGACGCGCCGAGCGCTTCGGCGAGCTCGGCGGAGCGGCGCAGCCGCTCCCACGGGTCCGCGCTCCAGACGCGCTGGGTGACCAGGAGGCACGGCGCGTGCACGGCGAGAACGGGCACCCCGTAGTGGTTGGCGAGCCCGCGCAGCGCCCCCGCGTCCTGGCTGACCGCGTCGTTCCACACCATGACCTCGACCCCGTCGTAGCCGAGGGACGCCGCGAGTTCGAAGGCGGCCGCGGTCGGCTCAGGGAAGACCGAGGAGGTGGAGAGGAGCACCGGGACTGGGGTCGTCACGCCAGCCAGCGTAGCGGGATCGCGCGAAGCGACAGAGGACAATTCCTCCCAAATACTCCGTAATCACCCTGGCTGTTGGCACAATTGGTCGATTCGCCGGAGGATGACGCCCTCGCGCAACGCCCACGGGCAGATCTCCACCGCCTCCAGCCCGAGCTCGCGCATCACGCCTTCGACGACCAGCGCTCCGGCCAGCACTTGACCCGCCTGCCCCGCCGCGACCCCGTCGAGCTGGGCGAGCCGGGCGGGCGCGATATGGCGAATGAAGCCGATCACCTGGGCCAGTCCAGCGCGGGTCAGGGTCCGCCGCACCCATGGGCCAGCGCGCTTCGAGGGGGCGCCGGCCAACCGGGCCAGCGTCCGAAACGTCCGGGAACTCGCGGACACGGTGTGCCAGCCGACCTCCCGAACCCGCGGCACCACCGGGTCGAGCGCCGCCGCGACGTGCTCGCGCATCCGCTCCACCGCGCGCTGCGACGGCACCGCCTCCGCGTCAGGGTCGGCGTCCTCCTCGCGCAGCCGCCGCGCCATGCGCCCCGCGCCCAGCGGGAGGGAGAACGCCGCCTCAGGCTCCTCCCCGAACCCGACGGCGATCTCTAGAGAGCCGCCGCCGAGGTCGAGCGCGAGCAGGCGCCCCGCAGACCACCCAAACCATCGGCGCGCCGCGAGGAACGTCAGGCGCGCCTCCTCCGGGCCGGGCAGGATCTCGAGCCGCACCCCGGTCTCCGCGGCGACGCGCTCCACCACCGCCTGCGCGTTCGGCGCGTCGCGGACCGCGGACGTGGCGACCCCGACGACCTCCGCCACATCCCACCGGTTCGCGGAATCCCGAGCGGCGGCCACCGAGGCGACCAGCGCGTCCACGGCGGCGTCGTCCAGCTCACCCCTCGGGCCGAGCCGCTCCGCCAGACCCAACCGGGTCTTCGTCGCGTGCACGGGCCACGGGTAGCCCCCACGACGGGCGTCGACGACGAGCAGGTGAACGGTGTTGGAGCCGACATCGAGGACACCCAGTCGCATGGCCAGCCACATTACGGCCATTCGGCCGATCCGGTGAGGTTCATCCGGATACCGCCGTCTTGGGGCGTAGGCTGGGCTGGGTGGCGATCCGTGACGAGGTGTACGTCCTAGTCGAGGACCCGGACGATCCGCGCAGCCGAGAAGTTCCTCTCGACTTTCCCCGCGAGTGGATCGAATTCGTCGACCCGGCGGACGAGAAGCACCTGATTCGAGCCGATCTCACCTGGTTGCTCTCCCGGTGGCGCTGTCTCTTCGGTCGGGGTTGCCACGGCATCGTCGCCGGTCACGCCAACCACGGCTGTTGCTCGCACGGCGCCTTCTTCACCGACGCCGAGGACGAACGACGTGTGCGCGCCGCGGCCAAACGGCTGACTCGGCACACCTGGCAGCACTACCGGCGGGGATTCGCGAACTACACGGTCATGGACACGATCGACGGGAAGACCCCCGCGCGGCGGACCGCCACCCTTTCCGACGACGGCCCGTGCGTGTTCCTCAACGACCCCGACTTCCCCGGCGGCGGTGGGTGCGCGCTGCACGCCCTGGCCTTGCGGGACGGCGTCCACCCCATGGAGTACAAGCCGGACGTCTGCTGGCAGCTCCCGATTCGACGGGAACAGGAGTGGCGCACGCGCCCCGACGGCACCAAGATCTTGGTCACGACGTTGACGGAGTTCGACCGCCGGGGGTGGGGCGCGGGCGGTCACGACCTGCACTGGTGGTGCACGTCCTCACCCGACGCCCACAATGGACGGCAACCGCTGTACCTGTCGTATGAGCCAGAGCTCACCGCGTTGATTGGCAAGGCCGCCTACGCCAAACTCGCCGAGATCTGCGCGGCCCGGGCGAGGCGTGGCCTGGTGGCCCCCCACCCGGCGACGCAGGCCGCTTCGGCGCGCCGCGGTGGGCGCACGCGCGCGCGGACGGCGGCCCGGTGAGGCGGTGGCGCGGCGGCGACGCGGCTACGGCTCGAACTTGTAGCCGAGCCCGCGCACGGTGATGATGTAGCGCGGCGTGGAGGGCTCCGGTTCGATCTTGGAGCGGAGCCGCTTGACGTGGACGTCGAGGGTCTTCGTGTCGCCGACGTAATCCGCGCCCCAGACGCGGTCGATGAGCTGCCCGCGGGTCAAGACGCGCCCCGCGTTGCGCAGGAGGAGCTCCAGCAGCTCGAACTCCTTGAGCGGGAGTTGGATCGGTCGACCGTCGACGGTGACCACGTGCCGGTCCACGTCCATCCGCACCGGCCCGGCGATGAGAACGCTGCTTCGCTCCTCGATCGGCTCCGCGCTGTGCCGTCGCAGGACCGCGCGGATGCGCGCCACCAGCTCCCGCGGGGAGTACGGCTTGGTGACGTAGTCATCAGCGCCGATCTCCAGCCCGACCACCTTGTCGATCTCGCTGTCCCGGGCGGTGACCATGATGATTGGGACCCGGGACCGTTTCCGCAGTTCCCGGCAGACCTCCGTGCCGGACATCTCGGGGAGCATCAGGTCGAGCAGGATGATGTCCGCCCCGTTGCGCTCGAACTCGGTGAGCGCCTCCGGGCCGGTCGTCGCGATCGCGACCTCGAAGCCCTCCTTGCGCAGCAGGTAGGAGAGGGCATCCGAGAACGACTCCTCGTCTTCGACCACGAGCACGCGGGCCAACTGTCTGTCCTTCCTCGCTGTCCCGATCTGTCGCTGTTCCGACGCGGGAATCACGCCTGGGAGAGCTCAGCGGGATCGTCGTCCATGTCATCGAGATCGAGGGACGGCACCGTGGCGTCCGGTGGAACAGCAGGCAGCCGCAGGGTGAACGTCGACCCCTTGCCGGGAGCGCTCACCACGTCGATCCGACCGCCGTGGTTCGTCGCGATGTGTTTGACGATCGCGAGCCCGAGCCCGGTGCCGCCCGTCGCCCGCGACCGGGCCTGGTCGGCGCGGTAGAAGCGCTCAAAGATCCGCTCCAGGTCGTCCGCGTGGATGCCGATACCGTGATCGATGACGGCGATCGCCACGTACCGCTCCTCCTGGTCGACCGTGATCGTGACCCGGGTCCGCTCCGGCGAGTAGGTGATCGCGTTGGAGACCAGGTTGCTGACAGCGGTGACGATCTGCCCCTTGTCGCCGTAAACGGTGAGCCCGCGCAGCCCCGTCGTCTCGATGTCGATATTCCGCGCCGCCGCCGCGGTCCGAGTGCGGTCGAGGACCTCCGCGAGCACCCAGTCCACAGAGACCGGATCCGGCTTCGGGAGCGGTTCGGCCCCCTGGAGCCGCGTGAGCTCCAGCAGCTCGGAGACGAGCTGCCCCAGCCGACTGGATTCGTGGTGGATTCGCTCGGCGAAACGGCGCACCGTCGCCACGTCCACCCCGGACGCCGACGCGTCCGACGTCGATTCGGACGCCGCTCCTGACGCCGCGTCCGCACTGGTCGCGTCGCGCAGCGCCTCGGCGAGCAGTTGCAGGGCGCCGATCGGCGTCTTGAGCTCATGGCTGACGTTCGCGACGAAGTCCCGGCGCATCCGGGCCACTCGGTGCGCCTCGGTCACATCGGTGGCCTCGATGGCGACGTGACCACGCTCGAGTCCGACCGCCCGCAGGTGCACCCCGAGCGGCTCGCGTCCGTCGTCGCGTCCCCGGGGCAAGGCGAGGTCAACCTCGCGGCGCGCGCCGGTGCGCCGCACCTGCCCGGCGAGGGTCCGCAGGATCGGGTGCGCGCTGCCGGACAACGGCGGGGCGCCGGTGCGCAGCAGTCCCATCGCCCGCGCCGCCGCGTTGGCCAAGACTGGCTGGTCAGCCGCGTCGAGCACGACGACCCCGACCTGGAGCGCGTCGAGGCTCTGGCGGACGAGCGCCGAGTCGAACCGCGGGGTGAGGTCTGTGTCGGTGGCGCGGTGCCGCGCGGGACCGCCGCGTGTCGTCACCCGCCTGCCCACGGTCACGGCGAGAGCACCGAGCAGCGCTCCGATCACGCCGGTGACGATGCCCCACTCCACCCCGCGATCGTACGGTCATCGCCACCGCACCACGCGCACAAAAACCGACAAATCACTCAGTGATTCCGCAATGTTCACCAGAGCATCGCGTGGCGTTCACCCGAATTCACCGCTGCGCTGATCACTACCCCTACCGCGGTCGACCTGGTCCCGGGCGAGCGGCGATCGCGCCCGGTGGCGCGAGATCCGAACGGCGCGCGCCGATGGGCGGCGACCGACGTCG
The DNA here is from genome assembly GCA_036563645.1 of Micromonospora sp. Taxonomy (GTDB): domain Bacteria; phylum Actinomycetota; class Actinomycetes; order Mycobacteriales; family Micromonosporaceae; genus DATCMA01. The sequence goes on from DATCMA010000049.1 coordinate 50,371, forward strand.
CCGCCCATGTCTCCGCTCAGCGCCCCTGGTTCGCCACCGCCGCGGCCGCCTCGGCAGCCGCCTCCGGGTCGAGGTAGGTGCCGCCCGGGTTGGTCGGGCGCAGCGCGTCGTCCAGGTCGTAGCGCAGCGGGATCCCGGTCGGGATGTTGAGCTTGACGATGTCCGCGTCCGAGATGCGGTCGAGGTGCTTGACCAGGGCCCGCAGCGAGTTGCCGTGCGCCGCGACGAGCACGGTCCGCCCCGCCCGCAAGTCAGGGACGATCCTGTCGTACCAGTACGGCAGCAGGCGGGCGACGACGTCCTTGAGGCACTCGGTGCGAGGCATCAGCTCGGGCGGGAGCTCCGCGTAGCGCGGGTCCCCCACCTGCGACCACTCGTCGTTCTCGTCGATGGGCGGCGGCGGGGTGTCGTACGACCGGCGCCAGAGCATGAACTGCTCCTCGCCGTACTGCTCCAGCGTCTGCTTCTTGTTCTTGCCCTGGAGCGCCCCGTAGTGCCGCTCGTTGAGCCGCCACGACCGATGCACCGGGATCCAGTGCCGGTCGGCGGTGTGCAGCGCGATCTCGGCGGTGCGGATCGCCCGCCGCAACACACTCGTGTGCACGACATCCGGCAGCAGGCCGTGCTCGCGGAGCAGCTCGCCGCCGCGCCGCGCCTCCGCCTCTCCCTTGGCGGTCAGGTCAACGTCGACCCACCCCGTGAAGAGGTTCTTGGCGTTCCACTCGCTCTCGCCGTGCCGCAGCAGCACCAAAGTCCCGACAGTCATGGGTGCCATCCTGCCGGATCCGTCGATTCCCTCCCGCGCACCCCGCCGGGCGACCACCACGTGGAAAACCGACTGCCCACCCGACGGCCGATCGATCAGGCAGATGGCTGCCGATCGTCGGGACCTGGCTGGTGATAATCCGGCGGCGAGGGGCGACGGTCACCCCCATCTTCGTCGCCCGCACTCGCCGCCGGCCGCGGTGGTACGCGCGACGGCGCGCACCACTCCTTACCCTCGGCACCCCCAGCTTGAACGCGGACACCACGATCCGCGCACGACTATGGGAAGAATTTCTCGCGTGGCAACCCGCGGAAGGAGATTAGTTCTCCGCTCAATCGAAACTCAAGGGGAAGATCATGTACCAACGGTCACATAATTTACAGATTCACTGTCAAAAATGTGTTTCCCGTCATTATTCTCCGTCACGCATCCTCGCGCTCGGGCGATTCGATGCGGAAGAAGTTGCTCGGCCGACCGTCGGTCTTCTGCTCCTGATAGATGAAGTTCAACCCACGTTCGTCGAACGTCCGGAACCACTCGTCCCACGAGACAGGGCGCAAGCCCTCGCCGCGGTAACCGGGGAAGTCGAAGCGCAGCACACTGGGCCGGCCGCGGTCAGTGCCCACAGTAGCCGGCGACGCGCCCCGCGCCTCGGCCCACTGCCGAATGACCTCGTGGTTCGTCGTCACGAGACTCCGCCCCGGACGCTCCGCGTGTTCGCCCGGAGTCTCGACGCGTTGGGCGTAGCGCAACGACCGCGACGACTTCGCTCCCGTGCGACCGCTGTCACGTTTCCGCGCCTCAGCCTTTCGGCCGTCCGATCCCGCCCCGCCGTCCTCGCGCAGGACATTGACAAGCTTTTTTACCAGCTCGTCCTTCCGGAGCCCGGAGTAGCCGTTAACGCCGCGTTCTCGAAGCTGAGAACGCAATTCGGTCACGGTCAGGCGGGACAGCTCGCTCTCGTCAATCCGCGGAGCCACCGGCGTGTGGTTGTCCCGGTGCTCCCGCCGCCGTGTCGCGGTCGCGGTACCGCGGCTCGACGTTCGCTGAGCCATGGTTCTGCTCACGCTCCTTCGACACGCTCGGGGTCCCGGCAGAACCCGGCGATGCGGGTACCGCCCTCGGCAGGGGTGATACCCGCGCGGCGGAAGCGGTAACCGCGCCTCAGCGCCCGGCGTCGGCGCGTGGCGCGGCGTGGCCGGACGGTTCGACGAGGTGCCGGAAGGCCTGAAGATTCGCCACCGACTCACCCCGCTTGATCCGCCACTCCCACTCTCGGCGGATCGCGGTGCCAAAGCCGATCTCCAGCATCGTGTCGAAGGATTCGTCCGCGTACGTCAGCACCGCGCCGAGGAGCCGATCGAGCTCCTCCTCGTCGAGGCTGCGCAGGCTCACGCGCCCGACGAGGTACACGTCACCGACCGCGTCGATGGTGAACGCCACGCCGTACATCCGGGCGTTGCGCCGCAGCAGCCAGGCCCACAGCTCCTCCCGGCGCTCGTCCGGCTGCCGCATGACGAACGCCTCGATGCGCAGCGCGTGTTCGCCCACGATGAGGTGGCAGGTGGTCTTGAGCTTGTGCGCACCAGGGAGAACCACCGCGTACGCGTAGTCGCCGGTGCGCTCCCACTCCAGCTCCCGCTCGGTCAAGACCGATTCGATGAGCTGCGCTACCGCGGCCCGTTGACTCACCATGCTCCCGCTCCTAGGGCAGCCGCGCCGCCGGCCAGCTCGGAGGTGATCCGATTTCGGTGATCTCGTATGGTCTCACGGTAAACGGCGAGCAGCCGTTCGGCGGTCCGGTTCCAGGAGAAGTTCTGGGCGTGCGCGACCGCACCCCGGGACAGCTCCGCGCGCCGAGCGGGTGCGGCGAGCAACGCGCCGATGACCCGCGCCCAGTCGACCGGGTCGTGCCCGTCGATCAATACCCCGCTCACCTGATCGCGAACCGCCGTGACCAGGCCACCGACGGCGGCGGCGACCACGGGGGTGCCGCACGCCTGCGCCTCCAAGGCGACCAAGCCGAACGATTCGTTGTGGGACGGCACCGCCACGAGATCGGCGGCCCGGTACAAGTCCGCGAGATTCTCCCGACTCAGCGGCGGCAAGAAGCGCACGGCGGCGGAGATGTCCAGGGCGGCGGCGAGGTCGATGAGCGCGGTGGGACGGTCCAGACCACTGCCGCTCGGCCCACCGGCGATCACGATGGTGACCTGATCGGCGAGCTCGGGATCCCGTTCCCGCAGCGCCGCCAGAGCCCGGAGCAGGACGTCGGGGGCTTTCAACGGTTGGATCCGACCGGCGAACGCCACCACGTAGCCCTGCTCGGGTAAGCGCAGCCGGCGACGAGCGGCCCGCCGCGTGGCCTCTTCTCGTCCGAGAGCGGCCGGGTGGAACTGGTCGAGGTTGACGCCGGGTTCCACCACCGCCACCCGTTCCGGGTCGGCGCCGTACTGGGTGATGAGGTCACAGGCCTCGGCCCGGGTGTTCGCGACCAGCCGATCCGCCTCGGCCACGACCTGCTCCTCACCGATGACCCGGGCCTTGGGCTCAGGGCGATCGCCGTCGGCGAGTCGAGCGTTCTTCACCTTCGCCAGGGTGTGCGCGGTGTGCACGAGCGGCACGCCCCACCGTTCCTTGGCGAGCCAGCCGACTTGCCCGGAGAGCCAGTAGTGCGAGTGAATGAGGTCGTAGTAGCCCGGCACCCGGGCCGCCTCGGCGCGCAGGACACCGGTGGTGAAGGCGCACAGTTGGGCCGGCAACTCCTCCTTCGGCAAGGGCTCCAACGGACCGGAGATGACGTGCCGGACGTAGACGCCCGGGGCCATCTCCACCACCGCCGGCAGCCCGCTCGCGGTGGCCCGCGTGAAGATCTCGACCACGACACCGGCGGCGGCCAACCGGCGGGCGACCTCCACGATGTAGACGTTCATTCCGCCGGCGTCCCCGATACCGGGTTGGTCCAACGGCGAGGTGTGCACCGACAGGGTCGCGATTCGCCGCGGGGTGTCGAGCACCCCCGTTCGGCCGCTGTGCGCGTCCGCCACGTCTGCTCCTTCCGCCAGCCGGTCGCAGCCCGATGCCGAGTACCCGGCATCACGGACCTTCGGCAACAACCGCGGTATCGCGATACATCTTCCCGATCACGTGTCGGACACGACCACCGGACGTGATTCACCTCTCGACGCCGCGAATTTCCACCATTTCCTAGCTGTTTAGTCGGATTTTGGAGGCGGGCGTCTGGGCGAGAATGTCGGAATGACTCAGATCGCTGTCGTGACTGGCGCGTCCAGCGGTATCGGCGCCGCCACCGCCCGGCGTCTCGCCGCGGAGGGGTTCCACGTCGTCGCCGCGGCCCGCCGCGCCGACCGACTCAAGGCCCTGGCGGAGGAGATCGCGGCGGCGGGCGGAACCGCGACCCCCATCCCCTGCGACGTCACCTCGGACGCCTCGGTCGCCGACCTCGCCCGCGCCGTGCGCGACCTGCCGGGGTCGGTCACGCTCCTCGTCAACAACGCGGGTGGCGCGCTCGGCCTCGACCCGATCGAGAAAGGATCGGTGGCGGACTGGCAGTGGATGTACGACGTGAACGTGCTCGGCACGTTGCGCGTGACCCAAGCCCTGCTGCCCGCCCTGGAGGCCTCCGGCGCCGGCACCATCGTCGTGGTCAGCTCGACCGCCGGCTTGACCGTGTACGAGGGCGGAGGCGGCTACACCGCGGCCAAGCACGCGGAGACCGCGCTCACCGAGACCCTCCGCCTCGAGCTGTGTGGGCGTCCCATCCGCGTCATCGAGATCGATCCGGGCATGGTGCGGACCGAGGAGTTCTCGCTGGTGCGGTTCCGCGGCGACGCGCAGCGCGCCGCCGCGGTGTACGAGGGCGTGCCCAACCCGCTCACCGCGGAGGACATCGCCGACTGCATCGCCTGGTGCGCGACCCGTCCACACCACGTCAATGTGGACCGCCTCGTCGTGCGCCCTCTCGCCCAAGCCGCCCAGCACAAAGTGCACCGGATCACGAACTCCAACGTGGACTGAGCGGTGGCGCCGGCAGCGTCGCGACAGCCGCGCGGGATGGTCACCCGGGGCACGACCAACCCGAACCGCCTGCGCCGCGTGGACAACTGGATCATCGCGACGTACGGCCACGTCCTCGCCGAGGCGGCCGATCCCCTCGTCGTCGACCTCGGCTACGGCGCCACGCCGATCACCACGATCGAACTGCGGGCCCGGCTCGCCAAGGCCATCCGCCCGGACATCCGCGTCGTCGGATTGGAGATCGACCCGGAGCGGGTCGCCGCGGCGGCGCCCGCCGCGGATCCGCCCGGGCTGACCTTCGCCCGCGGCGGGTTTGAGCTGGCCGGGCTCCGCCCCATCCTCGTGCGGGCGTTCAACGTCCTGCGCCAGTACGACGAAGCCGACGTCCCCGAGGCGTGGTCCCTGATGACCGCCGGGCTCGCCCCCGGTGGGCTCCTCGTCGAAGGGACCTGCGACGAGTTAGGCCGCGTCGCGAGCTGGATCACGCTCGACGCCACCGGCCCACGCACGCTCACCCTGGCGGCCCGCCTGTCCACCCTGCCCGAACCGGCGATCCTCGCGGAACGGCTCCCCAAGGCCCTCATCCACCGCAACGTGCCCGGTGAACGGGTGCACGCGCTGCTGACCGCACTCGACGACGCCTGGCGCGCCGCCGCGCCGTATCGGGCCTTCGGCCCTCGACAACGCTGGACGCGCGCGGTCGCCCTGCTGCGCGCCGCGGGCTGGCCGGTGCTGGACCGGCCCCGCCGGTGGCGTCTGGGCGAACTCACCGTGCCGTGGGCGGCGGTCGCCCCCGCCTCCCCGTCGCGCTGAGCCAGCGGTGAGGAACCGAAGCCAGCGGCGACGAATCGGAGGCACACCGGCGCGGGCCGCGGTTAGAGCTCGCAGTTCACCAACACCGGTTCCGGCTGCAAGGTGACCCCGAACCGCTCGCGCACCCCGTCGCGGATCTCCGCGGCGAGCGCGAGCAACGCGGCGGTCGACCCGCCGCCCCGGTGCGTCAACGCGAGGGTGTGCTTCGAGGAGATCGCCACACCACCGGGTCGGCGGAAGCCCTTGGGAAACCCCGCCTGGTCGATCAGCCAGGCGGCGCTCACCTTCACCGTGCCGTCCGGCGCGGGCCACGCCGGCGGATCGCCGAGCTCCCCCGCGCGCTCCCGCAGCCGCGCGTACTCCTCCGCGCTGAGCACGGGATTGGTGAAGAACGAGCCGACCGAGCGGGTATCGGGGTCGTTGGGATCGAGCACCATGCCCTTGCGGGCCCGCAGCGCGAGCACGTGCTCGCGCGCCTCGGCCAGTGGCACCCGATCGCCGACCTCGACACCGAGCGAGCGCGCCAACTCGGCGTACCGCACGGGCGTGGAGAGCGACGAGCGCACCAGGCGGAAGTCCACCGAGAGCACCACCCAGCGCCCGTTGCCCTTGAAGACGCTGGTTCGATACCCGAACCCGCACTCCTCGGCCGCCATGGTGCGCACCTCGTCGGCGAGCCGGTCGTACACCTGGACCGCGACGATCGTCTCGGCGACCTCCTGGCCGTACGCCCCGACGTTTTGGATCGGGGTCGCCCCGGCGGTGCCGGGGATGCCGGAGAGGCACTCCAACCCGGACCAGCCCGCCGTCACGGTGGCGGCGACGAACTCATCCCACGGCTCGCCCGCTTCGACGCGGACGGTGAGCGTGTCCCCGTCCCGGCCGAGCACCCGGGTGCCCCGCGACCGCACCAACACCACCGTCCCGGGAAAACCGTCGTCGCCGATGACCACGTTGCTCCCACCCGCGAGGATCAACGTGGGCTGCTGGAGCCGATCGGCTTCCCGGACGCACGCCACCAGCTCGTCGGCGTCCCGCGCGGTGACCAACCGGTCCGGCGGGCCGCCGAGCCCCAACGTGGTGAGCGTGCTCAAGGGCTGGGGTGCCGTCACGTCGGTGAGAGTCGCGGAGACACTGACATCGGACACGCTTCCACCCTATGCCGCCGGCGGCCTGTCCTCCGCGCGCATATCCAGGCCCGCTCGTCCCCCGCCGGCGCAACCGCGCCGCGGCCCGGTGGGGCTAGCGAATCGGATCGATGGGGAGGCCGACGACCCGGCGGGCCAGGAGGGTACCGCCCGCGACCGCAGCGGGCATGAGGAGCACCGCGCCGAGCGGGATGAGGAAACAGCAGAAGACCGCGACGCCGAAGCCCAAGGCGAGCGGCGCGTGGGTCCGCAGCCGCGCCCGGCTGTCGGCGAGGCGCAGGCCGCGCCGAGAGAACGGAACTGAGACGAGCTCGATGGCGAGGAGCCATCCCCCAGCCAGAGCACCGATCACCGGGACCACGGTCTGCCCGACGATGGGGAGGAACCCACCCAAGAACAGCGGCACCCCGACCAGGAGGGACCACAGCAGCAACCGCGCCGAGTCCACGACGCTGACGCGGAGTGACACCCACCACGGCTGGTCGACTTCGTCGGGTACGCCGCCGAAGCGCTCCTCGACGTACTCGGAGATCTTCTCGTAGAACGGGTCACCGATGAGCAGCGTGACCGTGGTGAAGCTCAGCACCGCGACGAGCGCGCCCAGGCCGAGCAGCGCCACGATAGCGCCCAGCCGAGTCGCGGTGCGCGCCCAGTCGGGCCAGGTCTCCGCGAACGGCGTGAGCCACGCCGCCAGGTCGGCGACGACGAAGACCAGCGCGCCGTACGCCACGAGGAAGAGCACCCCGGAGATCACGGCGGGTACGAGACCGAGGACGAGCAGTCGAGGGCTACGCGTGTAGAGGGCCAATCCCCGGCCCAGCAGTCCGACCCCAGCGAGGAACTGGCTGATCGCGTTCGGACGCCTCACGACCTGGCTGGCTCCTACCAGAATCCCCGTCCATTCGTCACGTCGCGCAGGCCGATCCGCACGTCGAGCAGGTAGATCAGGGATGCGGCGATCCCGATGAGCCCGAAGATGCTCAACACCCCGAAGCCGAGCAGGGTCAACAGCAGGCAGATGCCGAGGATCGCCAGCCACGCCCCTTTAGGCAGCGTATCGATCGCCACAAAGGCATCGGCCCGCTGCGTCAGGCAGTGGACGAAGGCAACGCCCTCGATGACGAGAGCGAAGACGAGGAGCGCCAGATCAATGATGAATTTGACCTCGAGATAAAAGATCGGCGCGGCAGAGACCATGCGGTGCAGTTTATGCCGGATCCCCCGGGTCCGGCCGTCTGACGGACCCGGGGTCCGAAACTTATCGCCTTATCGCGCTCTCACGACGTCGCCGGCGCGTCACCGTCCGCGGGACCCGAATCGCTGGGGGCCGACGTAGTGGGAGCGTCGAGCGCCGCGGGGGCGGCCGGCTGGGCCGGAGTCGGCGACGCGCTGGGCGGGGCGCTCGTCTGACCACTGAGGACGCGTTCGCCGTGCGCAACCAGGCGCGCGTAGACCGCGCGGGCGCGCTCCTGGGCGGCGTGCACCCCCGCGACCAGCGTCGCCACGTTGCGAACCGCCGCGGCGCGCAGCTGCTCGGCGTCGAGCTCTCCCGCCCGCTGGCGAAGGCTCGCCGCGGTGGCGTTCGCGGCGCGGAGCGTGTCGAGCGCCTTGGCGCGCAGGTCGGCGGCGGTGGCCCGCTGTCGCAGCTCCGCGGTGGTGACCGCGGCCTTCTCCCGTAGCTCGGTCACGGTCTCCGGAAGGTGACGCAGCCGTTGGTAGGCGAGATCGCCGGCGCCGGCGACGGCGTACAGCGGCGTCGGGATGCGAGTCTTGCTCATTTCTTTCCCTCCTGGGCCGAGGTAGTGGTGGCGTCGCCAGGTGTGGCCGCGTCCGATGACGTGGCCGCCGCGCTCTCGGCCAGCCGCGCGTTCTCCCGGCGGAAGGTCTCGTAGATCTGGCTCAACGACTGCTTTTGCGCGGGGGTCAGGTCCGGATCAGCCGCGATCGCCGCGAGCACGCTCTGCCCGTTGTGGTCATCGAGCAGGCCCGCTCTGAGGTACATCAACGGGGTCGACACCCGCAGCGCGGCCGCGATCTGCTGCAAGACCTGGGCGCTCGGCTTGCGCAAGCCACGTTCGATTTGGCTGAGATAGGGGTTGCTGACTCCGGCCTGCTCGGCGAGCTGGCGCAGCGAGATCTTCGCGTTGCGGCGCAGGTCACGGATGAACGCGCCAATGTCCCGTGGCAGGTCTTTCGGAGTCCCCATGCCTCGACGGTAGTCCCGTCTGCTTGCAACTGCAAGCGCAGTGCTTGCAGTTGCAAGCAGATCATGGCACCTGATGCGCAGACGTGGCTCAGATGTCGCCGCCGGGATCGATCGCCGCCGCGGACTCACCGACGAGGAGGCGGGCGTCATCGGGCACCGACCGCTTGACCACAGCGAGCGCGATCATGCCCAGCTCGAAGTGGCGGACGGCGGTCCCAACGAATCCCACGGCGCGCCCCTCGCTAGTCACCGGCGTGCCGGGCGCCGGAGGTTGATCAGTCGCGATCCCGTCGAGGTGCAGCAGCACCAGTCGGCGTGGCGGACGGCCGAGGTTGTGCACCCGGGCGACCGTCTCCTGCCCGCGATAGCAGCCCTTCTCCAGGTGGACGGCGCGCGCGATCAGCTCGATCTCGGCGGGAATCGTGCGGTGATCGGTCTCCCATCCGACGCGCGGGATCCGGGCCGCCACCCGAATCGCCTCGTACGCCCACAGCCCGGCGGGCGCGACACCGGCGTCGAGCAACCGCGTCGCCACCTGATCGAGCGCGGACCGCGCCACGAGGAGATCCACCCCCAGCGGCCCCCGGCGCGCCCACGCGATCTCGCCGCCGAGCAGCCGCACGTCGTAGAGCGCGGTCGGGCGGGGCGGGACAGCGCCCGCGGGGAACTTCGGCCCCGGCACCGTCAGGACATCGGGGGCGGCCAACCCCGCCACCCCGAGCGCCTCGACCGCCTCCGTCGCGCGCGGGCCGACGAGGGACAGCACCGCCCACTCCGCGCTCGCGTCGCGCGGCTCCACCTGGGTGAAGAAGCGCATCTTCTCGAGGTAGCCCACCAGCTCCCCGGCGGTGCCCGGCTCGGTGTCCAGCCACGTCGTGACACCGTCCTCGGCCACCATCGCGTGGTGCTCGATGTGCCCGTGCGGCGACAGCACCAACAGCTCCGTGCCCTGCCCGGCGGCGAGGTTGCTCAGGTGTTGGCTGGTCAGCGTGTGCAACCAACTCGCGCGCTCCGGGCCAGGAACGGCGATCACGCCGCGGTGAGAGCGGTCAACCAGTCCGACATCCGTGGCGAGGAGCCGCTGCTCCCGCATCGGGTCGCCGTAGTGTGCCGCGACACCGGCGTCCCGCGACCGCTCGTCGATCGCCTCCACCGCCACGGCGCCCGGGATTTCGATCATTCTTGTCTCCTGCAGTTGCCGCAGATACCGAAGAGCGCCACGTGCCCGATATCGACGGTGAATCCCCGTTCCTCCGCCAACTGCCGGGCCAATGGCTCCAGCTGCTCAAATTCCAGCTCGGATACGGTGTGGCACGACCGGCAGACGAGGTGCGCGTGCTGATCCTCACCGGCGCGGTGATAGGTGGGCGAGCCGTGCGACAGGTGCGTATGGGTGATCAGACCGAGCTCTTCGAGCAGCTCAAGGGTGCGGTAAATAGTCGTGATATTGATTCCGGAGGCGACTTGGCGTACCGCGGCGTGGACCTGCTCCGGTGTCGCATGCCCTAGCTGGTAGACGGCTTCCAGCACCAACTGCCGTTGGGCGGTTAACCGCAAGCCGCGGGACCGCAACTTCTCCGCCAGGGACGACTCCGACACCGTCCGATCATAGTGTGATGGGCATGTCCCCTCGTCGAATCGTTGCCGTGCTGGGGCAGGGGATCGTGCCGCCCACCACCCCCGTGCTCACCGCCACCGACCCCGCGGTCCTCGGCGACGGCCTCGTCGAAACCATGCACGTCCGTCAAGGCCGCCCGTGGCTCGTCGACGAGCACCTCGACCGCCTCACGCGGGCCGCCGACCTCCTCGGCTTCGCCGTGCCCGACCAGCGGGAGCTCGCCGACCTGCTCGCCACGACCTGTGCCGCGTGGCCAGCCGATCAGGAAGGCGTACTCCGCCTGGTATGCACGAATGGCCCGGCCGACGAGGGCGCCCCCACGGCCTTCACGACGCTCGACCCCGTCAGCCAGCGGGTGACGTGGGCCCGGCGCGCCGGCGTCTCCGTCATCACGCTCTCCCTCGGCATCGCCGCGACGGCGCGAGCGAACGCGCCCTGGCTGCTCGGTGGCATCAAGTCCACCTCGCGGGCGGTCCACCGCGCCTCGCAGCGGTGGGCGGCCACCCGTGGCGCCGACGACGTGCTGTGGACGTCGCTTGAGGGGTACGCGCTCGAAGGCCCGACCTCGAACGTCGTCTGGCTGGAGGACGACGTCCTGTGCACCGTGCCGGCCGCCGAGACCGGCATCCTGCCCGGTGTCACCGCGGCGTGGCTGCTGGCGCACGCCGGAGAGCTCGGCTGGCGGGCGGAGGAACGCATGGTGACCCCGGACGAGCTGCGCCACGCGGACGGCGTGTGGCTGACGTCGTCGATCCGCGGGCTCGCCGAGGTGCGCGCGCTGGACGGCACGCCGCTGCCCCCCTCGCCACACACCCGCGCGATCCGCGAGCTGCTCGGCTATCCCGTGGTCGATGACTCGTCGCCCGAGGACCGATAGGTCGGTCGCGAGGTGGTCGGCGCGCCGGCCCCGCGGCGCTACCCCGCGACGCGCAGGAGCCGGGCCGACAGGTGCGGGGCGAGCTGCTGCCCCATCGCCGCCATGTCATGCGCGTAGAGCAGCGCCCCCTGCACGATGCCGAAGAGCCGGTGCCCGGCGGAGACCTCCTTCGCGGTCGACGTGCGAATGACCGCGTCGGTGACGAGCTCGATCCGCGTCCCGGTGATCGTGCCGAGGTAGAGCTCCATGATTCCGGTTGGGCTGATCATCAGCGCCTCGATCTCGTTGGTGGCGCGATCACCATCCATCACCGGACGCCACCAGCCCAGCTCCCGTGCGGCGGGCCGAATCGGCCGGCTCTCCTCATCCAGCAGCCAGGACCGGGACTCGTACTTCAGGAACGGCCGACCATCGTGGCTGATCCGGATCTCCTGCGCGTAGTCGAAATCCTCGATTGTGGGGTATCCCCCGCGGCCCCGTCCCCGCCAGACGCCGATGTACGGCAGCAGCCGTCTCAGCGCGGGGTGGAGCGCGGGCCCCACCCGCACGTCGTGTGATTCCTCATACGGATAGGGCTCAACAGGGGGCGCGTTCAGCCACGGCGGCGGCTGAAGGGGATTGTCGCTCACCAACGTCCTCTCGACACACGGACCGCCAGGTAGATCAAGCCCCCAGTGAGAGCGCCGAACCCGGCGACCATCAGGCTCACGAAGCCGATTTCGGTAACCATGCCACGCGCATCCTATGCTGACCGCATGGCTCGTACTCTCGTCGTCAAGGCCACTGCCGGGGCCGACGCGCCCGAGCGGTGCGCGCAGGCCTTCACCGTGGCGGCGACCGCGGTCGCCGCGGGCGCCGACGTGTCCCTGTGGCTGACCGGCGAATCCTCATGGTTCGCGCTCCCCGGCCGGGCGGCGGAGTTCGAGCTGCCGCACTCCGCGCCGTTGCCCGACCTGCTCAACGCGGTGCTCACCGGTGGCCGGGTCACCCTGTGCACCCAGTGCGCCGCGCGCCGGAACATCACGGAGAAGGACGTCATTCCCGGCGTGCGGATCGCCGGAGCGGCGGTCTTCGTCGAGGAAGTCCTGGCTGAGGGCGCGCAAGCCCTGGTCTACTGACCCGATCCACCCATCCCGGCCGCGCCCTGCGCTCCACAGTGGTCATTCCTCACTGGGCGCCAGCACACGGAATCGTCAGGCTGACCCGCACGCCGTCGGCGGTCTGCTCCAGCACGACATCGTGGTCAGGCATGCGGTACACCAGCCGCTCGGCGGTATCCACGACCACATCGCCGTCTCCGACGCCCACGGCGGAGCGGATCGGCTGGGCGTCCCGCCCGCGCCCGTGCACGGTCACGGTGTCTCCCCCGGCCGGGCACGGCGCGGCCACCGCCCGCCCCGGATCGCTCTCCGCGATCCCCCAGGCGGCGAGAAGCCGCCGTGGCCCGGCCGGCGCGGCGACGAGCGCACGGAGGTCGGCGACCGGGGTGTCCAGTGGACGGCAACCGGTCGAGACGGTCAACGCGATCACCCCTGGCGCGCGGAGGACACCGCGGATGCCCACGAACTCGCCGGCGTCCGCGCGTAACGCCACCGGCTCGCCATCCGCGCCCCGGCGCAGCCGCACCGCGTAGCGCTCGGGCAGGCGATCGGCGATCTGCGCCAGCACGCCCGGGCCGTCGAACTCCGGCGTATACACCACGAGCTCGCTGGTCAGACTCGCCCCGTCGCGCACCGGCGTGATTCGGCACCCTTCCCGCACGGTGTGCCCGGCCACCTCGACCACGACGTCCGCGCCGGCCGCGCCCATCAGCTCCCGCAGCGCCTGGTCAACGACTGGCTTCGCCTGCCCGAGGCCGCGCTGCTCCCGCACGGTCGGCTCATCGGTGCGGACGGAGACGACGGCGAGCGCCACGAGGAGCATCGCCCACGCAATCGCGGCGACGAGCAGCCATCGGCCTATCCCTCTGCGCGCCGCCGCGCGGGACGCCACCTGCGCGTGTGGATTCACCCCGTCATGGTGCCAGGCGAGGTGGGACGTATCGCGAGTCAGGATCGGGAATCGGGCTCAGCTCGGCAAGGCAAGCCGGTAGCCCACTCCCCGAATGGTCTGGACCTCTGGTCCATCCGGAACGGCGCGCAGTTTCCGCCGGAGCCGCTTCACCGCGGAGTGCAGGATCGCGGTATCGCCGAGATAGGCGCCTCCCCAGACCGAGGAAAAGAGGCGCTCATACGTCCAGACGCTGATGGGAGGGCTGGCCAATCGGGCCAACAGCTCGCGTTCCAGTCGGGTCAACGGAAGGGGATTGTCGCGCCAGGTCACGAGGTGAGCCCGGGTGTCAACAACCAAATCGCCGAAGACTATCGGTTTAGACTCCGCCGCTTCCGACTCGGCGGTAGGGAAAAGCATCGCGCGCAGCTCGGCGAGGTCGGAGCAGACGACGACCGCACCACAATTGTCGAGCTGCCGGACCACGCGTTCGCGGACGGCGACATCAGACGAGACGCACACGACTAGTGGAACTTCACCGTTGACCACTGTACGTCCTCCCCCCGGGGCGTCCACGTCCCCAGACAACGCCGTTTGGCGCGCTGAGTCAATAGCGACGGACATCGATCACTATATTCCGCACTTCAACCGGCAGTATGCCCATGCCCTGCCGAGGAATTACCCCCACAGACATTGATCAGCAACGTTTCCAGCTTAACAACCGCCCTCCGCAGCGGATCAGGGCCGGGCAGGGAAGAGCATGGATGGAGACATCGAGTAAAGTCGACCGAACGGGGCAGGAAAAGCACAGGGCGGCAACGGTGGAAAAGCCCAGCACAATGGTGGTGTCCGAGGGGAAAGCCCGAAATGCCGCGACGGCGCGAATGACGACGGAAAAAGATCGCCGCTCCGGCGTGCGGCCGGAGCGGCGAATCTGTGTGGAACGGCGATTCTGGTAGCGGGACGTCAGCCGACGCTGAGCGTCACTTCGTTGACGCCGCGATCCACGGTCACTGAGGCATCTCCGTTGCCGTGCCGGGAGAGCGCGCGCAAGGTCCAGGTCCCCGGCGCGGCGAAAAACCGGAACTGGCCCGCCGCGGAGGTGACCACCTCAGCCGCGAATTCCCCGAACCGATCGAGCAGTCGGACGTACGCGCCAGCGACCGGATCACCGGACGCGGTCTGGACGACACCGGTAATCACGGTCTCTCGCGTGAGGTCGACGCCCGCGGGGATCGGGGCGGCCTGATCCGGTGCGGCGCAGCCAGAGGAGGTCGGCGCCGTCATGATCACGCCTCCCCGGGCTCGTCACCGAGCGCGATCGGCACGCCGACCAGCGACCCGTACTCGCTCCACGAGCCGTCGTAGTTCTTCACGTTCTTGTAGCCGAGCAGCTCGTGCAGCACGAACCAGGTGTGCGAGGAGCGCTCACCAATCCGGCAGTAGGCGATGGTGTCCTTGTTCTCGTCCAGTCCGGCCTCGCGGTAGAGCGCGCGCAGCTCCTCGTCGGACTTGAAGGTGCCGTCCTCGTTCGCCGCCTTCGACCACGGCACGTTGATCGCGGTCGGGATGTGGCCGGCGCGCTGCGCCGCCTCCTGCGGCAGGTGGGCCGGGGCGAGGAGCCGACCGGCGTACTCGTCAGGCGACCGCACGTCCACGAGGTTCTTCTTGCCGATGGAGGCGACCACCTCGTCACGGAAGGCGCGGATCGACAGATCGGGATCCTTCGCGACGTACTGGGTCTTCGGGCGGGTGGGCACCTCCTTGGTCAGGGGCCGGCCGTCGAGCTCCCACTTCTTGCGGCCACCGTCCATCAGGCGCACGTCGCGGTGCCCGTAGAGCTTGAAGTACCAGTACGCGTACGCCGCGAACCAGTTGTTGTTGCCACCGTAGAGGATGACGGTGTCGTCGTTGCTGATCCCGCGCTCCGACAGGAGCTTCTCAAACTGCTCCTTGTTCACCGCGTCACGGCGAACCGGGTCCTGGAGATCAGTCTTCCAGTTAAGCTTGATCGCGCCCGGGATGTGTCCCGCGTCATACGCCGTGGTGTCCTCGTCAACCTCGACGAAGACGACGCCCGGAGTGTCGAGGTTCTTCTCGGCCCAGTCGACGGAAACGAGTACGGTGTCGCGACTCATCAGATCACTCCCTGGTTGGTGCTCCCCGCACGAGAGGCTTGGATGGAAAAATTCGAAAACATTCGCGCTTGGCGAGCCTGCGCGCGGCGGAGGATCAGACACCACACGCGGACTCAGCGAGAGACGGATCCGGGGTACGTCCAACGGCGCCTATGCCGAACGGAAAAGCAGGTGACGGGTCCATCGCGGGCCGACGACGGCGGCCGATCGGATCCCTATGCCAGCAACCCCGCCGTCAGAGACCGGGGCAACAGAGACAGGTAGCCACGCGACACAGATCGATCGCGCGCCGCTTAGTGAGGAACGTCCCCATGGCTGGGTAGACTACCAGCCTTTACGGCTGGCCCCCAGACCCGACCACGATACGGGACCGAATCCCACGCTCACGCTACGGCGTCACCGGCACGTCCGACGCCCGCGCGATCACCGCTAGCCCGTCCGGTGTCGCCGACACCTCGTCGACGTCGAGGTCGAAGGGGAGGTCGGGCAGGGGAACGCGGATCGAGATCTGTTCGGCGTAGGCGCGGACGAGCGCGCGAATCGCGGGGTTGGTGGGCAGATCCGCGGAGGTGAGTTCGGTGACGCGCAGGCGCACCTGGTCGGACTCCACCACCACCTGGGCGGTGCCTTCCACCGTGTACTCCCGCCCCACCACCACGAGCGGCGCGGTCACGCGGAGCTGCCCATTCCGCTCGGTCAGCGTGAGCCCTGGCCGATCGATGATCTCCTCAACAGTGTCGTAGGCGACGATCACCCGTCCCGTGACCCACCGCGCGGAGGCCTCCTCCTCACCGCGCAGCGCCCTGAGTGACGCGGTGACGTCGCGGAGCTCCACGTCGAGCCGCGGCAGCCGCACCGTGTGCCCCGCGACATCCCCCTGCACGTCCGGCACGACCACTCGAATCAGCGGGTAATGCCCGGCGATGACCTGGGTGAGGAACGGAAATCTGTCGATCGTCACCTGGACGGGGCCGGACCGCAGACCGCGCTCGGCTACCTGCGCGCGGATCTCTCGCGCGACACGGTCTTCGGCGTACGCCACGGCCACGCGGTCGGCGACCACGAGCAACCCGACGAGCGAGAGCAGCGCGATCACCGCCACGGCGAGCCTCCGCCGGCGCCGCCGGCGGCCCTCGCTCACCATCGGGTACGACTCCGCCACGCCCGCTCCTCTGCGTCCACTCCGCCCCACGATCCCGCCGACGACCGTCGGCGCATGGCCGCTACGCGGGTGACCTCTCGCCTACGGGGATAGTCCGCCCCATGTCGACCACCTATCCCACTGGGCCGCGGGAGTGCCCGCAGGTCACCGCAGGAACACCACGCTGATCGCGTACGTCAGGGGGGTGGCGAGGGCGAAGCCGCCGAGCGGGCCCTGCATGTGCCGCGCCCACCACGTCGTCGGCGGATCGCCGGCCATCTGCCGCCCCGCTTCGGCGTACCCGACGGCGAGGTCGGCCAGCACGGCGGTCGCCGCGGCGATCAAACCGAGCACGGCGCCGCTGGTGGGCGTGAAGCCGACCAGGTAGGCCCCGATCACGGAGCCGGTGAGCGTCCCGGCCATGGCCCCGACCACGACGCCGGTGGCACCGCGCGGCACCTGCGGAGCGAGCCGCGGCCAGGGCAGGACCGCGTCGATCAGCCGCGCCACCATGACCGCCACGGTGGCGGCGGCGAGGGAGACGAAAATCGCCTGAGTGCCGATCGGGATGCGGCTCAACACGATCAGCATGGCGAAGGCCACCACGCCGACCATGATCAACATGGTGGATCCCAGCGAGTCGGTGACCCGGGCGCGATCCGCCGGCCGGACGAGCTGCGCGAGGACCGCGACGATGAACCCACCGGCGGCCACGTAGCCGAGCGGGGCGAGCCCGGCCACCCGGGGCAGCACAGCCCCGGCGTCCGCCCCCACGGCGACCAGCACACCGATCGCCGCCACGATCGGCAGCGCGGGTGGGCGAAGCGCCTTGGTCCACGAGGCTACGAACAGCGCCTGGACCCCGAACACCACGACCGCGAAGGGGATCCGGGCGTGGCCCGGCCCCGCGGTCTCCGCGCCGAAGACCAAGCCGATGCCCAGGAGCGCGGCGAAACCGGCGATCGCCACGGAGACCACGGGCCGCACCGGCACGGGGGGCATGTTCTCCGCCTTCTTCTTGGCGGCCTCTTTCTCTTTCTCCGTCGGGCGCTTCCACCCGCGTGAACGCCCGCGGCGTCCACTGGCGTCGTGGCGACCACGCCCGCTCCCCGTGCTCCGCCCAGGTCGATCAGCCGTCGCGGTCTCCTCCGTCGGAGCGCTCACGCGCGCCCGCGCCGCACCACCGCTCGGCGGCGCTACCCGCGCGCCCCACGGGCCGGGAGCGCTCTCAGCGCCCCGACCCATCTCGGTCGGGCGACCTGTCTCAACGGGTTGGCCGCGCTCAGGAGACGTGGAGGGGAACACGTACCGATCGTGCCAGACCGGCCACCGCCCGCGGGACGGCGGCCGCCGCTGTCCGCCCCACCCCCTTCATTAACTCGTTTTCACGTTTTTCGCCGTGGTACCACGTCAGGGGGATACCTCTCGTTAAGCTGAGAGAACGCCCGCCGTCGACGCCGGGACGCAACCAGTCCGCAATCTGTCCCTGTCGGACCGCCCTAGCGCGGCCGCGCGCCGCAGGACGGAGGCGCCTCGTGGAGATCCTCCTGCTGGTCACGGCTCGATCCGGGGAACCCTCGGCCGTGTTGCCCGCTCTCGACCTCCTGCCCCACACGGTACGCACGACGCCGCGGGACGTGCGTAGCTTCGTCACCGGCCCGAGGCCGGATGTCATCCTCATCGACGCTCGGACGGAGCTGTCCGAGGCGCGTGCCACCTGCCGTATGCTCCACGCGACTGGGCTCCACATCCCGCTCATCGCCGTGGTGACGGAAGCCGGCCTCATCGCGATCAACGCGGATTGGGGCATCGACGACGTGGTCCTCACCGGTGCTGGCCCGGCTGAGGTCGAGGCGCGACTGCGGCTGGCCGTGGGCCGATCCACCACCTCGAACGGAGGGTCCACCGGTCTCATTCGGGCGGGTGACCTCGTCATCGATCCGGATACGTACTCCGTCAAGATCAAGGGCCGTCCGCTCGACCTCACCTACAAGGAGTTCGAGCTGCTGAAGTTCCTCGCGCAGCACCCGGGCCGGGTCTTCACCCGCGACCAGCTCCTGCGCGAGGTCTGGGGGTACGACTACTTCGGCGGCACCCGGACCGTGGACGTGCACGTCCGGCGCCTGCGCGCCAAGCTCGGCTCCGAGTACGAGTCCATGATCGGGACGGTGCGTCAGGTCGGGTACAAGTTCGTCCTCCCCCCAGGCCGGTCGCTGCCCGACACTGAGCCGGAGAAGGTCTCGGTGTGACACCCCACGCCGTCGCCTGATCGGCGTCGGGCAGCCACCATTTGGTTAGTTTTCCGGTTAGAACGTGAAACGCCCGATTCAGGGAAGAGGTCCCCTTTAGCCTGTCCGCGTGCATTCGAAGCGACAGGCCATTTCGTGCGCATTGATCCCTTATTTCGCCGCCCGTACGGTCTGTGGGGGATCGTGACATGGGCGAGCGCAGCACCCGAATCGCGATGATTGCCGTGCTCGCCGCCGTCACCATGATCGCGGGCATGTACTCCTGGAAGACCGGCTTGGCGGGTGGTTCAGCGGCACGCGCGGTGACGTATGTCCACCCGGCGACCCCCTCGGCTGTCGTCGCGCACTCCCCGACGCCGTCCCCCTCCCCCGCCGCATCGCCACTCGGCCCCGGCACCGACGGCCCCTACGGCGCACGGCAGAGCACGGAGGGCACCACCGTCGCCCTCACCTTCGACGACGGCCCGCACCCCACCTACACGCCGCAGGTGCTCGCGCTCCTGCGCCGCTACCAGGTCAAAGCGACGTTCTGCGTCGTCGGCGTCCAGGCGCAGGCCTATCCCCACTTGGTGCGACAGATCGCCGCCGAGGGGCACACCCTGTGCAACCACTCGTGGCAACACGAGTTCGACCTCGGTTCCCGGTCTCCGGCCGACATTCGGGCGAACCTCATGCGGACCCTCGCGGCCATTCAGGCGGCGGTGCCGGATGCCCCGGTGCGCTACTTCCGGCAACCCGGCGGCTACTGGACGCCGGCCGTGGTGGCCGAAGCGCGCAGCCTCGGCATGACCTCCCTGGACTGGGCGGTCGACCCGCGGGACTGGGAGAACCTCAACGCGGATCACATCGCCTCCACGGTGCTCGCCACCACCGAGCCCGGGGCGATCATCCTGCTCCACGACGGCGGTGGCGACCGCAGCGCGACGGTCGCGGCCCTCCGCCAGATCCTGCCCGAGCTCAAGGCTCGCTTTCAGCTCGCCGCCCTCCCCGCCGGCGTGATCCCGCCGAATTGACCGACCCCTCGTGTTGGGCCACTCGGGCTCCCCCGCCGCCACCGGTTACTGTGGCGGGATGACCGGCGCGTTCACCCCCGACCCGATCCCCGTTGACCGCACCGACCGCCTGACCGCGGCGGAGACCGCGGAGATCGTCGCGCTCGCCCAAGCCGCTGGTGCCGCCGACGGCGCTGATCCGCTCTCGGAGGCGGTCCTGCTTCGCCTCCGCCACGGCGGCGCCGGCGCCCACCTGCTCATCCGCGACCGGGACGACACCCTCGCCGGGTACGCCCACGTTGACCTCGAGGACGCGGTCGACGGTCCGTGGGCTGAGGTGGTCGTCCACCCCGCCCACCGCCGCAAGGGCCTGGGGCGGCGCCTGGTCGAGGAGGCGCTGGCCGTCGCCCGCGAGGCGGACCCACGGGGACGACTGCGGATGTGGGCACACGGCGACCACCCGTCGGCCGGCGCGCTCGCGGTGGACCTCGGGTTCGCGCGCTCCCGCGTGTTGCTCCAGCTCCGCCGACCGCTCACTCAGCCCATGCCGGAGCGCCCGCTTCCCGAGCACGTCCACCTGCGGACCTTCGAGCCCGGACGCGACGACGCCGCGTGGCTCGACCTGAACGCGCGCGCCTTCGCCAGCCACCCCGAACAAGGCCGCTGGACCGAGCGGGACCTGCGGCTGCGGATGGAGGAGCCGTGGTTCGACCCGGCGGGTTTCCTGCTCGCCGTCGAGCGGGCGACGGGCCGGCTCCTCGGTTTCCACTGGACGAAGGTGCACGACGGCACGCCACCCATCGGCGAGGTCTACGTCCTCGGCGTGGATCCCGACGCGCACGGTCAAGGGCTCGGCGCGGCGTTGGCCGTCGCGGGCTTGCGCTATCTCCGCGAACGCGGCCTGGACCGGGTGATGCTCTACGTTGAAGAGTCCAATGTAGCCGCGTTGACGCTGTACCGCCGGCTAGGTTTCGCGCACTGGGCCGCGCACGTGCTCTACCGCCACGGCTAGGGCACATCGGCGACCACGTCGCGCACCTCCCCGTCGACCAGCGCCAGTTCTTCGTTCACATCACCGACCACTCGCAATCAACGCCGCGCTACCCAAGTGGTCTGACCTGTTCACCCCTCGTTCACTCGTGCCCGAAGAACCGGCTACCTACCGCCCCTAGCGTGCGAGCTACCGACGGCCGGGAATCCGTCTCCGGCCCTCCGCCTACGCGAAGGGGAATCCTCACGGTGAAGCTGCGGCGTCACACGGTTGTCACTGGCCTCACCCTGGGCGCGCTCGTCGCACTCAGCGCGTGTGGATCGGACAACGAACCGGCGACAAGCTCCCTCTCCGCGGCCAGCGTCGACTGCGCCACGGGCACGCTCAACGCCCAAGGATCATCGGCGCAGAAGAACGCCATGGCCGAGTGGATCAAGGAGTACCAACAGCGGTGCCCCGGCGTCACGATCAACTATGAGCCGAGTGGCTCGGGCGCGGGCATTCAGGCGTTCATCGCGGGTACGGCCGACTTCGCCGGCTCGGACTCCGTCCTCAAACCGGACGAGCGACCTCGGGCGGACGCGACGTGCGGGGGCAATCGGGCGATCCACCTGCCGATGGTGATCGGCCCGGTCGCGGTGATCTACAACGTCCCTGGGGTGACCGACCTCCAACTCACACCGGCCACGCTCGCCCGGATCTTCGCGGGCGAGGTGACTCGGTGGAACGACCCCGTGATCGCCGCCGACAACCCGAACACCCCGCTCCCTTCCCTACCGATCCAGGCGGTGCACCGCTCGGACGAGTCCGGTACCACGGACAACTTCACCGCCTTCCTTAGCGCAGCGGCGCCACGGGAGTGGACCTTCGGCACGTCCAAGGCGTGGAAGGCGCCGGGAGGCACCGGGGCGAAGGGCTCCGACGGCGTGACCAGCGCGGTCAAGCAGACGACGGGCGCGATCGGCTACGTCGAGATGTCCTTCGCGGAGAACTCCAACCTCCCCATGGCCAAGATCGCCAATGGCGCGGGGGAGTTCGTGGCGCTGACCCCCGAGTCGGCCGGTAAGGCGGTAGCGGACGCCGCGGTGAGCGGCCAGGGGAACGACCTCACGCTCTCGGTGGACTACACCACGACCGCGTCCGGCGCCTACCCGATCGTGCTGGTGACCTACGAGATCGTCTGCGACAAGGGGATCCCCGCCGACAAGCTCCCGCTGATCAAAGGCTTCCTCGGGTACGCGGCGAGCCCAGAGGGGCAGGCCCGACTCGTCGAGCTGGGGTATGCGCCGCTCCCCGAGACGGTTCGTGCCAAGGTCGCGGCCGCGATCGACCAACTGTCCTAGTAAGACATCGACCTCACCTGACTCCATGGACCAGGAGCACCTCCGCGCACCTGAGGTCGACCGCGACGGGTGGGGCGTCGTGCACACCCCACCCTCAGCGCATTCGGCCACTGTCTCGCTGCCTTCCGACACCGAGGTCGACTCCGCCGCGATGGGAGGCGGCGGGGCCCTGCCTCGGCGGCGCGCGTTCGGGGCGGAGCGCGTCTTCCGCGCGCTGACCGTCCTGGCCGGGAGCGCCGTCCTGACCATCATCGTCGCCATCGCGGTCTTCCTGATCGCCAAGGCCATCCCCGCGCTCCGGGCGAACACGGCGAACTTCATCACCGAGACTGACTGGTTCCCCAACGAGGGTCGCTTCGGCATCGCGGCCCTGGCGTTCGGCACCGTCCTCACCTCGGCGCTCGCGCTCCTCGTGGCGGTCCCGGTGGCGTTGGGCGTGGCGCTCTACCTCTCCCACTACGCGCCACGGCGGCTCGCCACCGCTCTGGGGTTCCTCATCGACCTCCTCGCCGCCGTGCCGAGCGTCGTCTTCGGTCTCTGGGGGCGGGAGATCTTCATCGGGCCGGTGATCAGTCTCTCCGCCTGGCTGCACCGCACCCTCGGCTGGATTCCCCTCTTCGCCAACGAGGGCCCGTACGGGCGAAGCGTCCTGCTGGGATCCCTCGTCCTCGCGATCATGGTGCTTCCGATCATCACCTCGCTCTCGCGCGAGGTCTTTGCGCAGACGCCCCGGGCGCACGAGGAAGCCGCCCTCGCCCTCGGGGCCACACGCTGGGAGATGATCCGAATCGCGGTGCTGCCCTACGCGCGCCCCGGTGTCATCGCCGCGGTGATGCTCGGCCTCGGGCGGGCGCTCGGCGAGACCATCGCCTTGGCGATGACCCTCGGCGCCACCTTCGAGATCTCGTTCGACCTGATCGGCAGCGGGGGCAACACCATCGCCGCCAACATCGCCAACGGGTTCGGCGAAGCCAGTGAGCTCGGTCGCGGCGCCCTCATCGCCTCCGGTCTCGTCCTCTTCGGCATCACCTTGATCGTCAACATGGCCGCGCGCGCGATCACCTACCGCCGCCGCGCGTTCACGGAGGTGGCCGCATGACCTCCCCTGCTCTGTCCCCTCTCCCCCTGCGCCGGCGTCGCCTGCCACGGTGGGTTCCCCTCTGCCACGCCCTGGGCGCGCTGGCGCTCTCCGCCGTCGTCGTGCGCGGCACCGGGGTAGGCGGCTGGGTCCTGGTCGGGCTACTCGCCGCGGTGCTCTACGTCGCCGGGATGCACGTGACGACCGCGCGGGTGGCGGGCTCCCGAGCCGCCCGGGACGCGACGTGGCGCGCGCTCATCCACGCCGCGTTTCTCATCGCCGTCCTTCCCCTCGGCTCGGTGTGCTGGGCTTTGGTCTCCCGCGGCGTGGCGCGGCTCGACGCCACCTTCTTCGGCACGTCGATGAACAACATCGGGCCACGCGATCCGATGGGCGGGGCCTACCACGCGATCATCGGCACGCTGGAGCAAGTAGGGATCGCCACGCTCATCACCGTGCCGCTCGGCATCACCGCCGCCATCGCCATCGTCGAGTACGGCCAGAGCCGCTTCGCGAACACAATCCGGTTCTTCGTCGACGTGATGACCGGCATTCCCTCCATTGTGGCCGGTCTGTTCGTGCTCGCGTTCTGGGTGCTCATCGTCTACCCGGTTTTCAACGACGGCCGCCCCGGGTACTCAGGATTCGCGGCCGCCCTCGCGCTCAGCGTACTCATGCTGCCCACCGTGGTTCGCTCCACTGAGGAGATGCTTCGTCTCGTTCCCGCGCCGCTGCGGGAAGGGGCGTACGCGCTGGGCGTGCCGAAGTGGAAGACGATCCTGCGCATCGTATTGCCGACCGCGTGGCCTGGCATCGTCACCGGCGTGATGCTGGCCGTCGCCCGGGCCGCCGGGGAGACCGCCCCCGTCCTGTTGGTGGCCGGCGGCACCGCCGCAATCAACTACAACCCGTTCGAGAACAACCAGTCCTCCCTCGCGCTCTTCGTCTACAGCCAGGCCACCGACTCGTCGAGATTCGCGCCCCAGCGTGCGTGGGCCGCCGCCCTCACGCTGGTCGCGCTGGTGATGGTGCTCACGATCACGGCGAAGCTGCTCGCGCGGCGGAATCGGCTCGCCCACTAGCGGAGGAACGAACATGGCGAAGCGCATCGAGGCGGTGGGAGTCACCGCGTACTACGGATCGGTCAAGGTGATTGAAGACATCACGATGGTCGTCGAGCCCAAGACCGTCACCGCGCTGATTGGGCCGTCGGGCTGTGGCAAGTCCACCTTTCTCCGCACCATCAACCGGATGCACGAGGTGGTGCCAGGGGCCCGGGTGGAGGGTGAGCTGACCATCGACGGTCAGAACATTTACGACCCCGAGGTGGACGTCACCGCGGTGCGCCGCACCATCGGCATGGTCTTCCAGCGGCCGAACCCGTTCCCCACCATGTCCATCTTCGACAACGTGGTGGCCGGATTGCGGCTCGCCGGGGTGCGCAAGAAGGCGGTATTGGCGGAGGCGGCGGAGAGGGCGCTGCGGGCGGCGAACCTCTGGGACGAGGTCAAGGATCGGCTCGACAAGCCCGGGGCCAGCCTCTCCGGCGGTCAGCAGCAGCGGCTCTGCATCGCCCGCACCATCGCGGTCGAGCCGGAGGTTGTCCTGATGGACGAACCCTGCTCCGCGCTGGATCCGATCTCCACGCTGGCGATCGAAGACCTGATCCTCCAGCTCAGAGACCGCTACACCATCCTCATCGTCACCCACAACATGCAGCAGGCCGCCCGCGTCTCTGACCGCACCGCGTTCTTCTCCATCGAACGCGCCGGCGAGCCGGGGCGGCTCATCGAGTACGACGACACCCAAAAGATCTTCAGCAACCCGCGGGAGCAGAAGACGGAGGACTACATCACCGGCCGCTTCGGGTGATTCGACTGCGGGCCAGGCGGACACCGGCCACGTCGGCGGCGCGCGCGTGGAGCTGCCGGGGGACCGGGGTACCACCGTCGCGGTGAGCGGCCGCAGCGAAGACGTCGGCGACGGTCTCGCACACCGCTACCTCCGACAAGGTCACGAAGGTCGGCGGGAGCATCTGGACGTCGCCCGCCTCGACCTGGGCGAGCACCTCCGCGGGGCGCACCCACATCGTGTGGTCCGCCTCCTCCGACGCCTCTCGAGTGCGCTGCCCGGGCGGCAGCGCGGCGACGAAGAAGTACGTGTCGAACCGGCGTGGTCGAGACTCCGGGGTGATCCAACGCGCCCACGGCGCCATGAGATCGGTCCGCAACACCAGCCCGCGGTCCCGAAGGAGATCCGCGAACTCGATCTCCCGGGCGACAAGCGCCATCCGTACCCGCTCCCAGTCGGCGCCGCTGACGTCCCCCACGACCGCGTCCGGACCCGGCCCGGCGAGCAGCACACCGGCTTCCTCGAACACCTCGCGCGCGGCCGCGCAGACCACGGCGTGCGCGACCTCCGGCGGCAGCGCCAGACGACGCCCCCACTCCTCCGGCGTCGGCCCACACCAGTCAATCGGGTGGAAGTCCGCGGGGTCGACCGTGCCTCCGGGGAAGGCGTAGATACCCCCGTAGACCATCGTGGCGGCGCGGCGGATGATGTACGTCTCGAATCCCGCCTGCGCTGGACGCACGAGCACGACCGTCGCGGCGAGGCGTGGCGGAGCCGGGGCGCGGCCGGCCGCGGTAAGTGGCTCCGCGTCCTCCGATGCGCTGGCCCCTGCGCGGTTCGGCCCAGGGTTGTCGTCGACGTCCACGTGCCGAGCCTAGGCCGCCCGCTCCACCGGGGCCAGGATCATGACCGCCGTGTACCGATGGGTGCCCATCCCTTGATCTGATCTCGGCTACCGTTCCGCCATGACTCGTTGGGGCATCCTGGCGACCGGAAGCATCGCCAGCAAGTTCGTCGAGGACCTCCGTCTGGTGCCCGAGGCGGAGGTGCTCGCCGTCGGGTCCCGGACAGCGGAGCGGGCACGCGCCTTCGCCGACCGCTTCGGCATCCCCCGCGCGTACGGGTCCTGGGCGGAGCTGGCCGCCGACGACGACCTCGACGTCATCTACGTGGCCACCCCGCACTCCGCCCACTACGAGGCGGCGCTGACCTGCCTTGACGCCGGCCGGGCGGTGCTCTGTGAGAAACCGTTCACCCTCGACCGCGCCACCAGCCTCGCGTTGATCGAGACGGCCCGCGCCCGCGACGTCTTCCTCATGGAGGCGATGTGGATGCGGTGTCACCCCTTGATCCGCCGAGTGGTGGAGCTCGTCGCCGACGGCGCGATCGGCGAGGTGACCACGGTGCGGGCGGACTTCGGCCTGGCCGGACCGTTCCCCCCGGAGCATCGGCTGCGCGCCCGGGCGCTCGGCGGCGGCGCCCTGCTCGACCTCGGCATCTATCCGGTCAGCCTGGCCCACCTCCTGCTCGGTGCGCCGGACGAGATTCGGGCCTGGGCGACGCTGAGTGGCGGTGTCGACGAGAACACCGGGGTGCTCTTCGGCTACGCCTCGGGGGCGATCGCCGCGTTGACCTGTGGCATCGTCGGCGAGACACCGACGACGGCCACGATCACCGGCACGCGGGGGCGCATCGAGCTGCCCGCGCCTTTCTTCTGCCCGAGCCAGGTCATCCTCCACCGGCACGGCGCTGAGCCCGAGACCTTCGCTCTGGCGCGCCAGGGCTGGGGCTACCAGTTCGAGGCGATCGAGGTGCAGCGCTGCCTGGCGGCTGGGCTGCGGGAAAGCCCACTGGTGCCGCACGCGGCGACGCTGGAGGTGATGGGGCTCCTCGATGCCATCCGCGCCCAGATCGGCGTGAGCTACGACTGACGGCCGCGACCCGGCCGACAGAGCGAACGGGGCCCGTCCGCACGGGCCCCGGCGCCACCACGCCGTATCAGCCGAAGAACGGCCGGACGAGGAAGTAGGCCAGGACGCCGATGGTGCCCGCGCCCGGGAACGTCAGCACCCAGGCACCGACGATGTTGCCGGCGACACCCCACCGCACGGCGGAGAGCCGGCGAGTCGCCCCCACACCCATGATCGCCGCGGTGATGGTGTGCGTGGTGGAGATCGGCGCACCGAGGACCGCCGCGTTGAAGTAGAGCACCGAACTCGCCACGGTCTCGGCGGCGAAGCCCTCCGGCGGCCCCAGGTCGATGATGCGCCGCCCGAGGGTCCGGATGATCCGCCAACCACCGGCGTACGTGCCGAGCGCGAGGACCAACGCCGAGGTCCAGAAGGCCCATTCGGGGATGTGGGTGGGATCGTCCTGGTAGCCGCCGACGTAGAGGGCGAGCACCACGATCCCGATGGTCTTCGCCGCGTCCTGCATCCCGTGTCCGAACGCCATCGCGGCGGCCGACACGGTCTGCGCCCACCGGAAGCCTCGGTTGAGCCGGCCTGGGGTGCCCCGCCGGAACGTCCACATCACCGTGAGCATCCAGGCGTACCCGAGGACGAAGCCGACCAGCGGCGAGAGGATCATCGGGATGACCACGGCCTCCACGAGGTTGCCCCACAACACGACGCCCGCGGCGCCGATCGTCGAGCCGACGAGTCCGCCGATCAGCGCGTGGGAGGACGAGGAGGGGAGGCCGAAATACCACGTGATCAGGTTCCAGGCGATGGCCCCGACCACGCCGGCGAAGACGATGCCCAGGCTGGCGAGCCCGGTGGGGAGTTCGACGAGGCCGCTTCCGACCGTCTTGGCGACCTTGGCGCCGAAGTGCGCGCCGATGAAGTTGCCGACCGCCGCCATGAGCAGGGCGGCCCGAGGGGTCAACGCACGGGTGGAGACACTGGTCGCGATCGCGTTAGCCGCATCATGAAAACCATTCGTGTAATCGAAGGTCAGCGCTACCGCGATCACCGCCAGTACGGCGATGAGTTCTGAGTCCACGGGTCAGGACTCCTTGACCGCGATGGTCTCGACAGTGTTGGCCACGTGCTCGAAGGCATCGCAGGCTGCCTCCAGCTCGTCAGCTACCTCCTTCATCTTCAGCACCGTGAGGGCGTCGTACTCACCGGAGAAGAGCCGCACCAGCAACATCCGGTAGGACCGGTCGCCTTCGTTCTCGAGCCGGTTGCACTCGATCCAGAAGTGCTCGAGGTCCTTCATCTGCCGCAGCCGAGGCATCGTCTCGGCGGTCAGCTTGGCCTGCTGGTCGAGCACGTCCACGAGCTCGTGCATCTCCCGGGGCAGGGCCGGCAGCTTGGTCAGGCCATAGAGGTAGAGGAGGTTTCCAACTGCTTCGATGTGGTCCATCACATCGTCGAGCTGAGACCCGAGCCGGTAGATGTCCTCCCGGTCGAAAGGAGTGATGAAAGTCGAATTGATCTTCTTGTAGAGCTCGTGGGTGATCTGGTCGCTGTCGTGCTCGACCGCGGTGAGCTGCTCGCTGATCGACTGCACGTCGACGCCGGGAAGCGCCAGTTCGTTCAGGAGTTCAGTGCCCTTCACCAGGTTCTGCGCCGCCTTGGTGAAGAGCTCGAAGAAGGCGCCCTCGGTGGGGCGAAACGAAAACCTCACGGCGACCTCGCTGACGTCTGAGCAGTGTCGGGAAGGCGGGGAGGCACTTCCCGGTGGGCAATGCTAGGGAATGCCGAGCCGGCACTCTCCGGCGGCTACCCAGGGTTACCGTCACTTCAGTCCACGTTCATCGACTGTTCACCTGACGTATGCCCGAAGCTCGGCTATCCCCGTGAAATTGCTGACGTTTCGCCCTCAATCCGGCGGGCGTTTCGGTCAGGCGAAACGCGCGATCGAGATCACAGAACGTGTCCGACCGCCGCATCGCGCCGTCCTCACACCACCAACGCCAGCCACTTGCGGTAGGCCGTGGCGAACGGCTCGGTCCCATCGCCGAGCGCGCCATAGAGCCACTCCGCGGCGGCGCGGGCGTGGGCGACCAGGTCGTCGGGATAGCCGAAGAGGCGCTGGTGCTCGACGAACTCGTCCTCGTCGCGCAGCTCCACGAGGCCGGTCGTGCGACGACGGACGACGTCGAGGTCAAGGTCGATCAGGTGGACCGTGTTGCCCTCCCACCGGGCCGGGCTCGCGATATCGCAGTACACCTCGCTCGTGCGAGGCGGAGGGTTGAACATCACCGTCCACCAGGCGTCGTGGGGCACCAACAGGACGAACGGGATCTGCTCGATGGAAGGGCGGCCGTGGTACACCGAGGGAGTGCCCTTCGTGACCCCGAGCCAGATGCCGAGATCGTCCTCGGTCAGCCGGCGGGCAGGGTAATCCCGGTGTGCCGCACCGTCGTACTTGCGGTAGATGACCCGGACGACATCGCTCGGCATGTTCGCACCCTGACGGTTATCGTCGAGCGCCGTGGCCGGCGCGGACGGGAGAGGTGTCGGGCTCCGGGCGCTCTCCTGATCAGCGGTTCGGCTGCGCGTCGGGCGGACGATGAGAGACCACCACCAGGACCCCTCTGATCCACAGTGGAGCGCATTTTCGTCGATGTCCACTGTTCGGCCGCCCCAGTCGGGAATCCGACACACGTTCTCACCGTTCTCGGTGACCTGGCCGACGCGCCGCCAACCGGGAGGGATACGGTCGCACGGTGACTGTCGACTCGGCCGACGCCCCCACCGCGCCCTCACCCCAGGCTGAGCCGCCGAGGGCGCTCGACCTGCTCGCCGCCGCCGTCGCCGCGGTCCCCGGGGGCGCCGCCCGCCCCGGGCAACAGCGGATGGCCGCCGCGATCGAGGAAGCGATCGCGCGCCGCGAACACCTCCTCGTCCAGGCGGGCACCGGCACCGGCAAGTCGCTGGGCTACCTCGCCCCGGCGCTGACCGTCGACGGGCCGGTCGTGGTCTCCACCGCCACCCTGGCGCTGCAATCCCAACTCGTCGAGCACGACGTGCCCCGGCTCGTCACGGCCGTTGAACCGCTGCTCGGTCGGCGCCCGACCTTCGCGGTGCTCAAGGGTCGGCACCACTACCTCTGCCTCGCCAAGCTGGAGAACTCAACTGAGGAGGAGCCCGAGGAGACGCTCTTCGACGCCTCGAGCGCGGGGACGTGGCTCGGGGAGGCGAGCCGCCTCAGCCGGCAGATCCAGCGGCTGCGCGACTGGGCGATGGAGACCGAGACCGGCGACCGCGACGAGCTCGACCCTGGTGTCGACGACCGCGCCTGGCGCCTGGCGTCGATCTCCGCCCGCGAATGCGTGGGGGCGGCCCGCTGCCCCTACGGCGCGGAGTGCTTCGCGGAGGCCGCGCGGCTGCGCGCCCGCTCCGCGGACATCGTGGTGACCAACCACAGCTTGCTCGCCGTCGACCTGCTCGCCGGCGGACACATCATCCCGCCCCACCGCGTCCTGATCATCGACGAGGCGCACGAGCTCGTCGACCGCGTCTCCGCCGCGGCGCAGGCGGAGCTCACCCCCGAGGCCCTGGAGCGGGCTGCCCGGCGTACTCGGCCCCTCCTCGGCCCGGAGACGACGGCGGCGCTCGACGAGGCGGGCGACGGCCTGGCCGTGGCGCTGGCTGACGCGCCGACCGGGTGGCTCGCCAACGGGTTGCCGGACGACGTGCGCGCGGCGGTCACCGTCGTGGAGTCGGCGGCCCGCGCCGCCCGGGAGAAGCTCGGCGCCGTGAGCGCCGACGACCCGGATCCCGTGCGCAAGCAGCAGGCCCGGGCCGCGCTCGACGAGATCGTCACCACCGCGCAGCGGCTCCTCGACGAGTCGGCACAGGACGTGGCCTGGATCGCGCAGCCGGAGCGAGCCGGCCCCGAGCGCCGCGCCCTCGTGGTCGCTCCGCTCTCCGTGGCGGGCACCCTCGCCTCCACGCTCTACGCGGACCGGACCGTGATCTTCACCTCGGCCACGCTCGCCCTCGGGGGACGGTTCGACACCGTGGCCCGCGCCCTCGGCCTCCCACCGCGCCCCGCGAGCACCCCAGCCACGACGGCGACCGCGGCCACGCCGTCCTCCGACGGTCCGGGAGATACGCCTTCCCCGGACCGTCCAGGCGATGCTGCGGAGAGCGCTCCCCCACCGCCCGCCGACGCGCGGCCCGCGCCCGACGGGCCTCCGTGGCGCGCCCTGGACGTCGATTCGCCCTACGACTACGCCCGTCAGGGCATCTTGTACGTCGCCGCGCACCTGCCGCGGCCCACCGCCTCCGGCCTCTCCGAGGCCGCCGGCGAGGAGCTGCTCGCGTTGATCGAAGCGCTGGGCGGCCGGACCCTCGGGCTCTTCTCGTCTCGGCGCGCCGCCCACCAGGCGGCGGAGCTCGTGCGGTCCCGGACCGACTTGACCGTCTTACTCCAAGGAGAGGACGCCTTGCCGGCGCTCGTCCGGCGGTTCCGCGAGGAGCGGTCGAGTTGCCTGTTCGGGGTGATGTCGCTGTGGCAAGGGGTCGACGTCCCGGGCGAGTCGTGCCAGCTCGTCGTCATCGACCGGCTGCCGTTCCCCCGGCCGGACGAGCCCTTGCCCGCTGCCCGCGCGGCGGCGGTCGACGCCGCGGGCGGATCCGGTTTCGCCGCGGTCAGCGTGCCGATCGCCGCGGTACGGCTCGCGCAGGGCGTCGGCCGTCTCATCCGCTCCCCCCACGACCGAGGCGTGGTCGCGGTGCTGGACTCCCGCTTGGCGACGGCGCGCGGCTACGGGCCGTTCCTGCGGCGATCCCTCCCGCCGCTGTGGTACACCACCCGCCCGGACGTGGTGCGCGGCGCGCTTCGACGCCTCGCCCAGGGCGGGCGACCCGACGCGACCACGGGGCGCTGATCGGGCCCGCTGCTAGCTCGGCCGCGGCTGCTCGGGCGGCGCGGGCGACCGGGGCGGTTCCTGGCCGACCACCACGACCTCGGAGGGCGTGGTCGGCATCTGGTGGCTGACGAGTCGACGGATCGCGGTATTGGCCACCGCGACCAGCGGCACGGCGATCAGCGCGCCGACGACGCCGGCGACCACCACGCCCGCGGCGATCGACACGATGACCCCGAGTGGATGGATGGCGACCGCCCGACCCATGATCAAGGGCTGGAGGATGTGCCCCTCCACCTGCTGCACCGCGATCACCGCACCGAGAATGATCAATGCGGTGACCCAGCCACTGTCGACCAGCGCGATCAGCACCGCGACCGTGCCGGAGAGGGTCGCCCCGACGATCGGGATGAACGCGCCGAGGAAGACCAGCGCGGCGAGCGGGAACGCGAACGGAATATCAAAGATCACGAGGACGAGGCCGATCCCGACCGCGTCGATGAACGCGACGAGGACCGTGGCGCGGACGTAGGCGACGAGCGTCGCCCAGGCGGCCACGCCCGCGTCGTCGACGCGCCACCGGGCGTTCAGCGGCAGCAGCCCCACGAGGAACCGCCAAATCCTGCGGCCGTCCCGCAAGAAGAAGAATGTGGCGAAGAGCACCAGCAGCGTGCCGGTGAGCGCGTCGAACAGGCTCGCCGCGGTGGCGACCGCGCCGCTGGTCAGGGCCTCCGTGTGCTGACCGATCCAGCGTTCACTGGCGTCGATGTAGCGATTGAGTTGACTGTCCGACAGCCCGAGCGGACCTTCCTTGAGCCAGTCCTGCAACTGCCGGATCCCCGCGGTGGTCTTCTCGGAAAGCTGGGGCAGACCGTTGATGAACTCACTGACGACGAGGGTCAACGTGCCGATCACCGCGGCGAGGCCGCCAATGAGGACGACCGCGGTGGCGAGGGAGCGCGGCAACCTCGCGCGCAGCAACCAGCCGACCGCGGGAGCGAGCAACGCGGACAGGAGCAGCGCGATCAGCAGCGGGATCACCACCACCCGCACGGCGCCGATCACCCGGAGCAGCGCCCAGCCGACGACGCCGACGACGAGGAGGCGCCACGACCACGCCGCCGCGATCCGCAGCGCGCGGGGAACGTAGAGGTCATCCTGATAGGAGGCGCCCGCCCGCTCCCCGCTCGCCCGCTCCGCGGACTGCTGCGTCGGCAGCGGAGGGGTCAGCGGCGGCTCGGGAACCTCCCGCGCCGCGTGCGCTTGCACGCGCGCAGAGCGCACCGAGGCGCGCCCCGCCTCGTACGCTCGACGCAACCGCTCACGGATTTGCCCAAACCGACTCAAGGGCACCCCCCTGGTCACCGATCAGCCTTCTTACCGTAGCGGTGAGTGATGTCTCATCCGTGACCGTCGACCCCTGAGTCTTCCCCGAGATTTCTCGTACCCCGCCCGGCTAACCACCCCAGCGATAACGCCGCGATGCGGAGTACCGTTGGCGAACGTGACGACCGCCGAGCACGAGCAGAAGAACGAGCAGCAGGGCCTGCCGATCCGGCTACTGCACGACCGAATCCTGGTCAAGCTTGAAGGCAACGAGGGCGAACGCCGCTCTTCTTCCGGAATCGTCATTCCGGCGACCGCATCCGTGGGCAAGCGCCTGTCCTGGGCGTGCGCGGTCGGCGTCGGCCCGAACGTCCGCTCCATCGTGGTCGGAGACCGGGTGCTCTTCGACCCGGACGACCGGTCGGAAGTCGAACTGCACGGCCAGGAATACGTGCTGTTGCGCGAGCGCGACGTCCACGCGGTCGCGGCGAAACGGGTTGAGCCCGATTCGACGGGCCTCTACCTGTAACCGGCATCGCCTCCGCCGTCCTGTGGAGGCGCAGGCGGCGGACTCAGCGGCGAACCGGACGAGGAGCCGGGCGGTGCGGACTCACCCGGCTGAGCGGACTGGCCGGGCCCCGGCGAGGCTGGCCAGGGACGCTCCGCCGGCCACGCGGGCTGCGCTGGTAGTCCCGGCTGTGCCGGCCAACCCGCGAGAGCAGGCCCTCCACTCCAGCCGGCGCTCGGCGGGCCGGGCCGGGTCGGCCCGCCGGCGCCAGGTGACGCCTGCGGCGGCCACGGGCCGGGGGTGGCCACGGGCGTCAACACGACGGGGATCGGCACGACGGGCTGGTCGGACGGCGTCACCGTCCGGCGTACCCCGTCGGGAAACAACACCTGGTACTGCCGGCCGTCCCACCACGCGTCCGGGGTCTGGGGATCTCGACCGGTGAAGACCTGCCGGCAAGAGACGATCACATCGAGCAGCCGCCGCTCCTCCGCCGCGACCCGCGCCAACTCGTCGGGCCGGGTCTCCAGGCCACGCCGCAACCCGTCCCGGAGCAGCGCAAGCTTGGTCGCCGCGGCTTGGTACGTCCGCATCGCCCGTAGCCCCGCTTCTCCGGCGACCCGACGCGCCCACTGGCGCGCCGCGTGCCGCCGGCCGAGGGTGCCCAGCGCGGCGACCTCCGGCGGGGAGAGCCAGCCCGCCCGGACATAGTCGGGGAGGATGCGCTCGGTCAGGCGCCCTTCCCAAGCGCGCAGCCACACAGCGAGCCCCACCATGCCGAAGAAGATGGGGACCATCACGCCGATGTAGCCGTAGAGCAGGATCAGGACCTGTCCCGTCGCGGCGACGAGCGTGGGCATGAGGTTCCAGCTGCCGTGCAGCATCATCGCGACGAGCAGCCCGGTGGTAGGGGACAGCCAGCGAACCCGCCGATCGGGCATCCGCGCGGCAATGCCCAGTCCGATGCCGGATGCCGCGGTGAACAGCGGGTGGGCGAAACCGGTGAACAAGATGCGCACGATGAAGATCGCGAAGACGTTCTGCACACCAGTGGCCGGACCGTACTGCTCCACGCCGGCGGCGTAGCCATGCCCGCCGAGGTAGAGGATGTTCTCCACCATGGCGAAGCCGACCGCCGATAGGCCACAGTAGACGATTCCGTCCGTGATGCCGGACCACTCGCGACGGCGGAAGACGAACAGCAGGATGGGCCCGAGCGCCTTGGTCAACTCTTCGATGAACGGCGCGACCAGCACCGCCACCAACGCGTCCGACAGCCCCCAGCTCTCGAAGAGATCCGCCGCCCACCCGTTGACCTTCAGCGACGCGGCGGTGGAGACGAACGCCCCCCACGCGAAGCACAGCACCAGGTAGCGCATCGGCTCTGGCTCATAGCGGTCGAGCCAGAGGAAACAGGCGACGAGCACCGGCACCGGCAGAATCGCCGCGACCAGACCCACCGCCAACGCCTGCGCGCCGAGGCTCTCCCCGAGCGTGAAGAGCATGAACACCGCGCAGGCCGCGATGAACACGATCACCCCGGCCATCACCAAGCCGCGGCGCACGGCCACACGCCGCTGCGGCACCGTCGCGGGCGTCCCCGACGCCGGGGGCGGCACCGACGGAGTGGCGTGCCCACCCGTGACGGGCGCCGGAGGATGCTCGTGTCCACCGGGCGGGATGTCGGCCATGGGGGACAGCCTAGCTGTCAGCCGCAGGGCGATCCCGCGAGCGCGCCGGCGCGGCCGCCGCGGAGACACCACCGATCGCTCCGGAGACTGGACCCATGACGCAGCTCCTGGACCGATGGCGGGCCGCCATCACTGGGGTAGGCGCGACCGCCGACGAGGCGGCGGTGACCGCCGCCGGCGTCGCCCTGCTGGGGCGGTGGAGCGAACCGCACCGCCACTACCACGATCTCTCCCACCTGGAGGCCGTGTTGTCCGTGGTGGACGCGCACGCCCACGTCGCCACCGCGCCGGACCGGGTGCGCCTCGCCGCGTGGTGGCACGACGCGGTCTACGACCCGCGCGCCACGGGGGACGCCAACGAGCGGGCCAGCGCGGCCCTGGCGGAGCGCACGCTCCTCACGCTCGGCGCCCCACCGCAGACCGCGGCCGAGGTGGCGCGTTTGGTCCTGCTCACCGCCGGCCACGAGGTGGGTCGCGACGATCCGGACGGCGCGCTGCTCTGCGACGCTGACCTCGCGATCCTCGCCGCCGCCCCCCACGTCTACGACCAGTACGCCGCGGCCATCCGCCGCGAGTACGCCCACGTGCCGCCCGCCGACTTCCGGCGCGGGCGCGCCGCGGTCCTCCGGCACCTGCTCAATCTCCCCGCCCTCTACCGGATTCCGCGCCTCGCCGAGGCCTGGGAGGGATCCGCGCGCGCCAACCTCGCGAGGGAACTCGCCACGCTGGAGGACAGCTCGGCGGAGCACGGCGACGCGCCTCAGGACGCCGTAGCCCCCGGGGACACCGCGGCGTCGGCGCACGGGTGAGCCACGGACGACCGAGGACGGCCGTACAGGTGCTTGGGCCGCCGGAGACCTGAGGCGCGCAGCAGCCGCACGATCTCCCGGCTGGAGACGACGCGGGCACCCAGCCGCACCGCCATCGCGAATCGCTCCTCAGGCAGGTCGTAGTGGTCGCGATCGAAACCGCGGCGCGGCGCGCCGAGCCGCTCGGCGAAGGCGTGCAGCTCAGCGAGGGAGACGTCGCTGATCAGGTGCGACCAGAGCCGCCCACGGGCGGGCCACGTAGGCGGGTCGACATAGATCATGGCCGCCAGAATAGCCAGCGGGTTAGCCTGCGACGCATGTCAGATCTCATCGCGGAGTTGCGCGCGGCCCTCCCCGAGGGCACGGTGCTCTCCGATCCCGATCTACTCGCGACGTACCAGCGCGACGAGGCGGACTTCTGCGCCGCCGGCAAACCCGCGGTCGTCGTGCGGCCGCGCAGCACCGACGACGTCGTGACGGTCGTCAAGATCGCCGCCGCGCGAGGCGTACCTCTGGTGCCGCAGGGCGCCCGCACCGGCTTGGCGGGCGGTGCCAACGCGGTGGACGGGGCGATCGTGGTGTCGATGACGGCGATGAATCGGATCCTGGAGATCGATCCGATCAACCGCATCGCGGTGGTGCAGCCCGGGGTGGTCAACGCCGACCTGTCCCGCGCGGTCGCCGCCCACGGTTTGAGCTATCCCCCGGACCCTGGGTCGTGGGAGTCGTCGACGATTGGGGGTAACGTCTCCACCAACGCCGGCGGCATGTGCTGCGTCAAGTACGGCGTCACCGCGGAGTACGTACTCGGCCTGGAGGTAGTGCTCGCCTCCGGTGAGGTCCTGCGCACCGGGCGCCGGACACCGAAGGGAGTCGCCGGCTACGACCTCACCCGGCTCTTCGTCGGCGCGGAAGGAACCCTCGGGATCATCACGGAGATCACTCTGGCGCTGCGACCGGCTCCCGAGGAGGCCCGCACGCTCGTCGCGCTCTTCCCCTCGGTCGTCTCCGCGGGCACCGCGGTGAGCCAGATCGCCGCGGCCGGGCTTACCCCAAGCCTGCTCGAGCTGCTCGACCAGACGCACCTCGTCGCGATCGAGGCGTACCGGCCGATGGGGCTGCGCACCGACGCCAAGGCGATGCTGTTGGCGGCCGCCGACACCGGTTCCCGCGCGGCCGCGGAGGTCGAGCGGATCCGTCAGATCTGCGTCTCCGCCGGCGCCGACGAGGTCTACGCGGCCACGGACGCGACAGAGGCGGCGGAGCTGCTGCGGGCTCGCCGACTGGCGCACCCGGCGATGGAGCGCTTCGCGGCGGAGTCCTTCCCCACCGGCCAGGGCGGCCTCATCATCGACGACGTCGCGGTCCCGCGGACCGCGCTCGCGGCGCTCCTCGACGCGATCGAGAACGTCTCCGCCGAGTACGGCGTGTCGATCGGCGTGGTCGGGCACGCGGGGGACGGCAACCTCCACCCCAACATCGTGGTCGACCGGGCCGACCCGGCGAGCATGGCGCGAGGGCGGAAGGCGTTCGACGCGATCGTGCAGCTGGCGTTGTCTATGGGGGGCACCTGCACCGGGGAGCACGGCGTGGGCTTGCTCAAGCGGGACTGGCTGGCGCGGGAGATCGGCCCAGTCGGGATGCGCGTCCACCGAGCGATCAAAGCGGCGCTCGACCCCGCTGGCCTGATGAACCCGGGCAAGGTCTGCTAGCCAGATCCGCTCGCGCGGCGAGGTCCGCTAGCCCGCGAAGGGCGAGCAGGGCGCCTGCTCGCGCACGTCGGGCGCGCCGAGTCGAGCCGCACCGGCGGTCGCGTCGTCGGGCATCCGCTGGGACTGCCGTTCGGCGGCGACCCGCGCCAGGTAGTTCTCGACTTCGCGGGCCCGGATCGCGGCGTCCCACCCGAGGACCGCGCCCATCACGTCCGCGGCGTGACGCGCCGACTCGGTGCCCCGGTGCGCCGTCTCGATCGCGATTCGGGTCCGCCGGGTCAGCACGTCTTCGAGGTGGAGCGCGCCCTCCGCCCGCGCGGCGTACGCGATCTCGACGGTGAGGTATTCGGGCGCGCCGACGACCGGCGCGGCCAGTGTGGGATCAGCGTCGATCATCCGCAGGAGGTGGACGGTCAGCGTGCCGTACCGCTCCAACAAGTGCTCCACCGCCCCCACCGGCATTCCGTAGCGGCGGGCGAGATCAGCGCGGTCCCGCCACATGGCGGTGAACCCGTCCGCCCCCAGCAGTGGAAGGTCAGCTGTCCGGGATGGACGGTCGACGCCGAGCCGACGCGCCGCATGGTCCACCACGTCCGCGGCCATCACGCGATAGGTGGTGAGCTTCCCTCCCGCCACCATGAGCAGCCCGAGCATCGGCTCGACGACGGCGTGTTCGCGGGATAGCTTCGCCGTGGACTCGGCGTTCCCGGCGAGTAGCGGGCGGAGCCCCACATAGACACCTTCGATGTCTGATGTGGACAGTGGGCGATCGAGTACGGTGTTGACCTGGGTCAACAGGTAGTCGATGTCCCGCGCGGAAGCCGCCGGGTGCCAGCGATCCCCCGCCCAGTCGGTGTCCGTCGTCCCGATGATCCAGTGGCCGCCCCACGGGATGACGAAGAGGACAGAGGTCGCGGTCCGCAGGATCAGCCCGGCCTCGCCGGTGATGGCGGACCGCGGCACCACCACGTGCACCCCTTTGGAGGCCCGCACCCGCAGCCCGGCACGCACCCCGACGTCGCCGAGCATCCGCGTCACGTCGTCGGTCCACACCCCCGTCGCCGCGATCACCGTACGGGCGCGAACCTCGAACTCCGCGTCGGGATCGCCAGGCGGCGCCTCCACGTCCCGCACCCGCGCCCCGATCACCTCGCGCGCCTTGCGCAGCAGCCCGACGACCCGCGCGCTGGTCACCATCGCCGCGCCGAGACTCGCCGCGGTCCGCGCCAGCGTCACCACCAGCCGCGCGTCGTCCACCTGCCCGTCGTAGTAGCGAATCGCGCCCGCGATCGCGTCGGGGCGCAGGCTCGGCACCAACCGACGGGCCGCGGCGCGGCTGAGGTGCCGGTGCAGCGGCATGCCGCGCCGGCGGCCGAGCAGCCCGGCGAACGCGTCGTACATCGCCACCCCGGCGCCGTAGTAACCACGGCGCAGGGCCCGGGCCACCATGTCCCTCGGCCCGCGGCCAGCCGGCAGCGGCACGAGAAACGGCACCGGGCGCACCAGGTGCGGGGCGAGCCGGGTGGCCAGCAGCCCGCGCTCAGTCAACGCCTCATGGACGAGAGGGAACTCCAGCTGCTCGAGGTAGCGCAGCCCGCCGTGGATCAGCTTGCTGGAGCGGCTGGAGGTGCCCGCGGCGTAGTCGCGCGCCTCGACCAGGGCGACCGACAGCCCGCGGGAGGCCGCGTCCACCGCCGCGCCCGTGCCGGTCACCCCACCGCCGATGATGAGGACGTCGAAGCGCTCACGGCGCAGCCGGCGGAGATCGGACGCCCGACGCTCGGGTGACAACGCGCTAGCGGCGTATCGGGACTGAGCGTGGTCGCGCACCGCTCCACGGTAGCCCGTATCGACGCAACCGAGGTCACGCCATTCATCACTTTCATACTGCTTTCATACTGTGGGCATGCACGATCATCCACACGTGCCGGACGGGGGAACGCCGATCCCGTCACCCGAAATCCACGCGAGCGTCCCGCCAGGGTCCGCCCCGGTCGGGCTCGCCGCGGGTGGCCCACTGTTCCCTCCGCCCGGCCTAGCGCCCCCCACCCTGGCGCCCCGGCCGAATCCGTGGCCGGTCGTCGCCGCGGTCCTCATCGGCGTGGCCGGCGTGGCCGTCACCGTCGGCGGTCAGGTCGCCGCCTGGCTGGTGGAGCAGTTCCTGCTCGTCGCCGGTCTGACCTCACCGGCGTGGCTGGCGCCCGCGGCGAGCGCGATGAGCGCCGTGCTGCTCGGCGGCGCGGCCACCCTGCTCGCCACGCTGCCCCGATCCCCGGCCCTTCGGCAGACCGGGCGCGCGTGGGTGCTGAGCGCGGCGGCGCTCGCCGTGCTGTCCCTGCCCCGGGCGATACCCCTACCCCATCACGAGCTGTACCTGGTCACGGTGGCGGTGCTCGCCGGCCTAGCCGCGCTGCTCCTTCGCCGCCGGCGGCGCGACCCCGACCGCGCGTCGCCAGCCGCGATGGCGCTCGGCCTCGCCGCCGGGTGCGCCGTCCTCCTCCCCTGGCTGGGGCTCGGCGCGCTCGGGGGTGCCCTGGAGACCGTGCTGGCGATCGTCGCCGCGGTCGCCGTCGGTCTCCTCGCCGCCGCGATCCTCGACCACCGGTTCTGGGCGGCGTTCACCTCCCCCTCAGGTTCGTCGACCGCCCGTCTCGTCCTGCTCGGCGGCAGCGTGGCCGGCGTGGCCTTGGCGGTGCTGGCGGGGGCGGTAGGCCACCGGGGCGCC
Source organism: Micromonospora sp. (assembly GCA_036563645.1). GTDB lineage: Bacteria > Actinomycetota > Actinomycetes > Mycobacteriales > Micromonosporaceae > DATCMA01. The sequence goes on from DATCMA010000049.1 coordinate 91,206, forward strand.
CAACTCCCCGCGCTCCTCGTGCTGCCGGCGGCCGGATTCGCCGCTGCCGCTCTGGTCGCCCACCGCCGCAGCAGCGCGCCGGTCGGGGTCCTCGTCGCCACCGCGGCCGTCGGACCGCTCGCCTTCCTCGACCCCGAGGAAATCTCCCTCACGCTGCTCATGGAGCGCGACGTGCCCTTCTGGAGCGCGGTCGCGGCCGGGTTGGGGCTCGTCATCGCCCTGCTCGCGGGGGTCGTGCTCGCCCTCACCACACACCGGCAAGCGCCGCGGCGCGGGATCGCCATCGGCGCCGCCGTGGCGACCCTGGCCTCCGGCGCTGCTGTCCACATCGGATTCGGTGTGCCTGGCCTCCACGGCGACCGACTCTTCGTCATCCTCAAGGAGCAAGCGGATCTCAGCACCGTGACCGGGCCACCCGGGCAAGCGGGACGCGACGCCCGGGCCCGCGAGGTCTACGGGCGCCTCGTCGCCCACGCGCGCGACACCCAAGCCGCGCTCCGCCGTGACCTGCGCCGGTTTCGGCTCCCGCACCGGCCGTACTACCTAATCAACGCGATTGAGGTGGAAGGAGGGCCGCTCGTCCGCGCGTGGCTCTCCCGCCGCCCAGACGTCGACCGGGTGCTGGTGAGCCAAGAAGCCCGTCCGCTGCCCGCCGCACCCCCCATAGCGCGCGGATCACTGTCCGCTCCGGACAGTCCCACCGAGAACGTGACCATGCTCCACGCCGACCAGGTCTGGTCGAAGCTGGGCGTCACCGGCTCCGGCATCGTGATCGGCGCGTCGGACTCTGGCGTCGACGCTGCTCATCCCGCCCTGGCGAGCCGGTTCCGCGGCGGTGACGACTCGTGGTACGACCCGTGGAACCACACCCGCCAACCGCAGGACCGCGATGGGCACGGCACCCACACCGTCGCTATCGCGGTCGGCACCGGCGGCGTCGGCATCGCCCCCGACGCGCAGTGGGTGGGCTGCGTCAACCTGTATCGCAACCTCGGCAACCCCGCGCGCTACCTGGATTGCCTGCAGTTCATGTTGGCCCCGTTCCCGCCCGGTGGCGACCCGTTCACCGATGGCCGCCCGGAGCGTGCCCCACACATCCTGACCAACTCGTGGGGCTGCCCGCCCATCGAAGGGTGCGACCCCGAGGCGCTCGCACCCGCCACCGCAGCGCTCAAGGCCGCCGGCATCTTCGTGGTCGCCGCGGCCGGCAACACCGGTCCGTTCTGCGGCTCTGTGCAGGATCCCCCGGCGACCCACCCTGACGTGCTCACCGTCGGCGCGGTCGACCCCGCCGGGAAGGTCTCGGCCTTCTCCAGCCGTGGCCCCACCTCCGCCGGGGTGGTCAAGCCCGACGTCGTGGCCCCCGGGGAGGATGTGCTATCCGCGATGCCCGGTGGCGGGTACGCCAAGAAGAGCGGCACCTCGATGGCCGCTCCGCACGTGGCCGGTGTGGTGGCGCTGATGTGGTCGGCCGTGCCTGACCTGATCGGGGACGTCGACACGACCACGCGGCTCCTGCGGGAGACGGCGCGGCCCGTGCGGGGCGAGCAGGGCTGCGGCCAGCCGGAGAACCACGCGGGCGCCGGCCTCGTGGACGCCTACGCCGCGGTGCTCGCGGCGCGCCGCGGCTGACCGGCTGCCGGCACATCGGCTGTCGACACAAAAGTCGACACAAAAGGAAAGGGCGGACCGCTGACGCGGCCCGCCCTTTCGGACGTCTTGGACTTAGAAGTCCATGTCGCCGCCCGCCGAGTTGGACTGGTTCGCGGGCTTCTCCGGCTTGTCGGCCACCACGGCCTCGGTGGTGAGGAACAGGCCCGCGATCGACGCGGCGTTCTGCAGCGCCGACCGGGTCACCTTGGCCGGGTCGATGATGCCGGCCTGGAGCAGGTCCACGTACTCGCCGGTGGACGCGTCCAGACCCCAACCCGGCTCGAGGGTGCGCACCTTCTCCACCACCACGCCGCCCTCGAGGCCCGCGTTGATGGCGATCTGGCGCAGCGGCGCGTCGAGCGCCTGCTTGACGATCAGGGCACCGGTCAGCTCGTCGCCGGTGAGGTCCAGCTTGTCGAAGGCGGTCTTGCCAGCCTGGACCAGCGCGACACCACCGCCGGGGACGATACCCTCCTCGACAGCGGCCTTCGCGTTGCGCACGGCGTCCTCGATGCGGTGCTTGCGCTCCTTGAGCTCGACCTCGGTCGCCGCACCGACCTTGATCACCGCGACGCCACCGGCCAGCTTGGCCAGCCGCTCCTGCAGCTTCTCGCGGTCGTAGTCCGAGTCGCTCTTCTCGATCTCAGCCCGAATCTGGTTGATCCGGCCCTGGATCTGCTCGGCGTCACCGGCACCGTCCACGATCGTGGTCTCGTCCTTGGTGACGACGACCTTGCGGGCGCGACCGAGCATGTCGAGGGTCGCGGCCTCGAGCTTGAGACCGAGCTCCTCGCTGATGACCTGGCCACCGGTGAGGATGGCCATGTCCTGCAGCATCGCCTTGCGGCGGTCGCCGAAGCCGGGGGCCTTGATGGCGACGGACTTGAAGGTGCCGCGAACCTTGTTGACGACCAGGGTGGCCAGCGCCTCGCCCTCGACGTCCTCGGCGATGATGACCAGCGGCTTGCCGGTCTGCATGACCTTCTCGAGGATCGGCAGAAGGTCCTTCACCGAGGAGATCTTGCTGTTCGCGATGAGGATGTACGGCTCGTCGAAGACGGCCTCCATCCGCTCGGGGTCGGTCATGAAGTAGGCGGAGATGTACCCCTTGTCGAAGCGCATACCCTCGGTGAGCTCCAGCTCCAGGCCGAAGGTGTTGCTCTCTTCGACGGTGATGACGCCTTCCTTGCCGACCTTGTCCATCGCCTCGGCGATGATCTCGCCGACGGTGGTGTCACCGGCGGAGATCGACGCGGTCGAAGCGATCTGCTCCTTGGTCTCGACGTCCTTGGCCAGCTTGGCCAGCTCCTCCGAGACCCGGGCGACGGCGGCCTCGATACCCCGCTTCAGAGCCATCGGGTTAGCGCCGGCCGCCACGTTGCGCAGACCCTCGCGGACCAGCGCCTGAGCCAGCACGGTCGCCGTCGTCGTACCGTCACCGGCGACGTCGTCGGTCTTCTTCGCGACTTCCTTGACCAGCTCAGCGCCGATCTTCTCGTACGGGTCCTCGAGCTCGATCTCCTTGGCGATGCTCACACCATCGTTGGTGATGGTGGGCGCACCCCACTTCTTCTCGAGCACGACGTTGCGGCCCTTGGGACCCAGCGTCACCTTCACGGCGTCGGCGAGGGGGTTCATGCCCCGCTCAAGGCCGCGGCGCGCCTCCTCGTCGAACGCGATCATCTTGGCCATACGGCGTTGTCCTCCTGGACGCTCGCGGCACTGGCCCTGTCGGCCGGGTGCCGCCTGCCTTACGCACCTTCGGACGTCACTGTCCTCCTGACAGTGACCCCGCCGGCCGGGCCGGATAGCCCGCGACGACCGGCCTGAGCTGCTCACTCACACGGAGTCCGCAGCTGTGGCCCCACCGCCCCGACCATTGGCACTCACAGGCTGCGAGTGCCAACCACTTGTTTAGCACTCTGCCCTGTCGAGTGCAACCGCCTTGACACCCGGCACACCGCTTTGGGCGCGCGGGTGCGACCCATCAATCACCGCATGGCATCCCGAGCATCCGCGATACGCCGATCGATAACAGTGGATTGACAAGCGATTGGCGTGGTGCGTCGCGGCCCCGTCCCGCCGAAGGCCCGGGCGGATCGGCGGGTACCGCGCTTACCCGTGACGCGAGAAAAGAAAAGGGTGTCGCGCTTCGCGTGGCGACGACACCCTTCGCGGTCATCTCAGCTCATCAGAGCGACAGCGCCCGCCTCAGGCGATGACACGCACCTTCTCAGCCTGGGGCCCCTTGACACCCTGCGCGATCTCAAACTCGACCCGCTGGCCGTCGTCGAGAGCCTTGTAGCCCTCCATCTGGATCGCCGAGAAGTGAACGAAAACGTCCTGGCCGCCGTCGACCGCGATGAATCCGTAGCCCTTTTCGCTGTTGAACCACTTGACCGTACCCTGTGCCACGGTGCACTTCCTTACATCGATGGTGCTAAATCTTCGGCAAAACCCCACGCGCGCACGCTGGGGCACCGGTCCGTGGTCCCTGCGGTCCAACGAAACCAGCGGCCGAAATTGCACGCTACACGAGCGCACCGCCGGCCGCACTACCGTCCAGCCACATGGCCTGAAATTGGACAGTCGAAAAATGGCGCGAGCCCACTGGGCGGCGTGTCTGGTGGGGTTTCGACCACCGCCGCGCGATTGCTGAGACGGGTGGGGGAATGTCGCACTGTGGCGGACGGGGTGGCGTCAGGGCTGACTCCGCACGTCGGGCCCAACTCCTCGCGCCCTGGCCTACTTACTGTTCTTAATGACAAGTACTCGGCAGGGTCATAACAGGGACCTCCGCCGAGCCGCCCAGCGCCCCCCCCAGAGGCCCCCACACGCTGGTCGGGAGGACGCGTCGCACAGCGCCGCCGGCGCTGCTGTCGCGCGCACCCGACGAGCTCGTCGCCCCGCTCGCCAGGGCCCGTACCGCGAAGCGTCCTCCCGCAGCTCGGATCGTCGGAAGATCGACGTCACCCCGTCAAGAGACAGGCCTCGCAATTTCTCACTGCACGCAAGAACGCTGTTACCGGACGTTCCGACCCAGGGGTCGGGCCGGAACAGGCCGCGCGCCAGGGACGCTCAGCCGAGCAGCCCGGCTTCCCGCGCGGCGCGCAACGAGGGCTTGATCCGGCGTGTCGGACCCACCAGTCCGGCCACCGCGTCAAGCGTCTTCAGCCCTTCACCGGTGTTGAAGACGACCGTCTCCGCCGCCGGATCGAGCCGCCCGCTGTCGATCAGCTTCTTCAACACCGCCACGGTCACTCCGCCAGCGGTCTCGGCGAAGATCCCCGTCGTCCGCGCCAGCAGCCGAATCCCCTCGCGAATCTCGTCATCGGTGGCGTAGTCCATCCATCCGCCCGTGCGGCGGACCGCCTCCAGCGCGTACAGCCCGGCCGCCGGGTCACCGATGTTGAGCGACTTGGCGATCCCGGTGGGCTTGACCGGGACGATCTCACGGCTGTCGGAGTGAAGCGCGGCGACGATCGGGCTGCACCCCGCCGACTGGGCGCCGTACACCCGCCACCCGTTCGCCGGCGGCTCCACCAAGCCGATCTCGACGAGTTCGCTGAACGCCTTGTCGACCTTGGTCAGCAGCTCACCGCTGGCCATCGGGATGACCACCTGCTCGGGGATCCGCCAGCCGAGCTGCTCGGCCACCTCGTACCCGAGGGTCTTGGAGCCCTCGGCGTAGTACGGGCGGACGTTGACGTTGACGAACGCGGTGTCCTCGAACTCCTCGGTCTCGACGAGCTCGCTGCAGAGCCGGTTGACGTCGTCGTACGACCCGTCGATCGCGACCAGCTCACCGCCGTAGACCGCGGTCGTCACCACCTTGCCCGGCTCGAGGTCGCTCGGGATGAAGACGATCGAGGGCACCCCGGCGCGCGCCGCGTGCGCGGCCACCGAGTTCGCCAGGTTGCCGGTCGACGCGCAGGCGAACCGGGTAAAGCCAAGGGCACGCGCGGCGGTCAGCGCGACGGAGACCACCCGGTCCTTGAACGAGTGGGTGGGGTTGGCGCTGTCGTCCTTGACCCACAGGGGGGCGCGCATACCGAGTTCCGCGGCGAGGTCGGGCGCGGCGACCAGTGGCGTCATCCCCGGGTTGAGGGTGACGCGGGTGGCGGGATCCTGCCCCGCCGGCAGCAGCCCCGCGTACCGCCACAGGTTCTGCGGGCCCGCCTCAATGTCGGCCCGGGTCACCCGCGCCAACGCCGCCGGGTCGTACGCGACCTCCAGCGGGCCAAAGCACTGGTAGCACGCGTGCTGAGCGGCGAGCGGGTATTCGGCGTTACAGCCACGACAGACGAGAGCGCGAGCAGGGCTGGTGATGAAGACGCCGGCGACGGCGTCGTCAACGATCGACGTCATCAGAGGCCTTCCTCTCATCTTTCCCCTGTCACCGCAGCGCGGTGGGGGACGGAATTGGCACCTGCTTCGCGGGGCCTCACCTTCGAGATCACGCGAAGTGGTTGCCGGGGCGTCATCGGGCCGGTCCCTCAGCCCCTCTGGATGAGCTCTTCAGTTGTGGCCGTCAGTCTACGGGGATTCGCCCCCGGGTTCGCCAGGTCATCCCACGGTGTGATCGCTAGATGTGACCAAACCCCCACTTCCCCGGGCGCTGCGCTCGCAAACCGGCGGCTCGGGGCCGGGTAGCCGGCCCTCCGGGACGGGGTCGGCGGAGAGCGCACCGGTCGCTAGGCTTCGAAGCCCATGAGGATCAGCCGGTGGCTCCGCCGTGACAGTCGTCGATCGAACAATGCGGCACGGGCGACCGCGGCGGGACGGCCGCTGTACGTCGTCTCCGACATCCATGGCCACCGGGCCGAACTCCGGCGGGCCTTACGCCAGGCAGGGCTGGTGGATGACGCGTACCGCTGGTCGGGCGGCGAGGCGCGGTTGTGGTTCCTCGGTGACTACGTCGATCGCGGGCCGGACGGCATCGGGGTCATCGACGACATTCGGCGGCTCACGGAGGAAGCCGCGGCGGCGGGGGGCGAGGTGCGGGCGCTGTTGGGCAACCATGAGGCGCTCTTCCTCGGCGCCCACCGCTTCGCCGCCGAGCCGGTCGACGGGTGGCACGAGCCACAGGGTTTCCGCGGCGGCTGGCTCCGCTACGGCGGCCGTCTCCACGACATGCAGCGACTGACCCCCACGCACGTCGAGTGGCTCCTCAGTCTTCCCGCGGTCGCGCGCGTCGACGACTACCTCCTGCTGCACGCCGACACGACGCGCTACCTCGAGCTCGGCGCGACCGTCGCCGACATCAACGCGAGCGTGGCGGCGACGATGGCCTCGGCGGACAGCGCCAAGTGGTTCGCCCTCTTCCGACTGCTCAGCCACCGTGGCGACTTTCGCGCTTCCCATCCCGCCGTCCCGGACAGCCCAGCGTCCACAATGCTCAAAACGTTGGGTGGCACGGTGATCGTGCACGGGCACAGCACCCTGCCGCGGTCATTTGGAATCCCCGTCGCCGCCGTGCGAGGGCCGCTGCGGTACGCCGACGGCAAAGTCATCGCGATCGACGGCGGTGTCTACTTAGGCGGGCCGCTCCTCCTCACGCGCCTCGCCTGACGACTCCATCGGCGACATCGCTCGGCCGCCTGCACGCGAAACCAGCCCGTGAAAGACCGGCGCCGCGCTGGGGCAGCCCGGCGCCGGTCGGGGTGACTCAGCGAAACTCGGGGACAAAGAGCGTGGCTCGACCGTCGCGAACACCGACGATCCGACCCCAAGTGTTGATGTCCTTCACTTGGTCCGTTGGTCGCAGTCCGCGCGTCGTCAGGTCGATCATGGTCCCGCGCTCCCAGAGGAACGGGTGGGACTCAGGGGTATGACCTAGGATCAATCACCTAATTCCAGACGTCGCCATCATCTTCGTCGTGGCGATACGCGGCGATTCCGGGAAATTTTGAGGAATATGGCGACGTCGTCGATGCCCCGATGGTGCGCGAGGACTTTGCCATTCCCCGTGTGACTAGTCCCGGCGCGGTGACGAGACGCGGGACGCGGCATAGCGCACCCATACCCCGACCGTGGGAATCGCCACCGTCGCGATACCGCAGATACAGAGCCACCCATACCCCACGGCGTCCATCAGCCACCCGGTCACCGCCTGCGCGGCCGCGGCCGCGGCCCACACCACGGCGTCAAATAGTCCCTGGGCCGCCGCGCGGCGGTGAGGCGCGATGTGCTCGGTGAACAGCCCTGAGCCGGTGATGAACAGCATCGCCCAGCTCAGGCCCAGCAGCCCCAGCGCCACGAGGAGGACCTCGTGCTGCTGCCCGGTGGTCACGCTCGCCACCGCCAGCGACACCACCATCAGGATGCAGCCGCACCCCACCATGACGAGCTTTCCGACCCGGTCCGCGAGCCAGCCGAGCACGGGCGCAAACGCGTACATCCCCAGCAAATGTCCACTGAGGACGACACCGATCCAGGCCTGCCCGCTGTCGGCCATGTGCAGCGGCGTCCAGGTCATCAGCCCGATCATGACGGCGTGGCCGACGCCCGCGGTGACCAGAGCGAGCGTGGCGATACCGGAGGCGCGAATCGCCGCCAACCCGTCACGTAGCCCCGCCGGCCTCCCCCGCGACGCATCCGCCTCGTCCGAGCCTCCCGTCTGAGACGCCGCGCGCGCGAGGGCCAGCGCGAATCGCAACGGATCTGGACGTAAACCCCACCCGACGATCACCGTGGCGGTGAGGAAGCTCACCGCGCCGAGGGCATACGCGCCCGCCCAGGGCGGGATATCCACACGACGGGCGAACTCGGCGCCGAGCGTGGCGCACTGCGGGCCGAGCACCGCACCGACGGTGGACATCCCGACCACCAGCGACATGCTCGTCGACACCCGACCGAGGCGCGCGAGGTCACTGGCGGCGAAACGCGCTTGCAGATTCGTCGCGCTCGCCACGGCGAACAACGCGCTGCCCGCAACGAACGCCAAGAAGTGCTGCCCCGTGATGGCAACGACGCAGATGAGGCCACCGGCCGCGGCTATTCCATACCCCACGCACAAGGCCGCCCGCCGTCCCCTGCGGACAGTTATCGTCGCCAGGGCGAGAGTGGCGGCGATCGTGCCGATCGCGGAGATCCCTGGGCTATACCAGCCCGGGTCGTCGAACGCGCGAGGGCGGTCGCGGCGAGCGCGGACACCGCGAACGCGACCGACACACCGACACTGCCGAAGAGCTGGCTCACCAGCACCGTGCGGATCGTCCGGCGCTGCACCCGGGCCACGTACGCCCCATCGATCCCACCCGTGCCGGCTCCGGATAACGCATCGACCGCTTTCGTCACCGCGCGCCCTCCCAGAGAAGTCCATCCGGAACGATAGCGCGCTAACTCACCATGTCCCGGCGCGTGAAACGCCAAAACGCCAACGCCCCGAACAGGGTCGCGTAGCACACCGCCGAGATCGCCCCGCGGACCATGTCCTCGGTCTGTGCCGGTGTGGAGAGCAGCCCGATCCAGGCGTCGCTGTAGTGCGTGGGCAGCGCGGCGCGCAGCGCGCCGAGCGCGTCGATCTGGTCGAGGATGCTGGACACGATCCACAGCACCACCGCGCCCCCGACGGCCCCGAGCGGCGCGTCGGTGGAGACGGACAGGAAGAACGCGATCCCCGCGACGACGGCCAGGGTGACGACGAGGTAGCCGAGGATCCCGCACAGCCGCAGGAGTCCCTCCTCCGCGGGGATCTCCGCGGCCACAGTGGAGCGCAGCGGCGACCACCCGTACCGCAGGGTGCCGGCGGCCAGCGCGGTGCCGGCGAGCAGCAGTATCGCCAGCACCGAGTACAGCGCCGCGACGAGGAGTTTGACCGTGAGCAGTCGCGCCCGAGGCACCGGAATCGCCAGCAGGTAACGCAGGCTTCCCCAGCTCGCCTCACTGGCCACCGTATCGCCGAAGAACAGCGCCACGATCACCACCAGGAGGAACGAGGCCGAGACGAGGATCGTGAAGAGAGTGAAGTTCAGTCCTCCTGACGTCGCGAGCTCCAGCAGGCTGCCGAACTCACCACGACCGCCGCTGTCTCTGCCGTCCTCCCCCTCGACCTGAAACGCGGCGAGGATGACCAACGGCAAGACGACCATGAAACCGAGGGCAAGCTGGGTACGGCGCCGCGTGGCTTGTCGGCGGAGCTCCGTCCCGACGCGCAGGGTACGCGTGGGCCGATACCCGCGGACACCTCCCCGATCGACCGCCTCCGCCATCGCGTCACCACGCACCATCCGCATCACCGGTCCCCACTCCCCCGCGTGCTGTCGCCCACCAACGCGAGGAAAGCGTCCTCCAGGCGGCGACGTGGCGTCACGCGATCTACGCCAATCCCCGCCCGCACCAGCTCCGCCACCAGCTCCCGGCGCGGCATGCCCGCCAGTTCGACGACCAGACCTGTACTCCCCTCCAGGGTGACCGAGCGCACTGCGCTCATGCGGCGCAACACCGTCCGCGCCGCATCCACATCAGACACATCAAGATGGACACTTGTTGACTCTCCGATCAGCTCGGCGACCGGTCCGGAGGCCACCACGGTCCCCTTACTCAGGACGACGACATGGGTGCAGACCTGTTCCACCTCGGCGAGCAGGTGGCTGGAGACGAGCACCGCGCGGCCGTCGGTGGCGTACCGCTTGAGCACCCGGCGCATCTCGGCGATCTGTGGCGGATCCAAGCCGTCGGTCGGCTCGTCGAGGATCAGCAGCTCCGGCAAGCCGAGCATCGCCTGGGCGATCGCTAGCCGCTGCTTCATGCCGTGGCTGTACGTCTTGACTTTCCGATGCACCGACGCGCCGAGCCCTGCGATCTCCAACGCCTGGTCGAGGCGCGCGTCCGCCATCGGCCGACCCGTGGCCTGCCAGAAGAAGCGGAGATTGTCCAACCCACTCAGATGCGGCAGGAAACCCGGCCCTTCGACCAGCGCCCCGATACGGGAGAGCACCGGCGCCCCCGGCGTGAGACGGTGACCAAAGACGACGATTTCTCCGGCGCTCGGCTGGGTCAATCCCAGCAGCATGCGCAGCGTGGTCGTCTTCCCCGCGCCGTTCGGACCGAGCAGGCCGACCACCTGATTGCGCTCGACGGTGAAGTCCACCCGGGAGACGGCGACGAAACCGCCGGGATACTCCTTGCGCAGCCCGCTGACCACGAGCGGCGTATCCGCGTGCTCCGGGCGCGGCGCGACCCGCTGACGTCGGCGACGCAGCGCCAGCGTGACCAGCGGAACCGCCACGGCGAGCAGCGCGATGAGGCCGACGAGCAGCCAGCGCCATGCCCGCGCGGCGGTGGGAATCGGCTCCCCCGGCACCGTCGGCAGAACGACCGTCGCCTGTCCGCCCTCGCCGGGCGCGACGGCGTAGACGACAGGGTCCACGGGCGTGGCGTACCCCTGGTCCGCGGTGGCGACCACGATCCGCAGCCGGTGGCCGGCCTCGATCCGATGCACGATCGCCGGCAGTGTCACGGTCACCGGCGACGACTGGGCGATCTCCGTGGGCAGTCCGGTCAACCGCACCGGGGCGATCAACCCGCTGGGCAACGTCTCGTTCCCGTCCGGGTCCACGTCGTAGAGCTTCACGAAGAGCACCGCCTCACCAGTCGGCGACGCGGCGCGAATGGTGACGGTCGGCGCCCCGACCACGTCGATCGGACGGTCAAGCGGCGCCGATTCGAACCGCGCGTGTTGCCCGGGCAGGTCGGCCGCGACCCCGGTGAGCAGCGACGAGAGCCTCCCGGTCATCGGCAGGGCGGAGAGCGCCGCCGGGTTGCCGGCCGGGGGGTTGGCGATGAGCTGGGGCGGCCCGGCGACCGTCACGCGCGCGGTGGCCACACCGCCGAGCCCGGGGTACGCGTCGAACCGGTAACCACTGGCGACCAAGCCGCGATCCGTGGCAGTGAACCCGGCGATGCGCGACCAGGTGAAGCTGGTGTCCGGCGCGGGCCCTTCGCCCTTGACGTAGTGGGAGAGCCACTGCGCGGTTAACCGCTTGAGTCGATCGCGATCCGAATCGGGGCCGGACCCGCCGTCGTGCCCGCCGGTGAACCACGCCACCCGCACCGGGGTGCCGCGAGCGGCGAGCGCCCGCGCGGTGGCGTCCGCCTCAGACAGCGGGAAAAGCGTGTCCACCGTCCCCTGGATCAGGAGCGTCGGCGCGGTGATCCGATGCACCACGCTCGCCGGGCTGGCGCGCCGCAGCAGCGCGACCGCCTGCTTTGTGGCGCGTCCCGTACGGGCGACCTCGAGGTACGCCTCGCAGACGTCGCGGGCGAAGCGCCCGCACTGGGGGTCGCCGGCAACGGTGTCCGGCGCGACGACCTCACCGGGAGCGGCGGTCGGCGCAGGGCTGGCGCCACTCGGGGACACCGACGGCTGCGGCGGCGGGCTCGCGCCGGCCCTCCGAGCGTCACCCGACGTCGTGCCCGCGTCGGCCGCGCCCGGCCCCGGATCGCCGAGACTGCCCAACCCTCCGGCGCCACCCGGGCCCGCCGCGCCGTTCCCGAAGAACTGCCCGGCCCAGCCGCGCTTGAACACGCCGTCCACCGGTGACTTGCCCGTGGATTCCGGCAGGAACGCGCGGGCCAGGTTATTCCAGGTGATCATCGGGATGATCGCGTCGACGCGGGGGTCGTACGCGGCGAGCAGCAGGGCGAGCGCGCCGCCGTACGAGCCGCCCACCACGCCCACCCGGGGATCGCCGTCGGCGTCGGTGCGCACCTCGGGGCGGGCCGCGAGCCAGTCGAGCAGCCGCTGCGCGTCGCGGACTTCGTAGTCGGGGTGGTTGAGGTGGATCTGCCCACCGCTGCGGCCAAACCCGCGTGCCGTGAAGGTCAGCACCGCGTACCCGAGCTCGGCCAGCTCCTCGGCGTCGGCGCGCACGGTGTGCTTGCTGCCGCCGAAGCCGTGCGCGAGCAGCACCGCCGGCACCTTCCGACGCGGCGACGCCTCCCTCGGCAGGTAGAAGGTGGTGTCGAGCGCGACGGGCTCGTTCCCGGCCGGCCCCGACCACACGGTGATCATCTGCTCGTGGCGGGTGTACGCCGTCCGCTCCGGCCACACTGCCCACGCCACGAGCCCCACGAGGACGGCGAGGAGCCCGGCGAGCGCGCGCCGGTGGCGCCGAGTGAGCCGCAGCGAGCGGACTCGTACCGACAGCGGGGGAGACATGCGGACACGGTACGGCCTGCGCGGAGGCCACCGCCGATAACTCCCGTCGCCTTCCCCGGCTGAAGTGCGCGCGCCCGCTACCCTCGGCCCGTGACGGGTCCCGATCTCACCTTGATCGCCCGCTGGCGTCCGGCGGCGCTGGACGCCCGGCGCGGCATCGTCCGCCTGCACCCGGAGGTGCTGCGCGCTCTCGGCCTCAAGCCAGGAGACGCCGTCCGCCTCATCGGGCGGCGGACCACCGCCGGGATCGTCGCCCGCGCGGAGCCGACCGCCAGCCGCGCCCTGCTCTACGCCGACGACCTCACCCTCGGCAACCTCGCCATCCGCGACGGCGGCCAGGTGACCGTCGCGCCACTGCCCGTGGTCGCCGCCCGACGGATCACCCTCACCGGCGCGCCGGAGCTCGTCGCCGCGGTCACCCCGGAGACGCTGCGACTCGCCTTGCTCGGCAAAGTGGTCACCGCCGGGGACGACGTCTCGCTCCTCCCCCAGGACGTCCTGCCCGCGTCGGGCACCCGGGACCTGGTCGACGCCGCGCGCCGCAGCCTCGCCGCCACCGTCGGGTACGGCTGGACCAGCGCGTTGCTCACCGTGGTCGACGTCGAGCCGGCCGAGTCCGCTCTGGTCACGATGGACACCGTCGTTGGGTGGCGGGACGGTCCGGCCACGGGCGGGCCGTCGACGCTGGACGTGCCGGCTCCGCTGCGCACCGCCCAACCGGTGGTCGTCGTGGCGCCGCCACCGGAGCGGGCGGCCCCTGCACAGCCTGAAGAGGTGGCGACGCCGCCCTCCGCCGCCGACGCCCAGCCTGCCGGCGCCGGCCCCGCGGCCGACCGCGCGGCCGCGCCCAGCCTCGACGACCTGCCGGGGGTGCGCGCCCACGCCCAGCAGCTCGTGGAGCTGTTCGACCTCGGCTTCCACCACCGGGAGGTGCTGCGCCGGCTGGGTACCAGCGTCTCCCTCGGCGTCCTCCTCACCGGCCCCGCCGGCTCAGGGAAGTCGACGCTGGTGCGGGCGGTCGCCGCGACGGTGGGGGCGCGGGTGGTCGCGGTGTGGGGGCCGGAGCTCGCCGCGTTGCGTCCGGACGCGGCCGCGGCGCGGTTGCAGGCGGCGGTCCGCAGCGCCAGCGACGGCGGCCCCGCCGTGTTGGTGATCGCGGATGTGGAGGCGTTGGCTCCCCGCGACGACCCAGGACCGCTGGGACCGGTCCTCCGTACCGCGATCGTCGACGCGCTGGCCGCCGGCGCCGCGGTGGTGTGCACGACCAGCCGCCCCGAGGCGGTCGACCCTGGCCTGCGCGCGCCGAACCTCCTGGCGACGCAGGTCGCGCTGCCGGTACCGGACGCCGGGCTGCGCCGGGAGCAGCTCACGGTGTTGACCCGCGCGATGCCGCTCGCCGACGACGTCCGCCTCGACGAGATCGCCGCGCGGACGCCGGGGTTCGTCGCCGCTGACTTGGCCGCGCTCGTCCGCGAGGCGGGCGTGCGGGCCGCGCTGCGGCAGAAGTCCGCGGAGAACCCCGTGGTCGCGATGGCCGACTTCCTCGCCGCGCTGGAGGTGGTCCACCCCACCTCGATGGCGTCGTCCATTGTGGAAATCCCGGACGTGACACTGGACGACGTGGGCGACATGGCCGAGGTGAAGCAGGTGCTCACCGAGACCGTGCTGTGGCCCCTCACCTACCCCGACACCTTCGCTCGCCTGGGAGTCACGCCGCCACGCGGGGTGTTGCTCTACGGCCCGCCCGGCTGCGGCAAGACCTTCCTGGTCACGGCGCTCGCCGGCACCGGCCGGGCCAACGTGCTCTCGGTCAAGGGCGCGGAGCTGCTGTCGAAGTGGGTCGGCGACAGCGAACGCGCGGTGCGGGAGCTGTTCCGCCGCGCCCGCGAGGCCGCGCCGACACTGGTCTTCTTCGACGAGATCGACGCCCTCGCCCCGCGGCGCGGGCAGGCCACCGACAGCGGGACGACCGACCGGGTCGTCGCCACCCTGCTGACCGAGCTCGACGGAATCGAGCCCTTGCGGAACGTCGTCGTCATCGGCGCGACCAACCGCCCGGATCTCGTCGACCCGGCGCTGCTGCGCCCGGGAAGGCTGGAACGGCTGGTGTACGTGCCGCCGCCGGACGCCGCCGCCCGCGCGGAGATCCTGCGCGCCGCGGCGCGATCCGTCCCGCTCGCGGACGACGTCGACCTCGCCGCGCTCGCGGAGACGCTGGAGGGGTACTCGTCGGCGGACTGCGCCGCGCTCATCCGGGAGGCGGCGCTCGCCGCGATGCGGGAGTCGCTGGAGGCGACCACGGTGACGGCGGCGCACGTGGCGGCGGCGCGGCAGCGGATCCGCCCGTCACTCGACCCGGACCAGGTGGCCTGGCTCGCCGCGTACGCGCGACAGCACAGCTAGCGCGCGGCGCAGCCGGCTAGGGACACAGCACGACTTTGCCGAACACCTCGCCCCGACCCAGCGCGCGCAGCGCCGCGGCGGCGTCGTCCAGGGGGAAGAGGCGGTCGATCGTCGGGCGGATCCCGGTGTCCACACAGAACCGCACGAGCTGGCAGAGCTGCTCCCGGGTGCCCATGGTGGATCCGACGATGGAGAGCTGGCGGTAGAAGACTCGGGCGAGGTTGAGTTCGGTGAGCGCCCCGCTCGTCGCCCCAGATACGACGATCCGCCCGCCGGGGCGGAGCACCGCCAGCGAGTGCTCCCAGGTCGCCGCGCCGACCGTCTCCATCACCGCGTCGACCCGCTCGGGCAGCCGGGCACCCGGCGGGAACGCCCGCTCGGCACCGAGCTCCACCGCCCGGTGACGCCGGGCCGGGTCGCGACTCGTGACCCACATCCGGTACCCCGCCGCGGACCCGAGGGTGATCAACGCGGTCGCCACCCCGCCGCCGGCGCCTTGAACCAGCACCGTCGACCCTGGCGCGAGTTGGGCCTTCTCGAACAACATCCGGTACGCGGTGAGCCAGGCTCCCGGGAGACAGGCCGCCTCCTCCCAGGTCAGTTCGGCGGGCTTGGGCACCAAGCACTCCCGCGGCACCGCGACCCATTCGGCGAACGTCCCGTCGTAGTCCACCGACAGGTACCGGCAGGCGGGGTCGAGCGTCTCGTCACCGAAGGTCGGCGTCCCGATCACCGGATACACGAGCACGTCCCGCCCTTCGTCGTCGACGCCCGCGGCCTCCGCGCCGAGGACGACCGGCAGCCGCTCGTGCGGGACGCCGATTCCCCGCAGTGTCCACAGGTCGTGGTGATTGACGCCTGCCGCCCGCACCCGCACGACGGCCCAGCCCTCCGGTGGGTCCGGCTCGGGCCACTCCCCGACCCGCAGCCCCGACAGGATCGTGTCGAGGCTCGCCCGAGGATCGGTTGTCGCTCGCATCGCCGCGACCGCGCGCATCGCCTCCCCGCTTGACGCCTCAACCCCGCTCGATCGACCTACTGCTGCCGCACGATCAGCGAGCCCCAGAGGAATCCCGCGCCGATCCCGGCGATCGCCAGCAGCTCGCCCCGGCGCACGCGGCGAGCGCGCAGCGCCTCGTCCAGCACGGTGTAGATG
>DATCMA010000051.1:0-8336 GCA_036563645.1 Micromonospora sp.
GTGTCCACCGGGCCAGGCCCCGCCGGCCCGCCGCCCGGCGCCGCCCCCTGGCCGCCGGCGCCGCCACCCCCACCGGGGGCCGCCCCGCCGCCGCCCGGCCCCGCTCAACCGCCGCAGCTTTCCGCGGACACGCCACCGCCCGGCAGCCCACCGCCCGGCAGCCCACCACCGGGCAGCTCACCGTCGGGTAGCGGCGCTCCCGCCGGCCAGCCCGCCGCGCGCCCCGCGCGGGCCGCCCTGCACAAGCGCGGGCCGGTGATCGCGACCGTCGTCCTCGCGATCGTGCTGCTGCTCTGCGGCGTCGGCGGCACGTTCTCCGTCATCCTGCTGCGCCAGGTCGAGACCGGAGAGGGCGCACCCGACCCCGCCGCCGCCGTCGACGGCTTCCTCCGCGCCATCTACCACGAGCGCGACGCACGGAAGGCCGCCGCGATGGTCTGCTCGGAGGCGCGCGACGCCAAGGCGATCGACAAGAAGATCGACGAAGTCGACGAGTTGCGCCGGACCTACCAGCGCCCCCGATTCAAATGGGAGTCACCCCAGATCGAGCAGCAGAACTCCGACCGGGCGATCGTCTTCACGGAGCTGACCATGACCACCGCGGACGAGAAGATCTCCACGCTGCCGCTGCGGTTCACCGTCGTGCAGCGGACCGGGTGGTGGATCTGCGAGGTCAACTGAGGTGGGGGCACCCCACGCCCGATAGGCTCGTGGAAGTGGAGGAGCAGCCCGGCGCACCAGCCCCCCGCTGGTCGGCCCGCCTGCACGTCGTGACCGGCAAGGGCGGAGTGGGCAAGACCAGCGTCGCTGCCGCGCTCGCGCTCGCCCTCGCCAGCGGCGGGCGACGCGTCCTACTCGCCGAGGTCGAAGGTCGGCAGGGAATCGCCCAGCTTTTCGAGATCTCGCCCCTGCCGTACGAGGAGCGCACCATCGCCCACACCGACGACGGCGGCGAGGTGCGGGCGCTGGCGATCGACCCCGAGGAAGCGCTCCTGGAGTACCTCGACATGTTCTACAAGCTCGGGGCGGCGGGGCGCGCGCTGCGCAAGTTCGGCGCGATCGACTTCGCCACGACCATCGCACCCGGGCTCCGCGACGTCCTCCTCACCGGCAAGGTCAAAGAGGCGACGACCCGCACGGACAACGGGCGGCCGGTGTACGACGCGGTCATCCTCGACGCGCCGCCCACCGGACGGATCGGGCGATTCCTGAACGTCACCGCCGAAACCGCCCGGCTCGCCAAAGTCGGCCCGATCAAGTCGCAGAGTGAGGGGGTCGCCTCCCTGCTCCGGTCGTCGCTGACCGCGGTGCACGTGGTCACGCTGCTGGAGGAGATGCCCGTTCAGGAGACCCGGGACGCGATCGCCGAGCTGACAGACCTCGGCATCCCCATCGGCAACGTCATCGTCAACGCGACGCGAGAACCACTGGCGGCCGCGGGGCGCGTGACCCAGGCGGAGCTGCGGCGCGGGCTCGCCGCGGTCGGGCTGCCCACCGATCAAGCGACCGTGGACGGGCTCTACGCAGAAGTCCAGGCGCACCACCAGCGACTCGCCCTCGAAGACGAACTCCGCAAGGAGCTCCTCACGCTCAACCGGCCCCTCGTCGAGCTGCCCCTGCTGCCCGGCGGCGTCGATCGAACCAGTGTGCGGACGCTCGCCGCGGCGCTGCGCGGGGCCAACTGACTCACACCCCCACCGCTGCGGGACCGAAGCGGTCGCCCCCCTTATACGCTCGATCTCGTGCCACCTGATCACGCGGCGCCGCGGCTCGACGTCGACCGGATCCTCGCCGACCCCGGTGTCCGGATCATCGTCTGCTGCGGCGCGGGAGGCGTCGGCAAGACGACCACCGCCGCCGCCCTCGCGCTGCGCGCCGCCGAACGGCATGGTCGGCGGACCGTCGTCCTCACCATCGATCCCGCGCGCCGGCTGGCCCAGTCCCTCGGCCTCACCGAGCTGGACAACACGCCCCGGCCCGTCAAGGGGATCAATGTGGAGGCCAGCGGCGGCGAGCTGCACGCGATGATGCTCGATATGAAGCGCACCTTCGACGAGGTCGTGCTCGCCCACACCGACCCGGCGAAGGCCGCGGAAATCTTCGCCAACCCCTTCTATCAGGCGGTCAGCTCGACGTTCGCCGGCACGCAGGAATACATGGCGATGGAGAAGCTCGGGCAGCTCTACGCCCGAGGCGAGTGGGACCTGATCGTGGTCGACACTCCTCCGTCGCGGTCCGCGCTCGACTTCCTGGACGCGCCCGCGCGGCTGTCCCGCTTCCTTGACGGGCGGATGCTGCGGCTCCTGCTCGCCCCGGCCCGGGCCGGCGGCCGGAGCATGTTCAACCTGGTGACCGCCTCGTTCGGGCTGTTCTCGCGCGCCGTCCAGAAGATCATCGGAGCGCAGCTCCTCGCCGACCTCTCCGGTTTCGTCGCCGCGCTCGACTCGATGTTCGGCGGCTTCCGGCAGCGCGCCGAACAGACGTACCGGATCCTGCAAGCCCGTGAGACGGCCTTCCTCCTCGTCGCCACTCCTGAGCCGGACGCGATCCGCGAGGCCGCCTACTTCGCGCGCCGGCTGGGCGACGAGCGGATGCCGCTCAGTGGCCTTGTGCTCAATCGGGTGCACCGGACGGCGGTGCCGGGGCTGACGGCGGAGCAGAGCTTGCGGGCCGCCGCGGAGTTGAGCCGACTCGGCGGATACGAGGCGACCGCCGACGTCCTGCGGGTGCACGCCGCGCTCGCGGAGCGGACCGCGCGGGAGGAGCGCGCCACAGCGATCTTCACGGAGGCGTTCCCGAGCGTGCCGATGGTGGCCGTCACGGCACAGCCCGTCGACGTGCACGACGTCGACGGGCTGCGTGCGATCGGTGCTGCAGTCAGCGGGACGTGACTAGCGACTTCTCCTTCTCCTGCCGGCGAAGCGCTTCCTTCTCCTGCTGGCGAATCGCGGCCTCGAACATCTTGCGCCAGCTCGGCACCGACGGGTAACGGCGGAGGAGAGCCCGCCGCTCACGCTCCGTCATACCGCCCCACACACCGAATTCGATGCGGTTGTCCAGCGCGTCCGCCAAGCACTCGTACCGAACGGGGCAGCCCCGGCACACCCTCTTCGCGACGTTCTGCTCGGCACCCTGAACGAAGAGCGCATCCGGGTCGCCGTTCTGGCAAGCCGCCAGACTGGGCCAGTCTGCGATCAAGCCCATCTGTTCACGTCCCCCCTTGCAGTCTCGCTACCGACTTGAACAGCAGTCGGCAAAACCCCCGGCCACCCGCGACTCGTCCTGTTTCCCCCCGGGACTTAGCGCGAGTGACGTGCGATACTCGCCGACTATCATCTCCGTAGTCAACTGACTACGCAACGTTATCTGCCAAATCCATTAATCCGGACACTCCGTACTTCTCGCAACGCTCCTCTCGCGGTCAGGCAAGGCTCGGTACCCAGTTCCAGCCCCGGAAAAACCCCGTCGGATCCGGCCACACGGAAGAAACTGGGCAGCAGAAGCGATCACTAGTGGCGTGCGAACTCGCGCGTCTTGCACAACGAGGACGAAGCCCACAGGAAATGGGCATCAGCTCACGTAGGTCACCAACGCCCATTCACGTACCCTGGCGTCGTGACCTGGATGCGGAAGAACGACCACAACCTGCTGACCAACGCCGCATCGCTGCTGATCTGCGGGCTGCTCGCCGGCGTCGTCGTCGCGGCAGCCGCCTTCCCCGCAGCCGCGATGACGGGCCTCGCGCTCAAGGCAGGCGCGGAGACGTTCGACAAGCTGCCGAGCGAGCTCACCGTCAAACGGGCGCCGCAGATCACCTATCTCTACGCCTCCGACGGCAAGACCCCGCTAGCGACACTCTACGACGAGAACCGGCGCGACATCCCGCTCAAGGACATTCCGCCGGTCATGCGGAACGCGATCATCGCCGCCGAAGATCACGATTTCTATCGGCACAACGGCGTGGACGCCAAGGGTGTCGTGCGGGCGTTCGTCGCGAACAACAGCGCCGGCGAGACCACGCAGGGTGCCTCCACCCTCACCATGCAGTACGTCCGCCTGGCCATCGCCTACTCGGCGACACATCCGGAAGACGTGGTCGCCGCCACGGAGGACACTATTGGCCGCAAGCTGCGCGAGATGCGCTACGCGGTTCAACTCGAAAAGGAACTCTCAAAAGACGAAATTCTCGAGCGTTATCTCAATATCGCGCCTTTCGGAAACGGCGCTTACGGGGTCTTCGCCGCGAGCCAGGTCTACTTCGGAAAAGAACCAAAAGATCTCACAATTGCCGAGGCGGCGCTGCTCGCCGCCCTGGTCAAGGCGCCAACCGCGTTCGACCCGACCACCCCGGGCGGCAAGCCGCTCGCCAAGGACCGCCGCGACTGGGTCATCCAGAACATGGTGACCATCGGCGCGATCACGCAGCAGGAAGCGGACGCCGCTAAGGCCACGGAAGTCAAGGTCACGGGGAAGCGCGCCCCGAACGGCTGCGTCGCGGCCAACAAGAACAGCTGGGGCTTCTTCTGCGACTACTTCTACCGGTGGTGGCTCGATCAGGAGACCTTCGGGGCCACGGCGTACGACCGTGAGCGCCGACTCAAGAGCGGTGGCTACAGCATCATCACCTCGCTCGACCCGAAGGTGCAGGACGCGGCCAAGAAGCGCATCGAGCAGGTGCTCAAGACCGGGCACCCGCACGCGCTCATGATCGCCGCGGTGGAGCCGGGCACCGGCAAGGTCCGGGCGCTCGCCGTCAACCGCAACTTCAAGCTCGACGATCCGAACAACCCGCAGAACAAGCTCTCCACGGACCCGGCGAAGCGGGCGCGGGGCATCCGGGGCTCGTACCCGAACACGACGAACCCGCTGATGACCGGTGGTGGGGACATCTACGGCTACCAGGCGGGATCGACCTTCAAGATCTTCACGTTGGTGGCGGCGCTGGAGAAGGGATACCCGCTGGCGACCACCATTAACGCCCAGTCGCCGATGCGGACGAACTACATCGTTGAGTACGGCTCACCGGCGGCGTGCCGCGGCACCAACTACTACTGCCCGTCCAACGCCAACCCGAGCTGGATGAACGGCCCGCGCACCATGTGGAGCGGTTTCGGCCGCTCGGTCAACACCTACTTCGTCAAGCTTCAGGAGATGGTCGGCGCGGAGAACGCGGTCGACGTCGCCAAGCGGCTCGGCATCAAGTTCCGCGCCCAGAGCGACGCGAACTTCGCCAACAACAAGGACGCCGCCCACCAGTGGGGCGCCTTCACGCTGGGCGTGTCGGCGACCACCCCGCTGGACCTGGCCAACGCGTACGCCGCCTTGGCCGCCGACGGCAAGTACTGCGAGCCCATTCCGGTGGAGGAAATCCGCGACCAGGACGGCAACAAGCTCGACGTCGGCAACCCCCGCTGCACCCAGGCGGTGAAGCCCGACATCGCCCGAGCGGCGATCGACGCGGCGCGCTGCCCGGTCGGCGACCGCTCCTCCACCAGCCGCTGCGACGGTGGCACAGCCCCGGAGGTGCGCGGAGCTGTGGGGTACCCGGTGGCGGGCAAGACCGGAACCACCGACCGGGACCGCACCGCGTCCCTTGTGGTCACCACCAAGCAGCTCGCCGTCGCCGGCATCCTCGCCGACCCGGACTGGCCGCAGACCACGGCGGTGATGAGCCACTACATCGTCAACCGGGCGGTCTACATGACGCTCGCGGACGCGATGAAGGGCAAACCAAAGATCGATTTCACTCCGCCGAGCGGCAAGATCGTCAACGGTGAGCAGCGGGCGATCCCGAACGTCGCCTGCATGCCCGTGGACGCCGCGACAGCCCGGCTCCGCGCCGCCGGTTTCGACGTGTACGTGGACGCCAACCGCGTCCCGTCGCCGTGCCCGGCCGGCACCGTGGCGGGCACCGTGCCCTCGGGGTCGACCGTCAAGGGTGGCGTGGTCGGCATCCAGGTCAGCGCCGGCCAGCCACAGCGGACGCAGCCGAGCACCCGACCGGACGCACCCAATAACTCGGAGCAGTCCAACGCCGCGGACCAGAGCAACACGCAGCAGCCCGGCGCTGGGCAGCCCGGCAACACCAACCGCTAACTGGTAAGCGCGCAGGCGGGAGGGCGAGGATCCTCGCCCTCCCGCCTGTCGTCTCAGCGCCACCTCTGGCCGTCGCGCGGGCTCGGTCGCCCTCGCGGGAGGAGCTCGTGTGGCCCGGGGAGTCGATGCGCTCGCCCGTACGCCTCTCACTACGCTGAGCGGCATGCGAAAGCGCGCGATTCTTCGGTTTGCCGCCGGCACCGCTGCCCTGGGCGCCGCCACGTTCGCCTACGCGTCGCTGATCGAGCGGAATATGTTCACGCTTCGCCGCTTCGATGTACCCGTGCTCGCGCCCGACGCCGAACCGCTGCGCATTCTGCACCTGTCGGACCTGCACATGATGCCGGAGCAGCGCCGCAAGCAAGCGTGGATCGCCTCGCTCGCCGGCCTCGACCCGGACCTCGTCATCGTCACCGGTGACAACCTGTCCCATCCGGACGCGGTGCCCGGCGTCCTGCGCGCTTTTCAGCCGCTCTTCGACTTCCCAGGCGCGTTCGTGTTCGGCTCGAACGACTACCGCGGTCCGGTGTGGAAGAACCCGTTCAGCTACTTCAATCCCAATCGGGAGTACCGGCAGGGGGTCGAGCTGCCCGTCGAAGAGCTGCGATCGGCGTTGATCGACGGGGGGTGGGTGGACCTCAACAACGCGCGGACGACACTCACCGCCGGTGGCCAGGAGGTCGAGCTCGTCGGGGTGGACGACCCCCACGTCGAGCGCGACGCCTACGGCGGCGTGGCCGGGCCGGTGTCGCCCGAGGTGGATGTCGCCATCGGCGTCACCCACACCCCGGAGCCGCGTGTCCTGGACCACATGGCCGCGGACGGCTTCTCGCTGCTGCTGGCCGGGCACACGCACGGCGGGCAGGTGCGGGTGCCAGGCGTTGGGGCGCTCGTGACCAACTGCGGCCTACCCCGGCACATGGCCCGCGGGCTGCACCGCTGGCCAGGCTCGGACAGCTGGCTGCACGTCTCTGCCGGTCTCGGCACGCACCCGACCGCGCCGTTCCGGTTCGCCTGCCGGCCCGAGGCGAGCCTGCTCACCCTCATCCCCCGCTGACCGCACACCCTGGCCCGCCTGGGACCGCCCCCGCCTGGGCCCGCCTCGCCTGGGCAGGCGGGCCAGGGCAGGGGAGCCGAATTGGCCCCTGGCCGCGGGTGAGCTAAGATTTCCGAGGCATGCCCGGGGTGTGGCGCAGCTTGGTAGCGCGCTTCGTTCGGGACGAAGAGGTCGTCGGTTCAAATCCGGCCACCCCGACCACCAAAACCGCAGCTCAAGGGCCCTCTAGTGAGGGCCTTATCTCTTCCTCAGCGCCCTCTTCCAAGATCGAAGTCAGCGAAAAGTCAGTAGGATGCTCGAACACCCGCCTGCCCCGGTCGGTCGTCGAGCGGGGCATGTCGGTCTAGGGTCGTCGATGCGTCTCCCGCGGCGGTGGTAAGCCCACGGTCGCCACACCACCACCTAGGTAGGCAGCTAGACCGGATGTCGCCCACCGCTTCTCAGGACCTGAAGTCGCACGAGCAGTCTCGTTGCCCCTAAGCCGGACGCCCGAGCCAGCAGACACATCGCGACGCCCTACTGCATCGTGCGAGGAATTGCCCCCGCATACGCGGGGAGCACTCGGTGGGGTCCGCGAGCATCAGCAGCGCCGTCGGATCACCCCCGCATGCGCGGGGAGCACTCGACCTCGTGTGCAGCCTGGTTGGTGCCGGCAGGATCACCCCCGCATGCGCGGGGAGCACTGGATACGGTCAGATCATCAGCTGTAGCGCTGTGGATCACCCCCGCATGCGCGGGGAGCACGCGTCTGAGAGCCAGCGCGGGATGCCGGAGATGGGATCACCCCCGCATGCGCGGGGAGCACATCATCGCATCGATGAAGTCGATGCCCCGGAGGGGATCACCCCCGCATGCGCGGGGAGCACATCAAGCCGGCGACCGATGAGGAGCTGCCGCGGGGATCACCCCCGCATGCGCGGGGAGCACGAGTCACCCTTGCCGCGCACCTCGGCCCAGAAGGGATCACCCCCGCATGCGCGGGGAGCACCGGCGACGCCAAATCCGCACCGTGACCAGGGAAGGATCACCCCCGCATGCGCGGGGAGCACCGGCGACGCCAAATCCGCACCGTGACCAGGGAAGGATCACCCCCGCATGCGCGGGGAGCACGGGGTCGGCTCCCAGGTAGAGGACTTGCGGGCCGGATCACCCCCGCATGCGCGGGGAGCACTCGTTGCCCAGC
>DATCMA010000022.1:0-80212 GCA_036563645.1 Micromonospora sp.
GCCCGCGGCGGCATATTCAGTTCTTTCCCCGCCTGGATGATGGCCTTCGCGTTCGCCATCCGCTCCGGCGTGATCTCATACGTCGACTGCCCCGCCGGCTCACCCAACGGCATCAACTGCTCCACCGACGGCGCCTTCGCCCGCGGTTCGACGTGGGCGACGATCTGCTCGGCGATGCTGGGCGCCGGGGTGGTCGTCGCAGCGTCCTGGGCGGGTGTGGCCGGCGCGAGCGCGATGCCGCCGATGACGGCCAAGCTACTGGCGGCCAGCGTCGCGTGGCGCTTGAGTTCGGTGCGGAAGGCACGCAGGAACTCAGGTCGGAAAGTCATGATGCGTCCCTCGAAGAGTGGATATGGCTACGCGGCCGATTTCTCGGTGAGTTTTCGGAAAACCGTCAGGAAAGCGCGAAAGTCGTCGTGGTGGCGCGCCGCTGGTCAGGTCCGCCACAAGCGGACACGCGTCCCAGCAGGGCGGCGATCGGACATCTGACGGGAATGATCCACCGTCGGTCAACGGGCCGCGGCGCGCGGCCGGACTAGGTACAACGCCCCGGGCGCGGCGGTCATTCCGCCGTCGGGCTAACGGCTCGCGGCGCGCCACCGCCTCGCCTGCGAGACAACAACCCGGACCTGGTCTCTGTTCCGGTACCGCGTACCGCCCGCGCGAGCGCGCGCGGTACGCGGCTGGCTGGCCGAATGGGGCGGTGGGCTCCGGCGGCCACCGGGTGTCGGCGGATCGCGGGCCGCCCGCTGCGGAATGTCGGGCGCCGCGGAGTGGTTGAACACGGTACGCCCGCGCCACGCGCGGGCGACATTATCAGGCGACGTATCGAGACGCCGTCGCTAGCACAGGCCAGTCTGTGACGGAGACGAGAGCCGGTGTGCGAGGAATGCGGAGCACCGGTTTGGCGTTGTCTCCCCCGGCCGTGAGAACGCGTCTGTCGGCGCGCCGCCCGTCGCCAGTGTGATCTGGCAGCGGGTGTGCTTGCGCCCCCTGAGCCGTGAGGGCGTATCCCGGATAACCCGGTTCAGGTGTCTATCCAGAAAGGCATCTCACTGTGACGTCGACTTTCCCTCGTTGGCTGCCGACTGTTCTGAAGGCGCCTACGCGCAAGTTTTCTCTGGGTATCGCCGGTCTGGCACTCGCCGGTGGCGCGGTCGCGATTCCGGCGGTGGCCACGGTCCACGACAGCCCGACGCAGCCGATCCGTGCCCAGATCGCGCAGGCGTCGGTGGTGAATCCGCTTGACAGCATGACGGACAAGCCCGCCGTGAAGACGGTGAGCCACGACCATCAGCTGCAACCGAACTTCTACTACTGCGGTCCGGCCGCGACTCGTATCGCGCTGAGCGCGACGGGCACGGCACCGAGCCAGGACGAGCTCGCCGAGAAGCTCGGCACCACGACTGAGGGCACGAACTCGGCCGTGGAGATTACTCGGACGCTCAACGAGGTCCGTGGCGGTAACCACTACAAGACGGTCTCGATGGGTGAGCAGGTGACGCCGGAGAAGATCGACCGCCTGCAGGCGGACATCGTCCGCGCCCTCAACGAGGACCGCCCGGTGGTGGCGAACATCGCCGGCACCGCGTACGACACCAACGGTGTTGCCCGCTCGTTCCCGGGCGGCCACTACCTGACCGTGGTGGGGTACCGCGACCACGGCCGGACGGTGACGATCGCGGATCCGGCCAATCCGGACGGTCCGGTGACCTACGACATGTCGACCATTGACCTCGCGGAGTGGATGGCCACCCGTGGCTACTCCGCCTGATCCGCGCGGTGACCGCCGCCTCCGGTCGACTGAGGACGGGGCCAGCTCCACTCGGAGCTGGCCCCGTCGGCGTTGTCGTAGCCGGTACACCCTCGGACGGTGAGGTGGAGTTCACGGGTTGCCAGCCGGGCCACCTGCTCCACCTGGCATGGTTCGATGACCGCTCCCCGGAGGCTGAGCAGCCCTCGGCTGATGTGGCTGAGGTCGTTGCCGCGCACATCGGCGCCGGTCGCGTCGCAGTCGTCGACTTCGAGCCCGACGAGCCGGCACGAGCGGGCCACCAGGTGGGACATGCGGTTGTGGACGAGCAGCGTGTAGCTGAGGTCGCAGGCGACCACCGCGACCGGTCCCGTGACGCGCACGTGCACGAGTGTCGCGTGATCGAGCCGGCAGCCCTCCAGAATGACGTTCTTCAAGCGCGCGTCGGATAGCTGCACCGCGGTGAGCTGGCAGTTGATGAGGTGGCAGCGCTCCATGGTGACGCCGGTCAGGATCGCGCCGGAGAGGTTGACCTGTTCGAAGCGGCAGCCGTACAGCGCGACGTCCCGCCACTGGCTTTCGGTGAGGTCGACTCGCTCCACGTGACTGCGACTGAGGCTGACCTCGGCGAAGTGGGTCCGCGGCCAGACCTCGTCCGCGATGCGCACCTCGGTGAGCTCGTCGGTGGGGGCGCGGGTGACGCGGATGAGGCCGTGGGGGTCGAGGTTGGGGGTCGGGATCTGGACGTCACCGATCTTCATGGACTGCATGGGCGCTCACCGCGGAAGATTTGGGCGGACACGCTGGTGTTATGCCGAGATGACCTCGATAACGAGAATCAGGTAGAAGCGTATTGATTTTCGGCCCGCTGTATCAACGATGCGTAGTTGATCGATTGCGTTTCGTGTCGATCGTGCGCCCTATCCTGCACCGATCTCGACCCGTCGGGATCCGAAACGGCGATAATTGTCGGATCTGTGACAGATGACGCGGGGAGCCGCCAGGCTCAACAGCGCGAGGAGCGGAGCATGAGCGAGTCGAGCGACGAGTTCGTCCGGGCGCCCAACGCCTTCACCGATCGCATCACCGCCGACGGATCGTCCGGCTGGCCAGTCGAACCAGGGCGCTACCGCCTTGTCGTCAGCCGTGCCTGCCCCTGGGCGCACCGAGCGATCATCGTGCGTCGCCTGCTCGGCTTGGAGTCCGTGCTGTCTCTCGCGGTCGTCGACCCCATCCAGGACGAGCGAAGCTGGCGCTTTACCCTCGACCCCGACGGGCGCGACCCGGTGCTGGGGATCCGTTTCCTCTCCGAGGCCTACTACGCGCGCGACCCCCACTACACCGGAGGGATTAGCGTGCCCGCGATCGTCGACGTGCCCAGTGGCGTCCTCGTCACCAACGACTACCCGCAGATCACCCTGGACCTGAGTACGGAGTGGACGGCCTGGCATCGCCCCGGTGCGCCAGACCTCTACCCTGCTCACCTGCGCGCCGAGATCGACGCGCTCAATGAGGAGATCTTCCGGGACGTCAACAATGGCGTCTACCGCGCGGGATTCGCCAAGTCACAGGAGGCGTACGAGCGGGCGGTGTATCAGCTCTTCGCCCGGCTGGAGGCGCTGGAGGAGCGGTTGCGGCACCAGCGGTATCTCCTGGGCGACACGATCACCGAAGCGGACATTCGGCTCTTTACCACTCTGGTGCGCTTCGACGCCGTCTACCACGGCCACTTCAAGTGCAATCTCCACAAACTCACTGAGATGCCCGTGCTCTGGGCGTACGCGCGCGATCTCTTCCAGACACCCGGTTTCGGGGACACCGTCGACTTCGATCACATCAAGCGGCACTACTACCAGGTGCACCGCGACATCAACCCCACCGGCATCGTGCCCGTCGGTCCCGATCTCCGGCAGTGGTACACCCCCCACGGACGGGAAGCCCTGGGCGGCCGGCCGTTCGGGGATGGGACACCGCCCGGGCCCCCTCCCGCCGACGAGGTCGTGTCTTCGCTGCCCGCCAACCGGTGAGCCGCCCCGGCGCGGTCAGCGTTGGCCCCGACCGCGCCCACCCACAGGCCCGACGACCCGGGTTGACCCGGACTCAACCGGCGGTCGAGGACCAAGTGGCCCGGCGACCGATCCTGACCGCCGTATCAAAAATCGGCTGACGCGCCTCACCGGCGCAGGGTAAACGTGAAGGGATAGGTTCGACGAGGCGAGAGGGCACAGCGATGAAGAGGGTCGAGGTGCGCGGCAGAATCGAGGTTTTGGTCGACGGTCAGGTGACGGACGACCTCACCGCGGATGTTGACGATTCGGGCCGGACCTTGACACTGCGGACCAATCACCGCGTTCTCGGGGCGTACCCGCTGGTCGCCCACACATACGGCCCGCAGGCATACCAGCAGCCAGAGACCGACTGAGCACATCCCCGGCCGGCCTGGCCCCGGTCACGGCGAATCACGTCGCCCCTGCCCACGCCGCCGACGGGCGCGCCCTCAGCCACCGGATCAAGCGGGTACGTGGCCGGGGCGCGCTCCTTGCGACGGCGTGAGACGGGAACGGCGACGCTACGGGGCGATCGGGGCGAGCAGCTCCGTGGGGTGCTGCGCGACCCAGTCGGCCACCGTGTCGCTGCGCAGCGCCTGCCACAGGGCGTTCGCTCGTTCGTCGTCGAGGTAAATGACGTTTTGGTCGTTCTCCCAACCACGCTCTTTGATGGGAGCGATGAGGAACCAGGTCCGGCGCAGTTGCGACGCCTCGAGTCCGAGCTCGCGGAGTTGGGCTGGCTGGTACGAGTCGTCGACGGCGACGGCTCGCGTCGTGGCCTCGAGGAGTCGGTAGACCTGCAGCGGCTTCTGCTTCGGGTCTTGGGCGAGACCGGTGAGGACGGCGCGCAGGACCTGGTGCTGGCGTCGGATCCGGTCGAGCTCCTCCTCGGGTATGCCGGCGCGCGCTGCGGGGTGGGCGGCCGGATCGGGGTCGGAGAGGCTCATCGTGGTCGGGAACCTCGCGAAATCGATCACCATGAAGTGATCGATGCGGATCCGGGTGAGGTGTTCCACGGTGCGAATCAGCAGGGGAGGACCGCCCAGCGGGTAGGCGGCGTGGAGCTTCATCCGCCCGTAGTCGGGCACCTCGACCCAGGAGTCGCGCGGAAGGGTGACGACCGTGAGCGTGCTGCGCAGCCGGTCGAGCCGGATCAGCATGATCACGTCGCTGAGGTGATGTGGAAGGACCGTGGGCGTGCCGCCCTGCGTGTCGCCGGGCGTCGGCGTGAGATCAGAACCGATCGCGAGGATCGTCTCGCCCTGCGCGCTGCCGGGATCAGCCGTGGGGCGGGCGGCGGGATCGAGACCGTCGAAGGCGCCGGAGATACGGCCGACGCTGTTGACGATCTGGGAGGCGATGACGTAGTTGGTCGCCACCGCGCCACCCGCGGCGGTGACGAGGGCCACGAGTCCGACGAGGCCTAGCCGGCGCAGCCCGCGCGGTGTCCATCCGCCCGCGAGTTGCCGCATGGTGCTCCCTCCGTGCGGTCGCGTCGCCGGTGTGTGCGCCTGTTGGCCCATCATTGCTGCACCCCTTCTTTGACTAATGTCCGGGCGGGCGGCACCACATGCCGTTCCGTGAGCCGAGGGAGGTTCGGCGGGGGCAGAGGCGCTGGCTGTTGCAGCAGGAGCACGACCAGCGGCATGCCCACCAAGGCGGTGCTGATGACAGTGCCTACTGTGGACATCAGGCCGCCGGAGACCAATACGGCGAGTAAGCCAGCGCCGGCGGTACCGACAAGGAGGAAGATCAGCAAGAGCTGAGGTCCAAGCGGGAATCCCAGCCGATTGATCCGGACGATGCCCCAGCCTGTGCCCATCGTCTGTGGCGCGACCAGCACGACGATCGCGTTGACCGCGGCCACCGAGGTCACCAGCAGCACCATCGGCAATCCGTCGAACGCGGCGTGGTCGGTGTGGCGGATCACCGCGGCGCTCGATCCAATGAGGAAACCGGCGAAGTGTCCGCCACTGGCGCCCATGCCGATCCGCATGGGGGGCGCGTGGTGGAGCAGGATGCCGCAGCAGGCCGCGGCGAAGCAGAGGAGCAGGAACGCCAGCTCCGCCTGACCGGTGACGAAGGCGGCAACCGCCAACGGGGCGCTGGTCGCACAGCCCACCGTCGGCAGCATCCCATCGACGCGGTCGAGGAGGCGGAACGCGTTCGCGACGGCGAGCACCCACAGCGCGGTGAGGGCCGCGTCGAGCCAGCCGGTGTCAAGCACACCCAACCGCACCTGACTGATCGCGAGGGCGAACGCCATCATCGCCTGCATCGCCATGCCGAACGGCAACGCGATACGGCGCAGGTCACGGAGGAAACCGAGGGCGCCGACGGTCACCGCGCCGGCTACGACCGCGGTGAGGCGAACGTCGATGCGGCCGGTGATGGTGAGCGCCGGCACCACCGTTCCCGTGACGACGAGAACGCCGCCGAGGTACGGAACGACGCGTCTGCGCGCGACGATGTGATGCCGCGCGGATCGGTCGATGAGGTCATACCGCAGGGCGAATAGTCGCGCGGGCTCAGCGAGCACCGCGGGAGTGAGAAACGCGGCGAGCACAGCGGTGAGTTCACCACTCATGGATCCGGGAAAAAGCATCCTCAACCCCTTGGCGCTGACGCGCCCGATCGCGATGACGGTCCCCGTACGCCAAATTGCGTTGGCTGTGTTGAGTGGGGAGTAAATATATCCGTTGATGGTTCTCTTGCGAGAATAGAGGGGTGGATATGGAATGCGATGGTGAATCCGCGCTATTCCGCTGAACGGATAGGCATGTGGTGGCCCCACGAGGGAGCGTCCACCCCGACGATGGAGGACGCCACATCCGCTGTCCCGAGCGGTAGCGCTCGGGACAGCGCGGGGGCTATGTGCCGGCGGTGATAGCCCAGGAGCCCGCGTCGCGGAGCTCGGCGACCGCCGGCGGGCTAATGCAGACGTGCCACGCCTGCCCTTGGTCGATGACGTTGATGGCACCGCAGGCCTGGTGCTCCAGCAGGACCACCTCCAGAGCGCGGTGGGCGTCGAATCGACGGAACCACGATTTCTCGATATCCATGCCGTATCCCACGCAGTGGGAGCTGGGTACGAGGGCGAAATAGCCGAGGGCCCGCAGCCGATGCTGGTGGTCCAGGCTGCGCGTGAGGCTGGTGATCCACAGGGGCGGTGTGCCAGGCGGCGCCAGCCGGGCGAAGTCGCGGGCGAGGCGATTGAGCAGTTCGACGGTCTCCGGGCGGGTCCGCGTGAACAACAGGCCGGGCGTGTGCGGCGCCCGCCCTGCCCACAGGCGGCGTTCGGCGGCGCGGGTGAGCCGGGTGAGCAGGGTTTCCGCCTGGCGGCGGTAGCGGAAGCTCAGGAGCTTACGCCGACGGAGCAGGTCGAGGTCGACGAGGTCGTCCGCGGCGAGGACCTCGGCGTCCGTGCGATAGGCGGGGGTCTGGCCCCACCACACCGCGTCGATCCGCGAGAGCAGGTAGACGCGGATGAAGCCGAGGAGGTCGGCGGTGTCGTGCACCCGGTGCTGGTGGGCGTGGAGTTCGTGGAGGAGTTCGGCGATGGTCCCGGAGACCCCGATGGGTGTCGCGGCCAGCACGGTGGCGAGCGCCGGCTCGGCGAGTCGGCTGGCGAGCACCTCCTCGATCGTGTCGCGGTGGGTGGCGAAGGAGTGGGGCGCGATCCGCGCGAGGAGGTCGGTGACGGCCGCGCGGTAGGTGTTT
Organism: Micromonospora sp.; assembly: GCA_036563645.1. GTDB lineage: Bacteria > Actinomycetota > Actinomycetes > Mycobacteriales > Micromonosporaceae > DATCMA01. The sequence goes on from DATCMA010000022.1 coordinate 7,522, forward strand.
AGCTCGACGGCGCTGGGAAACGATTCCGCGACCGTCGTGTGTTGCCACGCCGTCGAGGTGAGGGCTGGTCGGCGACTCGGCGTGGCGAGCCGGGGCGTGGTGGCCGCGCGTATTCGCACCTCGGTGGCCGTCTGGGCGCGTGGGGAGCGGCCGCTGCGCCCCACGCTGCCGCTCGCCGGCCGCGTGGCCTTCGTGGCGGCCCCGGTTGACCGCCGCTGACGTCGGTGTTCGGTCTGGGAACCCATGCGTCGGAGCGGGGTGAGGGGCACCGATGGCGCTGGACGGACTGGTGGGGAACTCCTGGGCGGATCCGCCCCGGCGCGCGGGTTGGAGGGTGGGTGGTGGGACGCATGGTGGTGGGGGGTAGCGGAAAGAGACGCATCAGGTGAACGCGAATTCGACTCCATAATCCATTCCCGTAGGCGCAGCGAAACGAGCAGGGCGCGCGACGATGCCACCGGCTATCACGCGGTGCGGAGAGTGCGGATTTGTGAGAGCCGGCGCGAGTGGTGACCGATGGCGGTCCGCCCAATTTCCTGAATCACCAGCCGGTGTCATTGGACGCCCTCGGATCATTGGTTGGTTCGGACAGATCTGTTGACGGATTACGGTCTGTCATGGACTCGAGTCACCTACATTCAATGACGTCGCGACTTGTAGTTCCATAGTGCCCCATTTCTGTGGGGTGGCGAGCGCGTTTCAGGGGATAGGGCGTTCATTCACGGCCCGAGAGGGAAAAGGTGATGAATTTTCGTAATTGGTTTGCACTGGTGCGACAGCGGTGGTGGCTCGTCCTGGCTACGGTCGTGCTCGCCATCGGCGCTGCGAGTGTCGGCGCGTATCGGTCCGATCCCCGATACGCCGCCACGGTGACCTTCTTCGTCACCGCGCCCCACCACGGGGCCGCCGAGGCCTACCAGGGCAACCTCTTTCTCCACCAGCGCGTCAAGTCGTACGAGGACCTCCTCACCAGCGACCGGCTCGTCAAGGCCGTGACGGAAAGGACCGCCATCGGTCTGAGTGCCGAGGAGGTGCGCGCGCGCATCTCCGCCCGCGTGCATCCGGACACGGTGCTCATCGAGGCGAGCGTCGTCGACCAGGACCAGACGCGCGCGATGGAGCTGACGCAGGCCATCGCCACCACGTTCGTGGAGCTCGTGCAGACCCTGGAAACACCGGCTGGCAGCACGCAGACACCGGTCAAAGTGGAGGTTGTCAGCGGTCCTCGGCTCCATCCCCAGCCGGTCTCGCCCCGCCCCGCGCGGGATGTGTCGCTCGCCGCGGGTGTCGGTCTGCTCATCGGCGTCGCGCTCGCCTTGGTGCGCGGGATGACCGACACCACCGTCCGCGACGGCGCCGCGCTCCGAGCGGCCGCCGACGCGCCGTTGCTGGGCGAGGTGCCGTACGACAGTGCGGCGAAGGACGCGCCGCTGATCGTCGGGGACGCCGCGCACACCCCCCGGGCGGAGGCGATCCGGAAGCTCCGCACGAACCTGCGCTTCGTCAAGGTGGGGGAGGCGGTCCAGTCGATCGCGGTGACCAGCGCCACCCAGGCGGAAGGCAAGTCCACTCTCTCCTGCAATCTCGCGATCGCCCTCGCGGAGGCGGGCTGGCGCGTCGTGCTCGTCGACGCGGACCTCCGCCGCCCGCACATCGCCGATTACCTGGGCATCGAGGGAGAGCTGGGGTTGACCAACGTGTTGATCGGTGAGGTAGACGTGGCCGACGCGCTGCAACCTTGGGGAGATCTCCCACTCGCCGTCCTGCCCAGCGGATCCCTCCCGCCGAATCCCAACGAGCTGCTCGGCTCCAAGGCGATGTTCGATCTGCTGGACGCGCTGCGGCGGCGCGCGGACGTGGTCGTCGTCGACACCGCCCCGCTGCTGTCCATCACCGACGGCGCCGTCGTCGCGGCCCAGTGCGACGGAGCACTGCTCGCCACCCGGCGGGGTGCGACCAGCAGGACACAGGTCGCCAACGCGGCCACCGCGCTGCGCGCCGCGGGAGCCCGCTTGCTGGGAACCGTGCTCACCATGGCGGCGATGCCGAAGGCGGACGCGTACCACTACGAGGCGTACAAGATCGCCACGGCGGGGCCGGTGCGGCCACGCGTGGCTGCCAAGTCGGGCAAGTCCCGGAAGTCCGCCCGATCGGGCGGGCCGGTGGCGCCGACGCAGGGCGGCGGCCTCGAGCGCGCTCCCGTCGCGACGGAGCCTGAGCTCAGTCAGAGCCAGCGATAGCCCTGATGATGGGCCGTAACGCCGCTTCGATCTCTCGGGCGCAGTGACGGAATTGGGCCAGCGGGTGCCCGATGGGGTCGGCGAGGTCATCCTCGGTGGCGCGTACCGGCTGGACGAGCGCCCGGGCCCGGCCCGCGGCGGTGACCAACGCGGTGACGCGTGCGGGTGGCGGCTCGTTGGGGTCGACCACCCGCCACCCGCGCTCCACCGCGGCGGTGACCAGACGCGCGAACTGGCGCAGCGTGAAGGTCCGAGGGATGGCGCGCGGTGCCAGCGCCGCGCACGCCCGGCGCTCCTCCCGCGTCGCGGTGAGCACGACCCCGGCGTTCGTCAGGTCGTCTGGAGTGACCGGTCGGCTGCGAAAGTCGCGGATGTCGATCGCGCGTTCCGCGGCGAGCTGGGCGGCGTGCGGATGCATGGCGCGGCCGGGCACGGCGTGGGTGCCCGCGCTCGCCACCGGCACCGACGCCCCGTCCCCGCCCAGCGCCTGGGTCAGCATCTCCCGGGCCAGGTATTCGGCCATCGGTGACCGGCACAGATTCGCGTGACACACGAACAGGAGCCCGTGACCCATGAGGTCCCCCTCGGCGGCCGTGTGGCAGGCGCGCTTGTCGACCCGGACGATAACCCACGGAGCACCTCGACCACCGCGGATTCGTCGGCTCGCGCGATGCCACTGCGCGTCCGCCGGGGAGGGCGCAGCCGCGGTACGGCGCCTTGTGTCTAGAAGTCGGGCAGGGCGCTGTCGTCGCCGTGGTAGTCGAACCAGTCCACATGGACGGTGCCGGCGCCCACGTACACCCCGATGACACGCCCGGTGAAGCCCCCGGCGACCTCGGTGGCGAGGTACCGGCCGTCGAGCTCCGCCAACACGGTGAAGCGCCCCTCGTCGTCCTCCACCCCCAGGCGCACCACATCGGGTTCCTGTCGCGGGTGGTCCGGGCTCGGGGCCGTGGCGTGGGTCTCCACCCGGAGCACCACCGGCCCAGGCGGCACCGGTTGGCTGCCGAGGTGCTGCGCGAGCGGGCCGATTCGCGCGCGTACCCGGGTGACGCCGCCATCGACCTCCACGGCGTAGTAGTGATTCTCATCCATGCGGACGGCGAGCCCGCCCACCCCGTCGACGACCTCGAGGCGGGTGCGGATCCGCACGTTGAGGTGGGCCTGCCGACGCCCGACGAACGTCACCCCGGTCTTGTCGAGGGACGGCGCCCCGGGGCGCAGGGTCAACCAGCTTGGCCGTTCGGCGAGCGTGACTCGGTGGGGATCCCGCGAACGCAGGGAAATCCAGTGTGGAGCGAGCTCGCGGTCCGTGAAGTCGTCGCGGACGGGTGGGGTCGGCCACGGGGCGGCAGGTACCGCGGGCGCGGGCATCTCCAGGGACACCTCACCCACCACCGGCCACCCGTCGATCCAGTGGACGGGGGCGAGGAACGTCTCACGCCCTAGGACGTGCCAACCAGGGGTGCCGCCGCGGGGACGCACGCCGAGGAAGACCATCCACCACGACCCGTCATGGGCTTGCACCAGGTCGCCGTGTCCAGTGTTCTGAATCGGACTGCCCGTGCCTCGGTGGGTGAGGATCGGATTGTGGGGACAGGACTCGAACGGGCCCTGCGGGGTGCGCGCGCGGGCGACCGTGACCGCGTGCCCGCGGTCGGTGCCGCCTTCCGCGATGAGGAGGTACCACCAGCCGTCGACGTGGTAGAGGTGCGGTGCCTCCGGATACTGGCCACCGGTACCCGACCAGATGTGGCGCGGTTCCTCTAACGCGGTCCCCGTGGTCGGGTCGATCCGGACCTGCCGAATGCCGGCGAAGGTGCACCAGCAATTGCCCTCGTCGTCCCACGCGAGGTCCGGGTCGATGCCGGGGACACCGGGCACCGGTATCGGATCGGACCACGGACCTGCGGGATCCTCCGCGGTGACGATGAACGTACCGCCGTACGGCTCATTCGTTGTGATCAGCCAGAAACGCCCGTCGTGGTAGCGGATGGTGGGCGCGTAGATGCCTCCGGAGGAGGGGAGAGACTCCGGCAACTCGAGCTGGCTAGGACGGTCCAGGACGTTGCCGATCTGTCGCCAGTGGACGAGGTCGCGGCTGTGGAAGATCGGTACGCCGGGGAAGTATTCGAAGCTGGAGCACACGAGGTAGTAGTCCTCACCGACGCGGCAAATGCTCGGATCAGGGTGGCAGCCGCTCACGATGGGGTTTCTGAATGTTCCGCTCGCCGCGCTGATCGCGTCCTCCATCTCTCTGAGGTAGGGGTCGAGCCGGCCTCCCCTCGGGGAAGCCGGCCCGACCGTTTCCGGTGTCTGGCGCGCCCGCCTGCTGGTGGCCGGCGGGCGCGCCACGGAACGTGGTATCCCGCTGGTATGACCCGCTCGCGTCACCGAGAACCGGCGACTTGGAGTGTCAAGGTCAGGGCGGTGTGGGCCGGCTTCGGCTGGTAGTTCTCATCCAGCAGGTTCGCCGCGCCCTCGCCCTCGAACCAGTCCGGCACCCAGGAGTACTTGTCGGTGAAGCCCCACACCGTGTAGGAGACGCAGCGCTTGACCACGAGGCAGGCCTGCAGCAGCGAGGTGTAGCTGTGCGCCTGGGCCTGCAGCTTGGTCGCGTCCGGCGGCATCGGCATCCGCACGTCGACCTCGGTGAAGGCGATGTCGACACCCAGGTCGGCGAAGCGCTTGAGGTTCTCCACCACCTGGTTCGGGTAGGGGTACTGGACACCGAGGTGACCCTGGATGCCGAAGCCGTGGATCGGCACGCCCTGGCGACGCAGATCCTTGATCAGCTTGTAGTACGCGTCGCTCTTGGCGTTGATCCCCTCAACGTTGTAGTCGTTGAGGTACAGCTTGGCCTTCGGGTCAGCCTCGTGCGCCCAGCGCAGGGCGTCGGCGACGTAGCTCGGCCCCAACGTGCGGTACCAGATGGTGTCCCGCCACGTGCCGTCTTCCTCGAAGATCTCGTTGGCGACGTCCCAGTGCCAGATCCGACCCTTGAAGTGCCGGACCTCATCCTGGATGTGCTTGCGCAGAATCGCGCGCAGCTCTTCCTTGCTGAAGTTGCCCTCCGTCACCCAGGCCGGGTTCTGGTTGTGCCAAACCAGGGTGTGGCCACGGACGGTCTGTCCGTTGGCGAGGGCGAAGTTGACGAGCTTATCCGCGGGTCCCCAGTTGTGCTTGCCCCGCTCGGGCTCGGTGGACTCCCACTTCATGACGTTCTCCGCGGTGACCGTGGAGAACTCGCGGGCGATGTACGACCGGTAGGTTGAGTCGTTCTCGAGCGCCGTCATGTCGACGGCGGTGCCGATCCGCACACCGGCCCGAGCGGCGAGCTCGCGGAGCGTCGGGGCCGTGGAGGGCTTGCCCGGCACGTGCGGACCGACCTTGCCGGGCGGCGGAGGAGGCGGAGGAGGCGGCGGCACCGGACCAGGTTTGTGCCCTGGCCCGCCGGCGACCGCGGGGGAGGCGGCGCCCAGTGACAGGAGAAGAGCGGTGGCCGTCGCCGCGGTAGCGACAGCACGAGTCACCTTCATGGGGGACCTCTCGGTTTTCGGCAAAGGAATCGGTGCGATGAAGTGCTCCGGACCGGTGATCGGCCGCAGTTGCGGACCGATAGCAGATGACAAGTTTCCGGAACACTTCCGTAACTTTGAATGGAAAGCTAGGCGTCGATGCTATGGCGAGTCAAGCCCGAGGCTGAGGCAAAATAGCGTGCAAGCACCCTTCGGGGTGCCGCTACGACCATGAAACAGTTTCGGTCGTAGCTGGAACCCAGCGGAGGAGCAGCCTTGTGACGGTCGAGGAAGGACGCAGAGTAACCATTACGGCGATCGCTCAGGAGGCGGGGGTCTCGGTACCGACCGTGTCCCGCGTTCTGAACGGCCGCAACGACGTCGCGCCCCACACCCGCCAGCGGGTGGAGGAGCTGCTGCGCCGGCATGGGTACCGGCGGCGGGTCACCCGGTCGCGCACAGGCGCGAGCCTGATTGATTTGGTCTTCAACGACCTCGACAGCCCATGGGCTGTGGAGATCATTCGGGGTGTCGAGGACGTGGCGCACTCGGCCGGGGTAGGCACCGTCGTGTCCGCGGTCCATCGGAAGACGACCTCGACCCGGCAGTGGCTGCAAAACCTCCGCACCCGCTCCACCGACGGGGTCATCCTGGTCACCAGCGACCTCGCGCCGCCGGTGCACGCCGAGCTGCGGCGGCTTAACGTCCCGATGGTGCTGGTCGACCCCGCCGGCGTGCCGAGCCTGGACATTCCCACCATCGGCGCGACCAACTGGGCAGGCGGCCTGCGCGCCACCGAACACCTCATCTCGCTCGGGCATCGCCGTATCGGGTTCATCTCCGGCGCGCCGCAGATGCTGTGCAGCCGGGCCCGATTCGACGGCTACCGGGCGGCACTGGAGGCCGCGGGGATCCCCTTCTCTGAGGAACTCGTCCGCCCCGGCAACTTCTACCACGAATCGGGCTTCGAAGGGGCCAAGGCGCTGCTCGACCTCGACGATCCCCCTACGGCGATCTTCGCGGCGAGCGACCAGATGGCGTTCGGCGTCTACGAGGCGTTGCGGCAGCGGGGCTTGCGGGTTCCGGACGACGTCAGCGTGGTGGGTTTCGACGACCTTCCGGAAGCGCGCTGGTTTTCGCCACCGCTGACCACGGTGCGGCAGCCGTTGTCGGAGATGGGCTTGCTCGCGGCGCGGACCGTGCTCCGCCTGGCGCAAGGGGAGCCGATCGACACGCCGCGGGTCGAGCTCGCCACGGAACTCGTCGTGCGGAACAGCACCGCGCCACCGCCGAACAGGTGATGAGTTCCGGATTTTTTCCGGGATTTTTCCGAAACTTCATGTCCCGGTCATCTGCCGGATTAACCGGTCTCCGGTGGGGTAACCGCGCGGCGCGACGCCCACCCGACGCGACCACTGGGCGTCGTCGGACCGACGTCCCAGCACGGTCCGAGGTCCGTGGTCGCGGGAGGGGATGGAGCGGTGCCGCTCGACGACGACGACATCCGGACGTACGGGGGAGCTCGGCCGCTGCACGAGGAGGGACCGGCCGACGGGGGGACGAATATCGCGGGAAAAGACGGCGGCGCTGACGGTGTCGCGGGCCGCGACGAAGGACCCGCCGACGGGGGCACGAACCCCGCCGGCAGGGACGGCGGCGCGGACGGACCGGCCCTTCCGGCGGCGGATCGCGGGTTGGACGCCGGGGCCGACGCGGGGGCCGCGGACGAAGGACCCGCCGACGGCGGTGTACGCCCAGGACAGCGGGACGGTGGCGCGGATGGCGCTCCCGTACGCCGCTGATCACGATCCGTCGCAGGTCGCGCCTACCGCGCTGCGGCGCTCCGCGCTCGCGCGGTGCGTGGCGATCGACGAGGCGAGGTTCGCCACCGAGTACTGGGGCCGCGCCCCCCTGCTGTCGCGGGCGGCTGACCTCGCCGGTCCGGAAGGGTTCGCCGACCTGTTCAGCCCGGCCGCCGCCGATGAACTCCTCAGCCGCCGTGGCCTGCGTACCCCCTTCCTGCGGGTGGCCAACCGGGGACGGGTGTTGCCGGAGAGGCTCTTCGCGGGCAGCGGCGGGGCCGGGGCCGAGATCGCGGATCAGGTGCTCGACGAGCGGGTGCTCGGCTTGTACGTAGACGGGGCGACCCTCGTGTTCCAAGGACTGCACCGGGTCTGGCCGCCGGTCGTGGACTTCGCGCGCGAGCTGGGGGAGACCCTCGGCCAACCGGTGCAGGTCAACGCCTATCTCACCCCCGCCGGCAACCAGGGGTTCGCCACGCACTACGACACCCACGACGTGTTCGTGCTCCAGGTCGACGGGCGGAAACAGTGGCGCATTCATCCGCCGGTGTGGCCACACCCGCTGGAGAGCCAGCCGTGGGGTGAGCGCGCCGACGAGGTCGCCGCGCAAGCCGACGGCCCACCCGCTATGGACATCTGCCTAGCGCCCGGTGACGCCCTCTACCTGCCCCGTGGTTGGCTCCACAGCGCCCAAGCGCAGCAGGAGCGCTCCCTGCACGTGACCGTCGGCGTGCGCGCCTTGACCCGGTACGCCCTGGTGGAGGAGGTGCTGGCGCTCGCCGCGGAGGAGCCCGAGTTGCGGACGACGTTGCCGTTCGGTGTGGACGTCGCCGACCCCCACCAGATCGGGCCCGAGGTGGAGCGGACCGTCGCCCTGCTGCGCGACTGGCTGACCCGAGTGACGCCGCAGCAGCTCGCGCTCCGCCTCCGTGACCGGTCGTGGCCGGCGTGGCGGCCCGCGCCGATTCGTCCGCTGGCGCAGGCGGAGGCGATCCGCCGCGTCGGGCCGGAGAGCCGGGTCATGCGCCGGCCTGGCCTGCGCTACCACCTCGACAGCGAGGGCGACCGGGTCGCCCTGCGCGTCTTTGACCGGGTCGTCACCTTCCCGGCGTTCTGCGCCTCCGCTCTCCAGATGGTGCTCAGCGGCGCGGTCTGCCGGGTTGGCGACGTGCCGGGCCTCGCGGACGACCACGACCGGATCGTGCTCGTCCGTCGCCTGCTGCGAGAGGCGATCCTCGTGCCGGCCGATTGACCGCCCGCGCGCCCTACCGCCACAGGCCGGCCGCGACCGCGGTGGTGGCCAGCCCGGCGCCGATCACCACGGCGGCGGTGCGCAGGTCGAGGGCCGCGTGCTGGCGGTCAGCCAGGGCTTTCGCGGGAGCGAGTCCCGTGAACGGGCCGAGCAAGGTGATCACCAACGCCACGACCGGCAGGCCAATGGCGAGATCGCCCCCGTAGCGGGCACCGATCGCCCGGGCCGCGGTGGCCAGCCCAACCGCGATACCCGCGCCGAGGACACCGAACAGCACCAGCACCGGATACACCGATCGCGGCAAGGGCGCGAGCTTCCGAACCCGGTCCAACAGGTTGCGCGTGCTGGCGAGCCACGGCTGCGGATCGGTGCCGGCCGCCTCGGGGTCGGGCGAGGGGAGCGGAAGGCCGCCGTGCCGGCTGGCGGCGGGGCCGAGCAGCTCCACCAGCTCCTCCCACAGGTCCGCCGCTTCCCGGTCAACCGCGTCGAGCTCCGCGCGCGCCGCGTCCACCTCGGCCTGTGCCGCGCGGATCGCCGCCTCCGCCTCGGCCACGGCGGCGTGCGCCGCCGCGCACCGCTCAGCGTGCCACGCCTCGGCTTCGGCACGCGCGTGCGCGATCCGCGTGGCGAGGTCGGCCAGTTGCCACAGGAGCTCCGGGTAGGACTCGGTCATGACAGGTCGTACGGGATGATCACTTCAGCGGTGCGGTGGATGGAGCGGTCGAAGTAGAGGCCCCGCCAGGGACGGGGGTACCACGGCGGTCCGCCGGCTCGTGGATACAGCGGCGGCCCGAGCTCGGCGCCGTGCACATCCAGCGCCACCCACGCTCCGATGTGGTCGGTGCGGGACCCGATGCCACCGAGATCGTCGCGCATGCGCGTGACTCCGCGCCACCACGCGAGGACGTGGACGTGGCGTTCCGGACCGGTGTGCAGGATCCGCCGTAGCTTGTCCACAACGGACCGACCGGCGGCGCTTGTGGACAGACGGGTCGTGGCCGCGTCCACGGCGTAGAGCACGAGGAAGCGCGGACGGGGATCCTCGACCGGCTCCAGCAGCTCCTCAGCCACGCGAGCCAGCACGTCCGGCAAGGCGTCGTGCTCGGACCAGCCGGTGTCCCCGGGCAGCGCGGCGTGGAGCGCGCGCGCCGCGGCCGCCGCGTCCGGATCGAGACAGACGACGTCGAAGCGCGCCGCTCCCTGCGCAAACTGGCGTGCCAGCGACTGGGCGGCCGCACCGAGCACCGCGCACGCCTCGTCGACCCGGGTGCCGAGGACCGCGAGGTTCCGGCCAGGAGCGCGGGGCAGGGCGAGCTGGGCGGAGCGCGCGTGCACGTCGATGGTCTCCCCGAGCAGGGCCACGGGTTCCCGCCGCGCCTCCGGCCGGGACGCATCGAGCGCGGCGAAGTCGGGCGCGTCGCGCAGCCGCGGGACGGCGTCCCCGTCGAACAGCCGGGGTGGCGGCAGGTGAGCCGGGCGGTGCCGCCAGAGGCGGTGCTGGAGCGCGTGCCAGGTGTCGCGGTCGCTCGCGGCGGGTACCCGGACGATTCGGTTCGCCTCCGGCGCTCCAGATTCGGGGTTGACCACCGCGTGGTGCCGCGGCAGCAACTCGGCGGCGGTGTTGGTCTCCGGCAGGATCCGGCGCGCCTTAGGCAGCGCGATACGCAGGGTGAACTGCGCGATCAGCGCGCTGCGGCCCCACAGCGCCTGAATGCCCGAGACGTCTTGGGAGGCGAGAACCAGGTGGATGCCCTGGGATCGACCCCGCCGGGCGAGATCCTCCAAGAGCTCGGCGGCTTCCATGGCGAGCGCGTCGTGCCCGTCGAGCAGGACCTGGAACTCGTCCACCACCGCGACGATGCGCGGCCACCGGCCGCCGGGATCCTCCGCCCGCAGCTCGGCGAGCTTGGTGACCTCGTGCCGTTTCGCCGCGTCCGCCCGCCGGCGCAGCTCGGCGCGGAGGAACCGCAGCAGGGCCAGCCCGAACTCCCGATCGGTGTTGACGTTGACCCCCACGAGGCGGACGTGGGGCAGCCAGCTGGGATCGCGGTGGCCGGGGGCGAAGCGGGCGAAGGAGACGCCCTCCTTGAAGTCGAGCAGGTAGAACTCCAGCTCGTCGGGGGAGTAGCGGGCGGCGAGTGACCCCATCCAGGCGTAGATCAGGTTCGTCTTACCCGTCCCGGACGGGCCGCCGATGAGCGCGTGGGGCGGGTAGTCGCTCAGGGTGAGCGTCACGAGCTGCCCGTCGAGGCCATAGCCGATCGGCGCGGTGAGGCCCGCGGTCGCGTCCTCGGTCCAGATGTCGGCCGGCAGCAGGTCGGTGAGGACCAGGGGCGCGGGACCAGCGGAGACCTGCTGGGCGAGCCTCCGGCACGTGTCGATCACCAGTTCCGTCGGGGGCGGCTCATCGAGCACGAGGGGCAACCCGGGCGCATCGGTCATCGTCGCCGTATCGCGATCAATGTGGATCGTGGTGACGGTCGGGCCGTCGATGGGAACGCCCCGGGTCACCAGGTGTACCCCACAGGCGGCGCCGGCGCGGGCGAGCCGATCCAGCTGCGCCCGTTCGTGGCGGCTCAGCTCTTCCCCGTCCCCGAGCAGCACCACCAGCCGCCACGGCTCCGGTCGGCGGCCCGTCGCCGCGGCCAGCTCGCCCAGTGAGCCGTACTCGCCGACCAGCACGGTCTCGTTGATGCGGCGGACGTGGTCGACCAGCTCATCGAGGAGCGAGGTCAACCCACCGGGACCCACCAGGGTCAGCAACTTGGCGTGGGCCAGCGGGGCGAATCCGGCCAACCCACCGCCAAGGCGCCCCGGGTCGTAGCCGATCAGGTGGACGCAGCCGGGTTCGACCCGTCCGAGCGCACGCAACAGGAGGGTGCTGAGCACACCGGCCGCGGCCGCCTCGTCGTCGCCGACGAGGGCGACGTGTCCATAGTCGAGGAGCGGCACGAGGGCGGGGACGGGCGGCAGGCCCGGCAGGTGGAACGCGCCGATCCGCAGCCGGCCCGGTGACTCCGCGCGCGCCCCAGGGGCCGGCTGCCACGCGTGCCACGGGGCGCTGGCTGCGCCGGGAGCCGCTGCCGCGGCGGCCCGCCGTGTGCGCTCGGACAGGTCGGCTAGGGCCGCGGCGTACCTCCGGTCGAGCTCGGCGAGGCGGGCGTCTCGCTCGGCGGCCACCCGCTCCGGGAGACGCGCGGCGGCTTCCGCGAGCCGGGCGTGCCGGGCGACGGCGGCGGCGAGGTCGCGTTCCGCGTGAGCGAGCCGGGCACGCCCCGCGGCGCGGGCGTTGGCGAGCGCGCGCCGGACCGCGGTGACGAGCTGGCGTCGTGTGTCAGCCACGGGTGACACCGACCGACGGGATCGGGGGAGCCGAGGGGTCGTGGGGCTCGGCCTCGGCCGCCAGCGCTTCGGCGGACCGACCGAGCAGTCCGAGGAGGACCCCGGTCAGGACGGCGCTGGCGACCGGGGTGTCTGCGGGGTGCGCCGGACGCGCCGCGGCGTGCGTGTCGGGGGCGACGCGGCAGGTCCGGGCGAGCACCGTGTCGAGGACGTGCCCCGGTAGACCCGGGAGGAGGGAGCGGACGCGGCTCTCTGTCGCGCGGGCGAGCCGGGGCAGGTCGGCCGCGCTGGGCGGGTGGCCGAGCAGGTCAGCCGCCAGTCGGGCGAGGGGTTCCCGGGCGCGGGCGGTGAGCTGCACACCGATCGGCGCGGGCGCGGAGGTGAGCATGTCCCGTAGCGCTCCCCGATCGCCACCGCGGACCGCCTCGGCCACCCGCCGGAGCAACTGGTCAGCGTCCCAGCTGGCGTCGGGCCGGCGCTGCGGCACGTCTCCATCGGTGAGGACGGCGATCCGCGCCGCCCACCAGTCGGGTTGGGGGGCGGGTGTCGACACCCGAGCCCGCGGTGGGGCGGCGGCGACCGAAGGCGCGGGGTGGGGTCGCGGCGAGGTAGCGGGTGCCGGGGCCGCGCCGCCGAGCCCGATCGAGGTGAGGTACGTGGCGAGCCGTTCCCGGGCGACCCGCAGGGCGTATCCCGCTTGTTCGACGTGCTCCATGGCGCGTTCGACACCCGGGACCGCGTCCGGCCGGTCGACCTGTCGCCGGACGGCGAGCAGCAGGTCGCTGGCCGCTCGCAGCCGCTGTACCGCGACGGCCACCGCGTCCAGGGGGAGCGCTTCGGCCGCGCTTCGCACGCGCACGCCGAGCCGCTGAATGGTCGACATGGTGGTCGCCTTGCTCGTCGTCGACATGGGGGTGGTCGCCATCGGAGTCCACGCCGTGCCCACGACCTACAGCATCGCGGCGTACGACTGCGCCTGCTCGATTGCGGCGACGGTGGCGGCCAGGCACTCTTCAAGGTCTGTAGCGGCTTGGAACAGCGACGCCTGTGCCGCGCCGACCGCCTCATGCCCGCTGCCTTCCAGCGCCGCCGCGAGGCTCTGTTGCGCTTCGGCGAGCTTTTCTGCCGCCACGCGTACCGCGGCCTGACCCTCATTGATCTGCGCGATCGCAGCGTCGATAGCCGACTTCACCTCGGCGACACTCGCCACGCCTGTCACTCCCTAGCCGAAGTTGCTCGTCACTCTGCGCTGAGACTAGCCCTGTGGGTGATTCCTGCCTAGCTGTCCACCTGCTTACTCCGTCTACCGCCGTCCCGTTCGGTCACATCGCCGACAGTTCTCGGCGCCGACGTGGCGCGGCCACGGGTCGCCACCGCTGATCCCGATCGATCCCGGCGGGCCGAGGGCGGGCGCGCTGCGGGCAGGCTCCGCGTTTACCGGCAGGGGAGGTGGGTAGCCAGCGGTCGCGCGAGCGCGGGGCGCCTGCGAAGGAGGCGGAGCATGACCTCATCGTTCGGACCTGCGGGCCCGGATCCGTGGGAGGAGCTGCTGGCGCGATTTCTGGCCGGAGGTGAGCCGCGGTTCCCGGTGCACCGGGTCGACATCACCCGGTTGATGAGCGCGGACGCTCGGGAACTGCTCATCGACGCCGCGCGACGCGCGGTCCGAGCCGGCACTCACGACATCGACACTGATCACCTGTTGTGGGCGGCGCTTCAGCGTCAGCCGCTGCGCGAGCTGGTCCGTCGCGCCGGTGCCGATCCCGACGATCTGCTCGACCAGCTCGGTGGCGCCGACGGGGGGATGGCCGCGGAGGTGCCGCTGAGCATGAACCTCACCCCGGCGGCCAAGCGCGCCTTGCTCGACGCGCACCAACTGTCGCGGGCTACCGGGGCGACCTACATCGGGCCGGAGCACATCCTCATGGCCCTAGCCCTCAACCGGGAATCGACCGCCGGGCGGATGCTCGCCGCTGGGCGCGTGGAGCCCGGGGCGCTGCGCAACGCGAGCGCGGAGCGGGCCGGCCCGGGGTACCTCGGTCCGCGGGATCGCGACACGCCGACCTTGGACCAGTACGGGCATGACCTCACCGATCGCGCGCGCGAGGGCTCGATCGATCCGGTCATCGGGCGCGACGAGGAGATCGAGCAGACGGTGGAGATCCTCTCGCGGCGGACGAAGAACAACCCGGTGCTCATCGGGGAGGCCGGCGTCGGCAAGACCGCCATCGTCGAAGGGCTGGCGCAGCGGTTGGCCGACGGCGATGTGCCGCAAACGCTCGCCGGCAAGCGGGTGGTGCAGCTCGACCTCGGGGGCGTGGTCGCCGGCACCCGCTATCGGGGGGATTTCGAAGAGCGGCTGAAAAGGATCATCGACGAGATCAGCGCGCATAGTGAGGAGCTGATCATCTTTATCGACGAGCTACACACGGTCGTGGGCGCCGGCGGCGGTGGCGGTGAGGGCACGATGGACGCCGGAAACCTCCTCAAACCGGCGTTAGCCCGTGGCAAGCTCCGGATCATCGGAGCAACCACATTGGACGAATATCGCAAGAGCATTGAGAAGGACGCCGCCCTGGCGCGGCGATTTCAACCGGTGTTGGTGCCGGAGCCCACGGTTGACGAGACCATCGCCATCCTGCGCGGCCTGCGTGACCGCTACGAGGCGCACCACCAGGTCCGCTTCACCGATGACGCCCTGGTCGCCGCCGCCGAGATGGCCGACCGGTACATCGCCGACCGGTATCTGCCGGACAAGGCGATCGACCTCATCGACCAGGCCGGGGCCCGAGTACGGTTGCGGACCCGCACCCCCGCGGCGAACGTCCGCGACCTGGAGCGCCAGCTCGAACAGCTCTACCGCGACAAGGACCAGGCGGTCGCCGACGAGAAGTACGAGCGGGCGTCGGCGTTACGGGACCGCATCAAGGAGATCCGCGAACGCATCGAGCAGACCCGCGCCGGCGGTGACTCCACGCCCCAGGTCCCCCAGGTGGGGCTGAAGGAGATCGCCGAGGTGGTCTCCCGGTCGACGGGCATCCCGGTTGCCCAACTCACCGAAGAGGAGCGGGACCGCCTCCTGCGTTTGGAGCGGCACCTCCAGGAACGGGTAATCGGCCAAGACGAGGCGGTCGCCGCGGTCGCCGAAGCCGTCCGCCGTTCCCGGGCTGGGCTTGGCGACCCCGAGCGCCCCGTCGGCAGCTTCCTCTTCCTCGGCCCAACCGGCGTGGGCAAGACCGAACTCGCTCGGGCGCTGGCGGCTGTGCTGTTCGGCGACGAAGACCGGATGATCCGCCTCGACATGAGCGAGTTCCACGAGGCGCACACCGTCAGCCGCCTCGTCGGGGCGCCACCCGGATACGTCGGGTACACCGAGGCGGGGCAGTTGACCGAGGCGGTCCGCCGTCGCCCGTACGCGGTCGTCCTGCTCGACGAGATCGAGAAGGCGCACCCCGACGTCTTCAACATCCTGCTGCAAGTGCTCGACGACGGCCGGTTGACCGACGGCCAAGGTCGGACGGTCAACTTCCGCAACACCGTCTTGATCATGACGAGTAACGTGGGCTCGGAGCTCATCACCGAGGGGCCGCGCCGGGCATTCGGGTTCAGCGGCGACGGCAGCGAGCCCGCCGACGCCGACGCGGCCGCCGCCGAGCTGCGGCAGCGGCTGATGCAGCGACTTCAGGACTATTTCCGTCCGGAATTCCTCAACCGCATCGACGAAGTCATTGTGTTCCGGCAGCTTGAGCGAGAGCAGCTCCGGGAGATCACGGCGATGCTGTTGGAGGAGACCCGCCGACGGCTGCACTCTCAGGACATCCACCTCGACGTCACCGACGCCGCGGCGGACTGGATCGCCGAGCGTGGACACCAGCCGGAGTTCGGGGCGCGGCCGATGCGCCGCACGATCCAGCGCGAGGTCGACAACCAGCTGTCGCGGTTGGTCCTCGAGGGCAGCTTGTCGCCCGGGCAACGGGTGACCATCGACGCCGGCGAGGACGGATTGACCTTCTCCATCTCGGACGGAGCCCCGCCTCGCCGCACGTACGCCCGCCCTGCCGCCGGACGCTGACGAGGCGTGTGGACCACCTCATCCCGAGCCGATCCGCGTTGGTGGGGCGGAGGTTGGCAGGAACCGCCGCCGGACGGCGGACGCACGGAGGGAGCGACGATGGCCAGGCGATATCGCACCGAACCGGAAGTGGACCAGCTGTGGGAGGAGTTTCACTCCTGGGTCAACCTCAACTCCGGACAGTTGCGAAGCTGGTTGATGACGCGCGGATCGGGGGAGGACGGCTTCTCCGACGCCAAGCTCAATATGGACAGCCGCAGCGCGGCCATCATGCAGCTTCTCGGCAAGCGCAAAGTCGACCTCACCAACGACGACATCGAGATGATGGCCGAGGTCGTCGACGAAATCCGCGCGCTCAAGGCGCATCCACCTGCGAAAGGCGCCAGCAACGACGAGTGGCGACGGGCGTTGCTGGACCTCGGCCACGACCCCTTGCGCGAACCGAGGAAAAGCGCTTACCCCGAGGACGGCCTTGAGCCGCCGCAGGGAGCCTGACCCGCTCGGCGGTGCGGTCGGCGCGCGTTTTCCCACCTCACCCGGCGAGCCCCGGGGCGGCGGGTGATATGAAGGACGGCATGGACCGCCCCATCCCGTCCCCGACCGACGAGGTCGTCGAACTCTGCCACGACCTGCTGCGCATCGACACCACCAACACCGGCGACCCCGAGACCACCGCCGGGGAGCGGGCAGCGGCGGAGTACGTGGCGGCCAAACTCGCCGAGGTGGGCATCTCCGCTGACATCTACGAGGCCAGGCCCGGGCGCGCCAGCGTCGTGGCCCGCCTAGCCGGTACCGATCCCCAGCGCGGGGCGCTGCTGGTGCACGGGCACCTGGATGTGGTCCCCGCGGACGCGACGGAGTGGACGGTGCACCCCTTCTCCGGGGAGGTCCGCGACGGCTACCTGTGGGGACGCGGCGCGGTCGACATGAAGAACTTCGACGCGATGGTGCTGGCGGTCGTCCGGCACTGGCAGCGCACCGGGGTACGCCCGCCGCGGGACATCGTCCTGGCGTTCACCGCGGACGAGGAGGCGGGCAGCACCGACGGGGCCCGCTACCTCGTCACTGAGCATCCCGACCTCTTCGACGGGTGCACGGAAGCCATCGGCGAAGTCGGTGGCTTCTCCTACACCGTCAGTGACGACATTCGCCTGTACCTCGTGCAGACCGCCGAGAAGGGCATCGAGTGGCTCCGCCTGCACGCCCACGGTCGCGCCGGACACGGCTCGATGATCAACGAGGACAACGCGGTGACCGCGCTGGCCGAAGCGGTGGCGCGCCTCGGCCGGCACCGCTTCCCGGTCGCGCTCACCCCGACGGTGCGCGCCTTCCTCGACGAGGTGTGCGCGCTGCTCGGCATCGACTTCGACCCGGACGACCCGGAGCAGGCGATCGCCAAGCTCGGGCCGATCGCCCGGGTCATCGGAGCCACGATTCGCAACACCGCCAACCCCACGCGCCTCGCGGCGGGCTACAAGGACAACGTCATCCCCAGCCGAGCCACCGCCACGGTCGACTGTCGGACACTCCCGGGCGACGCCGACGCCTTCATCGCCCAGCTGCGTGAGATCATCGGGCCGGACCTGGAGATCGAGCACATCCAGCGCCTACCGGCGCTGGAGACGACGTTCGACGGGGCGCTGGTGGAGGCGATGACCGCCGCGTTGCGCGCGGAGGACCCCACGGCGCGGCCTGTTCCGTACATGCTCTCCGGGGGCACCGACGCCAAGGCGTTCAGCCGATTGGGCATCCGCTGTTTCGGGTTCGCTCCGCTGCGCCTGCCCGCCAACTTGGACTTCACCGCGTTGTTCCACGGTGTCGACGAGCGGGTGCCCATCGACGGGCTACAGTTTGGCGTGCGGGTGCTCGACCGTTTCCTGCGGACCTGCTAATCGCGTTGGCCGGCGGATCGGGACCGTATCGGCGCCACGCGCGGCCCTCGACGAAGGGACACCATCATGACCGACCGGCACGCGGAGTTGGAAGCCGCGCTTGAGCGGGTGGTCGACGCCGCCCGGCGGCATTTGGCCGCGGTGCGCGACGCCGCGGCGCGCCGCACCCACAACGGCCGGGTCGACGACAGCGTGTGGCAGGCGTATGTCGCGCTCAACAACGCCGCGTACGCCTACGACGCGCTGCTGGCGGAGACCTACGGGGAGGTCACCCCGTGGGAGGTGGAGCCCATCGACCCGGACGAGGCGGCCAACCGCGCAGGCGGCGGCGTGGAGGGCGAACTCGCCGATCCCCATCCGCACGTCATCTCGGTGCGCCAGCGGCGTGACTATCGGGTGCCGAGTGTGACGGCCCTGCTGCGTGTCGCCGAGGCGACCCGGCACCACCTGTCCGACGACGGCGCGGATGACCCGGTGGAGACCGTCGGCGAAGCCGTCCTCGAACTGCTCCAGGCGGGCGACGGGTCACTCAACGCGCTCGACATCCCCGAACTCGAACCCCTCGACGGGGTCGTCGTCGTGCACGAGGTCGCCGAGCGCTTCAACCCCGACGCGTTCGCGGACGACGACAGCGCGGGCCCGTTCGTCCCCGCGCCGGGGGACCGCCTCGTCGGTCGGCTCGACGAGCACCCGTACCTGCCCACCGACCCGGGTGTCGAATCGGCCTGACCCCGCCGGGGCCACCCCGGCCCCCGGCGGGCCGGCGGCGGTCACCGCCGGCCCGCGCCGAGGTGGCACCTCTGCTCAGGCCCTCCCGGTTGGCGGTCGCGAGGACAGGGCGGGCTGTGGTGTGTCCGACATCCGACGACGCAGCGTCACCTGCCGCGTGCCGTCCCGGTACAGCCGCACCCGGGCGAGTTCCCACCCAGAAAACTCGGCCTGAACAGCTAGCTGCGCCGCTGCGGCGGCCCGATCGACAGTCGGTGGCAGCCGCAGCGGCGCGTACTCGTAATCCATGCGCCCTATCCTGCCGACGCTCACCCGCCAGGCACCAGCCGTGATCAGGTGAGGTTGCGGTCACGCCGGGTCCGGATCGGTCAGGCCTTCCCGCTCCGGATACCCCACCGGCGGCGCCGACACGTCGTCGAGCGCGAGTCGAATCTCCTCGGGCAGGGTCATCTGCTCTACCTTGAGCGCGCCGATGAGCTGTCCGACGGTCCGCGCACCCAAGATCGGGGCGACCACCCCGGGGCGATCGCGCACCCAGGCCAGCGCCACCTCCAACGGTGAGACGCCGAGGCCGGCGGCCGCGGTGGCCACCGCCTCGACGATCGCCGAGCAGCGCGGGTCGAGGTACGGGGCGACGAAGCGTTCGAAGTGGGGTGAGGCCGCCCGCGAGTCGGCCGGCCGACCGTGCCGGTACTTGCCGGTCAACACCCCGCGCCCGAGCGGCGACCACGGCAGCACCCCAAGCCCGAGCGCGGCACACGCCGGCAGCACCTCGCGTTCGATGCCGCGCTCCAGCAGCGAATACTCGACCTGGGTCGCCACCACGGGCGCCCGCCCAGGGAAGGCCGCCTGCCAGGTGGCGGCGCGCGCGGTCTGCCACCCGGAGAAGTTGGAGACGCCGATGTAGCGGGCCCGGCCGCTGGCGACGGCGTAGTCCATCGCCGCCAGCGTCTCCTCCAACGGCGTGTCCGGGTCGTACCCGTGCACCTGCCACAGGTCCACGTAGTCGGTGCCGAGCCGGCGTAGCGACGCGTCGAGGCTGCGCAGCAGGTGGCCACGGGAGTTGTCCCGCCGCCGCTCGCACCCCGGCCGCAATCCCGACTTGGTCGCGATGAGGATCTCATCGCGACGCACCAGGGTGCCGAGAAGCGAGCCGATCACCGACTCCGCCTCTCCGCCCCCGTACACATCGGCGGTATCGATCAGATTGCCGCCGGCGTCGAGGTAGCTTTTCAACTGCGCGGCCGCGTCGTCGGCGTCCGTGTCCCTGCCCCAGGTCATTGTGCCGAGTGCGAGCCGCGAAACCGCCAGCCCGCTTCGGCCGAGCGGTCGCTGTTGCATGCCTGAACGATATTCACTCCAGGCTGAGGGCGACATCCTCGCACCGGGCGAGAGATGTGGATCATCCCTGGTCGCGACCTGCGCTGATGCCGAGCGCCGATCCGGTCGTCAGACCCTTCGGGCCGGTTGCGTACGCTCTGGTCGACTCGGGTGGGGCCTACGCCACAGCCAGAGTCGCCTGAGTGGGGAGGAACGGTGCGACTCGGACTCAGCCTCGGTTATCAGACGGCGTTAACCACGCCACAGACCCATCTCGCGCTCGCCCAGGAAGCGGATCGGCTGGGGTACGCCGTGGTGTGGGCGTCGGAAGCCTACGGCTCCGACTCGCCCAGCGTGCTCGCCTGGATCGCCGGCCAGACCCAGCGCATCGACGTGGGCTCCGCGGTCATGCAGATCCCGGCGCGCACCCCGGCTGCGACCGCGATGACCGCGGCGACCATCGACGCGCTCTCCGGGGGCCGATTCCGGCTCGGGCTCGGGGTGTCCGGACCGCAAGTCTCCGAGGGGTGGCATGGAGTCCGGTTCACCAAGCCGCTTGGGCGCACCCGGGAGTACGTCGACATCGTCCGCCTCGCCATCAGCCGGAAGCTCGTGACCTACGCGGGGGAGCACTACCAGCTGCCCCTGCCCGACGGGCCCGGCAAGGCGCTCAGGCTCAGCTTCCACCCACCGCGCGAGACCATCCCGATCTACCTCGCCGCGATCGGTCCGAAGAACCTGGAGCTCGCCGGGGAGATCGCCGACGGGTGGCTGGCCATCTTCTTCGCCCCGGAGCACTCCGCCGACCAGCTCGCCGCGATCGCCGCGGGACGGGCCCGGGCTGGGCGAGACCTCCGCGGCTTCGACATCGCGCCGAGCGTTCCTGTCGTGGTCGGCGATGATGTGGCCGCCTGCGCGGACGCGGTCCGCTCCTACGTGGCCCTCTACCTCGGCGGCATGGGCAGTCGGGACAAGAACTTCTACAACGACCTCGCCGTGCGGATGGGCTACGGCGAGGCGGCCCGCACCGTCCAAGACCTCTACCTGGCGAAGCGGCATCGCGACGCGGCCGCGGCGGTGCCCCTGGAGTTCATCGACCGGACCTGCTTGCTCGGTCCCAAGGAGCGCATCGCCGAGCGCATGCGGGACTACGCCGCCGCTGGCGTGACCACCCTGTCGGTCACTCCCTTCGTTCGTGATCTCGACAGCGGAATCCAGACGTTGCGCACCGTCGCGGAGGCGCTCGACGTGGCGGGGGTCGGCGAGTGAATCAGATGACGTGGATCGAGGCGATCGTCCTCGGCATCGTGCAGGGTCTGACCGAGTTCTTGCCGATCAGCTCCTCGGCGCATCTGCGCATCACCTCGGCGCTCTTCTTCGAGCGCGACGCCGGCGCCTCGTTTACGGCGGTCACCCAGCTCGGCACCGAGGCGGCGGTGCTGCTGTACTTCGCCAAGGACATCTGGCGCATCGCCCGGACGTGGATCGTCGGGCTGTGGGACCGCTCCGTACGCGGCAGCCTCGACTACCGCATGGGCTGGTACGTCATCATCGGCTCAATCCCGATCGGGGTCTTCGGCCTCCTGTTCAAGGACTCCATCCGCGGCGCGGCCCGCAACCTCTGGATCACCGCCACGGTCCTGGTCGTCTTCGCCTTCGTCCTCGCCTTCGCCGAGTTCTTCGGACGGCAGACCCGCACCCTCAACCGGCTCACCGCCCGCGACAGCGTGATCATGGGATTGGCGCAGTCGTTGGCGTTGATCCCTGGGGTCTCCCGCTCCGGCGGCACGATCTCCGCGGGCTTGTTCCTCAACCTGACCCGAGAGGCCGCCGCCCGCTTCTCCTTCCTGTTGGCGATCCCGGCGGTGGTGATGTCCGGGCTGTTCAGCCTCCCAGACGTCTTTGACCGCAGCGGTGACGGCTCCGTGCCGACCGTCGCCCAAATGGTGGTCGCCACGCTCATCGCCTTCGCGGTGGGCTACGCGGCGATCGCCTGGCTGCTGCGGTACGTCGCCCGCCACAGCGTCTACATCTTCGTGCTCTACCGCGTGGCGCTGGGCAGCTTGCTCTACGCGCTGCTCATGACCGGCACGATCAGCCCGACCTAGCCGGTGCGTCGTGGGCGGGGATCCGCCCCGCCCACCCCACCGCCCGCGCCCAGCCCGTACGCTGGCCCGGTGGCGACCCTCCTGCTGCTGCGACACGGCCGAACCACCGCGAACACCGCCGGGGTGCTCGCCGGCCGCGGTGAGGTCGAACTCGACGACACCGGCCACGCCCAGGCCGTGGCGGTCGGGCAGCGGCTGCGGCCGCTGCCGCTCGCCGTTGTCCTGACCAGTCCGCTGCGCCGCTGCCGACAGACACTCGAGCTGGCGCTGCCCGAGACCGACCCCATCGTCGACGACGGGCTCATCGAGTGCGGGTACGGCGCCTGGGAAGGCCAGCCGCTCAAGAAGCTCACCAAGGATCCCCTCTGGCCCGTGGTGCAGCAGCACCCCAGCGCCGCGGTCTTCCCCAACGGGGAGGCGATGGCGGCGATGGCGGCGCGGGCGGTGGCGACGGTGCGCGGCTGGGACGCCCGCGTCGAGGCCGAGCACGGCCCCGACGCGCTGTGGCTGGCGTGCACGCACGGCGACCTCATCAAGGCGATCGTGGCGGACGCGCTGGGACTGCACCTCGACCTGTTTCAACGCATCGTCGTCGACCCGGCCTCGGTCACGGTGATCCGATACACCGCCACCCGACCGTTCGTCCTCCGCCTCAACGACACCGGCGGCGACCTCACCAACCTGGTCACGAAGAAGCGACGCCGCTCGCGCCGCTCGCGGCGCGCGGACTCCGACGCGGTCGTCGGCGGTGGCGCCGGCGGGGAGCCGACCGCGGCCCGCTGAGAGCGGGGGAGGCCGCCACCTCGAGGCGTCTCGCCGACCCGCCGGTGGGGTGGTGGTGCGTTGCGCGGCGGCATTCGACGCCGGATAGGGTCGTGAGTATGGCCCACCAGGTACACGCCTTCGAACCGCCCGAGCGGTTCGTCGCCGGAACCGTGGGTCCGCCGGGAGAGCGGACGTTCTTCCTGCAAGCACGGGGCGGCGGGCGAGTCGTCAGCGTGGCATTGGAGAAGGTTCAGGTATCGCTGCTGGCTGAGAAGCTCGAGGAGCTGCTCGCCGAAGCGCAGCGGCGGTTCGGCCTGACGGTGCCTGAGCTGTCCCCGGCCGCTATCGACAACGACCCGCTGGACACCCCCATCGAGGAAGAGTTCCGCGTCGGTACTCTCGGACTCGCCTTCGACGTCGACACCGCCACCGTCGTGATCGAGGCGATCGCGATCGGCGACGTCGAGAATGAAGACGAGCTCGATCGGCTGCGCGTTCGCCTGACCCCGGAGGCCGCGCGGAGCTTCATCGATCGGGCCCGGCGCGTGGTCGCCGCGGGACGGCCACCGTGCCCGCTGTGCGGCCGACCGCTCGATCCCACCGGCCACCTCTGCCCCCGGTACAACGGGTACCACCGACGACCGTGACCGCCGATCGGTCCCTGCTCCTCGACGAGGCCGATGCGCTTCAGGTGCTGCAGCACGGCGAGCTGGAACTGGAAGGACGACTCGCCAACGCCTCCAACACCACCCTGCGCGCCGTGCTGACCCTCGATGGGGTCACCGCGCGCTGCGTCTACAAGCCGATCCGCGGCGAACGCCCACTGTGGGACTTCCCCGATGGGACGCTCGCCGGCCGTGAGGTCGCCGCCTACCTCGTCTCCCAGGCGGCGGGCTGGCAGGTGGTGCCGCCGACCGTGCTGCGTGACGGCCCGTTCGGGCCCGGAGCGTGCCAACTGTGGATCGACGAGCCCGCCACCGCCGAACCGTTGGTCGGTTTCGTGCCGGCGGCCGAGCTGCCCGACAGCTGGTTCCCCATCGCCGCCGCCCAGGGCGACGACGGACGCGCCTACGCCCTCGCGCACGCCGACGACCCGCGGCTGGCCCGGATCGCGGTCTTCGACGCGGTGGTCAACAACGCCGACCGCAAGGGTGGGCACCTCGTGCGCGGGCCAGACGAGCGCGTCTACGGCGTCGATCACGGGGTCTGCTTCCACGTCGACGAGAAGCTGCGCACCGTGCTGTGGGGCTGGATCCGGCGACCGCTGCCCGAGGAGGAGACCGAGCGGCTGCGACGCCTGGTCAGCCTGCTCGAGGGGGACCTGGGCGAGCGTCTCAGTGCGCACGTAACCGTCGCGGAGGTGCGCCAGGTCGGGGTACGGGTCCGTCGCCTGCTCGAGACCGGGGTCTTCCCCGAACCGTCACCGACCTGGCCGGCGGTACCGTGGCCACCAATCTGATCAGCACTGTCTTCTTGATCACTATCCGGGCGACGACCGGCGCGCGCGCAGATCGTTAGGCTGGCGGGCATGCAGTCCTGGACAGGGCACCCGGTGCCGCGACTACCCGGCACCGGCCGGCCGCTCGCGTTGTACGACTCGGCACGCCGTGGCATCCACCCGACGCAGCCGCGTGGTACGGCCACCATGTACGTCTGCGGCATCACTCCCTATGACGCGACGCACTTGGGGCACGCCGCCACCATGATCACTTTTGATCTCATCAACCGGCTGTGGCGGGATGCCGGGCACGAGGTGGCGTACGTGCAGAACGTCACCGACATCGACGATCCGCTGCTGGAGCGGGCGGCCCGCGACGGGGAAGACTGGGTCGTCCTCGGGATGCGCGAGACGGCCCTGTTCCGTGAGGACATGGAGTCGCTGCGGGTCATTCCCCCCACCCACTACGTCGGCGCGGTGGAGTCCATCCCCCTGATCGCAGAGAAGGTGACGGAGCTGCTCGAGGACGGGGCCGCCTATCGCCTGACGGACGGGACCGGCGACGTCTACTTCGATCTCGCCGCGGCTCCGAACTTCGGATACGAATCCCACCTGCCGCGCGCGGAGATGCTGGCCCTGTTCGCGGAACGGGGCGGTGATCCCGACCGGGTGGGCAAGCGCGATCCGCTCGACCCGCTGCTGTGGCGCGGCGCCCGCGAGGGGGAGCCGTCCTGGGATGGCGGGCCGCTGGGCCCGGGACGCCCCGGGTGGCACATCGAATGCGCGGTCATCGCGCTGAGCCGGCTCGGGGACACCATCGACGTGCAGGGCGGCGGCAGTGACCTGCTCTTCCCGCACCACGAGTGTTCCGCCGCGCACGCGGAACGGTTGACCGGGCGTGCGCCGTTCGCCCGCCACTACGTCCACGCCGGAATGATCGGCTTGGACGGGGAGAAGATGTCCAAATCCCGCGGCAACCTGGTGTTCGTCTCCCGGTTGCGCGGCGACGGGGTCGATCCCATGGCGGTGCGCCTGGCGTTGATGGCGGACCACTATCGGGCGGACCGGCAGTGGACGGACGAGCTGCTCAAGAGTGGCCAGCAGCGGCTCGCCCGCTGGCGGGAGGCGGCCGCCGCTCCGGCGGGACCGTCCGGGATGGAGCTGCTCGGCCGGGTACGCGAGCGTCTCGCCGACGACTTGGACACCCCCGGGGCGCTCGCCACCATCGACGCCTGGGTGGACGCCGCGCTGGCCGGGAGCGGTGACGACACCGACGCCCCCGCGTTGTTCGCGTCCACAGTCGACGCGCTGCTCGGCGTCCGCCTGTAGCGCGGGCAGGCGGGGCGGCCCGGCCCACCAGCGCACCGGCGCGGGGTCAACCGAGGACGAGCCCGGGGTCCGGGTCGGGTTCGGGCAGCGGCCCGGGGATCCGGTATTCCTCGGTCAGCACGGTCATCGGGCCGGGCCACGTGGCCTGTGACACCTCGATCGGCCGGTGGTCGGCGTCGAAGGCGACGTGGAGGAGGTGCAGCACGGGGGTGTCTGGCCGAATCCGCAGCAACTCGGCCTCTTCCCGGGTGGGCTGCCGGGCGCTGATCGTGTCGCGCGCGGTGACGTAGCGGCGCCCGATCGCCTCCTCGGCCTCCTGGTAGAGCGGGCGGCCGAACGCCTCCCAGCGCTCGAGGGAGGTGCCGCCGGCGTCGTCGACCCGAAACCACGCGGCGCCGATCTCGACCGGGGCGTCGTCGGCGCGCACGATGTGGCGGCGGACCACCATCTCCGTCCCGTCGGCGACGCCGAACGCGTCGGCCACTTCGGGGGGCGCCGGAGCCCGCCCCACCTCGATGAGGTGCTGCCGGTAGCGGGCGGCGAGGTCGGTGTGGTAGCCGCGGCGTGGTCCGTAGCGGCCGCGCGAGAGCCGGTTGAGCCGCCGCCGGGTGCCCCGCACGTAGGTGCCGGAGCCCGGTTTGGTGATCAGTACGCCCTCGACCCGGAGCTGGTCGATGGCGCGTTGCGCGGTCTGCTTGGCGACCCCGTACATCTCGGCGATAGCGGGGATGGAGGGGAGTCGTTCCCCGGGCCCCCAGTCGCCGCGGCGGATGCGTGCCCGGAGGTGATCCGCGATCTGGCGGTGGGGCGCCTCCGCCGCCCCCGGGTTGATCGATTCCATGGGCCACCCCTTTTTCTAGCTAGCCTCCTAGGATGTTGTAGGCGATGCGGCGCCCGTCACACAAGCACGACACACCCCACCCACACCGACACAGACACAAAAGGGGAGCCGTCCGTGCTCTCGTGACAGCGCCTCGGCGTGCTCAGTTACCAGGAGCCCGCGGTGGGGCCGGCGGAACCGCCACGGCGGCGGAGGTACTTCTCGAATTCCCGGGCGATCTCGTCGCCGGACAGCGGCTGGAGACCCGTGTCGCCGTCGCGCGCCTCAAGTTCGCGGACGTATTCGCCAAGTTCGGCGTCTTGCTCCGCCGCCGCACGGACCCGGTGCTCCCAGGCCGCCGCCTCCTCAGAGAGTTCCCCGATGGGCACGGGGATGTCGAGGACCTCCTCAAGCCGGTGGAGGAGGGCGAGCGTGGCCTTCGGGCACGGCGGGTTGTTGGCGTAGTGAGGCACGTGGACCCAGAAGGACATGGCCTCAAGCTCGGCACGGGCGCAGGCGTCTTGCAGCACCCCGACGATGCCGGTTGGTCCTTCGTAACGGGTCGGGACGATCTTGTATCGCTCGGCCAGTTCCTTGCTCGACGCGGTGCCGGTTATCGGTAGGGGACGGGTGTACGGCACATCGGCGAGCAACGCCCCGAGGAGCACCACCTGGTCGATCTCCAGGCTGTGGCAGACCTCCAGCACGTCTTCGCAGAAGGTCCGCCAGCGCATGCTGGGTTCGATTCCCCGGATGAGCACGATGTCCCGCTCGGCACCGGGTGGGCTGGCGACCGAGAAGCGAGTCGTCGGCCATTCGATGTGTCGCGTGTCCCCGTCGGACATAGTGATCATCGGTCGGTTGACCTGGAAGTCGTAGTAGTCCTCCGGGTCCACGGCAGCGACTACCCGCGCCTGCCAGACCTCTTCAAGGTGCTCGATGGCCGCGGTCGCCGCGTCGGCGGCGTCGTTCCACCCCTCAAACGCCGCGATCGCCACAGGTGAGCGAAGAATGGGCAATCCGTCGAATTCGCTCACGACGTCTCCTCGCCGGGGGTGCACACGGCAATGTTCGGGTCCCTCACGCCCGTCAGCCTACGTAACGGTTCCGGGCGAGTCTCGCCGGCCGCGCCGGCGACGCGGCCGGCGGGTGACGGGACGCTGGTCACAGGGCGGCTTCCCGAAACCCGTTCGGCATCGCGGGCATCCGGCATCTAGCCTGAGGAGGTGCCAAACTCCGTTCTTGACGCGCTCGCTGATCGGGTCCTCATCGCCGATGGCGCGATGGGCACGATGTTGCAAGCCGCGGATCTGTCGATTGATGAGGATTTCCGCGGGCTGGAGGGCTGCAACGAAATCCTCAACGTGACGCGGCCGGATGTGGTGCGGGGGATTCACGACGCGTACTTGGCCGCTGGCGCGGACTGTGTCGAGACGAACACGTTTGGCGCGAATTTCGGGAACTTCGGCGAGTACGGCATCACGCACCGGATCCGGGAGCTGTCCGAGGCGGGGGCGCGTCTGGCGCGGGAGGCCGCCGACCGGTGGTCGACACCGGAGCGCCCGCGTTTCGTGTTGGGGTCGATGGGCCCTGGGACGAAGCTGCCGACGCTCGGGCACGTGTCGTACGCGGTGCTGCGAGACGCCTACCTCGAGAACGCCGCGGGGTTGCTGCTCGGCGGTGTGGACGCCCTGATCGTGGAGACGTGTCAGGATCTGCTCCAGGCCAAGGCCGCGGTGGTGGGCGCGCGGCGGGCTATGGCCGAGGTCGGGCGCGAGGTGCCGGTGATTTGCAGCGTCACCGTGGAGACCACCGGCACGATGCTGTTGGGCAGCGAGATCGGTGCGGCCTTGACCGCGTTGGAGCCGCTCGGGATCGACCTCATCGGGCTGAACTGCGCGACCGGTCCCGCCGAGATGAGCGAGCACCTGCGCTACCTGTCGCGACACGCGCGGGTGCCGGTGTCCGTGATGCCTAACGCCGGGCTGCCGGAGCTCACCGCCGAGGGGGCCCGCTATCCGCTGACGCCTCAGGAGCTTGCGGAGGCGCTGGAGCGGTTCGTCGTGGAGTACGGCTGCGCCCTCGTCGGTGGCTGCTGTGGCACCACTCCCGAGCACATTCGGGCTGTTGTGGAACGGCTACACGGCGCGGTGCCGGCCCGTCGGGAGCCGACACCCGAACCCGGCGTCTCCTCGATTTACCACCACGTGCCGTTCACGCAGGAAGCCAGCGTGCTGGTCATCGGGGAGCGGACGAACGCCAACGGCTCGAAGGCGTTCCGGGAGGCGATGCTCGCCGGCGACTGGCAGACCTGCGTGGAGATCGCCCGTGGGCAGGCGAGGGACGGGGCGCACCTGCTCGACCTGTGCGTCGACTACGTCGGACGGGACGGCACGGCCGACATGCGGGAGCTCGCGGGGCGCTTCGCGACCGCCTCGACGCTCCCCATCATGCTCGATTCGACCGAGCCCCAGGTGATCGAGGCTGGTCTGGAGATGCTTGGCGGGCGTTGCGTGGTCAACTCCGTCAATTTCGAGGACGGCGATGGCCCGGGCTCCCGCTACGCGCGGTTGATGCCGATCGTCAAGGAACACGGCGCCGCGGTGGTCGCCCTGACGATTGACGAGGAGGGACAGGCGCGGACGGCGGAGTGGAAGGTGCGGGTCGCCTCGCGCCTCATCGATGACCTCACCGGTCGGTGGGGGATGGCCTTGTCGGACATCTTCGTCGACTGCCTCACGTTCCCCATCGCCACGGGACAGGAGGAGACTCGCCGGGACGCGCTGGAGACCATCGAGGCGATTCGGGAGATCGCGCGCCGCTATCCGGGTGTGAATTTCACACTGGGTATCTCCAATGTCTCGTTTGGTTTGAACCCTGCCGCCCGGCAAGTGCTCAACTCGGTCTTCCTCGCTGAGTGCGTGCACGCCGGTTTGACCAGCGCGATCGTGCACGCCAGCAAGATTTTGCCGATGTCGGCGATCCCGGAGGAGCAGCGGCAGGTCGCGCTTGACCTGATTTACGACCGGCGGCGGGAGGGGTATGACCCGCTGCAGAGGTTCATTGAGCTGTTCGAGGGGATGGACGCCGCTTCGGCGCGCCAGAACCGCGCGGAGGAGTTGGCCAAGCTTCCGCTGGAGGAGCGGCTCAAGCGGCGCATCATCGACGGGGAGCGCGGTGGTCTCGAAGCGGACCTCGACGCGGCGCTGGCCCAGCGGCCTGCCTTGTCAATCATCAACGACATCTTGTTGGACGGGATGAGGGTCGTCGGCGACCTGTTCGGTTCCGGGCAGATGCAGTTGCCGTTCGTCCTGCAATCCGCCGAGGTCATGAAGGCGGCGGTGGCGTACCTCGAGCCGCACATGGACAAGAGCGCCGAGTCCGGCAAAGGGCGGATTGTGCTGGCGACCGTCAAGGGCGATGTCCACGACATCGGCAAGAACTTGGTGGACATCATCTTGTCCAACAACGGGTATGAGGTCATCAATATCGGCATTAAGCAGCCGATCAGCGCGATCCTGGAGGCCGCCGAACGGCACGACGCCGACGCCATCGGCATGTCGGGCCTGCTGGTCAAGAGCACGATGGTGATGAAGGAGAACCTCCAGGAGATGGTGACGCGGGGGGTGGCGCACCGCTGGCCGGTGCTGCTGGGTGGGGCCGCGTTGACCCGCGCGTTTGTGGAGGACGACCTGCGGGCGATGTTCCCGGGCGAGGTGTACTACGCGCGGGATGCGTTCGAAGGGCTCGCGCTGATGGATCGGCTGATGGCCGCGAAGCGGGGCGGGCCGGCGGCGGTGGACCCGGATCGGGAGGCGGCGCTGGAGGCGCGGCGGGCTCGTCGGGCTCGGCATCGCGCGCAGGTCGCCGAGCGGCTGCCGTCGGTGGATGACGACTCGGTGCGTTCGGATGTTGCACGGGATGTGGAGATCCCGACGCCGCCGTTCTTTGGGACGCGGGTGGTGAAGGGGATCCCGCTGGCCGAGTACGCGAGTTTTCTCGATGAGCGGGCCACGTTCATGGGGCAGTGGGGGTTGCGTGGGGCCCGCGGCGGTTCGGGACCGTCCTATGAGGAGCTCGTGGAGAAGGAGGGGCGTCCCAGGCTGCGGTACTGGCTGGACCGGTTGACGGCCGAGAAGGTGTTGGAGGCCGCGGTGGTCTACGGCTATTTCCCGGCCTACTCCGAGGGCAACGAGCTGGTGGTCCTGGACGAGAAGGGCGAGCGGGAGCGGGCGCGGTTCCGGTTCCCGCGTCAGCGGCAGGGGCGTCGGCTGTGTATCGCGGATTTCTTCGCCCCGAAGGGGGAGCGCCTGGATGTGGTCGCGCTCCAGCTGGTGACGGTGGGGCAACCGATTAGCGAGTACACCGCGAAGTTGTTCGCCCAGCACGAGTACCGCAGCTATCTGGAGGTGCACGGCCTGTCGGTGCAGTTGACGGAGGCGTTGGCGGAGTACTGGCATCACCGTATTCGCCAGGAGCTCCTCCTGCCGGGGGGACGGACGGTGGCCGATGACGATCCGGCTGATCTGGCCGGGGTGTTGCGGGCTGACTACCGCGGCTGCCGGTATTCCTTCGGGTATCCGGCGTGTCCGGATTTGGAGGATCGGGCCAAGGTCGTGGAGTTGTTGGGCGCGCAGCGCATTGGGGTGGAGCTGTCGGAGGAGTTCCAGCTGGTGCCGGAGCAGTCGACGGACGCGATTGTGGTGCACCACCCGGAGGCGAGCTACTTCAACGCGAAGTAGTCCTCTCGGGTGCGGGTGGTTCCCGCGTGCGGATGGGCGAGGGGAGTTCGCGGTGACGGTCTCCGGGTCTGGCTGCGCGGCCGCGGGTGACCAGTGCCTTCGTCGCGGTGCTGATCGGATGGCTGTCGGGTAGGTGTGCGGGGGCGCCGGGGTGCCGCGTGGGTGGCGGGTGTGGGGTGCGGACGGTCTGTGGGGAGGATGTCGCCGCCGGGTGTGTGTGGGCGTTTTCTCTGGTGTCCCTGATGGGAATGTGTGGTGCCCGATACGTATTTCTCCGTTGTCTGTATTCGGTTGAGTTTTCGCGTGCTTTCTGAGTGGTTCGCGCCTGGCGTCGTATTTCGGGCTGCTGTGGCGTGGGTGGTGGTGTGACGCGGACGTGATGTGCGATCACGTCGTGAGACTGGTCTTGCAAAAGAGAAAGTCGAGCCATTAAGGTCACCTGCGTCCGACGCCGTGGTCGTTGATGTAGCGGCCCGTCGGTCCCGCCTAATCGTGGTTTTACGAGCCGGGGACCCATTCATCTGGGGTGAATCCTCGAGGTGTTGCTCGAGGTAGGGCGTCTTCCCGTCCGAACCCGTCAGCTAACCCGGTCGGCGGCAGTGGAAGGAGTACGTGGTCATGCAACCCCCCGTGTGTCGTGGTCGATCGCGCCGCGTCCGTGTTGTCGGCATTGTCGGTCGTGTTGTTCTCGGCAGACAGTTTGTTCGCGATTTCTCGGTGAACGCCATCGGTTTCTAGTGCCGGTGGGTGTGTCCGCGGGCGGCTTATTCCGTCGTCACCGGATTGCTCGTTCCCTCTGCGGCCCGGGCTGATGGTGGTCCATCAGCGTGTCGTCGTGTTGCGCAGGAATTGGCGTCAGTTGGGCCCGCGTTGTCGTTTGCCTTGTGTCCATTGTGGATCTTCTGTCGCTTGTGGGGTCTGCCGTGAATCATCGCCGTGCTACGCCGGTGCGCGTCGATTCCCGTCGTATGGTCATCGCCTTGTCGGCGGCCGTGGTGTCGGTCACCGTCGTGAGTGGAGTGCTCGCCGGGGGTGGCCAACCTGTCGAGAAGTCACACGTTGTCGACATGTCCGCGGCCTTGGACGACCGTGCCAAGGCCGTCGATCAGGCGGATCGGGCCGCCCGGCCCGCGGCCGAGTCGTCGGCGGGCGAAGCGCCCGCGGGCGAGTCGGCGGCGCCGGTCGAGCCTGCGGTGTCGCCTACGCCGAAGCCGCCGTCTGAGAAGGTGCTCACCTACGACTTCCAAGAACAGCCGAACTCGTACTACTGCGGGCCGGCCGCGACGCGCAACGCGTTGAGCGCCCGCGGTATCAGCGTCAGCCAAGATGAGCTCGCCCGGCGGTTGGGGACCGATTTCGGCGGTACGGACTCGGCGTATGACACGACTCGGGTGCTCAACGAGATGATCGGTGAGGAGGTCTACCAGACGCGGGAGATTCGCGGCCGGGCGACCTCCGCGGACATGGACCGCCTGCAGGAGGACGTGGTCCGGGCGATTAGCAACGGGTACGCGGTGGTGGCCAACGTCGTGGGCGGCATCACGGATGCCGCGGGGATATGGCGGTCGTATCCGGGAGGCCACTACGTGACGATCGTCGGATACCGCGACGACGGCCGGATGGTGAAGGTAGCGGATCCGGCGGGGATCGGCGGCGACGGCACGTATTGGGTGTCGACCATCAATATGGCGCTGTGGATGTCCACCCGCGGCTACTCGGCCTAAGCGCCGGGTGCGTGGCCTGGCCCGCACCCGGCGCGAGGACCGGGGACGGTGGCCGCCGCGGGTGGCATACTCGGCTGCCATGGTGCTGTCCCGTGGCTGGGCACTCTTTCTCACCGCGGTCGGGGTCTGGACGTGGGTGATCTGGCCTCGGTTTGCGGTGGCCATCTGGAACGATCCGCGCTCGTGGTCAACGGGCCGGGTAGCCGAGGGGACGCCGACGGAGTTCCTCTGGATCCACGCCTTGTTGATCATCACGTCGTTGGCGATCGGCACCGCGGTCGGGGTGCTCGGGGTGCGGGGGTGGCGGGCCCACCGCCGCTTGCGATGAGGGATGGGCGGACCCGGGTCGGCGGGGTGGGTTTGGTTCGCGGGTGACCGGGAAACCGGCGAGGCGTACAGCGGGGGGTGGCCTCATGCCGATCAGCACGGAGAAGCGGATCGCCCATTACCACCAGCAGAGCGGGAGCCCACGGTTGACGGCGCGGCAGCGGCGGCGGGTCCGCAAGAAGGAGAACGCGCAGCGCGCTCGCGGTGCCCGGTGAGGCGCCCGACAACAGGGTCGTGATCTTGAGGGTGGGTGCGGCCGGTCATACTGGACGGCATGAGCCGCGCCGCCGCTGTATTTCGCCGCTTGCCTCTGCTCTGTGGGCTGGCCGTCGCGCTGGTGACCGGGGTGGCGTGCGGTCTTGTTCCGTTGCTCGCTCCGGTGGAGCCCGACCCGGCTGAGCCGATCACCACGGAGCGGCAGCCTGTTGACGGCACCACGAGCCTGGAGGAGTTCGAGCAGGACGTCACCGGTGCCGTGCAGCTGGCGGAGGTGTTTTGGTCGGAGCAGTTTCATGCGGCGGGGCTGCGGTTTGAGTCGATCACCGCGGTGATTCCCTACACCCGGGATGGGGAGGTCAGCTGCGGTGAGCTGCTGGTGACGAGGAACAACGCGTTCTACTGCCGGGTCACGGACGCCATCGCCTACGACGTGCGGTGGGCCTACCAGGCGTTCCAGCAGATCGGTGACGCGTTCGTGTACTTCCTGTTGGGGCATGAGTACGCGCACGCGGTGCAGGCTCGCTTGGGAATCCGGCACGATTTCACCATTGAGTCGGAGCTGCAGGCTGATTGTCTGGCCGGCGCGTACATCGGTGACTCGGTGCGGGCGCAGCGGCTCATGCTCGACAGCGGTGATCTCGCGGAGTTCGAGGCTGGTCTGCGGGCGGTGGCGGACGATCCGGGGCAGCCGTGGTTCGCTGAGGACGCGCACGGCAGTGCCGAGCAGCGGACGAGGGCGTTTTTCGCGGGTTTCGATCGCTCGTTGGCTGCCTGTGGTGTGCGGTGAGGGTGGAGGAGCCCGATAGGCGGGGCGCATCCCGGTGGGTGACACTGGTCGGCGTCGAACCCCGCGTGTGAGGAGAGAGACGCCGTGACCGCTTACTCGATCGCCGCTGTTCTGTTCGACATGGACGGCACGCTGATTGACAGCGAGCGGCTGTGGGATGTCGCGATGGAAGAGCTGGCCGCCGCGTATGGGGGGCGACTGTCGAAGCGTGCCCGTCAGGCGATGGTGGGATCGAGCATGGCCACCTCGATGCGGATCTTGCACGCGGAGCTCGACCAGCCGTGGCGGGATCCCGCGGAGGGGATCGCGTTTTTGGAGCGGCGGGTCGCGGAGCTGTTCCGCAGCGACGTGCAGTGGCGGCCGGGTGCGGCGGAGTTGCTGCGTGAGGTCCGGGCGGCGGGGATTCCCACGGCGCTGGTCACGTCGACCGCCCGACGGCTCGTGGAGATCGCGTTGGACACGTTGGGGCGGGAGAACTTCGATGTGGTGGTCTGCGGGGACGAGGTCAGCGCCCCCAAGCCGGATCCCACGCCGTATGTGACGGCTATCGAGCGGTTAGGTGTGCCGGCGCAGCGGTGTGTGGCGATTGAGGATTCCCCGGCTGGGGTGCGCAGCGCGGTGGCGGCCGGGGTGACGGTGGTTGCGGTGGAGGGTGCGGCTCCGGTGCCGCCGATGGAGGGGATTTATCGGCTCGCCACCCTCGCTGGGGTCAACGTGGAGTTTCTCGCGTCGCTGCTGCCGCAGACCGCTGACGCGGTGGCCGCGTTGGATGGGGGGTCGGCGGCGTCCTAGGGGTGGGGTGGCCAGGCCCACGCCTGGCCACCCCGTCTGTGGTCACTCGTGGGCGATGGCCCCGAGGACGTTGAGTCGTGCGGCGCGCAGCGCCGGCAGGAGTGCTGCGATCACGCCGACGATGGCGGCGAGTCCGATGAAGACCGCCATGTCGGCCCATGGCAGCACCAGGTGGCGGAGGCCTTGGTCGCGCAGCGCGCGCACCATCGCGGCACCGAGGCCTGCCCCGACGATGACGCCGAGCAGCGCGCCGAACACCGAGATCACCACCGATTCCACGGTGATCATCCGCATGGTGGCGGCCCGGCTGAGGCCGATCGCCCGCAGCAGGCCGAGTTCCCGGGTGCGTTCGATCACCGACAG
This sequence comes from Micromonospora sp., assembly GCA_036563645.1. Lineage (GTDB taxonomy): Bacteria > Actinomycetota > Actinomycetes > Mycobacteriales > Micromonosporaceae > DATCMA01. The sequence goes on from DATCMA010000022.1 coordinate 43,103, forward strand.
GGCGAGGGTGTTGATGATGCCCAGCACGGCGATGAGGATCGCCAACGCCAACAGGATCTGGATCATCACCAGTAGGCGGTCGGCGATACTCGTCTGCTCCTTGAGGAAAGCGGACCGGTCGGCGACTGACACCTCAGGGCTGTCGGCGAGGAGCGCTTCGACCTGTGGTTGGACGTCGTCGACGCGGCTGCCGGGGGCCAGTTGGAGGAAGCCCTGGACGGGCTGGGGTGTGGAGAAGTTCGCCGCCGCTTGCGGGGGCAGCATGTAGCCGTCGTAGAGCTCGGATTTGACGTAGGTGCCGGCCACGGTGTAGGTGGCGCGCTCCCCGCGGGCCAGCTGCACCGACACGGTGCTGCCGACGCTCAGTCCGCGTTCCCGGGCGGTGTCGTCGTCGACGAGCACCTGGTGGGGTTCGAGACGGTCCACGGCGCCGGTGGCCATCTTGAGCTTGAAGATTTCCCGGAAGCCTGCGAGGTCGGAGGGGGCGTAGACGTAGGTGCGTTCGTCGTCGACGAGCGCGTAGTCGACGTAGAGGCCGGTGACCGCGGCGACCCCGGGCAGCTCGGCTGCTTTGTCGAGCACCGCCGGGTCGAACGTGGGCGGCCGGGCTCCGGTTTGCACCCCCGAGATGACCAGGTCGGCCTTGACGTTGTCCTCCACGACCGCGGTCAGGGTGCGTTTGGCGGAGTTGACGATGACGGTCACGCAGGTGACCAGCGCGATGCCGACCATCAGGGCGGCGGCGGTGATCGCGGTGCGCCGCGGGTTGCGTCCGGAGTTGAGTCGGCCGAGTTTCCCGACGACGGACCAGGAGAACAGGCGGCCGAGCAGCGCCACCGCCGGCTTGCTGATCAGTGGGGTGAGCAGCGCGATGCCGATGAAGGAGACGAGCACCCCGCCGAGGAACACCCACAGGGTGGCGTCGTTCGGGTCGCCGAAGAGGCCGATTCCCAGCAGGGTGACGCCGACGGCGGTGACGAGCGCGCCGGTGACGGTGATGCGGGTCAGTGGCCGGTCGGGGGTGGCGACGTCCTGCATCGCCGCGATCGGGGGGATGCGGGAGGCGCGCAGCGCCGGCAGGAGCGCGGCGACGATGGTGACGAGCAGCCCGACGACGATGGAGCTGATCACTGCGGACAGGGGGACGCCGACGCTGGCCAGCTGCAGGTCACTCGTGGTGCTGAACAGGTAGGCCAGCAGCGCGCCGACGCCGATTCCGGCGCCCAGGCCGAGCACCGCGGCGATCACCCCGATGATCACGGCTTCGGTGAGGACGGCGCCCACGATTTGCCGTCGGCTGGCGCCGACGGCGCGCATGAGGGCGAGTTCGCGGGTCCGCTGCGCCACGACGATCGAGAAGGTGTTGAGGATGAGGAACACGCCGACGAAGAGCGCGACCGCGGCGAATCCGAGGAGGAGGTTGTTGAAGAACTCCAACGCTTCTCGGAAGCTTTCGGAGGTTTCGTCGGCGAGTTCTTTGCCGGTCTTGACGATGTATCCGTCGCCGAGGGCGGTGGTGATGGTGTCGCGCAGCGCGCTGGGGGTCACCCCGTCGGCGGCCTGGACGTGGATGCTGGTGTAGGAGTTGGGTTCGCCGAGCATGAGGCGCTGGGCGACCGGGGTGGTGAAGAGGATCTCCTGCGCTCCGCCGATGCTGTCGCGTCCGCCGGTGTAGCCGTAGATGCCGACGACGGTGAATTCGCGTTTCGGTTCCAGGGTCAGCACTCCGACGCGGTCGCCGACGGCGATCTTCGCGGCTTTGGCGACGGCCGCGTTCACGGCGATTTCGTCGTCCTTGGCAGGCCCGCGGCCTTCGCGCAGCTCGACGAGTTGGTCGCTGTCGACCCAGTTGCCGCCAAGCTGCGGCGGCCCGAAGGTCGTGAGGGCTTTGCCGTTCTTGCCGATGACGCGGGCACCGTCGACGGAGACGACACCGGTGGCGGAGGCGACCCCGGGGAGAGCGCGGATCTTCTCGACGAGATCCGCCGATACCGGAGTCGGCGCGTTCTCCCATTCGAGTTCGCTCACCTGCATATTCGGTTTGGCGCGCACCGCCACGTCGATGGAGCTGTAGGCGGTGGCGAACACCGAGTCGAAGGTGCGTCCCAGGGTGTCGGTGAGCACGAAGGCACCGGAGACGAACATCGTCCCGAGGACGACCGCGAGCCCGGACAGCAGCAGCCGCAGTTTGCGCGCCAGCAGGTTCCTGATCGTGATGCGCAGCATCAGCCCTCCGCCCCTGTGAGCACGTCCAGCCGCTTCATCGTGTCCAGCACCGATTCGGGCGTGGGACCGGAGAGTTCGGTGACGATCTGCCCGTCGGCGAGGAAGACCACGCGGTCGGCGTAGGAGGCGGCTACCGGGTCGTGGGTGACCATCACGATGGTCTGCCCGTATTCCTTGACGGAGTTGCGCAGGAAGTTCAGCACCTCGGCCCCGGCGCGCGAGTCGAGGTTGCCGGTGGGTTCGTCAGCGAAGATGACCTCCGGCCGGGCGACGAGGGCGCGGGCGCAGGCCACCCGCTGCTGCTGGCCACCGGAGAGCTGGCTTGGCCGGTGGTTGAGCCGGTCGCGAAGCCCGACGATGTCGATGACGGTGTCGAACCAGGCGGGGTCGGGTTTCCGGCCGGCGATGGCCAGGGGAAGCAGGATGTTCTCCTTCGCCGTCAGGGTGGGCAGCAGGTTGAACTGCTGGAAGATGAAGCCGACCTTGTCGCGGCGCAGCCGGGTGAGTCCCGCGTCGCTGAGGCCGGTTACCCGGGTGTCGCCGATGGTGACCTCACCTCGGGTGACGACGTCGAGGCCGGCTAGGCAGTGCATGAGGGTAGATTTGCCGGAGCCGGACGGGCCCATGATCGCGGTGAAGCGTCCGCGTTCGAACTCCACGGTCACGCCGCGCAGCGCGATGACTTGAGCCTCGCCGGTGCCGTATACCTTCCAGACGTCGCTGGCGCGTGCCGCGATCGGGTTGTCGCGGCGTTCCGTCCCGGTCACTCAACCTCCCTGTTGTCCATCGGTATTCCGCAGCTGGCCCGCTGTGTTACCGGTGCTTCCATCCTTGGCGATCACGTTCGCCGGACAGTCCACCCGTGGGGGGAGCCGAACGCGGATTTTCTGGTGCGGGTAAGCCCTGAGGGAGTTTCAGGGGTAACCCTGACTCGAGGCGCGCCGGTGGGATGGCGCGCGCTTTCACGGTAAGCAGGGCGCGCACCCCGCCGAGGATCGTGGTGGGGGTGAGGCGCGTCCCGGAGCCGGGGCGCGGGCCGCGGGTCGGCCACGCGGCGATGGCGCAGGTGGCGGGGAGGTCACGGTTGGGCCGCCGGTGAGGCCTAGGATCCAGGGCGCACTAGTCCGGACTCGTAGGCCACGATCACCGCCTGGACCCGGTCGCGCAGGCCGAGCTTGGTGAGCACATTGCCGACGTGGGTTTTGACGGTGGTCTCGCTGACCGACAGGGCGTGGGCGATCTCCGCGTTGGACAAGCCACGGGCGATGTGCAGCAGCACTTGGCGTTCCCGGTCGGTGAGGACGTCGAGGTTCGCGGCGGGCCGCGGGGACGGGTCGGGTGCGGCGCTGGCGACGGTGTCCAGCAGCCGGCGCAGGATCCGCGGGGCGACGATCGCCTCCCCGGCGGCGACGGTGCGGATCGCGGTGATCAGCTGGTCGGCGGCGACGTCTTTGACGAGGAAACCGCTGGCGCCGGCGCGGAGGGCGCCGATGACGTACTCGTCGAGGTCGAAGGTGGTGAGGATGAGGACCCGTACGGGCAGCCGCGACTCGACGATCGCCCGCGTGGCGGCCACCCCGTCGAGGCGGGGCATGCGGATGTCCATCACCACCACGTCCGGCAACAGGCGGCGGGCCAGCTCGACCGCCTCCGCGCCGTCGCTGGCCTCGCCGACGACGTCGAGGCCGGGGTCCGCGCCGAGCACCATGCGGAAGCCGGTGCGTAGCAGCGGCTGATCGTCGGCGAGCAGGATGCGTATCGGGCGGGCGGTCCGGAGAGTCTCTGTCGGCGCGTCGACGCCGGCGTTCGTCATGTCGTCCCCTCGTGGCGGTCGGTGACCGGGTGGCCCATCGCATCGGGTGGGTGTGTGCCGCTGCTCCTGGCGCTCGTGGCCTCGGCATCAGCTCAGCTCGGGTGGGCTGTCCGCGGCCGGCTGCTGGGGTGTCGCAGCCTCAGGGTAGGGTGGCGGGGTGCCGCCGAACGCGGGACAGCGCTCCTGGTGATCACACCAGCGGCACAGCCGGCCCGGGCTGGGGCGGAACTCCCGTCGCCGCATCGCCTCCTCAATCGCCCGCCACAGGGCGAGCAGGGTGCGTTCGAACCGGGCCAGTTCCGCGGCGTCGGGGGTGTAGTCGCGGACTTGCGCGTCTTTGAGGTAGACCAGCCGCAGCACCCGCGGCACTGTCCCGCGGCTGCGCCACAGCATCACGGCATAGCACTTGAGCTGGAACAGGGCGTCCGCGGCGAACGGCTCCTGGGGGGCGGCGCCGGTTTTGTAGTCCACGACCCGCAGGTGACCGTCGGTGGAGATGTCGAGCCGGTCGATGTAGCCGCGCAGCACCAGCCCGTCGCCGATGACCGCGGAGACGAGGTACTCCCGTTCGGCGGGCGCCAGGCGGCGCGGGTCTTCCACGGCGAAGTAGCTGTCCAGCAGGGTGCGCGCGCTGGTGAGGACGTCAGCGGTGGCGGTCTCGGGGATGACGGAGGCCCACTCGGGGTGTGTGGTGAGCAGCTGGGCCCACTCCTCGGCGACCAGCTGCGCGGCGGCGGCTGGGGTCCGCTGAGCGGGGGGCAGGTCAAACAACCGGTCTAGGACGGCGTGGACCAGTGTGCCGCGGGCCTGCTCGACACGCGGTGTCTCCGGCAGGCGGTCGATGACCCGGAAGCGGTAGAGCAGGGGACAGGTTTTGAAGTCCGCCGCCCGGGAGGGGGAGAGCGTCGGTTGTCCCGGTGGCGTGGCAAGCCGCGGACGCGTCGCCCGCGGGAGGGGTGGTTGTGCCGCGGGCACCGCCTCCGCTGTCATGGCGACAAGGGTAGGCCACCGGGGGGTGGTACCAGTGCGCGCCATCGCCGGGGGATCCCCCGAGGGGATTCCGTAGCATCAACCCGATGGCACACCATGATCGGCGGCATGGTCCGCCGCAGCGGCATCCCGGCGTGACGGTCGGGCGGCTGTGGGGTGTGCCGGTATCCCTCACCCGTTCGATGCTGGTGCTCGCCGTGCTCGTGGCCGGGGTGTACGGGGCGGTCGCCCAGCGTCAGCTCAACCTCAGCCCTCCGGCCGCCTACGGTCTCGGCGCCGGTTTCGTGGGGTGTCTGCTCGGCTCGGTGCTGCTGCACGAGCTGGGGCACGCGGTGACGGCGCGCCGCTGTGGGCTGGGGGTGCGGGGGATCACGCTCGAGCTGCTCGGCGGGTACACCGAGCTGGATCGCGATGCCCCCTCCCCGAGGGTGGATCTCGTGGTCGCGGCGGCGGGTCCGGTGGTGTCGCTGGGGCTTGGGCTGGTGAGTGTGGCGGCGGCGGTGGCGCTGCCGAGTCGCAGCCTGCTCGGCCAGTTCGCGGTCCACCTGGCGTTGAGCAATCTCACGGTGGCGGTGTTCAACGCGTTGCCCGGGCTGCCGCTGGACGGTGGCCGGGTGCTGCGGGCGGGTATCTGGGCGTGGAGTCGCGACCGGCACGTGGGCACCGAGGTCGCCGGCTGGGTCGGCCGGGGAGTTGCCGTGGTGATCACCGCGGTGGCGCTGGTGCTGACGCTGCGGGGGGTGCTGCTGCCGGTGGGGTTGGTGTTCACCTTGCTGGTGGCGTTCGCCATCTGGCAGGGGGCGGGTCAGGCGATCCGCGCGGCGCGGGTCAGCCGCCGTTTCCCGTTGATTGACGTGGCGGCGCTGGCGCGGCCGGTGGTGACTGTTCCGAGTGGGACGCCGCTGGCGGAGGCGCAGCGGCGGGAGGCCGCGGCTGGGGACGCGGAGTGTGTGCTGGGGGTCACGGACGCCACCGGGCGGCTCATCGGCCTTGTCGATCACGTCGCGGCTGGGGCGGTGCCGGCGGAGCGTCGACTGGTGATCCCGGTCGACGCGGTGGCCCGGACCGTGGAGGGGGTGCCGTCGATTCCGGTTGGCTTCACCGGCGAACAGGTGGTGCGGGCGGTGCAGACGCACCCGGGTGCGCAGTATCTGGTGACGGCAGGCGAAGATGTCGTGGGTGTCTTGCACATCGCTGACCTCGCACAGCTGTTGGAGCCGAATCGGAAGTTGAACCCGTGACCGTACCTGCGTCCGTGTCCCAGGAATCGCATGCGGCCGCTGCGGCCGCCGCCCGCGGGCCGTTCCGCCCCGGGGACCGTGTGCAGCTGACCGACCCGAAGGGTCGGATGCACACCATCGTGCTCGAGCCGGGTAAGGCGTTCCACACCCATCAGGGAGTGGTGCCTCACGACAGCCTGATCGGGGTACCGGAGGGCAGCGTCGTGACCTCCAGTGGGGGGACGGCGTATCTGGCGTTGCGTCCTCTGCTGGCGGACTACGTGCTGTCCATGCCGCGCGGCGCACAAGTGATCTACCCCAAGGACGCGGCCCAGATCGTGGCGATGGGGGACGTGTTCCCGGGGGCGAGGGTTCTCGAAGCTGGCGCGGGTTCCGGGGCGCTGACCTGTTGGCTGCTGCGGGCTGTGGGCCCCGAGGGCGAGGTGCACTCCTATGAGTTGCGGGAGGACTTCGCTGAGATTGCCCGCGCCAACGTCGAGGCGTTCTTCGGCGGGCCGCATCCGGCGTGGCGGCTGCGGGTCGGGGATGTCCGTCAGTGCACGGAGACCGGGTTCGACCGGGTCATCCTGGACATGCTCACCCCGTGGGAGGTGCTCGACGTCGTCGAGCGGGCCCTCGTGCCCGGCGGGGTGTTCATCGGCTACGTCGCCACGACGCCGCAGCTGTCGGAGTTGGTGGAGGCGCTGCGGGAGCGCGGGGGCTTCACCGAGCCGCGGGCCTGGGAGACCCTCGAGCGGGACTGGCACGTGGATGGGTTGGCCGTCCGCCCTGACCACCGCATGATCGGGCACACCGCGTTCCTGGTGACCGCGCGTCGGCTGGCCCCCGGGGTGACCGCGCCCCCGCGGCGGCGCAAGCCGAGCAAAGGCAAGGAGGCCTACTTGAGCCGCAAGCGGCGCGCCGAGGGCGGCGCCGCGGCGGCGGCCGGTGAGGAGGGCGACCGGTGAGGCGGCGGGGGCGCCGATGAGCGCGCTGTCGTTCGACGGGGAGGTCCCGGCGGTCTTCCCCGACTGGTCCCCTTACCGGGATCTCGACTCGGCGGCCCGCGCCTATTTGCGGGACCCGGAGCTGGCGCTGGAAGCCCTGCACGGGGTGCTGCAAGGGGCGTCGGTGCTCGGGTTCACTCTGGAGCGTTTCGTCAAGGAGGACAACGGCGTCTGGCAGGAGGCGGTGGTCTGTGACGGCAGCCGCCTCATCCTGTGGCACGGGGAGGACATCCCCGCGGGCGATAACCCCGCGGGCGCGATGACCTCGTCGCTGCGGGTTATTCCCCTGTCGTCGATTCTCGAGGTGGGGTGTCGCCGCCGGCTCATCCGCACCGGCGCCGGGCCTACCCGCGTCGACAGCATCGACGTGTATGTGTTGCTGGGGTCCTTAGATGACCGTGATGATGCCGAGCACCCCACTCCCCGTCACGATGCGCTGCGGTTCAGCAAGACCTTGGACGAGGGGGGAGCCGGGCAGATCAGCCGGTTGGAGGAGTTCGCGCGGCTGCTGGCGGGGTTAGTCGGTCGGCCGATGCTCTAGGCGGCTACGCGGCGGTCGCGTCGGGGCCGGCGATCTCCACCCCGTCGGCGCGGCGCAGGACGTGGATGCAGCACCCCGGGCAGTCTTTGGCCGCGTCGATGACGTCCCGCCGCAGGTGGCTGGGGACGTCGACCTGGCTGCCGGGGGCGAGTTGCAGCTCGCCGGAGCTGTCTTTGACGTACGCCAGGCCGTCGACGTCGAGTTCGAACACCTCGGGGGCGTACTGCGCGCACAAGCCGTCGCCGGTGCACAGATTTTGGTCAATCCAGACGCGCAGTTCCCCGGTTGTGGACTCGGCCCGCGTCGTCACCGCTACCTCCCTGTTGCCAAACCCTCTTCGACGCTACCGGATGGTCCTTTTTCCCCCGGAGAGGAGTCTCCGCGCCAGAGGGGAGCGAGCGCGTCGCACGGGTTCGGATTCGGTTCTCAACGGCTAGGGTTATGTCAGAACCCTATAGCCCCCCGGGGAGGTGGGACGTGGCACGCAGCGACGACGCGGACGCGCGCGCCGCACGGTGGGAGAAGGAAGCCCACGATCTCTCCACCCAGGTCGCGTTCCTGCAAGAGGAACTGGCACTGGCGCGACGGAAATTGAACGAAACTCCTCGGTATGTTCGGCAGTTGGAGGAGCGGCTTGCGGCGACCGAGGCGCAGCTGGCCCGAGTCACCGAAAACAACGAACGACTAGTCGCCACCCTGAAAGAAGCCCGGGAGCAAATTGTCACCCTCAAGGAGGAGCTCGACCGACTGGCGCAGCCCCCGAGTGGCTACGGAATCTTCCTGGGACGCAACGAGGACGGCACGGTAGACGTCTTCACCGGTGGACGCAAGCTGCGCGTCGCCATCTCCCCATCCATCGACATCGACGAGCTGCACCGCGGCCAGGAGGTGCTGCTCAACGACGCTCTCAACGTCGTCGCCGTGCGCGGCTACGAGCGGGTCGGTGAGGTGGTGATGCTCAAGGAGGTCCTGGAAGACCCGCTCGGTAACGCCGACCGTGCGCTGGTGGTGGCGCGTGGGGATGAGGAGCGAGTGGTCTACCTGGCTGACTCGCTCAAGGGGCAGCCGCTGCGCCCCGGCGACTCCCTCATGATCGAGCCGCGGTCGGCGTATGCGTATGAACGCATCCCGAAGAGCGAAGTCGAGGAGCTCATCCTGGAGGAGGTGCCGGACGTCGACTACGACGACATCGGCGGCCTTCAGGCGCAGATCGAGCAGATTCGCGACGCGGTGGAGCTGCCCTTCCTGCACGCGGACCTGTTCCGCGAGCACCAGCTGCGTCCGCCGAAAGGGGTGCTGCTCTACGGCCCGCCGGGCTGTGGGAAGACCCTCATCGCCAAGGCGGTGGCCAACTCGTTGGCCAAGCAGATCGCGCAGCGGCGGGGCCACGAGAAGCACACCAGCTACTTCCTCAACATCAAGGGGCCGGAGCTGCTCAACAAGTACGTCGGGGAGACGGAGCGGCACATCCGGTTGATCTTCCAGCGGGCCCGGGAGAAGGCCAGCGAGGGGACGCCGGTGATCGTGTTCTTCGACGAGATGGACTCGGTGTTCCGGACTCGGGGCTCCGGGGTGTCCTCCGATGTGGAGAACACGATCGTCCCGCAGCTGCTCAGCGAGATCGACGGTGTGGAGGGGCTGGAGAACGTCATCGTCATTGGCGCGTCCAACCGGGAAGACATGATCGACCCGGCGATCCTGCGTCCGGGCCGACTCGACGTCAAGATCAAGATCGAGCGGCCGGACGCCGAAAGCGCCAAGGACATCTTCTCCAAGTACATCCGCCCCGACTTGCCGTTGCACCCCGACGACCTCGCCGAGCACGGTGGCGATCCGGTGGCGACGGTCCAGGCGATGATCGAGGCCGTCGTGCTGCGGATGTACGCCGAGACCGAGGAGAACCGGTTCCTCGAGGTCACCTACGCCAACGGTGACAAAGAGATTCTGTACTTTAAGGACTTCAACTCCGGCGCGATGATCCAAAACATTGTCGACCGGGGTAAGAAACTGGCGATCAAGGAGTACTTGGCCACGGGACGCAAAGGGCTGCGGTTGCAGCACCTGTTGGACGCCTGCGTGGCGGAGTTCCGCGAAAACGAGGATCTTCCCAACACGACGAATCCGGATGACTGGGCCCGGATCTCCGGGAAGAAGGGCGAGCGGATCGTCTACATCCGCACCCTCGTCTCCGGGAAGGGCTTGGAGGCGGGCCGGTCGATTGAGACGGCCAGCAACACCGGACAGTACCTGTAACGTGGACACACCGGCGGAGCAGGGGTCGGCCCTGGTCCGCCGGTGTGTTTTCTCCCCGCTGAGGTGTCGCCACCCGGTCAGCGCGTTGCGATCCTGGTCGGTACCGTGTCGAGCCGGGCATGTGCCCGCCACGTGAGCGTGCCGGCCGGGTGACGCGGGCTACGCTCGACGCCAGAGGTGAGGCAAGCGACGAGGTGGCAGCATGAGCGTACGGCGGATCATGGGCACCGAAGTGGAGTACGGCATCTCGGTGCCCGGCCAGCCGGGAGCGAATCCGATGGTGACGTCCTCGCAGGTGGTCAACGCCTACGCGGCGCGCCCCGAGCTGGCCCGGGGTGGGCGTGCCCGGTGGGACTACGAGGAGGAGTCGCCGCTGCGGGACGCGCGCGGATTCACCTACAGCGGCGCGGCCTACGATCCCGCCGAGGCGCTCAGCGATGACGATTTAGGGTTGGCCAACGTCATCCTCACCAACGGTGCTCGCCTCTACGTCGACCACGCCCACCCGGAGTACTCCACGCCCGAGGTCACCAATCCGTTGGACTTGGTCCGCTGGGATAAGGCGGGCGAGCGGGTGATGGCCGAGGCGGCCCGGCGGGCGTCCGCGATGCCGGGCAACGCCCCAATCCACCTGTACAAGAACAACACCGATAACAAGGGCGCCAGCTACGGCGCCCACGAGAACTACCTCATGCGGCGGGACACCCCGTTCGCCGATATCGTCGCGTATCTCACACCGTTCTTCGTGACGCGACAGGTGATCTGCGGCGCGGGGCGGGTCGGTATCGGCCAGGACGGTTCGCAACCCGGATTTCAAATTTCTCAGCGCGCCGATTTCTTCGAAGTCGAAGTCGGTTTGGAGACCACCCTCAAACGTCCGATCATCAACACGCGCGACGAGCCGCACGCCGACGCCGACAAGTATCGGCGGTTGCACGTCATTATCGGCGACGCGAACCTCTCAGAGATCGCGACGTACTTGAAAGTCGGCACGACATCGCTCGTGCTCACCCTGATCGAGGAGAAGGCGCTCACGGGTGATTTGGCGATCGCCGATCCGGTCTCCGAACTGAAAGCGGTCAGCCACGATCCGACGCTGACGCACCTCATGCGGCTGCGGGACGGCCGCCGCATGACCGCTCTGGACATGCAGTGGGCGTACTTGGAGCGGGCGCGGTCGTTTGTCGAGGACCGCTACGGCGCCGACGTCGACCCAGACACGAAAGACGTCCTCGAGCGGTGGGAGAGTGTCCTCGACCGTCTCCAGCGCGACCCGATGCTGTGCGCCGACGAGCTGGACTGGGTGGCCAAGCTGCGGTTGCTGGAAGGCTACCGGGAGCGGGAGAAACTCGACTGGACCTCCCACAAACTGCAGCTGGTCGACCTGCAGTACGCCGACGTGCGACCGGAGAAGGGCCTGTATCACCGCCTGGTGGCCCGTGGCGCGATGAAGACGTTGCTGTCAGAGGAATCCATTCAGGCGGCGATGGTCGAGCCGCCGGAGGACACCCGCGCCTACTTCCGCGGCCGGTGCCTGTCGCAATTCCCCTCGGAGGTGGTCGCGGCGAGCTGGGATTCCGTGATTTTCGATGTGGGGCGAGAGTCGCTCGTGCGGGTTCCGATGATGGAACCGGAACGCGGTACCCGCATGCACGTCGGCCCGTTGTTTGACCGGTGTCCGAGCGCCAAGGACCTGCTGGAGGCACTGACAAGTGGCTCATGAGCGTCCCGCGCGCTTGTGCGCAGGCGGCGGAATGCCCTGCGGCAGGGTAGGTTTTGTCGCAGGCGATGGTGAGGAGGAACGCAGATGACTACCCGTGACACCGGTGGTCAGGCGCAGTCCGGCAAGGCCCGCCGAGACCAGGAGGTCGACGAGGCGACTGTCGACGTCAACCCGGAGATCGCCAAGCGGCACGCGGAGCTGACCGAAGAGGTCGATGACCTGCTCGACGAAATCGACTCCGTGCTGGAGGAGAACGCCGAGGAGTTCGTGCGCGGCTACGTCCAAAAAGGCGGAGAGTAAGCGGTCGCGTCGGGGCAGGACGAATAGTCCCGCGCCGTTAGCGGTGCCGGACGCCGTGCCGGCGGGGTGACGTCGCCGGGGTGGGGTGTCGCGCGCTGCCGGCACGGCGGGTGTGTCGTACGACAGTGGCGAACGCGGCTCGGAACACGTGGACCACGATCATCGCGCCGGGTGGGTCCGCGGGTTACTCTGCTTCAACTGCAACAGTGGTCTCGGTCCAGACCGCGGCGCGCGGTCGCGGCTGGTCAAAGCGATCACGTATTTGAGGGGAACGACGTGGCAGCGGGTTTTGATCCATCCGGGCGGCTACCAGACGTGTTCATGAACCTGGGAACGTCCTCGTTCACCCACTTCTTGAGCGTGGTCGCTCCCGATTTGTTGCCGGGTCGTCGGCCGCTGCCGCCCGGGCTGGCTGCGGATATCGCACCGGATGCCACCACCATCGTCGCCTTGACCTGCGCCGAAGGCGTGGTGATGGCGGGCGACCGCCGCGCGACGATGGGCAACTTGATCGCCAGCCGGGACATCGAGAAAGTGCACCCCGCCGACGCGTACTCGCTGATCGGGGTCGCCGGCACCGCGGGGATCGGCATCGAGCTCATGCGACTGTTCCAGGTGGAGCTCGAGCACTACGAGAAGATCGAAGGCGCGGTGCTGTCGCTGGACGGCAAGGCGAACCGCCTGGCGTCGATGATCCGGGGGAACCTCGGGGCGGCGATGCAAGGGCTGGCGGTGATCCCGCTGTTCGCCGGCTACGATCTCGCCGCCACGGATCCGGCCCGCGCGGGACGGATCTTCAGTTTCGACGTGACCGGTGGCCCCTACGAGGAGACCGGCTACCAAGCGGTAGGCTCCGGGGCGCTGTTCGCCCGCTCGGCCCTCAAGAAGCGGTATCGGCCGGGGCTGAGCTTGCAGGAGGCGATTCGGCTGGCGGTCGAGGCGCTGTATGACGCGGCGGATGACGACACCGCCACCGGCGGTCCGGACCTATCCCGCAAGATCTATCCGGTGGTGATGACGGCAACCGCGGAGGGCACGCATCGGCTGACCGAGGAGGAGGCCGCCGCGGTCGCCGAAGCGGTAGTCGCCGGCCGGATGGAGAACCCTGGCGGCTGATCATCACGATTGCGCGCAGTCCCATGACGTTCAGGCTGAAGGAGAGCGCCGCCGTGGCAATGCAGTTCTACGCCTCGCCCGAGCAGATCATGCGGGACCGCTCCGAGCTTGCCCGCAAGGGCATCGCCCGAGGGCGGAGCGCGGTGGTGCTCAGCTACGAGGGCGGGGTGCTGTTCGTGGCGGAGAACCTGTCGAGCGCCTTGCACAAGGTCAGCGAGATCTACGACAGGATCGGCTTCGCCGCGGTGGGGCGCTACAACGAGTTCGAGAACCTCCGCCGGGCCGGGGTGCGGATGGCTGACCTCAACGGGTTCAGCTACGACCGGCGTGACGTGACTGGGCGGGCGTTGGCCAACGCGTACGCGCAAACCCTCGGCGCGATCTTCACCGAGCACTCCAAACCGTTCGAGGTGGAGCTGTGCGTGGCCGAGGTGGGCAACTCCCCTGAGGAAGACGAGATCTACCGGCTCACCTACGACGGGTCGGTCAACGACGAGCCCGGCTGCATGGCGATGGGCGGCCAAGCCGAGGCGATCTCCGGGGTGTTGCGGGCCAACTACCGCCCCGATATGTCGCTGCGGGAGGCGATTCGGCTGGCGGTCCAAGCGCTGGGCAGCGTCGGTGGGGAAGGCGGTGCGCCGCGCACCATCGCCGCCAACCAGCTGGAGGTGGCGATCCTGGATCGGCGCCGCCGCGGGCGTACCTTCCGGCGGATCACCGGGGCCGCGCTGACCGAGCTGCTCGACCAGCCGCCCGCGCAAGGGGCGGAAGCCCAGGACACCTCGGGCCCGCAGCCGGGCCCCGAGAAACCGACGGCGTCCGCCGCGTCGACAGACACGGAAGGCACGGAGCAGGACACCGGCGGCGAAGCCGGCGCGTAGTGCGGGCGGGCGCCCGCCGCGGCTAGACGGGGAGGAGCCGCGCTTTCAGCGGCTCCCACCACGCCCGGTTGTCGCGATACCAGCGGATGGTCTCCGCTAACCCGCGATCCAGGTCGATGCTGGGCGTGAACCCGAGCTCTCGGCGGATCTTCGTGCTGTCCAGGGAGTAGCGGCGGTCGTGGCCTTTCCGGTCCGTCACGCTGATCACCTGGTCCCAGCTCGCCCCGCACGCCGCCAACAGCCGCCCGGTCAGCTCCCGGTTGGTGAGTTCCGTGCCGCCCGCGATGTGGTAGATCTCGCCGGCGCGGCCGTAGAGCTGCACGAGCGCGATCCCCACACAGTGGTCGTGGACGTGGAGCCAGTCCCGCACGTGGCCGCCGTCGCCGTAGAGCGGGAGGGGAACACCGTCCAGCAGATTGGTGACGAACCGGGGGATGAGCTTGTCCGGGGTCTGATATGGCCCGTAGTTGTTCGAGCAGCGGGTGATGACCACGTCTAGCCCGTGGGTGCGGTGGTAGGCCAGGGCCACGAGGTCCGCGCTGGCTTTCGAGGCGGCATACGGGGAGGTTGGCGCCAGCGGCCGATCCTCCGTCCACGACCCCTCCTCGATCGAGCCGTACACCTCGTCGGTGGAGATGTGGACGAAGCGGGCGGTGCCGTGGCGCAGCGCCGCGTCGAGGAGAGTTTGCGTGCCGAGGACGTTGGTCACGACGAACGGCCGCGCCCCGGCGATCGAGCGATCCACGTGGGACTCGGCCGCGAAATGCACGATCACGTCGTGCCCGGCGACGACCTCGTCGACAAGGGGGGCGTCGCAGATGTCGCCGCGCACGCACCGCAGCCGCGGATCGTCGCGCACCGGGGCGAGGCTCGCCCAGGTGCCGGAGTAGGTCAGCTTGTCCAGCACGGTCACCGTGGTCGGGGCGAGGTCAGGCGCGGCTTGCCCATCGGGGGCGGTGGGCACGCCGAGCAGCATGCGCACGTACGCCGAACCGATGAAGCCCGCCCCGCCGGTGACGAGGATTCTCACGGGTGCGCGAGTGTAGCCGGCACGCGGGGGCCGCGGTCGCCTCGCGCGCCCCGCCAGGGCACCGGGCCAGCCCTCACGGGGAGCGCGGGCGGGGCGCCGTCGAGTTTTTTTCCGCACGTTACGGGACAGTCCGCGTCTGAGGTGACCAATCGTCGGTGTGGGCGGCTACTGTCTGGACATGGAACGGCGCATCTTCGGCCTCGAAACCGAGTACGGGGTCACCTGTACCTACCGCGGGCAGCGGCGGCTGTCCCCCGATGAGGTGGCCCGCTACCTGTTCCGCCGAGTAGTGTCGTGGGGACGCTCCAGCAACGTGTTCCTGCGTAACGGTGCCCGCCTGTACCTCGACGTGGGTTCCCACCCGGAGTACGCCACCCCGGAGTGCGACTCCGTGATCGACCTAGTGACCCACGACCGGGCCGGGGAACGGATCCTCGAAGGGCTGCTCATCGACGCCGAGAAGCGCCTCCATGACGAGGGGATCGCGGGAGAAATCTACCTGTTCAAGAACAACACCGACTCCGCCGGCAACTCCTACGGCTGCCACGAGAACTACCTCGTCTCCCGTCACGGGGAGTTCGGGCGTATCGCTGATGTGCTCATTCCCTTCCTCGTCACCCGCCAGCTGATCTGCGGCGCGGGGAAGGTGCTGCAAACCCCGCGGGGGGCGGTCTACTGCCTGTCGCAGCGGGCCGAGCACATCTGGGAAGGGGTCTCTTCGGCGACCACCCGCTCCCGGCCGATCATCAACACCCGCGACGAGCCGCACGCGGACGCGGAACGCTACCGCCGGCTGCACGTCATCGTCGGCGACTCGAACATGAACGAAGTGACCACCATGCTCAAGGTCGGCACGGTGGACATCGTGCTGCGGATGATCGAGGCGGGTGTGGCGATGCGGGACCTGACCTTGGAGAACCCGATCCGGGCGATCCGCGAGGTCTCCCACGACATCACCGGCCGACGGAAAATCCGGCTCGCCTCAAACAAAGAGATCAGCGCGCTGGAGATCCAGCAGGAGTACCTGAGCAAGGCGGTCGACTTCGTCGAGCGGCGCGGCGGTGACCAGACCGCGAAGCGGGTCGTCGAGCTGTGGGGGCGGGTGCTGCGCGCGGTGGAGACCGGCAACCTGGATCCCGTCGCCCGGGAGATCGACTGGGTGACCAAGCTGCGGCTCATCGAGCAGTACCAGCAGCGCCACAACCTGCCCCTGTCCCATCCGCGGATCGCGCAGATCGACCTCGCCTACCACGACGTGCGCCGCAACCGCGGCCTGTACGCGCTGCTCGAACGCCGCGGCCAGGTCGACCGGGTCACCACCGACGTGGAGATCTTCGAGGCGAAGGAGACGCCGCCGCAGACGACCCGGGCGAGGCTGCGCGGGGAGTTCATCCGGCACGCTCAGGAGAAGCGTCGGGACTTCACGGTGGACTGGGTGCACCTCAAGCTGAACGATCAAGCGCAGCGGACGGTGCTGTGCAAGGATCCGTTCCGCGCCCACGACGAGCGGGTCGAACGGCTCATCGCCAGCATGTGACCGCCGGATAGGCTCGGGGGACTATGGCAACCCCCGAACCGGATGCCCGACGGTCGCGCCACGCCGCCGACCGGGAATGGCTGGCGGCGCACCCGGTGGTCGACCGTGTCGAGCGGCGTCGCCGGCGTATCGCCGAGGAGATCGCGCGTAACCGCCGCGGTGAGTACGTCGTCCCCACCTGGGTCCTCGCGCTGACCTTGGCGTTGGTCGTGGCGGGCTGGCTCGCGTTGATCATCTTCGGGTGATCGGCGCTGGCGGGCGGCGGTCACAGCAGCGACGCGGCGTGTCGGCCAGCGGCGGCCGCGGCGAGGAAGTAGGCGTAGTCGTCGTCGAGCCCTCGCCCCATGGTCGATAAGGGGACGGGTGCGGCGCGCAGCGCGGCGTCGAGGCCGTCGCAGGCGACCCGAACGATCCGGTGCCGGTCGGGCATGGCTGCCAGCGCGGCGTCGACGGCGGCGGCGAGCGCGGGCGGCGCCAGTCCCTCGGGTACGACCAGGTCAGCGCCGGCGAGCGCGACGCGCGCGTAGGCGGTCACGCTGTGGTGCGACACGCCGAAGTGCCGGGGCCGAGGGTCGGCTGCCGAGATCCGCAGCGACCCGACCGGCCGGCCACCGAGGGTGGCGGCGGCGTTGACGGCTTCTCCGACACTCACCCCGGAGAACCCCCACCGGGTGCCGGTGCCGAGGTTGCCCGGCCCCTGCGCCACGATCGCCACGTCGGCGTTGAGGACATGCCGCGCGGCGAGCAGACCACTGTAGACGTTGGTGGCTTCCAGGTCCCCGCCGAACGCCTGACCGACGGTGATCGTGCCGGCTAGGTGGTCCCGCAGCCCGGCGAGCGTCCGGGAAAACCACGCGGGCAGCGCCCCGCCGTCGGTCATCACGTAGGCGACCCGGCACCCCGGGCGGTCCGCCAGCACCCCGGCGAGGATCGCCGGCACCGCGGAGTGCAAGTCCGCGGTCACCACCGGCATGCCGCCTACGTCGTCGGCGTCGACCAGGGCGGCGCGGTGGGGGGAGGCCTCCTCGTCGACCCCGAGCAGGATCGCTTGCAGCGGGGTGTAGCGGGCCTTGACGAGGTGGCCTGCGTCGCGAGTCGTGCCGTCGTGCGGCGGGTCCGGCGGCAGGCGATCCGGCAGCGCGACCACGAAGGCGTACCCGCCGGTGCCGAGCCCCATGAGCAGGGCGCCCACGTTGAGCAGAACCCGGTCGCCGGGCTGCGGGTCACCGACGAGCGCCGGGTAGGCCAGGGCCCGCAGCGTCGTGCCCTCGACCGCGACATCCAGCTCCACCGCGCCGTGCCAGCGGCGCCGGAGCGCCACGACTGTGCCGGATCGCCAGCGCACCATGCCGGGCACCCTAGTCCGTGCGCCGCGGGCACGGCACCTGGGGCGGCTATCCCCACCGTTCGTTCATGGACTTCCGTCGAGCGGGAAGACTGCTAGCGTCAGGGCGTGTCTCAGGCGCGAACCGAGCGGCTGGTCAACCTGGTGATCTGTTTGCTGTCGACGAAGCGGTTCCTCACCGCCGCGCAGATCGCCGCGACTGTTCCGGGCTACGAGCACGATCCCGACGATCCCCGTGCCCGCGAGGCGTTTCAGCGGAAGTTCGAACGCGACAAGGCGGAGCTGCGCGAGCTGGGGGTGCCGTTAGAGGTCGGCACAAACAGTGTCTTCGACACCGAGCCGGGCTACCGGATCGCGCGGCGCGCCTACGCCTTACCCGAGATCGTGCTGGAGCCGGACGAAGCGGCCGCGGTCGGTATCGCCGCCCGGCTGTGGCGGCACGCGGAACTGGCCGCGGCAGCCTCCTCAGGGTTGGCGAAGCTGCGCGCCGCCGGGGTGGAGGTGGACCCGCACGCCACCTTCGGTGTCGAACCGGTGGTGAGCGTCGACGCAGCGTTCGCGCCGCTGGTCACCGCCGCCCGAGAGCGGCGCGTGGTGACCTTCGACTACCGCGCCCCGCACCGGGATGAGCCCACAAGCCGGCAACTCCAACCCTGGGGGGTGGTCTGCTGGCGTGGCCGGTGGTACGTCGTCGGCCACGACCTGGACCGCGCGGCAGCCCGCTGCTTCCGCCTGTCGCGCATCACCGGCACCGTGCGGCCGGTCGGCCCCGCGCACGCCTATCCGCCCCCACCGTCGACAGAGGAGCTGCTGCGCTACGTCGCGAGCTGGGCGGAGCCAGCTGAGCCGACCAAGGAGGCGATCCTGCTGGTCCGCCCCGGGCGTGCCGCGGGGTTGCGTCGGCGTGCCGCGGAGTCGACCCCCGCCGGCGACGGGGACCGGCTCGTGCTGCGGTACACCGACACGGAGACCGTGGCCGGGCTGCTCGCCGGGTACGGCGCCGACGTCCGGGTGCTCGATCCCCCGGAGCTGCGGGATGCGGTCATCTACCGGCTGAAGGAGACCGCCGCGCGCCACCACCCCACCGCCGGCGGCAGCCCTCCGGTGGGGCGAGCCGACGCCGGCGAGCCCGCGACTGCCCGCTCCCGGGATGCCGCCCGCGCACCCACCGCCGCGGCGCGCGGCCCGCAGCCGGCTGCGGATCGACTCGTCCGGCTGCTCACCCTCGTGCCGTACCTGCTCAACCGTCCCGGTGTCGCCCTGGCCCAGGTCGCGGAGGCCTTCGGCACCGATGAGCGGCAGATCCGCGCCGACTTGAAGCTGCTGTGGATGTGCGGTCTGCCCGGCTACGGGCCCGGCGACTTGATCGATATGGCGTTTGACGGGGACCGCGTCACCCTCACCTACGACGCCGGCATCAACCGTCCGCTGCGGCTGACCCCCGATGAGGCGCTCGCCTTGGTGGTGGCGCTGCGGATGTTGGCGGAGACCCCGGGGATGGCCCACCGCGACGCCGTCAAGCGCGCCCTAGCCAAGATCGAAGACGCGGCGGGGGACGCCGCACAACCCCCCGTGGCGGTGCGGATGCCGAGGAGTGACCCGCGCATCGACCGGCTGCGCGCCGCTGTCGAGCGGGGTCGGGCGTTGCACCTCACCTACTACACGGCCACGCGGGACGTGACCACTGAGCGGGTCGTCGACCCGCTGCGGGTGCTCATGGTCGGCGGACGCGCCTATCTTGAGGCGTGGTGTCGGCAGGCGGAGGCGGTCCGGCTGTTCCGCGCGGACCGCATCGACGCGTTGACCGAGCTCGACGAGCCGGCGCGGCCACCGGCGCAGGCCCGCGCCCAGGAAGTCAGCGGCGAGGTGTTCCGGCCTGGCCCCGACTTGCCGCTGGTGACCTTCAGCGTCACCCGCGCCGGTCGGTGGATCACCGAGTACTACCCGTGTGAGGAGGTCCAGCGAGGCCCGGGCGAGCTGTGGACGGTGGCGATGCGGGTCGCTGACCTGCGCTGGGCGCGTCGGTTCGCCCTCGGTCTCGGGCCGGACGTGACGGTGACCTCACCACCGGAGTTGGTGGCGGCGATCCACGAGGAGGCGATAGCCGCGCTGGAGGCGTACGCCGTCCCCGGGCCGGTGGCCGTCGACAGCTAGGCTGACCGGCGTGGTGACCGGGATCGTGCTCACGGCCGTTGCGCTCGCGCTGGTTGGCCTCGCGGTGGCCGTCCGGCGGGTGCTGACCAGGTGGCGAGGGCTGCTGCGCGCCGCGCAGGCGTGCGCGCCGCAGCAGGCACAGGTCGCGGCGCTCGCGACGCGGGCGCGCCAGCTGGCGGAACGCGCCGAGACGATCGCGGCGCAGGCCGACGGCCTGGCACGCGCGCCGCGTGGCCCGTCGCGAGTGACGCGGGTGAATCGGTAAGCCGGCGGATATCTCGTCTCGACCGTTGACTGTCGTCACCGTGTGGCCGAGACTGCACAGGCCGGGCGTCGTCCGGCCCGGTGGCGCACGACCTGGCCCCTCGTACGATGGGCACGGGCACCACCGCTGAACTGGCCGAACAAGTCTGGAGCAACCATGGGCGCACTCAAGCCGTGGCACATCGCCGTCCTCGTGGTCGTGCTGATCTTGCTGTTTGGTTCGAAGCGACTGCCGGACGCGGCGCGCGCGCTCGGCCGATCGCTGCGGATCATCAAGGCGGAGACGCGGAGCTTGGCCGACGACAGCGACCTCGCCACCAAGGCCGACGCGCAGGTCGCCCGTCAGCCGCTGCCGCCGACGGACCAGCCGTCGGCTACTCCGACGGCTGACCCAGCCCGGCGGGTGCAGGACCACACCTGATCCCGAGGCGGGCAGCACGCCATACCCCCTGGTTATCGACGAAGCACAGCCGAGAGGCATCCCGTGCGTTTCACGCTGCGCCGGCGAGGTCCGAGTCGCTTCCAGCGGGCCGCTGACGGCTCGATGACCTTGATGGAGCATCTGCAGGAACTGCGGATGCGGTTGTTCCGCGCCTCCCTGGCCATCGTGGCCGGTTTCGCGGTCGGCTTGGTGCTGGCTCAACCGGTCTTCGAGCTTCTTCAGGACCCGTACTGCAACCTCCCGGGCGTCCGTCGCGCGGACGGCGGCTGCCCGATGACCCAGCTCGGACCCGCCGATGGGTTCCTCCTCAAACTGAAGATCGCGCTCTGGGTCGGGTTGATCGTCGCGGCGCCGGTCTGGCTGTACCAGCTGTGGGCGTTCATCGCCCCGGGGCTGCACCGCCACGAGCGCCGCTACGCCTACGCGTTCACTGCGATCGCCGCGCCGCTGTTCATCGCCGGCGCCGCCCTGGCCTACTTCGTCGTCGACAAAGGGCTGACGTTCCTGCTGGAGTCCGGCGTCACCGGCCTGGAAACACAGCTTGAGGTGACCCGCTACGTCTCGTTCGTCACCAACATGATCATGATTTTTGGGGTGGCGTTCGAGTTCCCGCTGGTCGTCCTCATGCTCAACATCGTCGGCTTGGCGAGCGCCAAGCGGCTGCTGGGCTGGTGGCGCGTGGCGGTCTTTCTGTTCTTTGCGTTCAGCGCGATCGTCACGCCGACGCCGGATCCCTTCGGAATGACCGCCCTGGCGATATGTCTGTCCGCGCTGTACTTCGGCGCGGTGGGGTTGGCGTTCCTCAACGACAAGCGGCGCGCCCGCAGCCGCAGCGCCTACGCGGACGTCCCGGACGATGAGGCGTCCCCGCTGGACTACACACCGGAGCCGGTGACGGCGAGCGAGCCCCTGCCCCCGGTGTCCCCGGTCACGCCCCCGCAGCCCGTGGAGCGTGACTACGACGACATGACGTAAGGGGCCCGAAATCCAGCCGGGCTGCGTGCCGCCCGGGCGGGCGCCGCACCCGGTCGTCCCGCAGGCGCCTCATACCGGGGTGCGGGGTCGTGGCCAGGCCGCCCGGCGTGGGACGGGTCGGCCTGACCACGACCCAGCCCACCAGGCGGTCAGCCGCTGTCGCCGCGGACAGGGACCCCGACGAGGTCCAGCACGGCCCCAAGGCCGTTGACCTGCCCTGGATCGGCGGCGGGGAGCACCAGCGCCCGGCAGCCGATGCCCACCGCACCGGCGTCAGCTGGTGTGTCGCCGACCATCAGCGCCTGCTCCGGCGCCACCCCGAGGGCCCCGCAGGCCCGCAGGAAGATCGCCGGATCGGGTTTGCAGCGCCCCACCTCGTACGACAGCACGAACGCGTCGACGACCTCGGCGAGCTGCCAGGCGGCGAACAGCGGCCGAATGTCGAAGCCGATGTTGCTCACCACGGCGATGCGCACGCCCGCATCCCGCAGGGCGTGGAGTGTGGCGGTGGTGTCGGGGTACAACAGCCACCCCTCCGGGCGCAGCAGCCGCTCGTAGAGCGCCTCCGGCAGGCCGTCGATTCCGGTGTCGACCGTGGCGGCTAACCCGGTGTACGCGGCGCGGTGCGCGTGCTCGTCCAGGTCGCGTTCCGCCCACACCTCGGCGAGGTGAGGGGGGATACGGGAAGGCAGCGGCCCACCGGCTCGACCCGCGGTGACCAGCCGATCCGCCAACACCGTGGCGCGTGCCCGGTCCAAGGTGACCCCGCACTCGGCCGCGGCGGCGAGCACCCACGACACGGGATCCTCCACTTGGGCGAGCGTGCCGTGGAAGTCGAACAGCACCGCGTCGAAACGGGGACGCGGTGACGCGGCCTCGATGTGGTCCCCGGACGACGGCATACGGGGGCCGGGTGGGCGACTGGGGCTCGGCGATTCGGGATGCTCCAGCACGCCGTGCACCTTATCGAGCCCGCCGACTACGGGTCGCTGACGGCCTCGACGGGTGGGCCATATCCGCAAGCACTAATCTTGCCGGTATGTCGAGCCCCGCCGAGCGGTACGCCGCGGCGCGCCGCCGGGCCGCACAGGCCGCTGCCTTCCCCGCGTTGGAGGAGTTCTCCCTCGATCTCGGTTTCGAGCTTGACGACTTCCAACGCGAGGCGTGCCAGGCGTTGGAGCGAGGCAGCGGGGTGCTGGTGTGCGCCCCGACGGGCGCGGGGAAAACCGTCGTCGGTGAATTCGCGGTCTTTCTCGCCCTTCGCGGCACCAACGGCACCGGCCCGCGCAAGTGCTTCTACACCACGCCGATCAAGGCCCTGTCCAACCAGAAGTACCACGACCTCGTCGACCGGTACGGCGCGGATCGGGTTGGGCTGCTCACCGGCGACAACGCGATCAACGGCGACGCGCCGGTGGTCGTCATGACCACCGAAGTGCTGCGCAACATGCTCTACGCCCAGTCGCCGGCGTTGGAGGGCCTGGCGTACGTGGTGATGGACGAGGTTCACTACCTCGCCGACCGGTTCCGGGGCGCCGTCTGGGAAGAGGTGATCATTCACCTGCCCGCGTCGGTCACCCTGGTGTCGCTGTCGGCGACGGTGTCCAACGCCGAGGAGTTCGCCGACTGGCTTGTGACCGTGCGCGGCAAGACCGAGGTGGTGGTCAGCGAACACCGGCCGGTGCCGCTGTGGCAGCACATGCTGGTCGGTCGGCGCATGTTCGACCTGTTCCACGACGCCGACGCCGCCCGCAAACACGACGTCCACCCGGAGCTGCTGCGCTACACCCGCGAGATCCTGCGCCGGCTGGAGGTCAGTGACGGCCGCGGCTGGGGGCGGTCACGGCGGCGTGGCCCGCGCTGGCGGCCACCGCTGCGCGCCGACATCGTCGAGCGTCTCGACCGGGAAGGCCTCCTCCCCGCGATCATCTTCATCTTCAGCCGGGCCGGCTGTGACGCGGCGGTGCAGCAGTGCCTCGCCGCAGGGCTGCGGTTGACCACGCCCGAGGAGCAAGCCGAGATCCGCCGCGTGGTCGAGGAGCGGGTCGCCGGCATCCCCGCGGAAGATCTCACGGTGCTCGGCTACTGGGAGTGGCGGGACGGGCTCGAGCGAGGCCTGGCCGCGCACCACGCCGGGATGCTGCCGGTGTTCAAAGAAGTCGTCGAGGAGCTGTTCGTCCGGGGCTTGGTCAAGGCGGTCTTCGCCACCGAGACCCTCGCCTTGGGCATCAACATGCCGGCCCGGTGTGTGGTGCTCGAACGGCTGGTCAAGTACAACGGGGAAGCCCACGTCGACTTGACCCCCGGGGAGTACACGCAGCTCACAGGCCGCGCGGGCCGCCGCGGCATCGACGTCGAAGGCCACGCGGTCGTGGTGTGGTCACCGGAGATCGACCCCCGGCACGTCGCCGGGCTCGCCTCCACCCGCACCTACCCGCTGCGCTCCAGCTTCCGCCCGTCGTACAACATGGCGGTCAATCTGGCCGGCTCGGTCGGGTTGGACGCGGCCCGCCACCTGCTGGAGTCCTCGTTCGCGCAGTTCCAGGCGGACCGGTCCGTCGTCGGCATGGCCCGGCAGGTCAAGCGCAACGAGGAAGCCATCGCCGCCCACCGCAAGGAGATCGCCTGCCACCTCGGGGATTTCGAGGAGTACTTCGCGCTGCGGATGGCGATCGCGGATCGCGAGCGGGCGTTGGCCCGCCAAGGGAGGAGTCAGCGGCGGGCCGCGGCGATCGCCTCCCTGGAGCGGCTGCGCGTCGGCGACGTCATCCGGATTCCCTCCGGCCGCCGGGCTGGCCTCGCTGTGGTGCTCGACCCGGGTGTCGGCGGCTTCGGGGAGCCCCGTCCGCTGGTGCTCACCCCCGACCGGTGGGCGGGGCGGATCAGCGCCGCGGATTTCACCAGCCCCGCGGAGGTGCTCAGCCGCATCCGCGTGCCGCGGCACTTCAACTACCGCTCCCCGGCGGCGCGGCGGGACCTGGCCGCCGCGCTCGCCGCCACCCGACTCGACCGCTACCCACCGCGGCGGACCCGCCGAGGTGGGCTGGCCGCCGACGACGAGCAGCTCGCCGAGCTGCGTCGCCAGCTTCGCCGTCACCCCTGCCACGCCTGTCCCGAGCGGGAGGAGCACGCCCGCTGGGCCGAGCGGCTGCGTCGGCTGGAGCGCGACACCGAGGAGCTGCGGGCCCGGGTGGCGGGGCGAACCGGGTCGCTGACCCGCACCTTCGACCGGGTCTGCGACCTGCTGACCACCCGCGGCTACCTGTCCCCCCAGGGGGAGGTGACGGACGCCGGCCGGCTGCTGGCGCGGATCTGGACCGAGGCGGACCTGTTGGTCGCCGAGTGCCTCCGGCGCGGGGTCTGGGATGGGCTGTCCCCGGCGGAGCTGGCCGCCGCGGTGTCGGTCGTGGTGTACGAGTCCCGCCGCGAAGGCGACGACCACGTCGCGGTGCCGCGCGGTCCCGTCGCTGAGGCGATCGACGCGACGTTGACGATCTGGGCGGAGCTGGAGGCGGAGGAGACCCGCCGCGGCCTGGAGACCACCCGGGAGCCGGATCTCGGGTTTGTCTGGCCGATGTACCGCTGGGCGCGGGGAGAGCCGCTGGCCAAGGTGCTCGCCAGCGGCCGCACCCTGGACGGGGACATGCCGGCAGGCGACTTCGTGCGCTGGGCGCGGCAAGTCGTCGACCTGCTGGATCAGCTCGCCGAAGCCACCGGTGTCGCCGCTGACCTGCAGCAGACCGCGCGCCAAGCCGTCGGCGTGATCAACCGGGGGATTTTGGCCTACAACACCGTCAGCGGCCCGGGTGAGCCGCTCGCCCCGAGCTAGCGCGCCCCGCGCTGTCGCGTCCGCGCCCTAGGCCAGGCTCCGCAGCGTGGCGACGAGCCGGTCGAGCACCCGCGTCACGTTCCACCGCTGCGCCAGCTGCTCAAGCCGCGCCGGGTCGGCCGGGGCGGCGGGCAGCGTGGCGGGCACCACCGGCAGGGGGACGTCTCGGGCGACCCGCGCGACCCGCGAGGCCACCGCCAGGTAGTCGCGGGCCCCGCGTAGCGCGGCCCGCAGCCGAGGGGTGAGCCCGGAGGCGGGGTCGTCGACCGCGGCGAGCACCCCCGCGAGCGACCCAAACTGGTTGATCAACCGTGCGGCGGTGGCTTCCCCGACACCCGGCACACCGGGCAGCCCGTCGCTGGGATCTCCCCGCAGCACCGCCAGGTCGACGTACGCGGCGGCCGGCACGCGGTACTGCTCCCGCACCGCCGCCTCGTCGTAGACCCGCAGCTGCGCCATGCCACGCCCGCAGTACAGCAACCGCACGGGTGTGGCGTCGTCGACGAGCTGAAGCAGGTCACGGTCCCCGGAGAGGACCTCAATCGGGCCGGGCTGCGTGGCCGCGAGGCTGCCGAGCACGTCGTCGGCTTCACAGTCTGCGGCGCCGACCGCGGGGATCCCCACCGCGGCGAGCACCTCGCGGATGACCGGTACCTGCGCGGTGAGGTCCTCCGGTAGGGCTTCTCGTCCGTTAGGGCCGAGGCGGTGCGCCTTGTAGGAGGGCAGCAGCTCCACTCGCCACCGCGGCCGCCAGTCTTCGTCGAAGGCGCACACCACGCGATCCGGGCGACGGGCGCGGATCACCGTGGTGAGCATGTCCACGAAGCCGCGCACCGCGTTGACCGGGCTGCCGTCGGGCGCGGTGACGGAGGTGGGCACACCGAAGAACGCCCGGACGTACAGGCTGGGGGCGTCGACCAGCAGAAGCGGACGCGGCTGGGTCATCGCACCAGGGTGGCATATGGCCCATCGAGCACGACCACCATCACCCCGCCGCGGCTCGTAGGCTGGGGACAGCCGCCTCGTCCACCCCTCGGAGCTCGCTATGACCGTCGAGCGCATCCTGCCTACCGTTGAGGCGTCCGACCTGCTCGCCCGCGCTACCGACCTCGCCGATCGGGAACTCGCCCCCAACGTCGCCTGTTTCGAAGAGCGCGCCGAGTTTCCCCGCGCGCTGCTGCGCACCCTCGGGCGCGCTGGCCTGCTCGGCCTCCCGTACCCCGGGGACGTCGGCGGTGGCGGCCAGCCGTATGAGGTGTATCTCCAGGTGCTGGAGGTCCTGGCCGCGCGCTGGCTGGCGGTCGCGGAAGCGGTCAGCGTGCACACCCTGGCCTGCTACCCGCTGTATGCCGCCGGCGGTGAGTCGGTCCGCCCGCTCCTGCGGGAGTATCTCGCGGGGGATCGCCTCGGGGCGTTCTGCCTGTCTGAGCCGCACGGGGGATCCGACGCGGCCGCACTGCGCACCCGCGCTAAGCGGGACGGCGACCACTACGTGCTCACCGGCACCAAGGCGTGGATCACCCACGCGCATCACGCCGACTTCTACACGGTGTTCTGCCGCACCGGGGGGCCCGGCCCGGACGGGATTTCCTGTTTGGTGGTTGACGCGGACACTCCGGGGATCGTCCGTCAGCGCCCCGAGCGCACGATGGGGCTGCGCTCGTCACCGGTCGCCCAGGTGGTCTTCGACGCGGTGCGGGTGCCCGCCAGTCGGCTCGTGGGGCCGGAGGGGGCCGGTTTTCGGATCGCGATGGCCGCCTTGGACGCCGGTCGTCTCGGCATCGCCGCCTGCGCTGTGGGGCTCGCTCAAGCGGCGCTGGACTACGCGGTCGCCTACGCCCGCCGTCGACACCACTGTGGACGGCCCCTCATCAAGGAGCAAGCGCTGGGTTTCCTGCTCGCCGATCTGGCCACCCAGGTCGCGGCCGCGCGGGCGCTGACGCTCGCGGCGGCCCGCCTGTACGACGCGGGCCGTCTCTCCTCCGCGGCGGCGGCTCAAGCGAAACTGTTCGCCACCGAGGTGGCGATGCGGGTGACCAGCGACGCCGTGCAGGCCCTCGGTGAGGACGGCGGCCTCGCCGACCATCCCGTCGAGCGCTACCTGCGGGAGGCGAAGGCGCTGCAGATCGTGGAGGGGACGAATCAGATTCAACGCGTGGTGATCTCGCGGGCGCTCGCCCAGGGCTGACGCTCGTCACCGGGCGAACCAGGGGATCGCGCCGCAGGGGATCATGACGGTAGGTTCACGCCGTGGAAGAGATCGACCGCGCCATCGTCTCCGCCCTCACCGCCGACGGGCGGATGTCCTACACCGACCTGGCCGAGAAAGTCGGGCTGTCGGTCTCCGCCGTGCACCAGCGGGTCCGCCGGCTCGAACAACGCGGCGTGATCAAGGGGTACACGGCTCGAGTGTCGTACGAGGCCCTGGGGCTGCCGTTGACCGCGTTCGTGGCGATCCGTCCCATCGACCCCGCCCAGCCGGATGACGCCCCGGAACGGCTCGCGCACCTCCCCGAGATCGACTCCTGCTACTCGGTCGCCGGAGAGGACTTCTACCTGCTGCTGGTGCGGGTCGCGAGCCCCGCGGAGTTGGAACGGCTGCTGCAGGACATCCGCACCGCGGCGAACGTCACCACCCGCACCACCGTGGTGTTGTCCACTCCGTTCGAAGGACGACCACCGAAGATCACCAAAGAGTCCGAAGGCGACACTGGCTGATTGCGGGGATCCCCGAAGCCGCGCCGGTGCGAGTCGGCAGACTATGCCGGTGCGCACTGCCTCTGTTCTCTACCGCGGGGGTCGCATCTACTGCCCCGGTCTGCCGCAGGCAACCGCGCTGCTGGTGCGGGACGGGCGGATCGCGTGGCTGGGCGCCGATGAGGACGCGCCGCGCGCGGATGAGGTCGTCGACCTCGCCGGGGCGTTGGTGACACCCGCGTTCGTCGACGCCCACGTCCACATGACCGATACCGGACGTCTCCTGTCCGGTTTGGACCTGTCCGCGGCCCGGTCGGCGGCGGAGGTCCTCGACGCGGTGGCCGCCTGCGCCGGGAATCTTCCAGGGGACGCGGTGGTGGTGGGGCACGGCTGGGACGAGTCCACGTGGGGAGAGCCGACCCTGCCGTCGGCCGCTGAGCTCGATCGGGCCGCCGGGGGTCGGCCGGTCTACCTCACGCACGCGTCGATGCACGCGGCGCTGTGTTCGACCGCGCTCCTGGCGCGCGCCCCGGTGGCCTCGACCCCGGATGTCGACTCCTCCGGCCTGGTGCGCGGGGACGCGCACGTCGTGGTGCGGCAGGCCGCGCTCGGCGCGATTCCCCGCGCGCAGCGCTCAGCCTGGCAGCGGCGCGCGCTGCGGCACGCCGCGTCGCTGGGGATCGCCGCGGTGCACGAGTGCGGCGGCCCGGGTATCTGCGAAGAGGACGACTTCACCGGCTTGTTGGCGCTCTCCGGTGATGGCCTGCCCGAGGTGTACGGCTACTGGGGTGAACTGGGGGCGGCGGCGAAGGCCCGCGACCTCGGCGCGGTCGGCGCCGGGGGCGACCTCCACGTCGATGGGGCGATCGGCGCGCACACCGCGTTCGTCTCCACCCCCTACGCCGACCGGGGCGGCCACGGATGCGCCTATCTGACCGTCGACCACGTGCGTGATCACCTGCTGGATTGCGCGGCGCACGGGGTGCAGGGCGGTTTCCACGCCATCGGAGACGCGGCGATCGACACCGTGGTGCGCGGCATGGCGGCCGCGGCCGAGACGCTGGGGGTGGAGCGGCTGCGCGCGGCGCGGCATCGGGTGGAGCACGCGTTGCTCGCCACCAAGCAGCTCATCGCGCGTTTCGTGGAGTTCGGGGTCATCGCCAGTGTCCAGCCGGCGTTCGACCGGTTGTGGGGTGGTCCGTCCGGCATGTACGCCCAGCGGCTGGGGCCGCAGCGGGCGCTAGAGGCGAATCCGCTCGGCGCGATGCACACCGTGGGGGTGTCGTTGGCGTTTGGGTCGGACGCCCCGGTCACCCCGCTGGAACCGTGGGGCTCGATCCGCGCCGCGATCTCCCATGCCAACCCCACGCAGCGGATCAGCGTGCGCGCGGCGTTCGCGGCGCACACGCGCGGTGGGTGGCGAGCGGTTGGCCGTGACGCCGACGGGACGTTGGTGCCGGGGGCGGCGGCGACGTTCGCGGTGTGGGACACCCCCGCTGGCCTCGCCGAGGGGCTGCCGGTGCTCGTCGCGGCGGATCCTGCCGCGCGGGGGCCCCACGACCCCACCCCGTTGCCGGTGTGTCGGCGGACGGTGCTGCGCGGCACGGTGATCTACCAGGCGGATGCGTGAGAACCCGGGGGTGCTCCAAGGGGGATCTGGCCGTCGGGGCGGGTTGTCGATTACCAACCGTACGGTGATCGTGACGTGGTGTCACGTAAGGGCGAATGGAGGCGAATCGTCAACGGATGTCCCCCGTTTGACGCAAAGTGATCCTCCCGACACGCACTGTATGACACACACAAAAAGGACAAAAAGGATCTAGGAGGTTGACAGTCACCGGGGGACAGCACGTACCGTCGTTCCGTCCTACCACAGGGGCGCGGCTGTTGTTCGCTCCGTCTCTTCGCCTGCTGGCCGAGCGGCGCATCCGCCGCCCAGGAGGTGAGCGGTCCGGCAGACGGACCCGCGGCCTCCGCTGGCCAGGTCCAGCGGGCGGGGGTCGGCGGGGCGGCGCGAACCGGCCGCGACGTCCGGTGTGTCAGGCAAGAGGCGAGCTCGGCCAGTAGACAACGGCCCGGCGGAGGCAGCCAGTCGTCGTCTGGTCGGTCCGAAGGTCGAGCGGGATCCCGCTTGCCGCACCGGCGGGAGGGCCTGGGAGCATCGGGGCGCGGCCATGCCGCGCCCCGATTTGTCCCGCACCCCTGATCTCCTGCGCCACCGTGGCGTTCAGCGCCGCAGCCCGTGCATGCCCTCAGACCGGCCCCTGCCGGTCGTCAAGTGGTACCGTCACTTGGTACAAGTCCTGAGGGGGGTGGCGATGTCGATTACCGCGAGCGAGGCCCGCCGCAGCCTCTTCTCCCTCATCAAACGGGTCAACGATGACCGGACCGTGGTGGAGATCGTCTCCAGGAACGGCAACGCCGTCTTGATGTCGGCCGACGAATACGCCTCGCTGGCGGAGACCGCCTACCTGCTGCGCTCACCAGCCAACGCCGAGCGGCTGACCACCGCCTACCGCGACGCCGTCGAGGGGCGCCACCTCACCGCCGAGATGTCGCTTGATGATCTCGAGGCGATGGTGGACGAGTGAGGAGCCTGCGCTTCCACGCCCAAGGCTGGGAAGACTTCACCTACTGGGTCGTCACCGACAAGTCCATCACCAAACGAATCCTGCGGCTCCTGGACGCGACACTGCGGGACCCCTTCACCGGCATCGGCAAACCTGAACCTCTCAAGCACACCCTGTCCGGGGCCTGGTCGCGACGCATCACCGACGAACACCGGCTCGTCTACCTCGTCACCGACAAAGAAATCGTCGTGTTGCAGGCCCGCTACCACTACTGAAGCCCGCCCGGACTCCTCCCGGCCGGCCGCTCGGCCGCACCGAACCGGCAGCCGCGCCCGGCGAGCCCGCGCGGGCCGGTAGCCTTCGGCACGTACGGGTCACCGCCGGCGGACCGCCGGCGGACGGCAGGGCGGGAGACGAACACGTGACAGCGATGGATTCGGTCGACACGACGGCGGTCGTCCGACCGCACATCGGGTCCGCCCACGCCCTACGGCGACCACTGCCGTGGCCACTGGCCGTAGCCGCGGCGCTCGCAGCAGGGGTAGCGCTGCTCGGCGCCTTCCCACCCTATGGGCTGTGGTGGCTGGCCCCCGTCGGGGTGGCGCTGCTCGCCGTGGCGACCCACCGGCGCGCGCCGGTGGCCGGGGCCGGGCTTGGGCTGCTGACCGGTCTCGCCTTCTTCCTCCCCCTGCTGAGCTGGACCAACCTCCACACCGGCAACCTGCCGTGGATTCTCCTGGCGTGCGCCGAGTCCATCTTCATCGCGCTGCTCGGCGCCGCCTCCGCCTGGGTCACCCCGGTGGTTGACCGGGCCCGCTGGGCCTGGCCAGTGATCACCGGGCTGTTATGGGTGGCCCAGGAGGCGCTGCGCAGCCGGCTCCCCTTCGGAGGGTTCCCCTGGGGGCGGCTGGCGTTCAGCCACGGCGACGCGCCGACGCTGCGTCTCGCCGCCATCGGCGGCGCCCCGCTGGTGACGTTCGTTGTCGCGCTCACCGGAGGCCTGCTCGCTCTCGCCGCGTGGCGCTGGCGGCGCCCGGGGCGGGCCCTGGTGCCGCTGCTCGGCGCGGCGCTAGCTTCGACGGTGGGTCTGCTCGTCCCCCTCGGCGCTGACTCCACCGCCACCGCCACCGTGGCGATCGTGCAGGGCAACGTGCCCCGGCTCGGCCTCGACTTCAACGCCCAGCGTCGGGCCGTGCTCGACAACCACGTCCGCGCCACCGTGGCGCTCGCCCAGCGCGTCGCCGCCGGCGCCGTACCCCGCCCGCAGCTTGTGGTCTGGCCGGAGAACTCCAGCGACATCGACCCGCTGCTCAACGCGGACGCGGCGGCCCGTATCAGTCAGGCGGCCGACGCCATCGGTGTGCCGATCCTCGTCGGCGCGGTCCTCAAAGGACCCCAGGACAACCAGGTCCGCAACGCCGGCCTGCTGTGGTACCCCCACACCGGCCCGGATACCGCGCAGCTGTACGTCAAACGCCACCCGGTGCCGTTCGCCGAGTACGTGCCGATGCGGTCGCTGGCGCGCCGCGTGACCACCCTGGTCGACCGGGTCCGCAGCGACTTCGTCCCCGGGGACCATCCGGGGGTGCTCCGCGTCGGCTCCCTCACCGCCGGAGATGTGATCTGCTTCGAAGTCGCCTACGATGCCTTGGTCCGCGACACGGTCACCGGAGGTGCCCAGCTGCTGGTGGTGCAGACCAACAACGCGACCTTCAACGAGGCTGAGGCGCTCCAGCAGCTGGCGATGGTGCGGCTGCGGGCGGTCGAACACGGGCGTGAGGCGCTCATGGCCTCAACCGTTGGGGTATCGGCGTTCGTCACCGCAGACGGCCGTGTCGTTGACGCGACCGAATTCAACACCGCCGCGGTCGTGGTCCGCGAGATGCGGCTGCGCGAGCGGCGTACGCTAGCCACACAGTTGGGCAATTGGCCCGAGATGGTGCTGGTGTCACTTGCCGGCGCCATTGTCGGATTACCGGTGCTTTCGCGCCGGCAACGAGTTACGGAAGATGGCGCGGCAGATGCGGAGGCGCGGTGAGTGAGGCCAAGCCGGCGGCCGGTTCCGCCTCGGAGGGCTACCCCGGCATCGGGCGAGTGCTGGTCGTCATCCCGACGTACAACGAAGCCGACAACGTTCGCCGAATAACGCACCGTGTCCGGTCGGCGGTACCCGAGGTGGAGATCCTCATCGCCGACGACAACAGTCCCGACGGCACGGGGCAGGTCGCCGACCAGCTCGCCGCCGAGGACGACCACATCCACGTCCTGCACCGCCCCGGCAAGCAAGGGCTCGGCGCGGCGTACGTAGCCGGCTTCGATTGGGCCCGGGAACGCGGCTACGACGCGGTGGTCGAGATGGACGCCGACGGCTCCCACGCCCCCGAGGAGCTGCCGCGGCTGCTGGAGGCGGCCCGCACCGCGGACGTGGTCATCGGCTCGCGGTACGTCCCCGGTGGCCGGGTCGTCAACTGGCCCGCCCACCGGCTCCTGCTGTCCCGAGGCGGCAACCTGTACGTCCGTCTCGTCCTCGGCATGCCGATCTCGGACGCCACCGGCGGCTACCGCGTCTACCGGATGCCGGTCCTCGAGAAGATCGACTATCCGACGGTGACCTCCCAGGGCTACTCCTTCCAAGTCGAGCTGTCCTGGCGGGCCTACCGGGAAGGATTCCGCATCGTCGAAGTCCCGATCACGTTCACCGAGCGGGAGTTCGGAACCAGCAAGATGAGCGCCTCGATCGTCCGGGAGGCGCTGTGGCGAGTGACGGTGTGGGGGGCACGGGCACGCCGCGAGGCGCTCGCCCGCGCACTGCGCTCCCGGGCCGACACCCACGCCCGCTGGCCGTGACCGCCGTGGCCCGAGGGAGGTGATGGATGCGCCGAGCACTGGTCCTCCTCCCATGCGCGGTGGCGATCACCGCGGTGGCGGA
Source organism: Micromonospora sp. (assembly GCA_036563645.1). Taxonomy (GTDB): domain Bacteria; phylum Actinomycetota; class Actinomycetes; order Mycobacteriales; family Micromonosporaceae; genus DATCMA01. The sequence continues at coordinate 76,945 of DATCMA010000022.1, forward strand.
GGTCGCGGTGTTCGTGGCCGTCAGCCGGCGGCTTGGGGTCGCGGGGGCGCTCCTGCTCGTCCTGCTCACCTCGCTGCTCGGGGTGACACTGCTGCGGCGTGAGACAGCCCGCGTGTGGCGCCGCCTGCGCACGGGCGGATCCGCCCGCCCGGCACCGGCCGGTGACGTCGCCGACGGCCTGGTGGGCATCGCCGCGGGACTGCTGCTGGCGGTGCCGGGTCTGGTCACCTCCGCCGCCGGCGCCCTGCTCGCCCTGCCACCGGCACGCCGGACCGCCGCGGATGCCCTGCAGCGGCGCACCCACCGCGGCCTCGCAGGCCTGGGGCTCTGGCGCACCGCCTCGCGCGGCCCTTACGGCGACGAGGGCACCGTGATCGACGGCGAGATCGTCGACCCGGACCGCCCCCGCTGACACCCCCGAGCCGTGCCCCAGGGCCGGCTACGCCGCGCCACCAAACAACCGCCCCCGCGGCGGCGAGGCCACGGGGGCGGGGACGACACGACGCACGGTCACGCTGAGGACGACGGTGACGACTGGCCGCGGCGAGCACGGATCTCCTGGAGCCGCTCCTGGAGAATCTCCTCCAGCTCAGCGATCGTCCGCCGCTCCAACAGCATGTCCCAGTGGGTCCGCGGCGGCTTCACCTTCTTCGGCTCCGGCTCGGTGCCGTCGACCAGCCGAGCCATGTTGCCGTCGAACTTGCACTCCCACGAGGCCGGCACTTCAGCTTCCAACGCGAAGGGCACCGAGAACCGATGCCCCTTCGGACAGATGTACTCATGGGCCTTGCGCGGGGCAAGCTCGGTGTTACGGTCAGACTCGTAGCTGATAGATCCCAGACGGCTACCGCGCAGCATGCGCTCGCCCATGATCGACGTTCCCCTCGGTTGTGGTGCTGGTCTTCAGGTGTAACGATGCGCCGCGTCCCGCGGATTCCCCGGGCCGCGTTCCGTTTTGATCCACGACCACCGAGCCGACCGGGCGGACTCCGTGGCGGTGATCACACCGACGCCGGGGTGATCATTTCGAGTGTAGTCGGCCAGGACAGAGCTGCCAGGTCCCCAATCTCGGTCCCATCGACAGCCACGCGGTGGGCCTCGGGTCGGTCACCTGGCGGCGCCCACCAGCCGCTACGCCCCGGCACCCTCACCCGCCGGCGGGGGCGCTGCCGCGCCGGCGTCGCGCGCCGCCCCGAGACTCGCCAACGCCGCAGCGAGATCGCTGACTTGCCCCGTCAGTTGGGCGACCCGCTGCTGGGCCTGATCTCGTTCCGCCACCACCGCAGCGAGCTGCGCCTCCAGCCGCGCCAGCTGGGCCTGCGCCTGGGTTGCCGTGTCACGGGCCTGAGCCACCTCCGCGCGCAGCGCCGCCGCGTGCTCCTCCGCGACCCGGCGGATCCGCTCCACCTCACGGCGTGCCTCGTCCACGTCCCCGCGAAGCTGATCCCGCTCACCCCGCAGACGGTCACACTCGGCGCGGCTGCGCTCCGCCGCCGCGGCCGCCTCCTCCGCCGCCGCGCGCACCGACGCCAGCTCAGCGGCGAGCTCCTCAGCGCGGCGGCGCGCCTCCTCCGCGGCCGCCTGCGCCGTCGCCGCCTGCTGCCGGGCCGCCTCACCGTCGCGTCGGGCCGCGTCGAGCTCCCGCGTCAGCGCGTCCCGGTCCCGGGTCAGCCTCTCGTGGGCTTCCCGCAGCGCGGCCAGCTCCCGCAGGGCCGCCTCCCGGTCGTGTTCCGCCTGGGCGCGCAGCGCCTCTGCGGCCCCGGCGGCGCGCTGCGCCTCCGCGCGCGCCTGCTCTGCCTGATCAGCGCGGCGGCGGGCCTCCTCCGCCGCCTGCGCGGCCGCCTGGGCCTCCTGACGGGCGGCGTCCCGCTCCGCGTGGGCTGAGCGGGTCGCCTCCTGTGCCGCGGCGAGCGCGGCGGCCGCCGCCTCCGCCTCCCGGCGGGCGTCGTCCCGCTCCGCGTGCGCGGCCGCGATGTGCGCAGCGGCCGCGGCGCGCTCCTCGGCGAGTCGCCGCTCGACACCTTCGGGGGACAGCTCGGCGTGCAGCGCGTCGGCGAGTGTGTCGACGATCTGTTCCAGGCGGTCGACGACGTCCCAGGCCCGCGCGATCTGCCCGGAGAGCCCAGGGGCGTTGCGCAGGCGCATCCGCTGGTTGCGGGCCGCCCGTTGGCAGGCGCCGTCGTTGTCCCGACAGTAGCGAAACGGCCGGCCGGCCGAGCCGCGCTGGGGGACGGGGCGTCCGCAGTAGGCACACGGCCGGGTTTCGGTGGGGGTCGGGGTGTCCATCGCCGGCGAAGTGTAGTTCTCGCCGGGGACGAATCCGGCAACTGGGTGGTGCGGGCCTCGCGCGAGTCGCGGCGCGAGCGCGGACCTGGCCGAGGCGATCGTCCTCATACCGCGCGTTCGGGGCTCAGATTCGCCAATTACTGGATTACCGATAACAGTAATTTAATAATTGCCTAACTCGTATTCCCGCGCCGTGATACACCATAACGGTCATTATGGTGTATCGCTGGGGTGCGTGATCCACCGCGCCCCAGAGCCGATCACACCCCCAGTCCCGCCCTCAGCTGCTCCTCGCGCGCAGCCGCGAGACAGAAGCCACCGCGGGGGGAGAAGCGGCGGGGTCGTGGCACCCACACACCACCCGCACGCGTGCCGGGGTGCCGCTATCGACGAATCACCCTGGATTCAACACCCGATGTTGTTATGGTCATCACTGTCCGTGCGACGCGCTCCCTGCACAAAGCTGGCTGTGCCCGTGGCCGCGCGCGGGCCATGCCCCGAGGCGGCGCGGTGCCCGCAGGCGCGACACGTACCGGCCACGGAAGGGGGACCGATGATCAGCGAACCGCTCACTCGCTTTGTCGATGACCCCACGCAGCCGCTGCGTAACGCTCTGGTCGACACCCTCATCACCGCCGGGGATATCACCTCGCCGCAGATCGCGGCGGCGTTCCGCGTCGTGCCCCGACACGTGTTCGCCCCCGAGGCGCCGCTGGAGCAGGCGTACCGCGTCACCGAGGCGATCCGAGTCAAGCGGGACGCCCGCGGAGCCACGATCAGCTCCGTATCCGCGCCGTACGTCCAAGCGAGGATGCTCGCACAGGCCCACCTCGCGCCGGGGATGCGGTGCCTGGAGATCGGCTCCGGGGGCTACCACGCGGCGCTGATGGCGGAGCTGGTGGGGTCCGCGGGCCAGGTCACCACCGTCGACATCGACGCGGACATCGTGCAGCGGGCTCGCCAGTTCCTCGCCGCCGCCGGC
>DATCMA010000010.1:0-1874 GCA_036563645.1 Micromonospora sp.
CATCCTGCCAGTCGATGAAAGCGAGGCTGTCGGTGCCGAACTCCCAGCGAGGATCGGGGATGTAGGTGCTGTTGCGCTGCGTCCCGAGTTCGGACTGCCGGAAGGAAATGGGGTCGGACGCCTTGTAGTCCCTCCCGAGCTGGCGGCCGCGACGCACCCAGGCCGAGTCCTGCAGCTCGCGGTAGATCTCGATCCACTCCTCGGCGGAGAGCAGGTCCACCTTGTTCTCGAGGACCTGGAAACCGTAGGAGGTCCTGGCCTGGAAGCGCGGTGCACCCGAGCCGTTCCGGGTGGTCACGAGGACGACGCCGTTGGCGCCGCGCGAGCCGTAGATCGCAGCGGAAGCCGCGTCCTTCAACACCTCGATCGAGGCGATGTCATCGACGTTCACGTGGGAGAGATCCTCGACGGGCACGCCGTCGACCACGTAGAGCGGCTGGTTGCTCGCGGAGATCGACGCGGCGCCGCGCACGCGGACCTCGAGCGGGGCGCCCGGCTGGCCGTTGGTCTGTCGAACCTGTACACCGGCCATCTGCCCCATGAGCGCCTGTTCGATCCGGGTCACGGCGCGCGCCTCGAGTCGCTCGGACGAGACCTGGGCCACCGAGCCGGTGAGGTCGCGCCTCCGCACGGTCCCGTAGCCCACCGCGACGATCTCGTCGAGCGCGATCGCCCCCTCTTCGAGCTGGAAGTCGACGACCGCGGTCTCGCCGTCCCGGATGACGACGCCCTGCACGGTGCGGGGGTTGCGGCCGATGAGTTGCGCCTGCACCGAGTATGTGCCCACTGGTACCCGGGGGATGCTGTACCGGCCGGTTGCGTCGGTCAACGCGCCGAACTGGGTACCGACGATGACGACGCTCGCACCCGCGAGCGGGCTTCCGGTCGCGCTGTCGGTCACGCGGCCGGTGATCGTGCCGACTCCCTGGGCGCTCGCTGGTCGCACCGATGAGGCCGCGAGACCGGCGGCGATGAGCAGGGAGCATACGGTGACGGACCTTGACATTGCCTCCCTCCCGAAAGAGTTCGTGTGCTGAGGAGTTCCGTCGCTCGGGATCGGCGCTCGAGACACGGGCACACCCCGGTGTGCCCGCACGGGGAGTCAGCGGTCTGCTTCCGCTCCTGCGATGGGTTCGAAGGTCAATCCCGGACCGGGCTCCACGGGCAGCGGCGCGCGAACCGGGATCGGCTGACGCTATGCGAACAGATCGACGCAGCCTCGTTCACGGGCGAGTGAACCAAGGCCGGTTGATCGGAACGTGTGTTCAGAGGGAGCAGCGGCGCAGCCGGGGACAACCGCAGTGCGTCCTTCTTTCGGGTGCGGGCGCGTGGTCGTCCCTTTCGTTGGCCGCTTCGCGCCGGGCGCGGCGCCGTCACCGCGCCCGATTCGCGATATCGGTTATTGATAATTTCGGGAGGAAGAATAATGCGGAGCGCCCGGGCCGTCAAGCCCTCCGTTGCGACACAGCCGGAGGGCCGGAGCGGGGCCCGCCCCCCACCCTCAGCCGCCGAACAACCGCAGGGCGATGACCCCGAGGATCACGAGGCCGATCCCCGCGAGCCGGCCGACCGTCGCCGGCTCGCCGAAGAGCACGATCCCGGCGATCACGACGCCGGCGGCGCCGAGCCCCGTCCACACCGCGTAGGCCGTGCCCACCGGGATCGCACTCAGCGTCCGCGAGAGGAGCACCACGCTCGCGACCGCCAGCACCGCGGTCACGAGGCTCGGCGCCAGCCGGGTGAACCCTTGCGAGTACTTCATGCTGATGGCGAACGCCGTCTCGAGGAGCGCAGCCACGAGGAGGAGCACCCAGGCGGTCGCAATGTTCATGTCACCCTCGGTCGTGCGTGATCCGGTGCGCCGCGTCCTGCCC
>DATCMA010000036.1:0-7847 GCA_036563645.1 Micromonospora sp.
GGCGAGTGCACCGGCGAGTGAGGATATGCGCAGGCGGAGGTGCGGCGATGGATGAGGTGTTGGCTCGCAGCGGGATCTTCCAGGGCGTCGACCCCGAGGCGGCCGAAGCGCTCGCCAAGGAGATGGAGACGGTCGAGGTCCGCAAGGGCGAGGTCGTGTTCAACGAGGGTGAGCCCGGCGACAGCCTCTACATCGTGCTGTCCGGCAAGATCAAGCTCGGTCGGCGCGCCGCCGACGGCCGGCAAAACCTCATCTCCGTGATGGGCCCCTCCGACATGCTCGGCGAGCTCTCGCTCTTCGACCCCGGCCCGCGCACCGCCACCGCGACCGCGGTCACCGACACGCGCCTGGCCCGGCTGCGCAAGCAGGCCCTGCGCCCCTGGCTCAACAACCGGCCGGAGATCGCCGAGCAGCTGCTGCGCGTGCTGGCCCGCCGGCTGCGCCGCACCAACGACGCGCTGGCCGACCTGATCTTCACGGACGTGCCCGGCCGCGTGGCGAAAAACCTGCTCCAGATGGCCGGCCGCTTCGGCACCCGCGACGGCGGCGTGCTGCGCGTGACGCACGACCTCACCCAGGAGGAGCTCGCCCAGCTCGTCGGCGCCTCGCGCGAGACGGTAAACAAGGCGCTGGCCGACTTCGCCTCCCGCGGCTGGCTGCGCCTGGACGGCAAGAGCATCATCATCCTCGACCCGGAGCGGTTGGCGCGCCGAGCCCGCATCTGAGCCTCGGCTCCTCCCCCGCCTCGGAGCGCGGCCACGCTGCCCGGAGAGCGGCGCGGTGGCGGTGCCGCGGGTGGAGGCTACCCGGGGAGCGAGGGCCACGGCGCTCACCGGCGCCGAAGCTGCGCGGACTATCGGCCGCGGCTGCCCCAGGGCACCCACGAGAACAAGCGGCGGCGTCGGGTCGCGGTGCGGACCGCGCTGTCGTCAGCGAGCGCGACGGCGCCGCGCGCCTCCACCTCCTGGGCACGGCTCGCCGCCGAGGGCACCCCCACGGGACGCAGCGCGGGCGACGACACGTCAGTCGACTCCCCAGCGGCGGGCTCCCTGGCCCCGGACAGGCTGGGGACCGTTGGGGCGTCTGCGGAGGCCTCAGCGGCCGGGGGCGTCGCCGGCCTCGGCACGGACTTCCCCGGGAAGCGACGGGGGACCGCCACGATGCGGCGTGGTGACTCCAGCGGCAGCTCGGCGAGCAGATCCCGCAGCTCCCGGGCGGTCGGCCGATCCTTGGGGTCGTTGGCCATCCCCCAGCGCAGAACCTCGGTGAGCTCGGGCGGAATACCGGGCAAGTCCGGGATCGGCTCGTTGAAGAGCTCGAGCATCATGACGAGGCTCGGTGGGCTGTCGTCTCGCCACCGAGGCGGCCGGCCGCGCATCACCGCGTACAGCGTCGCGCAGAGCGCGTAGACGTCGAGCGCCGGGGACGGCGGGGCGTGCTGGAACATCTCCGGCGCCGCGTACGCGGGCGTGAGGGCGTCGATGGTGATGGTCGGGTCCCGCGCCTCGACGAGAACAGCCAACCCGAAGTCCGCAAGCGATGCGGAGTTGAGCCGGGAGTAGAGGATGTTCGCCGGCTTCACGTCGCGGTGCAGCACGCCCAAGCTGTGCGCGTCGGCGAGCGCATCCGCGATCTTCACCCCCACGTCCCGGGCCTCAATCGCGCTGAGCGGCGAGGTCTTCATCCGGTCGGCGTACGACCCCTCGCACAACTCCATGATCAAGTAGGGGTGGCGGTCGGCGGTGACGCCCGCATCGATGAGGTCGACGACGTGCGGATGCGAGGACAATCGTGCCGCTGCCTGGGCTTCACGGAGAAATCGACGTTGGTCCCGCTGACTGTCGAGTGTCCGATGTTCGATCTTTACCGCTACTTGGCGGCCCAGCGAGCCCTGGGTGGCACGGTACACCGTCGCATAGCCACCCCGGGCAAAGACCGACAAATTAGACAACCCAGGCACCACGGGCATGGGAAGGGCGCCTGCTGGGTTCTCGGTCACGGCTTAAAAGTACCGAAGGACGCTGACACGTCGATACATGGACTCAGACAGCCGCTGCCCGCGCCACCTCGGCCCGGCGACGCTCGTACCACAGGGCGATCGCAGTCACGACACTCCCTCCTCCCTCCCACGCCGCCACGGCGAGAAACCGCGCCGGCGCGAGACCGACCACCACGAGCGCGGCGAAGACCACGCAACTCACGATGCGGAAGACGACGCTGAAGGCGAAGAACGGCCGCCAATCGGTGAAGGCGGCGACGAGGTAGTAGACCCCCATGTTCAGCGACGCCACTGAGGAGGTCGCGAGGAACACCCGGGTGTAGTCCCCCGACGCGCGGCTCGCGTCCGGCAGCGTCTCGAAGCCAAGGATCGCGAGCACGGCCTCCGGGAACGCCAACCCCACCGCCCCGAGCGCCAACGCCGTCACTCCGAAGGCAGCGACCGTCCATCCTGGAATCGATCGGGGCGAGTACATTGTGGTCCCTTCGCGACAGGCAGAGCCCACGGTGGACTCTCCTGGATCACGCTAGCGGGCAGACACATCGATGGCATCGCCGGAACGGTCACCTTGTCCGTCCGATGCCCTGTCACCACCCACGCGCGCCCGCACCGCCTCCGCCGTCGCGCGCTCGCTGACCTGCTCCGTCGCGTACGCCAACCGGACCGCCTCGTCGGCGACGGCGCGCGCCTCGTCCCCCTGTTCCGTGGCGGCCAGCGCCTCCGCCAGCACGCAGTACGCGACGACACGGCTGCGCACGTCCTCCGCCGGCTCCGTCATCGCCCGACGCGCCCAGTGGAGCGCCTGCATCGGCTGCCCATCCATCAGCAGCGCCGAGGCGTACCGGGCGATAGCGAAGCGCCGCGTGAACAACAGCCCCGTGGTGCTGCTCGCCGCGATCGGCGCCAACAGACCGATCGCCGTCGACGGATCCCCGTCGTGCAGACGCGCCGTCGCCAGCAGCACCCGCGGCCCGACCTGAGCGGCGGCCAGCGGATTGTGCGGTTCGATCGAGGTCAGGACGTCCTGGGCGTCCCGCTCCGCCGCGGCCACGTCGCCCCGCTCCAACGCGACGAAACCCCGCAGCGTCCCCGCCAAGCCGAACAGCAACGGGTGGGCGAGGCGCTTGCCGTAGCCGAGCGCCTCGGTCAGCAGCTCCCACGCCTCATCGGTGTGGTTCAACGCGCGCGCGACCGCGCCCCGGACCACGAGAGCGAATCCTCGCCCCCAGTCGTCCGACGCGGCGTCGAAATCCCGGAACGCCTTGCGCGCCGCGTGGTCCGCTTCGGACACCGCGCCCAGCTCCGCCGCGGCGAACGCATCGACCGCCCGCAGCGTCCCCACCGCCCACACCTCGCCCACGCGTTCGCCGAACGGCAAGAAAATCCGGGCCAGGCGGCGGGCTTCCGCGAGCCGCCCCGCCAGCAGCCGGGCGAACGCCGCGGTGCCGCGCAGCCACGCCCGGCCAATCGGGTCCTTCAATTCGGCGAAGAGCCGAGCTGCCCGGCCGAGGACGGCGTCCGCGCCGGGAAAATCCCCGCGGGCGGTGGTCACCCAGGCGAGGTTCTGCAACGACCACGCCTGCCCCCGTGGGTCGCCAGAGGCCACATTGACCTGATAGGCCGCGGCGAACCGACTACTCGCCTGCGCCAGGCGCCCCCTGAGGAAATCCGCCATCCCCAGGCGCCGCATCGCCTCGGCCCGAGGCGCCGGCAGGTCCGCCTCGGTGGCGACCCGCAGCGCCTCCCGCCAGACATCGCAGGCGCGATCGAGATCCCCCAATGCGCGGTGCGCCCGGCCGGTCAACAGCAGGGCTCGCGCGCGCAGCGCCACGTCGTCCCCCGCGTTCGCGAGGATCTTCTCCGCGTCGGCGAGCGCGTCAGCGGCGCGCCCGGTTTGCAGGCGCGCCCGGGCGTAGACGAGCCGGTCCGCCATGGGCACGTCGTCGCGCCCCAGCGCCAGCGCCCGGTCGCCGTACTCCACGGCGAGCGCCGGCTCACCCGAGGCGAGCGCCCGGCGGGCGGCGCGCCCCAGCGCGGCCACACCGAGCGGGACGACCGACCGCGCCTCGGCGTCACGCGGCAGCCCCACCGCGTCGGCCAGCGCCACCGCCCGTTCGACGTGCTCGGCGATGAACTTGTCCCGCGCCGCCTGCGACATCCCCGACGGCCCGCTGGGGCTCTCCGCGGGCGACCGCCGCAGCGCCCCCGCGGCCCAACGCGCGAGATAGGCGTGCCGCTCCGCCAGGTCGGCCTTGCCGATACCGGCGTACGCCGCCTCCCGCAGCAGCGGCGTCGCGAAGCTGAACCCCTTCGGGGTCCGATGCAGCATGCGGCGCTGCAGTAGCTCCTCGATGGCGCGCTCCAGCTCCACCGCCACCACCGCCGCTGGCCGGCCGTCCCTCATGCGCCGCTCGCGCAGCGCCTCCAGGGTTCCGGCGGGCACGGTGTCCCCGATGACCGCGGCGTCCCGCAGCACCGACCGGGCGTCAGGCGGCAGTGCGTCGATACGGGCCGCGAGGACCGCGGCGAGGTCACGCGACAGCAGCCGACTGCTCAGCGAACCGGGCGCCAGCCGCCACATCCCGCCGGACGCGCCTCGGGACCGGCCGTCGTCGTCCTGGCGCTCGGTTATCTGGGTCAGCGCGCCCCGCTCCATGAGCAGGGTGACCAGCTCGGCGAGGTAGAACGGGTTGCCCTGCGCGGTGGCGAGCAACCGGTCGCTGTCCGCCTGCGGCAGCCGGCCCCCGTTGAGGTACGAGCTGAGCAGCCGACCGGCGTCCGCCCCTCGCAGCGGCGGCAGGGGAACGACCTCCGCGTCCGCCAGCCGGGTGAGCAGTCCCGCGGTGCGGACCAGCTCGGGGCGCCCCAGCAGCAGCACGAGGACCGGACCGGTGAGACGCGACAGCATCGCGCCGAGCGCGTCCACAGTGTCCGGTGTGGCGTCGTGCAGGTCATCCACGACGATCATCAGCGGGCTCTCTCGGGCGAGTCCGCTGAGCAGCTCCGCCACGGCGATCGGGATCGCATCGGCGTCGATCGCCGGCTCCTCGTCGTCCCACTCCGCGCCGTACGCGTCGAGGTCGCCGTAGCTCACCAGCGACAGCAGGAGGTCGACCGCGATCGGCGGCGCGTCCGGACGCAGCCGCGCCAGTCGCTGGCTGAAGCGACGCAGCCGCTCCTCCACCGCCGCCCGCGGCATCGCCGTCGCCGCGTCGGTGGGGAGACCGACCGCGATCCGCACCAGGTCGGCGAGGGGGGCGAGCCGCCGCCGCTCCCCAAACGCGGCACACCGCACCGACAGCACCCGGGCGCCGGTGGACACCGCCCGGCGCCCCGCGACGACCTCGTGCCCGGCGGCCAAGCGCTCCGCCTCCGCGGCGAACCGGCTCTTGCCGATCCCCGCCTCGGCCGTCATCACCAACACCCGGGGCTCACCCTGATCGATGACTTCGGCGAGTCGACCGGCGAGCAGACCCATCTCGGCTTCCCGGCCGACAAACGGCGCCTCGTCCCCCAGCCCGGACCGGGTGCCGGGCGCGTCGTGCAAGCCGAGCAGCTCATACGCCTCGACCGGCTCCCGCTTGCCCTTGAGACGCAAGGGCCGCAGGTGTCGCCAGGAGGCGACGTGGCGCGTGGCGGCCGCGGTGGTCGCCCCCGCGTAGACCGTGCCGACGGCGGCGGCGTCGGCCAGGCGAGCCGCGGTGTTGACCGTGTCGCCGATGACCGTGTACTCGATCGCCGCTTGGATGCCCGCCACGACCTCGCCGGTGTTGAGGCCAACCCGCAGACCCAGCGGCGCGCCCCCGCCGCGTTCGTCGTCGAGGACCCGGCGTACCGCCCGCTGCATAGCCAGCGCCGCCCGCACCGCCCGTTCGGCGTCGTCTTCATGGGCGACGGGCGCGCCGAAGACCGCCATGATGCCGTCGCCGGTGAGCTTGTCGACGTGGCCGCCGAAGGTCTTGACCGCTCCGGCGAGCGCGGCGAGCACGCGGTCGGTGACGGCACCGACCCGCTCCGGGTCGAGATCCTCCGACCACGACGTGAAATCGGACAGATCGCCGAAGAGGACCGTGACGACACGACGTTCGGTCGCGGGCAGAGACGCCGCAGCGGGGAGCGCGGCACCGCAGTTGTGGCAGAAACGTGCGCCGGGTACGGCGACGGTTCCGCACATTGCGCAGGTCACAGCGAGTCCAACTCCACAGCGCCCCGGTCGAATTCCCGATCCTCCCGGGCCAGATAGGCGAGTTGGGCCCGCACCGACAACTCCGCCGCCGGCCACAACGACCGGTCCACATCCTGGTAGATCGTGGCCACCACCTCGGCGGCGGTCCGTGCTCCCGCCCGCACCGCCTGCCGTACCTGGTCCAGCCGGGCTCGGCGATGTGCCAGATAGAAACGGGCAGCGGCGGCGCAATCGGCCAGTGCGGGACCGTGCCCCGGCAACGCCGGCACCTTGTCGTACGCGGAGAGCGCGGTCAGGCTCTCCAAGTAAGCGGCGAGATCGCCGTCCGGGTGCGCGATGACGGTCGTCCCCCGGCCCAAGATCGTGTCACCGGTGAAGATCGCGCGCTGGCCGTCCCCCTCGACGAGGTAGCAGACCGAATCCTCGGTGTGCCCCGGGGTGCGCAACGTCGTGATGGTCACCCCGGCGATCGCGAACGGAGCACCGGTCCGGAGATCGTCGGGCTGCTCGTAGCCCGCGACCAACCCCCGTAGCGGGGCGCCGCTGCGGGCGGCCAGCTCCTCAGCCGCGCCGACGTGGTCAGGATGACCATGCGTGACCAGGATCAACGCGATCGGCCCACGCGCCATGATCGCGTCGAGGTGGGACGGATCCGGGGGACCGGGGTCGATCACCACCGTCTCCCGCGCAGACGGCGCGCGCAGCAGCCAGGTGTTGGTGCCGTCCAAGGTCATCGGCCCCGGGTTCGGGGCACGCAGCAGCGTCACCCAGCGCGGCAGCTCGTCGGCGAGCGCCGCGGTCGGCTCCGTGACGTGCCCCGTCATGGCTGCGATGGTACGACTCTCACGGTGCAACGCCCGTCACGACGGTCACTCACGTCACGTCGCGCGCCGACGCCGCCCTCCTCAGCTGACCTCAACGATGACCTCGACCTCCACCGGGGCGCCCATCGGCAGCTCGGCGACCCCCACGGCGCTGCGGGCGTGCCGCCCCGCGTCCCCGAAAACCGCGCCGAACAGCTCCGACGCGCCGTTGATCACGGCGGGCTGCTCGGTGAACCCCTCGGCCGAGGCGACGAAGCCGGTCACCTTCACCACCCGGACGACGCGCTCCAGCCCGACAAGCGCGTCGATCGCGGCCAGCGCGTTGAGCGCGCATCGGGCCGCCAACTCCTTAGCCTGCTCCGTCGAGACGTCCGCGCCGACCTTCCCGGTGGCCAGCAGCGCGCCGTCCGCGATCGGCAACTGCCCCGAGACGTAGACGTGATTCCCCGACTGGACCGCCGGCACGTACGCCGCCACGGGCGGCACCACCGGCGGCAGCGACAGCCCCAGTTCGGCGAGCTTGGCTCGCGGATTCATCTCGCTCCCCACATTCGCCCTTGGCATCCGCCGACAGCCTACGAGGTCGTGACCGACACACCCGACAACCTGGTCGGTAGCGCTCGACCGATAACCTGGCCGGCGAACCGGTCTAGCCTGGCCTTCGCACGACACTCGTGTCCACCGAGCGACGCATGGGGAGGGGCGCGATGACCCAGTACGGCGGGACGCCGCCCGATGACACCTCGGAATGGGCGTCGACACACTCCCCCGTACCGCACCCGCCGTCGGTCCCGCCGTCGGTCCCGCCGCCGCCCACACCCGCCACGCCGCCGTATCC
>DATCMA010000054.1:0-193331 GCA_036563645.1 Micromonospora sp.
AGAAGCCGGCGCTGTCCCGCAACTGTGATGCCTCCGCGCCCGAGGCGGGTCGCTCCCCGCGGTGGGCCGAGAGGATAAGCCAGGTCGCCTGCGGATCGGTCGCGATCAGCGCTCTCGAGGAAGGGCGCCTCGCAGGCGGGGGTGCGCCGCTCCGCATTCCTGTCGGCGAAGCACCGGTTCCTCGAGCCGACAGGAGGTCAGATGAGACGATTCCGCACCCTGCTCCCCCTGATCACCGCGGCCGTCGTCGCCCTCGGCGCCTGCGCGAGGACCACCGACGATCAATCAACCAGCACCTCGACGCCGGACGCGGGCTTTCCCGTCACCGTCGGCGGTGTCACGCTCGACAAGCGGCCGGAGCGAATCGTGTCGCTGTCGCCGAGCGCCACGGAGACGCTCTTCGCGATCGGGGCTGGCCCGCAGGTGGTCGCCGTCGACGACCAGTCGAACTACCCACCGGAGGCGCCGCAGACCGACCTCTCGGGGTATAAGCCGAACGCCGAGGCAGTCGCGGCGAAAGACCCGGATCTAGTCGTCATCTCCAACAACATCGACAGAATTGCTGAGCAGCTCACCGCGCTGAAGATCCCGGTCTACCTCGCCGCCGCGCCGGCGAACCTCGATGGGCTCTACCAGCAGATCACTGAGCTCGGCGCGCTGACCGGGCACCGCGACGAGGCGGCGGACCTGGTCCAGCGGATGAAGGACGAGATCGACAAGCTCGTCCAGGACGTGCCGAAGCGGTCGAAGAAGCTCACCTACTACTACGAGCTCGACACCAACCTCTACTCGCTGACCAGCACGACCTTCGTCGGGTCGCTGTTCGCGCTGGTGGGGCTGGAGAACATCGCCGACGCGGCGGACCCGGACGGCAGCAAGGGCGGCTACCCGCAGCTCTCCCAAGAGATGCTGGTGAAGGCCGACCCGGACTTGATCTTCTTGGCGGACGTCAAGTGCTGCCAGCAGAACGCGGAGACGGTCAAGGCCCGCAGCGGCTGGGCCTCGATGAGCGCCGTAAAGCACAACCGGATCGTCGAGCTGGACGACGACATCGCCTCCCGGTGGGGACCGCGAATCGTCGACCTGCTGCGGACGATCGTCGAAGCGGTCGCCAAGGTGCCGGCGTGACCTCGTCGTCGCTGGGTGCCTCGCTTTCTGGGGCGGCAGAGGGCGAGGCCCCCGCTCCGCGGTCTGTGACGCGTCCCCGCCCGCGGCCGGAGCCCGCCGGGCTGCGCCCCGGGTGGCTGCTCGCGGGGATCGCCGCCGTCGTGCTCGCCGCCGTGGTGGGGATGGCGTTCGGGCCGGTCAACCTGCCTCCGGGCAGCGTCGCCGCCGAGCTGCTCAATCTCCTGCCGGGGGTCCACCTCGACAGCGGGCTCAGTGAGCGGGAGGTCGCGATCGTGACCGAGCTTCGGCTGCCCCGCGTCGTGCTGGCCCTGCTGGTCGGCGGGACGCTCGCCCTCGCCGGCGGCTGTTACCAGGGCGTCTTCCGCAACCCGCTGGCCGATCCGAACCTGCTCGGCGTCGCCGCCGGGGCCGGTCTCGGGGTGACCGCCGTGATCACGTTGAGCGGTCGGGGCATGGAGCGGCTTCCCCTGACCGTGCCGCTGGCCGCGTTCGTCGGCGCGATCGGGGCGGTGGTCCTCACGTATTTGCTGGGGGTCGCCGGCGGCCGGGACCGCTCACCGGCGACGCTGATCCTCGCTGGGGTCGCGGTCGCCGCGTTCCTCTCCGCGGGGCAGACCTACCTGCTGCACCGCAAGATGGACAGCGTCCAGCAGGTGTACTCCTGGCTGCTCGGCCGGCTGGCCACGGCGGGATGGCATGACGTCCTGCTCGTCCTGCCGTACACAGTGGTCACCGCCACCGTGGTGCTGTTGTACCGGCGCCAGCTTGACGTGCTCTCCGTCGGCGACGCGGAGGCGGCGAGCCTCGGCCTGCACCCCCAGCGGGCGCGGTACGTCATGCTCGCGGCGGCCTCCCTGGGCACGGCGGCGGCGGTCTCCGCCTCCGGACTCATCGGCTTCGTCGGGGTGGTCGTCCCGCATACGGTCCGCCTCCTCGCCGGCACCAGCTACCGCGTCATCCTGCCGCTCTCGCTGCTCTTCGGCGGTGCGTTCCTCACGCTCACCGATTTGATCGCGCGCACCGCGGCGGCCCCGGCGGAGCTGCCCATCGGGGTCGTCACCGCGTTCTTCGGCGCGCCGTTCTTCGTGCTGGTCCTCCGTACGGCTCGACGGGTGACGATGTGACGGTCATCGAGGTGCGCGGGCTGCGGGTCGCGCTCGACGGGGCGGAGGTTCTGCGCGACGTGGACCTCGACGTCGCTCCCGGGGAGTGGGTGACGGTGATCGGCCCCAACGGCGCGGGGAAGTCGACGCTGCTGCGGGCTATCGGAGGGCTCGTGGCGCCGACCGCTGGGGAGATTCGCCTGTTGGGGAGGCCCAGCGACCGGCTGCGCCGCCGGGAGCGGGCGAAGCTGGTCGCCACCGTGGCGCAGGCCCCCGTGGTGCCGCCCGGCATGGTGGTCTTCGACTACGTTCTCCTCGGGCGGTCGCCGCACATCCCGCCCTTGGGCCGGGAGTCCGCGGCGGACGTCGCCGTGGTCCGGGACGTCCTCGAGGTGCTGGCGCTGACGGAGTTCAGCGATCGGCAGCTGGAGACCCTCTCCGGGGGCGAACGTCAGCGGGTGTTCCTCGCCCGGGCCCTCGCCCAGCAGGCGCCGCTTCTGCTGCTCGACGAGCCGACCACCGCGTTGGACATCGGCCACCAGCAGGAGGTGCTGGAGCTGGTGGATCGGCTGCGACGCGAGCGAGGGCTCACCGTGCTCGCCACGATGCACGAGCTCTCCCTCGCCGGGGAGTACGCCGACCGCCTGGTGTTGCTCGCCGATGGGCGGGTGGCGGCGGCCGGGGTTCCCCACGAGGTGCTCACCGAGGAGGTGCTCGGACGGTACTACCGGGCCCGGGTGCGGGTGCTCCCCGGGGAGCGCGGGCCGCTGGTGGTGCCCGTCCGGCCGGTGGCCGGCCCTCGGTGACCGAGGTCGGCGCGAGCGGTTCGGCCCGGTCTCACCGGGGAGGGGCGGTGGGGCGGCGTGGCTGGATGACGCTGAAGAAGGCCCCTTGAGGGTCGTTGATCACCGCGACTCGGCCCTGCGGAATGTCGGTGGGCGCGATGGCGACCATGCCGCCGAGCTTCGCGGCGCGGGCCGCGGTCGCGTCGCAGTCGGTCACCGCGAAGTACACCATCCAGTGCGGCGGCAGATCCGGAGCCCAGTGGCTCCCGTTCACCATCGGCATCATGCCCGCGATCGACGTTCCGTTGACCAGCCACTCGGTGTAGGGCACCGGGCCGTAGGCGGTCTCCCGGATGCCCCACCCGAAGACCGTGGAATAGAACTCTTTCGCTTTCTCGGGGGCGCGGGTGGCCAGCTCGTACCAACACACCGCGCCCGGCGCGTTGACCAGCTCCGCGCCGGTCATGGCGCGGGGTTGCCAGATGGAGATGGGGGCGCCGGTCGGATCGAGGACGACCGCCATCCGCCCTTGGTCGAGGACGTCGAACGGGGAGACGAGCACGATCCCGCCGGCGGCGTCGACGCGTCGCGCCGTTTCGTCGGCGTTCTCCGTGGTCACGTACGTCGACCAGGCGGGGCGGCGCCCGTCGCCGACCAGCGGCCCGGCCCCGGCGACCGTGCGCCCGTCCTTGGTGAAGGTTGTGTAGCCGTGTGCCGCGGGCTCGGGTGAGACCTGGGCCTGCCAGCCGAAGAGCTGGGTGTAGAAGCGGGTGGCGGTGGACAGATCCGGGGTGCCGAGGTCGACCCAGCAGGGAACGTTCCGGGCGGAACAATCGGGCATGGCTCCTCCCCTCGCAGGCCGGGTGGCCCCGTTGCGATCCTGGCAGCAGCCGCGTGGCGCAGGGTGCGTTTTCCCGATTGCCGGCGGGCATCGCCCGGTCGTTTCCCACGACCCCCATGGCCACGCGGACCATCACGCGCCACTCCGACGACCACCCAGGTCAGCTTGGGGTGTGACGCTCCGCGGAGCGCCGTGCCCGATTTCGGCGAGGCCGATACGGTGTGGGTCATGAGTGAACGCGCGCTCCGGCGCCCGCGGGTGGGACATATTCAATTTCTCAATTGTCTTCCGCTGTACTGGGGGTTAATGCGCTCGGGCGCGTTAATCGACGTTGACCTCTATAAAGACACCCCGGATCGGCTGAGCGAAGCGCTGGTCGCCGGTGACCTCGACATCGGTCCGATCTCCCATGTCGAGTACCTGCGGCACGCGGACGAGCTCCTCCTCCTGCCCGATTTGGCGGTCGGCAGCGACGGTCCGGTGCTCTCCGTCAATATCGTGTCGACCCGTCCGTTGGCGGAGTTGGACGGGGCGCGCGTCGCACTGGGGTCGACGTCGCGCACGGGGGTGCTGCTCGCCCAGATGCTTCTCGGGGAGCGGTACGGCGTCCGCCCGGAGTACTTCACCTGCCCGCCGGACTTGACCCAGATGCTGCTCGAGGCGGACGCGGGGGTGCTGATCGGCGACGCCGCGCTGCGCGCCCACTACGAGGCCCCGCGGCGTGGCCTGATCGTCACGGATCTCGGCGAGGCCTGGCGAGAGTGGACCGGGCTACCGATGATCTTCGCGGTGTGGGCGGTGCGACGGGACTTCGCCGCCGCACAGCCTGGACAGGTGAAGGAAGTCCACGAGGCGTTCCTGCGGTCACGGGAAATTTGCCTCATGGAGATCGACGCGGTGGCCGCCGCCGCAGCCCGCTGGGAGCCCTTCGACGCGGCGACCCTGGCGACGTACTTCCGGGTGTTCGATTTCTCCCTAGGGGAGCGCCAGATCCTCGGTCTGCGCGAGTTCGCGCGACGAGCCGCGCAGCTCGGGGAGGTGCCCCCGCTGCCCGCGGACGGTCCCGCGTTCTTCGCCGGATGACCGGGGCCGCGGAGGCGGGCACGTGTCAGATCCCCCGCTAGGCCGATCACACCACCGGGCCGAGGGGTGGTGCTCCTGGAGCGGCGACGTAGGCTCGGGGACGTGAGTGGGAGCCGGGAGATCGACGACATCTTGCAGCGCGCCGCCGACGGTGGGCGGATTTCACCGGAGGAGGCGCTCCTGCTGTACACCGACGCGCCGTTCCACGCCCTCGGTGAGGCGGCCGACGCCGTTCGTCGCCGCCGATACCCGGAGAACATCGTTACCTATCTCATCGATCGCAACATCAACTACACGAACATCTGCGTGACGGCGTGCCGGTTCTGCGCGTTCTACCGGCCACCCAAGCACCGCGAGGGATGGGTCCACTCGACCGAGGAGATCCTGCGCCGCTGCGGGGAGGCGGTCGAACTCGGCGCCACGCAGGTCATGCTGCAAGGCGGGCACCACCCCGACTTCGGCGTCGAGTACTACGAGGAGCTCTTCTCGGCGGTCAAGGCCGCGTATCCACAGCTCGTCATCCACTCCCTCGGGCCGAGCGAGATCCTGCACATGGCGAAGGTCTCCGGGGTATCCGTGGAGGAGGCGATCACTCGGCTCAAGGCCGCTGGGCTCGACTCGATCGCCGGGGCCGGCGCGGAGATGCTGCCGGAACGGCCACGGCGGGCGATCGCGCCGCTCAAGGAGTCGGGCGAACGCTGGCTGGAGGTCATGGAGATCGCGCATCGGCTGGGGGTGGAGTCCACCGCCACGATGATGATGGGCACGGGCGAGACCGCGGCCGAGCGCATCGAGCACATGCGGATGATCCGCGACGTGCAGGACCGGACGGGTGGCTTCCGCGCGTTCATCCCGTGGACCTACCAGCCGGAGAACAACCACTTGCGCGGGCGGACGCAGGCGACCGCCGTGGAGTACCTCCGGCTGATCGCAGTGGCGCGCCTGTTCTTCGACACCATCGCGCACCTCCAGGCGTCCTGGTTGACGACGGGCAAGGCCGTGGGGCAGCTCGCGCTGCACATGGGCGTCGACGACCTCGGCTCGATCATGCTGGAGGAGAACGTCATCTCCTCCGCCGGCGCGCGGCACCGCGCCAACCTGCGTGAGCTGATCTGGTTGATTCGCTCCGCTGACCGGATCCCCGCGCAGCGCGACACCCAGTACCGCTACCTCAAGGTGCACCGCACGCCGGAGGACGATCCGGTCGACGACCGGGTGGTCTCGCACTACTCCTCGATCGCCCTGCCTGCCGGGGGCGTGGGGCGGCAGCTGCCGTTGGTCGATGTGAAGTAGCGGCGCGTGACACGGTGGGCGAGTCACCCCGGGCATCGCGTTCGTTACAGCATGACGAGACGTCCTCGGTCGGACGGACTCCTCCACCGGTCCACGTGGGCCGTGCCCATAGCCATGGCGCCGAGGGGCGTGTGCTCCTCGGCGCCGGGGTGTGGCCCGTGGCCGCCCCGGTCGCCGTGCCGCGGTGACCGGCTGGCACAGTAAGGGCTGTGAACTGGTCACCGCGCAAAACGCGCGCACACTCGGGACGGTCATCGCGCGGCACGCGCGCGAGCCTCGACAAGCAGCCCCACGAGGTCGCTGCGATGTTCGACGGCGTCGCGGAGCGCTACGACCTCACCAACAGCGTCCTGTCGTTCGGGCAAGATCGCTTGTGGCGGCGCGCGACCCGGCGCGCGCTCGCGCTTCGGCCCGGGGAGCGGGTGCTCGACGTCGGCGCGGGCACCGGCGTCTCGACTCAGGAACTCGCCAAGAGCGGTGCCTGGGCGGTGGGGGTCGACATCTCCCTCGGCATGTTGCAGGCTGGGCGTCGGCTCCGCCGGGATGTGCCGCTCCTCGCCGGTGACGCGCTCGCGCTGCCCTTCCCGGACGCCACCTTTGACGCGGTGACCATCTCGTTCGCGCTGCGGAACGTCGTGGATCCCGACGCGGCTCTGCGGGAGCTGGCGCGGGTGACGCGACCGGGTGGACGCCTGGTGGTCTGCGAGTTCAGCCGCCCCACCAACGCGGTGTTCCGCACCGTCTATCTCACCTACCTCATGCGGTCGTTGCCCGCCGTCGCCCGCGTGGTCTCGAGCAACCCCGAGGCGTACGTCTACCTGGCGGAGTCCATTCGGCAGTGGCCGGATCAGCCCCAGTTGGCCGCGCGGATCGCGCGCTGCGGCTGGCACTCCGTCGCCTGGCGCAACCTGACCGGCGGGATCGTCGCGCTGCACCGGGCGGTTCGGGCCGATAGCTGAGGTGAGGCGAGGGCGGAACGGAGTCAGACGAGTCCGCAACGCGCCCAAAGTGGTAAATGTCAGACTTGCCTAGTTTGTCCAAGTACTCTGCTTCTCATGGTGGATGACGACCCGGCGCGCGCGGCGGGGCCAGACAGCCCGACCGTCGTGGGGACAGGCGCCGACCCGACCGAGCTGATCGAGCGAGTCCGCGTGGCCGCCGCGCACGATCCCGGCGTGCGGCGCGCGGTCAGCGAGCTGGTGGCTGAGCTCAGGCGAGCGATGGGGAAGGGCTACGGTTAACCCGCTTTCGTCACCGGATCGTCGCGATGGGTGGTTGGCCGTGGTCACGGCTGAAGTTAGGTTCCCCTAACCCGGCCGCTGTGCGGAGGCCGGCTTAGACTTCTCCGTGCTGCTTGTGAAGCATTTCACGAGGGTCGGACGGGATTGGAGGTGGCCGTGAGCGACCGCGACGCCGACGTGATCGTCGTTGGCGCTGGGCCTGGCGGTTCCGCCACCGCGTACCACCTCGCCCGGCACGGCCTGCGTGTCCTCTTGCTGGAGAAGACGCGGTTTCCGCGGGAGAAGGTCTGTGGCGACGGGCTGACCCCGCGCAGCGTCAAGCAACTCATCAAGCTCGGCGTGGATATCTCGCCCGAGGCGGGCTGGCACCGCAACCGCGGTCTGCGGGTCATCGGCGGGGGTGTCCGGCTGGAACTCGACTGGCCGGAGTTGGCGAGCTTTCCTAACTTCGGGCTGGTTCGCCGCCGGCTCGACTTCGATGACCTGCTGGCCAAGCGCGCGGTCGCCGCTGGCGCGGATCTGCGGACCGAGACCACGGTCACGGGGCCGGTGCTCGACGAGGATGGCCGGGTCGTCGGGGTCACCGCCGAAGTGGGGCCCGAGAAGGAACCGGTGACCTACCGCGCGCCGCTCGTCGTCGCGGCCGACGGTGTCTCCGGTCGATTCCCGCTCTCGATCGGCATCACCAAGCGCGACGACCGCCCTATCGGTGTCGCGGTGCGCCGCTACTTCCGCTCGCCCCGGCACGACGACGACTACCTGGAGTCCTGGCTCGAACTGCGGAGCCGAGAAGGCGGCGACAATCTCCTGCCCGGATACGGCTGGATCTTCGGGCTGGGCGATGGCCGCGTCAACGTCGGGCTCGGGGTCCTCAACTCCTCAACCGCCTTCGGCCGGACCAACTACCGCCGCATGCTCGCCGACTGGCTGGCGGGGACGCCGGCCGAGTGGGGGCTGCGTGACGAGGCCAACGCGGAGGGGCCGATCGCCGGTGCTGCGCTGCCTATGGGGTTCAACCGGGTGCCGCACTACACTCGTGGGGTCATGCTCGTCGGAGACTCCGGCGGCATGGTCAACCCCTTCAACGGCGAAGGCATCGCGTACGCGATGGAGTCGGGCGAGCTGGCCGCGGAGGTCGCGGTCCAAGCGCTAGCCCTCCCAGCCGGGCCGGCCCGGGAGCGAGCGCTGCGGTTCTACCCGAACGAACTCAAGAACCGCTACGGCGGTTACTACCGGCTCGGTGGCATTTTCGTGAAGCTCATCGGCCACCCGCAGGTCATGCGGATCGCCACTCGACACGGCTTGCCACGTCCGACCTTGATGAGGTTCGTCCTCAAGCTCCTGGCGAACCTCACCGACCCACGCGGGGGCGATGTCATGGACCGGATCATTAACGCGATGACGAAGGTGGCACCCGCGGTGTAGCAGGACCCTGATCGACGCACCCGAATGTGTGCGCATAGTGTGATCTGATTGACTGGTAGGACGGCAGGAGGAGATGGTGTCACTCTCCGCATGGGTGCCCATCGCGGGGCTGCTGATTCTGGGTGCGCTCTTTTCGCTCTTCTCCGTGGCGATCGCCCCCTTCGTGGGACCGAAGCGCTTCAACAAGGCGAAGCTTGAGGCGTACGAGTGCGGGATCGAGCCGGCTCCGCAGCCGATCGGGGGCAAGCGGTTCCCGATCAAGTTCTATCTGACCGCGATGTTGTTCATCATCTTCGACATCGAGGTCGTCTTCCTCTACCCGTGGGCCGTGTCCTTCGATCTGCTCGGTCTGTTCGGGTTTGTCGAGATGCTCCTGTTCATCGGCACCGTACTCATCGCGTACGCCTACGTGTGGCGGCGGGGCGGGCTGGACTGGGACTGAGGGATAGCCATGGGTATCGAGGAGAAACTGCCGAGCGGGATTCTGCTGACCTCGGTCGAGAAGCTGTCCAACTGGGCGCGCAAGTCGTCGTTCTGGGGCGCCACGTTCGGCCTCGCCTGCTGCGCGATCGAGATGATGGCGGCGGGTGCCCCCCACTACGACCTCGGCCGTTGGGGCATGGAGGTCTTCCGGGCATCGCCGCGCCAGGCCGATCTCATGATCGTGGCGGGTCGGGTCAGCCAGAAGATGGCCCCGGTCGTGCGGCAGATCTACGACCAGATGCCCGAGCCCCGCGCGGTGATCTCGATGGGCGTCTGCGCCTCCTCCGGCGGGATGTTCAACAACTACGCGGTCGTGCAGGGCGTCGACCACATCGTGCCGGTCGACATGTACCTGCCGGGGTGCCCGCCGCGGCCGGAGATGCTCATCGACGCCATCCTCAAGCTGCGCGAGAAGATCATGGCGCAGCCCCTCGGGCCCAAGGGCCGCAAGATGCTCGAAGCGCGGCGCGCCCGGGGTGACGTGCCCCTGGTGCCGCCCGGCGCCATGCCCTCCTCCTACCGTTCGGACAAGAAGCGGCGGGCCGAGTGGGAGCAGGCCGTCCGCGAAGGGCGCGAGGAACAACTGCGCATCGAGAACTGGATGAAGGCGCGTAACCACCTGCGGGAAGGCTGGCGATGAGGCTGTCCCGCGCTGTGAACGGACCCGTTGTCCCCGACGAAGAGGTGACGCCGTGACTCAGTCCCCGGACCGCGACAGCGTCCGGTCGCCGCAGGACAAGGAGCCGACCGAGAAGTCCGCTGGCGGGGTGCCCGTCGCGGCGCCGCCGGCCGGCGCGACGAGCGGCGCCCCCGCCGAATACCCGCCGGGGAGTGTCGCTGGGCGCGGCATGTTTGGCGTGAAGGGCACCGGCGACACCTCAGGCTTCGGCGGCCTTGTGCGCCGGCGGCCCGTGGTCGAGAGCAGTCCGCGTCCGTTCGGCGGCTACTTCGACGAGGTCTACGACGCTCTGCAAGAGGCGTACCCCGCCTTCGACGAGGCGATCGAGAAGGTGGTGGTCGACCGCGGCGAGCTGACGATCCACGTCCGCGCCGACAAGATCCTCGAGGTGTGCCAGGTGATGCGGGACGACGAGGCGCTCCGCTTCGAGCTGTGCTCGTCGGTCTCCGGTGTGGACTACCTCGGCGCGGACGAGCGCCGGTTCCACGTGGTCTACCACCTGACGTCGATGACCTACCGGCGCCGCGTGCGCCTGGAGGTGGCTGTCCCCGAGAGCAACCCGCACGTGCCCTCGGTCACCAGCGTCTACCCGACCGCCGACTGGCAGGAGCGGGAGGCGTACGACATGTTCGGCATCATCTTTGACGGCCACCCCAACCTCACCCGGATCCTCATGCCGGACGATTGGGAGGGGCATCCGCAGCGCAAGGACTACCCGCTCGGCGGCGTACCGGTCGAGTACAAGGGTGCGGTGATCCCGCCGCCTGATCAGCGGAGGAGCTACCAGTGAGCACGTCCACCAATCCCGGCTACGCCCGGGAGCGCGAGACCACTGAGGGCAAAGTCTTCACGGTCACCGGCGGCGACTGGGACACCGTGGTCCAGGGCAGGGACCCGGAGGACGAGCGCATCGTCATCAACATGGGTCCTCAGCACCCGTCGACGCACGGCGTGCTCCGCCTCGTGCTGGAGCTGGAGGGCGAGACGGTCCGACAGGCGCGGGCGGTCGTCGGCTACCTGCACACCGGGATCGAGAAGAACCTCGAGTACCGCACCTGGGTGCAGGGCACGACCTTCGTGACCCGCATGGACTACCTCTCGCCGATGTTCAACGAGACGGCGTACGCGCTCGCCGTCGAGAAGCTGCTCGGCATCGAGGATCAGATCCCGGAGCGGGCCACGACGATCCGGGTGCTGATGATGGAGCTCAACCGGATCGCCTCGCACCTGGTGTGGCTCGCCACCACCGGCATGGAGCTCGGCGCGATCTCGATGATGCTCTACGGCTTCCGGGAGCGGGAGTACATCCTCGAGATCTTCGAGCTCTGCAGCGGGCTGCGGATGAACCACGCCTACATCCGGCCGGGTGGCGTGGCGCAGGACATCCCCGACGAGGCGATCAAGAAGATCCGCGAGTTCATCAAGTACCTGCCCAAGCGGCTGAAGGAGTACGAGGACCTGCTCAGCGGCCAGCCCATCTGGCGGGAGCGGACGCAGGGCATCGCGGTCTTGGACGTGACCGGGTGCCTGGCGCTCGGGGTGACCGGGCCGGTGCTCCGGTCGGCGGGTCTCCCCTGGGACCTGCGGAAGACCATGCCGTACTGCGGGTACGAGACGTACGAGTTCGACGTGCCCACCGCCACGACGGGCGACGTCTGGGGTCGGTACCAGGTCCGGCTCGCGGAGATCCGCGAATCGTTGAAGATCGTCGAGCAGGCGATCGACCGGCTTCGGCCCGGTCCGGTCATGGTGCAGGACAAGAAGATCGCCTGGCCCGCGCAGCTCGCGATCGGCCTGGACGGGATGGGCAACTCGCTCGAGCACGTCGCGAAGATCATGGGTCAGTCGATGGAGTCGCTGATCCACCACTTCAAGCTCGTGACCGAGGGATTCCGGGTGCCACCGGGCCAGGTCTACGTGGCGATCGAAAGTCCGCGCGGCGAGCTGGGTGTGCACGCGGTCTCCGACGGCGGCACCCGCCCGTACCGGGTGCACTACCGGGAGCCGAGCTTCGTGAACCTCCAGGCCATCCCGGCGATCTCCGAAGGATCTCTGCTGGCCGATGTGATCGCCGGCGGTGCGTCGCTGGACCCCGTGATGGGTGGGTGTGACCGATGAGCGTGAATAGCGAACGGGCGCAGCGCCCGGCCGACGCGAACGACAGCGGGGCGGCGCGCTTTGACGAGGAGACCCGCAAGCGGGCTCGCGAGATCATCGCGCGCTACCCGGAGGGCCGGTCGCGCTCGGCGCTGCTGCCGCTGCTGCACCTGGTGCAGTCCGTGGAGGGCTACGTCTCCCCCGCGGGAGTCGAGTTCTGCGCGGAGATGCTCGGCATCAGCAAGGCCGAGGTCAGCGCTGTCGCCACGTTCTACACGATGTTCAAGCGCCGGCCGACCGGTGAGTACCTCGTCAGCGTCTGCACCAACACGATGTGCAACGTGCTCGGCGGCCAGGAGATCTACGACCGGCTCTCCGAGCACCTCGGGGTCGGCCACGAGGAGACCACCGAGGACGGCAAGATCACGCTGGAGCACGCCGAGTGCCTCGCGGCGTGTGACTACGGCCCGGTGCTGACCGTCAACTACGACTTCTTCGACAACATGGACCCGGACACCGCGGTCGCCATCGTCGACGAGCTGCGGGCCGGGCGCCGTCCCCAGCCCACTCGTGGGGCTCGGCTGTGCACGTTCAAGGAGATCTCCCTGCAGCTCGCGGGCTTCGCCGACACCCGCGAGGGCGCGGTCGCTGAGGGCGGGCCGGGTGAGCCGTCGCTGCGCGGACTGCGGCTGGCTCAGCAGTACGGCATCTCGGTGGCCGGCTTCGATCCGAGCACCCCGATCGGTGGGAAGGCCACCGCCGAGGCGGTGGCGAGCAAGCCGGCGGGTGACGCCCCAGCCGGGAAGTCCGCCGGGTCGCGAGCGCGTAAGGAGGCAGACAAGTGACTCAGCCTCGACGCGAAGTCCTCGAGAAGCTCACCCCCGTCCTGACCAAGCGCTGGCTGTCGCCGGACGCGTGGCGGATCGACGTCTACGAGCAGCTCGACGGCTACCAGGCGCTGCGCAAGGCGCTCGCCGTGCACCCCGACGACCTGATCCAGCTGGTCAAGGACTCCGGGCTGCGCGGCCGCGGTGGCGCGGGTTTCCCGACGGGTCTCAAGTGGAGCTTCATCCCGCAGAACGACGGGAAGCCCCACTACCTCGTCGTCAACGCCGACGAGGGTGAGCCCGGCACGTGCAAGGACCTGCCGCTGATGATGTACGACCCGCACTCGGTGATCGAGGGGGTCATCATCGCGTCGTACGCGATCCGGGCGAACCGGGCGTTCATCTACATCCGCGGTGAGGCGGTCCACGCCGCCCGTCGGCTGCGCAACGCCATCGCCGAGGCGTACCGGGCCGGCTACCTCGGGAAGAACATCCTCGGTTCCGGCTTCGACCTCGACGTCGTCGTACACAGTGGAGCCGGCGCGTACATCTGTGGCGAGGAGACGGCGCTCCTCGACTCGCTGGAAGGCCGTCGCGGCCAGCCGCGGCTGCGCCCGCCGTTCCCCGCCACCCACGGCCTGTACTCCTGCCCCACGGTGGTCAACAACGTCGGCACGATCGCCAGCGTGCCGTACATCGTCCTGGGCGGCGCGGCGTGGTGGCGATCGATGGGGACCGAGAAGTCGCCCGGGCCGATGATCTACTCGCTGTCGGGGCGGGTGGCGAACCCGGGCCAGTACGAGTGCTCCATGGGGATCACCCTGCGGGAGCTGTTGGAGCTAGCCGGCGGCATGCAGCCCGGGCACCAGCTCAAGTTCTGGACGCCGGGGGGCTCGTCGACGCCGCTGCTCACCGCGGACCACATCGACGTGCCGCTGGACTTCGAGAGCGTCGCCGCCGCCGGGTCGATCCTCGGGACGACGGCCACGCAGATCTTCTCCGACAAGGACTGCCCGGTCTACACGACCTACCGGTGGCTGGAGTTCTACCACCACGAGTCGTGTGGCAAGTGCACGCCGTGCCGGGAAGGCAACTACTGGATGGTCCGGATCTACCGGCGCATCCTGTCCGGCCAAGGGACGTACGAGGACCTCGACACCCTGCTGGACACCTGCGACAACGTGCTGGGGCGTTCCTTCTGCGGCCTCGGCGACGGCGCCACCAGCTCCGTGACCTCCTCCTTGAAGTACTTCAAGCAGGACTACCTCGACTACATCGAGGGGCGAAAGCCACCCAAGTTGTCGCCGAAGATCCTGGTGGGAGCTCACTGATGAGCATGAGCAACGCGCGTTTCGGCGCGGTGTGGCCGGTGCCCGGGCGCACCGAGACGCGCGCTGAGCTGGCAGGTCCCGCAGTCGCGATTGGAGACGGGCTCTGATGACCGAGGTACAGAAGGCGGCCGAGACGGTCACGCTCACCATCGACGGCATTGAGGTGACCGCGCCGAAGGGAGCCCTGCTCATTCGGGTTGCCGAGCAGCTGGGGATTGAGATCCCGCGCTTCTGCGACCACCCCCTGCTCGCCCCGGCCGGTGCCTGCCGACAGTGCTTGGTAGAGGTCGAGGGGCAGCGCAAGCCCGTCGCCTCCTGCACGCAGACGGTTGCCGACGGGATGGTGGTCCGGACGCAGCGCACCTCGCCTGTGGCCAAGAAGGCCCAGGAAGGGGTGATGGAGCTCCTCCTGATCAACCACCCGCTCGACTGCCCCATGTGCGACAAGGGCGGCGAGTGTCCGCTGCAGAACCAGGCCATGTCGACCGGCCGGACGGACTCGCGGTTCCGCGAGCAGAAGCGCGAGTACCCCAAGCCGATCGCGATCTCCAGCCAGATCCTCCTCGACCGCGAGCGCTGCGTGCTCTGCCAGCGCTGCACCCGGTTCTCCGATCAGATCGCGGGTGACAAGTTCATCGATCTGATGGAGCGCTCGTCCGCCGAGCAGATCAACATCCACCGGGATGAGGTGTACGGCGGCGAGGACGGTGGCGACGTCCCGTACAACTCGTACTTCTCGGGCAACATCGTGCAGATCTGCCCGGTCGGCGCGCTGACCAGCGTGCAGTACCGGTTCCGGGCCCGCCCGTTCGACCTCGTCTCCACGCCGAGCGTCTGCGAGCACTGCGCGGCCGGATGCGCGATGCGCACCGACCACCGGCGGCGCACGGTGCTGCGCCGGCTCGCCGGCGATGACCCGGCGGTGAACGAGGAGTGGAACTGCGACAAGGGCCGGTGGGGCTTCCAGTACGTCACCGCGACCGAGCGGCTGGTCAACCCGCTGGTGCGGGACCGGGAGACCGGGCAGCTGCGGGAGGCGTCGTGGAGCGAGGCGCTGGCCGTCGCCGCCGAAGGGCTGCGGGCGGCCCGCGACGAGGGGGCGGGCGTCGGGATCCTCACCGGCGGGCGCCTCACCGTCGAGGACGCGTACGCGTACGCGAAGTTCGCCCGCGTCGCGCTGCGGACCAACGACATCGACTTCCGGGCTCGGCCGGTCTCCGCGGAGGAGACCGAGTTCCTCGCCGCCCGAGTCGCCGGCAGCGTCGACGTGACGTACGCCGACGTGGAGCGGGCGCCCGCGGTGGTGCTCGTCGGCCTGGAGCCGGAGGAGGAGTGCCCGATCCTGTTCCTCCGGCTGCGTAAGGCGTACCGGAAGAACGGGCTGCGGGTGCTGGCGGTGGCGCCGTTCACCACCCGCGGCTTCGAGAAGATCGGGGCCACCGTGCTCACCACGGTGCCCGGCGACGAGCCGAAGACCCTCACCAGCCCGGCGGTCGTGGAGGCGCTCCGCGCCGAGGGTGCGATCCTCTTCGTCGGCGAGCGCCTGGCCAGCGTGCCCGGCGGCCTGTCGACCGCCGCCGCGGTGGCCGACCGGACCGGTGCGAAGCTGGCGTGGGTGCCGCGGCGCGCGGGTGACCGCGGCGCGGTGGACACGGGTTGCCTGCCGAACCTGCTCCCCGGCGCACGGCCGGTCACCGACCCGGTCGCGCGGGCGGAGCTCGGCGCCGAGTGGGATCTGCCCCCAGGAGCGATCCCGAGCGAGCCGGGCCGCGACGTCGACGGCATCCTCGCCGCGGCGGCTGCGGGGCAGCTCAGCGCGCTCGTCGTGGCCGGTGTGGATCCCGCCGACCTCGCCGACCCCAAGAAGGCGGAGGAGGCGCTCGACGCGGTGCCGTTCCTCGTCAGCTTGGAGGTGCGGCACACCGCGGTGACCCAGCGCGCGGACGTGGTGCTGCCGGTGGCGCCGGTGGTCGAGAAGGCCGGCAGCTTCGTCAACTGGGAAGGCCGGCTGCGGACGTTCGACGCGGTATTGCAGACCTCGGCGATGACCGACGGGCGGGTGCTCAACGCCCTCGCCTCGCTGCTCGGGGTGACGTTGAACACCGGCGATGTGAACAGCGTCCGGCGGGAGTTGGGCTCCCTGCCGGCGACCCGGGCCCAGCGGCCGGCGGCGCCGATCGTCGAGCCCACGGGCGCGCCGCGGCCGGGCGAGGGCGAGGCGGTGCTCGCCACGTGGCACCAGCTCATCGACCTGGGCACGCTCATCGCCGGCGACGAGCACCTGGCGGGCACAGCCCGCAAGCCGGTGGCGCGGATCTCGAAGGCAACCGCGGAGGCGCTCGGTGTCGCCGACGGCGACCCGGTTACGGTGGCCACGGACCGGGGCGCGGTCACGCTGCCGGCGGCGATCACCGATCTGCCGGACCGCGTGGTGTGGCTGCCGACCAACTCGCCGGGCGCAACGGTGCGCCGCACCCTCGGCGTGACCTCTGGCGCGATCGTTCGGCTCTCGGCTGGCGCGGCCACGGAGGCGACCGTGGCGCAGTCGTCGCTCAACGGCGGAGGTGCCGAGCGGTGAGCGCGAGGAGCGAACGTTTCAGGGCTCGCAGTCGCGTCGTGATGCGGACGAGCCCTGCGGCCCTGACTGAAAGGGGTGTCCAGTGACCGCCGCCTATTTGGCGCAGATGCCGACGTTGCAGGACTTCGGGAAGGACGTGTGGTGGCTCGTCCTGCTCAAGGTCGTCGGCATCTTCGCGCTGCTGCTGGTGCTGACACTCTTCACGATCAACTACGAGCGCAAGGTCGTCGCGCGCATGGCGCAGCGGTACGGCCCCAACCAGGTGGGGCCGAACGGGTGGCTCCAGTCGCTCACCGACGGGCTGAAGCTGCCGTTCAAAGAGGAGATCATTCCGCTCACCGCGGACAAGGCGGTCTACTTCCTGGCGCCGGTGATCTCGGGCGTCTGCGCGTTCACCGCCTTCTCGGTGATTCCGCTCGGCCCGATGGTGTCGATCTTCGGTGAGCGCACGCCGCTCCAGCTCACCGACACCCCGGTCGGCGTGCTGGTGGTCCTCGCCTGCGCGGGCATGGGGGTGTACGGCGTGGTGCTCGCCGGGTGGGCCTCCGGGACGGCCTACCCGCTCTTCGGTGGCCTGCGCTCCAGCGCCCAGCTCATCTCGTACGAGGTGGCGATGGGTCTGTCGTTCGTCGCGGTCTTCATGACCGCGGGGACGATGTCGACGTCGGAGATCGTGCGGGCGCAGGCGGACGGCAACCCGATCACTGTGTTCGGGCTGGAGCTCACCGCCCCGAGCTGGTACTGCATCCTCCTGCTGCCGAGCTTCATCATCTACGCGATCTCGGCGGTGGCGGAGACCAACCGGGCGCCGTTCGACTTGCCGGAAGCGGAATCCGAGCTGGTCGGTGGTTTCCACACCGAGTACTCGTCGTTCAAGTTCGCGATGTTCTACCTCGCCGAGTACATCAACATGATCACTGTCTCGGCGGTGTGCACGACGCTGTTCCTCGGTGGCTGGCGCGCCCCGTGGCCGATCAGCCTCTGGGACGGCGCGAACTCCGGCTGGGTTCCGCTGATCTGGTTCTTCGGCAAGGTCCTCCTGTTGCTCTTCGGCTTCATCTGGGTGCGGGCGACGCTGCCCCGGCTGCGCTATGACCAGTTCATGCGCTTCGGCTGGAAGGTGCTGATCCCGATCAACCTCGCGTGGATCTTGGCCCTGGCCAGCATCCGCACCATCCAGAACGAGACCACCGACAGCGGGATCCGGTACACGATCCTCGGTGGGCTTATCCTCGCCGTGCTGCTGATCACGCTGCTCTGGCCGAGTCGTACGCCGCCTCCCGCACCGTCGCTGGAGGAGCAGGTCGCCCGCCGTCCCAAGGGCAGCTTCCCGCTGCCGCCGCTGGACCTCCAGGTGCCGCCCTCGCCGCGGACGCGCCGGGCGGTCGCCGAGCGGCAGCCCGCCATGGCTGGTCCGGGTACGGCCGGTGACAGCGGTCCGGGCGAGTCGGACGAGAAGGAGGTGTGATATGGCGTTCGGCGCGATCAAGGGCTTCGGCGTGACCTTCTCGCACATGTTCCGGAAGGTCGTCACGACCGACTACCCGTTCAAGCCGCCGAAGACGGCGCCGCGCTACCACGGCCGGCACATCCTCAACCGCCACCCGGACGGGCTGGAGAAGTGCATCGGCTGTGAGCTCTGCGCGTGGGCGTGCCCGGCCGACGCCATCTACGTCCAGGGCGCGGACAACACCGAGGAGCGCCGCTTCTCGCCGGGTGAGCGGTACGCCGCGGTCTACCAGATCAACTACGCCCGCTGCATCTTCTGCGGGCTGTGCATTGAGGCGTGCCCGACGCGGTCGCTGACGATGAGCAACGAGTTCGAGCTCGCGCGCGACTCGCGAGAGGACCTCATCTTCACCAAGGAGCAGCTCCTCGCCCCGCTCCTGCCGGGGATGGAGCCGCCGCCGCACCCGATGCGTCTCGGCACGAGCGAGAAGGACTACTACGTCGGTGCCCTGACCAATCCGGGAAGCTCGGCGGGGGCTGAGCGGGCGGTGCGCAGCGAGACGGCCGAGAACGCCGGCACGACGGGAGACGACAAATGATCACAGCGCAGATGGTGCTGGCTGCTCAGGAGGTCTCCACCGGTGAGGCGGTGACCTTCTGGATCCTCGCCCCGTTCGCGCTGCTCGGCGCGATCGGCATGGTGTGGTCGCGCAACGCCGTGCACTCGGCGCTCTGGCTGGTGCTGACGATGCTCTGCCTGGGCGTCTTCTACGTGCTCCAGTCCGGGCCGTTCATCGGCATGGTGCAGATCATCGTCTACACCGGCGCCATCATGATGCTCTTCCTCTTCGTGCTCATGTTGGTGGGCCGGGACGCCTCCGACTCGCTGATCGAGACGTTGCGTGGCCAGCGAGTGGTGGCGCTGCTCCTCGGAGCGGGCTTCGCCTTGCTCATCGGCTCCGGGACCTACCGGGCACTGGAGGGGACCACGGCGGCGGGGCTGGACGCGGCTAACGCCGACGGGAACGTCGTCGGCCTGGCTCGTCTGATCTTCAGCCGCTACGTCTTCGCCTTCGAAGTGACCTCGGCGTTGCTGATCACCGCCGCGGTGGGCGCGATGGTGTTGGCACACGTCGAGCGGCGTAAGGGCGAGCGACTGTCGCAGGTGGAGCGGATGCGGGCCCGGTTCGCGCCCGGCAACTACCCCGGCCCGAAGGCGGGTCCGGGCGTGTTCGCCACGTCCAGCTCCGTGGCGACCCCGGCGCGGCTGCCCGACGGCACCCTGACCGAGGGCGCCTTCCCGGACATCCTGCCCACCCGCGAGCTGACCGCCGCGGAGGCGGCGCCGAAGGGGACGGAAAAGTGACGCCTTACTCGTACGTAATCCTCGCCGCCGTTCTGTTCACCATCGGCGCGGTCGGTGTGCTGATTCGGCGGAACGCGATCGTCCTGTTCATGTGCATCGAGCTCATGCTCAACTCCGCGAACTTGGCGCTGGTCGCGTTCAGCCGGATCACCGGCAACCTCAACGGCCAGGTCATGGCGTTCTTCGTCATGGTCGTGGCGGCGGCTGAGGTCGTGGTGGGTCTAGCCATCATCATGTCGATCTTCCGTACTCGACGCTCCGCGAGCGTCGACGACGCGAACCTGCTCAAGTACTAAGAGGGGCCCCCAAGTGGATCAGACTCTGTGGAGCGCCCAGGCCGCGCCGCTCGCCGCTGTTGAGTACGCCCCGGCGAGTGGGCTGCTGGGCAGCGTATGGCTGCTGGTGGCCATCCCGCTGGCCAGTGCGGCCGTGCTCCTGCTGCTTGGCCGGCGGGCGGACCGGTGGGGTCACTGGCTCGGTGTGGCGAGCGTGGCCGTGGCTTTCGTGCTGGGCCTGACCTACTTCTTCGAACTGCGCGGGCTGTCCAACCGATCCGTCGAGCTGAGCCTCTGGGAGTTCATCGACGTCGGCACCTTCTCGGTCGACGTCGGGCTGCTCTTCGACCCCCTGTCGGCGGTCTTCGTCCTGCTCATCACCGGTGTGGGGTCGCTGATCCACCTGTACGCGGTGGGCTACATGGCCGAGGACCCCGGGCGGCGGCGCTTCTTCGCCTACTTCAACCTCTTCGTCGCCGCGATGTTGTTGCTCGTCCTCGGCAACAACTACGTGATGCTCTTCGTCGGCTGGGAAGGCGTCGGTCTCGCGTCGTACCTGCTGATCTCGTTCTGGTACAACCGCCCCGCGGCGGCGACCGCCGGCAAGAAGGCCTTCTTGATGAACCGGGTCGGTGACGCCGGCCTGCTCATCGCGATCTTCATCATGTTCGCCACGCTGGGGACCACCCAGTACGACGAGGTCTTCAACAGCGTGAACGCGCTGGCCGCCGGCACGGTGTTGGCGATCGGGCTGCTCCTCCTGCTCGGTGCCACTGGGAAGTCGGGTCAGTTCCCGCTCCAGGCCTGGTTGCCGGACGCGATGGAGGGCCCGACCCCGGTGTCGGCGCTCATCCACGCCGCGACGATGGTCACCGCCGGTGTCTACCTGATCGCCCGGTCCAACCCGATCTTCTCGGCCCACTCGGGTCTCCAGACGGTCGTCGTCTCCGTCGGGGCCATCACCCTGCTGATGGGCTGCATCATCGGTTGCGCCAAGGACGACATCAAGCGGGTGCTCGCCTGGTCGACCGTCAGCCAGATCGGGTACATGTTCCTCGGCGTGGGGCTCGGCGGCGGGGCGTACGCGCTGGCGATCGTGCACCTGCTCGCGCACGGTTTCTTCAAGGCGAACATGTTCCTCGGCGCCGGTTCGGTCATGCACGGCATGAAGGACCAGACCGACATCCGGCGCTTCGGTGGTCTGTCGAAGTACATGAAGATCACCTGGCTGACGTTCGCCACCGGATGGCTCGCGATCATCGGTATCCCGCCGCTCTCCGGCTTCTTCTCCAAGGAACCGATCATCGCTGCCGCCTTCGCGCGTCACGACTGGACCGCGTGGCTCTTCGGCGGCGCGGCGCTGCTCGGTGCCGGGCTGACCGCCTTCTACATGACCCGGCTGTTCGTCCTCACCTTCCACGGCCCCAAGCGGTGGACCGAGGACATCGAGCATCCGCACGAGTCGCCGCCTGTGATGACCGTGCCGCTGATCCTGCTCGCGATCGGGTCGGTCGTCGCCGGTGGCCTCATGGCGACCAGCGTTCCCGACTGGCTCACCCCCGTGCTCGGCCCGCAGGAGTCCCACGAGACGGTGCTGCCGCACATCGTGATCACCGTGCTCTCGCTGGTGCTCACCGTGCTCGGCGCGGGGCTGGCGTGGGCGTTGTTCCACAAGGGCACCGCGCTGCAGGAGCAGCCGGCTGGTGCGCTGGTGACCGCCGCGCGCAAGAACCTCTACACCGACGCGTTCAACGAGGTGGTCTTCGAGAAGCCGGGCATCTACCTGACCCGTGCCCTGGTGTTCCTCGATGGGAAGGTCGTTGACGGAGCCGTCAACCTCCTCGCGGCTGCCGTCGGCGGCGGCTCCGGCCGGCTGCGTCGCCTCCAGACCGGTTTCGTGCGGTCCTACGCGACCTCGGTACTCGCCGGCGCACTGCTGGTGGTCGCCGCGTTCCTCGCCCTGCAGATGGGATGGCTGGCGTGACAGAGTTTCCGTTCTTGTCGGTGCTGACCGTGGCGCCGCTAGTCGGTGCCCTCGTTGTGGCGTTGCTGCCCCGACGAGCGCCGGAGCTCGCCAAGCGAGTCGCGTTCGGCTGGTCGCTGGTGGTGCTCGCGCTGGCCGTGGCGACGTGGGTGGCCTTTGAGGCGGGAGGCGAGCGGTTCCAGCTCCGCGAGTCGTACCCGTGGATCCCGGCCTGGGGGGTGCGGTTCACCTTCGCGGTGGACGGCATCGCGCTCGTGATGCTCATGCTCATCGCGCTCCTCGTGCCGGTGGTGATCCTCGCGTCGTGGAAGGACGCGGACGAGCTCAAGCGCTCCGTCCCGACCTACTTCGCGCTGCTGCTGGCCCTCGAGTCCACGTTGATCGGCGTCTTCGCCGCCGCGGACGTCTTCCTCTTCTACGTGTTCTTCGAGGTCATGCTGGTGCCGATGTACTTCCTCATCGGCAGCTACGGCGGCCACCAGCGCCAGTACGCTGCGGTGAAGTTCTTCCTCTACTCGCTGGTCGGCGGGTTGTTCATGCTCGCCGCGGTGATCGGCCTGTGGGTGGTCGGGGGGCGCACCTTCGACTGGGAAGCGCTGACCCAGGCCGACATCTCGACGGGAACGGAGCGGTGGCTCTTCCTCGGCTTCTTCATCGCCTTCGCGATCAAGGCGCCGTTCTTCCCGTTCCACACCTGGCTGCCGGACTCGGGCGCGGCGGCGCCGGCCGGGGTGGCGGCGCTGCTCGTCGGCGTGATGGACAAGGTGGGGACGTTCGGCATCCTCCGCTACTGCCTGCCGCTGTTCCCCGAGGCCTCGCGGTGGTTCGCCCCGTGGGCGCTGGCGCTGGCAGTGATCGGCATCATCTACGCCGCGCTGCTCGCGGTCGGCCAGAACGACCTCAAGCGCCTGGTGTCCTACACGTCGATCGCCCACTTCGGCTTCATCGGCGTGGGTATCTTCGCCTTCACCACGCAGGCGGGGACGGGCGCGGTGCTGTACATGCTCAACCACGGCCTGGCGACCGGTCTGCTCTTCCTGGTCGCGGGCATGTTGATCGCCCGTCGTGGTTCGGCGTTGATTAGCGACTTCGGTGGCGCCGGCAAGTTCGTGCCGATCCTCGCCGGGGTCTTCTTCTTCGCCGGTCTGGCCTCGCTGTCGCTGCCCGGCACGGCGCCGTTCGTCTCGGAGTTCCTGGTGCTCCTCGGCACCTTCCCGGTCAACAAGCCGGTCGCCGTGATCGCCACGCTCGGCGTCATCCTCGCCGCCGCGTACGTGCTGTGGATGGTGCAGCGGACGATGCAGGGCACGCCGAACCCGGCGCTGTCGGACGTCGACGGCATGCGGCGGGACATCTCCCTGCGGGAGAAGGTCGTGGTCACCCCGCTGATCGCCCTGATCCTGCTGCTCGGTTTCTTCCCGAAGCCGGTTACTGACGTCATCAACCCCGCCGTTCAGGCCACCATGCAAGGGGTCGTCGGCGAGAAATCCGAACCCGCCCCTACGGAGGGCATCACGGAGGCCGCGAAATGACCGAGCCGTTCGGGCTCCCATCCATCGATTACGGCGCCATCGCGCCGATGCTGATCCTGTTCGGGGCGTCCTGCCTGGGCGTACTCGTCGAGGCGGTGATCCCGCGGGCGCGGCGGTACCCTGTCCAGCTCGTCCTCACGCTGGCGGCGATCGTGGCCGCGCTGGTCCTGGTGGTGGTGAACGCCGACACCCGGACCGTCACTGTGGGTGGGTCGATCACCGTCGACGGTCCGACCCTGTTCCTGCAGGGCACGATCCTGGTACTCGGCCTGCTGTCGATGCTGCTCGTCGCGGAGCGGTCGCTCGAGCCGGGTGGGCCGTTCGTCGCGCAGGCGGCGGTCGTGGTCGGGTCGGAGCGCGACCGCGAGCAGGCCCAGCGCGAGCCGGGGGCGACGGAGGTCTTCCCGCTGTCGCTGTTCTCGATCGGCGGGATGCTGCTCTTCGTCGCGGCCAGCGACCTGCTCACGCTCTTCGTGGCGCTGGAGGTCCTGTCGCTGCCGCTGTACCTGCTGTGCGCGATGGCCCGGCGGCGCCGGCTGCTGAGCCAGGAGGCCGCGCTGAAGTACTTCATGCTCGGCGCGTACGCCTCGGCGTTCTTCCTGTTCGGTATCGCCCTGGTCTACGGCTTCACCGCCGGCGTCCCGAACGGCGCGGACAGCGGGTTTGACTTCGCCGCGATCCACAGCGCGATCGCTGAGTCGACCGCGAGCCCGCTGCTGCTCTTCGCCGGCATCGCTTTGATCGCCGTCGGCCTCCTCTTCAAGGTGGCGGCCGCTCCGTTCCACGTCTGGACGCCGGACGTCTACCAGGGCGCTCCCACGCCGATCACCGGGTTCATGGCGGCCTGCACGAAGGTGGCGGCCTTCGGCGCGCTGCTGCGGGTGCTGCACGTCGCGTTCTCCGGCGCCTCCTGGGACTACACCCCGGTGCTGGGCGGGATCGCGGTCCTCACGATGCTCGTCGGGGCGGTGCTCGCGGTCACGCAGACCGACATCAAGCGCCTGCTCGCGTACTCGTCGATCGCGAACGCCGGGTACCTCCTCGTCGGGGCGCTCGCCCCGAGCAAGGAGGGGGTGGCCAGCACGATGTTCTACCTCGCGGCGTACGGCTTCACCGTGATCGCCGCGTTCGCGGTGATCACCCTGGTGCGGGACGGCGACGGCGAGGCGACCCACCTGTCGCGGTGGGCCGGGCTGGGGCGCCGCTCCCCGCTGTTCGCCACGATCTTCACCTTCATCCTGCTGGCCTTCGCTGGTATCCCGTTGACCAGCGGATTCACCAGCAAGTTCGCGGTGTTCGGGGCGGCCTTCGGCAGCGGGCACGACTGGCTCGTCATCGTTGGCGTCATCAGCAGCATGATCCTCGCGTTCCCGTACCTGCGGGTCGTGGTGATGATGTGGCTCGCCGAGCCGGGCGAGTCGACGCCGGCGGTCACGATCCCCGGAGGGTTCACCGCGACGGCGTTGACGATCGGTGTGGTCGCCACGCTCCTGCTCGGTGTGGCGCCGCAGATGCTGCTTGACCTGACCGTGGATGCGGCCGAGTTTGTGCGATGAGCAACCCACACCGCCCCCGCCCGGACTGGACGGGGGCGGTGTGGCATGGTGAGGTACGTGACCAGGACGGCAGACGATCGGACTAGCGCGGTGAAGACCCCCGCGCTGACGTCGATCGGGCTTGACTTCGGTGACGCCGTCCTCGAGGAGTCGCTGCGCACGACGCTCGACCAGGTGGAAGCCGAGTTGCGCGTCTGCGTCACCAGCGCGGACCCGTTCGTCACCGAGGCGGCTCGGCACTTGGTCGACGCTGGGGGTAAGCGGTTTCGGCCGTTATTGGTCGCGCTCGGCGCCCACTTCGGCGATCCTCACGCCCCGCTGGTGGTTCCGGCCGCCGTGGTGATGGAGCTCACCCACTTGGCGACCCTCTACCACGACGACGTGATGGACGAGGCGCCCATGCGGCGGGGCGCGCCGAGCGTCAACTCGCGCTGGACGAACTCGGTGGCGATCCTCGTCGGCGACTACCTCTTCGCCCGCGCCGCGTCCATCGCCGCCCAGCTCGGCCCGGAGGCGGTTCGGCTCCAGGCGGAGACCTTTATCCGGCTGGTCCACGGGCAGATCGCCGAGACCGTCGGCCCGCGGGAAGGGGACGACCCGATTCGCCACTACCTGCGGGTGGTCGCCGAGAAGACCGGCTCGCTCATCGCCACGTCAGCCCGCTTCGGCGGCATGTTCGGGGGAGCCTCGCGGGAGCACATCGAGGCGCTCGCCGAGTACGGGGAGACCATCGGAATCGCTTTCCAGCTCTCCGATGACCTCCTCGACATCGCCTCCGAGACGGTCGAGTCGGGGAAGACCCCCGGCACCGATCTCCGCGAGGGCGTGGCGACCTTGCCCGTGCTCTACGTCCGGGACTCCACGGATGACGACCCCGCCACCACGCGGCTGCGGGAGCTGCTCTCGCAAGGCCCGCTGACCGACGACGACCTGCACGCCGAGGCGCTGGGGCTGTTGCGGGAGTCGCCGGCGATGAAACGGGCGCGCGAGACGGTCCGCAGCTACGCGGAGCGGGCGCGCCAGCAGCTCGCCCCGCTGCCGCAGGGATCGCCGCGGCGGGCGCTCGAAGCGCTGTGTGACTTCATCGCCGATCGCACCGGCTAAGCCTGATCGCCGCGCCGCCCCAGGGCGTCGGCGCGCCGTCGTTCTCCGCTCGGAGTGGGCTGCCCCTACGCGTGGCGCGCGGCGGCCGCGCGTAGCCGCTGGCCGCCGACGACCATGAGGGCGGCGGCGAGCAGCATCGCCCCAGCGGCGGTGAGCCACATCGTGGGGTAGCTAGCGTGTTCGGCGATCGCGCCGAGGGCCAGCGGACCGAGCGCGCCCCCGGCGTACACCCCGGTCTGCGTGACCGAGGTGGCCGCGGCCGGCGCCTGGGGATAGATCTGCACGACGGCGAAGTTCATGACGCCGGGCCACGCCCAGCCAAAACCGAAGCCGAGGGCGACGCCGAGGATCAGGGCCGCCGGATTGGGCTTGGTCAACAGGGTGAGTCCGCACGCGCCCACGAGCAGCATGGCCGCGACCGTCGCGAGGTGCCCGGAGCGGCGCTTGTCGCCGAGCCAGCCGAAGAAGACCCGACCGGCGACGCAGATCACGCTGCCGAGCGTGAGGGTGAGGCCAGCTAGCCCGGGGGAGATGCCGCGAGCCACCGTCGAGTCGACGAGGAAGGTGCCGAGGCCATTCGCTGCCCCGGAGGCGAGCGTCGCGGCGGCGCCGATGGTGAGCAGGGGCGCGGAGGCGCGGCGCTCGGAGTGGCGGGCGGCGCGGGTCCCGCCGTCCGCGCTGCGCGGTACCGCCGCCAGGGTGGCGAGGGCGGTGGTGCCGGCGGCGACGAACGCCCACCGCCAGCCGGCGGTCAACGCGATGGTGGGGACGGCGGCGCCGGCCAGGAGCGTGGACAGAGGGATGGCCGCCTGTTTGACGCCGAACGACAGACCTTGCCGGCCGGGAGGCACCTGGCGGGCGAGCGCGGCGTTGCTGGCGAGCTGGCCGAGGGCGTTGGAACCGGCGCTCAGCGCGAGGAAGAGCGTGAGCAGGGCGTAGGAGCGGGCGAGGAGCGCGGCGGCGAGGAGGGAACCGCCGGAGAGGGCGATGGCGATCTGAGCCGCCATGCGCGGCCCGAGGCGTTCGACGAGGTAACCCGCGGGCAGGGAGGCGACCGCGCTCGTCGCAAAGTAGATCGAGACGGCTAGGCCGAGGCCGGCGGGGGAGAAGTGAAGATCTTCGGCGAGTTGGACGGCGAGCCCACCGACGAGGAAGACCGGCAGGACGCAGGCGATGGTGGTGGTCGTTGCGCCGAAGGCGGTCCGCACGGGCCGGGTCGCGGCGCCGTGCTGCTGTGTGATCGGTTGTGCCATGACACTTTGACCCTACGCGTGCCGCGCGGACAAACAGCACGTGTCGG
The DNA here is from genome assembly GCA_036563645.1 of Micromonospora sp. Taxonomy (GTDB): domain Bacteria; phylum Actinomycetota; class Actinomycetes; order Mycobacteriales; family Micromonosporaceae; genus DATCMA01. Next base: position 27,461 of record DATCMA010000054.1, read on the forward strand.
GCGCCACACGGGGAGCTGTCGGAAAATATCTGGCACCCTCAATGCGCTGCAGGCATTCCCCTTCGGCGTCGTTTTTCATATGGTGTGAGTCCCCGGCGTCGGAGGTGGTTGTGCGCGACCCCTTGGCGGAACCCTCGGACCTGATCCGAAGCGTGTCTCGGGCACTGCGGGTGCTCGAGGCGGTTGGACGCGCCCCACGGGGCCTGACCGTCAAACAGATTGCGCGACGCTGCGGGCTGACCGTCGCGACCACCTATCACCTGGTGCGGACTCTCGCCTATGAGGGCTACGTCATCCGGCGAGAAGATGGCACCTACATCGTGGGCTTGGAGGTCGCGGATCGATACCGCGAACTCGTCGCGGCGTTCCGTGGGCCTCCCGCGGTGGGGGAGGTCTTGCGGCGGGCGGCCTTCGAAACCGGCTACAGCCATTTCCTCGGCCGATTTGTCGGCGGCCAGGTGGCGATTACCGCTGCGGCGGAAGGACCCCGGACCCCCTATCTCGAAGATCTCGCTCCCGGTTTCGACGAGGGAGCACACGCTACTGCGCTCGGCAAAGCGCTGCTCGCGACGCTCACTCCCGATCAGCGCTACCGCTACTTGAAGGAATACGGCATGCGGCCGTACACCTCGGCCACGTTGACCACTCCCGAGGCTTTGGAGGCGGATCTCGCCGCGGGTGAGCGACGCGGCATGCATGTCGAGGTTGGTCAGTACCGACAAGGCGTCGCGTGCGCGGCGGTGCTCGCGGTCCCGGACAAGGACATGGAACGGCGAGTCGTGCTCGCGTGCGCGTTGCCCGCCGCCGAGATGATGGCGTCGGCGCGGATCATACGGGCGAAGCTCCAGGCCACTGCGCGCGCGATCAGCGAGGCGATGGCCTCGGCGGACTCCACCTGACACGCGCCCAGCGACGACCCGGTCAGGGCTGGGGACCGGGCCGCCGCTGGTGCGTGCCACGGCGCCGCGCGCGTTCACGCGCGGTCGTCAGGTGCCGATACGCCCGCCGTCATCGCGCCACACGCAGATGACTGCGGGTCGCGGGATGGTCCCGTCAGGCCAGGTCGAGGCCGGGTTTTCCAGCGACGCACCGTCGACCTCGCCGGGGTGCTGGACGGCGAGGAACAGGGAACGATCGTCGTGGGTGATGAACGGGCCGCAAGCCTCGGCGCCGACCGGCACGGTGAGGAATTGCCGAAGGTAACCGCGCTCGGGCCCGGTCACGGGTGTGGCGAACAGCCCGTCGTTGCTGCCCAGCGCGCTGCCATCGGTGGCGATCCACATGGTGCCCTGACTGTCGAAGGTCAGGTTGTCCGGGCAGGAGATCGGGGAGACGCGGCGCTTGTCGAACCCCGCGAAGTAGGTCGACGGATCCGCTGGATCACCACAGACGATCGGCACGGACCAGGTGAAGGTCTCCGCGGCGAAGTCGCCTTCATCCTCGGTGATCTCCAAGATGTGTCCGTGCTTGTTGGCGGTGCGCGGGTTGGCTTCGTCGGCACGCGGGTTGCTCCCCACCCCTCGCGCGCTGTTGTTCGTCAGCGCCGCGTAGATCCTGCCGGTGACCGGGTTGGGCTCGACATCCTCCGGCCGGTCCATCTTGGTCGCGCCGACCGCGTCGGCAGCGAGCCGGGTGAAGACCAGCACCTCGTCCGCGGTCATTCCCGGCACGTATGACCGACCGCCACTGACGAGGCGAATCCAGCGGCCGGTCCCGTTGAACGCGCCATCCGACGGGAGCCGTCCCGAGCCATCGATCTCGCCGGCGCTGGTGAAGCGGAAGGTGGCGACATAGAGCGTGCCGGATTCGAGGAGCGTGAGATTGTGCCGCCGGGCGGCGGGTGAGGTGCCCGGCATCATCTTCTTGTCGGAAACGAATTTGTAGAGGTACTCAAACCGTTCATCGTCTCCCATGTAGACGACGACACGTCCGTCTTTCGCGACCGCGACGGTCGCCCCCTCGTGCTTGAATCGGCCAAGCGCGGTGTGTTTCCGGGGCCGGGACCGCGGATCGTAGGGGTCGATCTCGACAATCCACCCGAACCGGTGGGCTTCGTTGGGGTGCCGCGCGAGGTCGAAACGCTCGTCCGCGCGCTCCCACCTCCGGCTGTCGCTGGGATAGCGGGTGGAGGTGGTGATGCCGTAGCGGGCGTATCGCGGCTTGAGCGCGGCCGGTACGGCGTCACCGCCGACGAAATATTGGTCGACGTTCTCCTCCCCGGAGAGGACCGTGCCCCACGGGGTGACGCCGCCGGCGCAGTTGTTCAGCGTGCCGATGACGGTCCGGCCGCGAGGGTCCGCCGCGGTGCGGAGCCACGGCGATCCCGCCGCTGGGCCGGTGAGGACGAACTCGGTCGACAGGGCGGTGACGCGGCGGTTGTACGGGCGCGGCCCGCTGCGGACAACCCGCCACTGCCCGGTGCGGCCGACGCGTTCGATCTCGACGACGGAGATTCCGTGCGCCGCGATCGCGGTCCGCACCTGCTCGACGCTCAGCGCCGCGTGGCTGGTGAATCCAGGGAACATCAACTCCTCGTCGGTGTACTCGTGGTTGACCACGAGCAGCGCGCGGTCGGGCTGGTCGAGCGGCAGCACCGCGACGAAGTCGTTGTTGTAGCCGAATTGCTGGGATTGCCGCTCGGCGGTCTGGTGGTGGAGGTCGAACTCCGGGGCGCCGGGCAGCACGGGGTCTCCCCACCGGATCACGACCGCGTACGTGTACCCAGGGGGCAGCACGATGTCGTCGCGCCTGTTTGGGGCGACGGGCGAGAACGTCAGGGAACCTCCGTGCTGCGGCGGGTGGGGCTTCCCGCCTGGTCGTCGACCGCCGTGGGGAGATTCGGCCGCGACGGCGGGCGCGCCGACCGCGGTGAGGCTCAGCACGAGGGAGCCGAGGGCACCGGTACGGAGCACCGTGCGGCGCGATAGCGCGACTCGGCCGCCGGTGGTGGTGGTCGCGACGAGGTCCGCGAAGGTGGGATTCGGCGACTGGTTGGGCGCCGGGTGGTCGCAGGCCCGTCCGCAGCGGTAGCGGCAGGTCATCACCGAGCGTCCACCATGGCCCAGGATGGCGAGGGGGCGACGCCAGGTCTCGCCACGGTCTGGTGCGCGCTCGTCAACGCGGTCGCTCATCGGTGCGGCCTCCTTGACGGGTGACAGTGGAGTGTCCGCCGGCCACGGGCGGTGGCGGGCGGTGTCGCTGCGGACGCTAGGAGCGCTCCGTGAGCGGGATCCGGACGCGCAGTAAAGCGCATATGAACAGCGTCTTCCGTTGAACCTTCGGCCTGTGCGTTCCGTACCCCAGCCCAGAAGGGAAGGCAGGGCGTTGACGGACCAGGACGCACAGCTACTGCGCACGCTGCACGAGGAGCACGGGGACGCGCTCTTCTCTCAGGCGCTTCGGTTGTCGGGTGGCGATCGGCAACGTGCCGAGGACCTCGTTCAGGAGACGCTGCTGCGGGCGTGGCGGCATCCGGAGTCGCTGGATCCGCGGCGCGGTTCGGTGCGAGCCTGGCTGTTCACCACGATTCGCAACCTCGCGATCGACGCGTGGCGCCGTCGGAACGCGCGAGTGGGTGAGGTCGTCACGGATGAGTTGCCCGAGCCCCCGCCGACGGTGGACGAGGCGGATCGAGCGGTGGAGGCGTGGACCGTCGCTGAGGCGTTAGCGCGACTGTCGCCGGCGCACCGTGAGGTGTTGGTGGAATGCTTTTACCGTGGTCGATCCGTCAATGAGGCGGCGGCGCGGTTGGGTGTGCCGCCGGGGACGATTAAGTCCCGGACGCACTACGCGCTGCGCTCGCTGCGCCTGGTGCTAGAGGAGATGGGGGTGACCCAGTGAAGTGCGCATACGCGTACGACGACGGCGCGTACGTGCTGGGCGCCCTGTCTCCGGCGGAACGCGCCGAGTACGAGAAGCATCTCAGCGGCTGCGCCTCGTGCCGTCAGGCGGTCGCGGAGATCGCCGTGCTGCCCGGCCTGCTGGGGCGGCTGGACCGGGCTGGTCTCGAGCAGATTCTCGATCCGCCGTCGGATACCACCCGACTCACCCGCCTCATCCGGGCCGTCCAAGTCGAACGCCAGCGGATGCGGCGGGCCTATCGCCGGCGGCTGATCCTCAGCTCGTGCGTGGCCGCCAGCCTCGCGGTCGTCGTGGGCTTCGGGGGTGCCTGGCTGGGCGCGGACGTGGTCGCGCGGCACGACGATCAGGACGTGCCGATGGTCGCCATGGTTCCGGCGCGGACGGCGCTGCCGGTGACGGCCGAGGTGGGCTTGCGGCCGACCGCCTGGGGCACCGAGATCACGATGCGCTGCGCGTACACGCGGAGCGTGAACTGGGATCGGGCCTACACGTTCCGGCTCGTCGCGCACGGCCCCGATGGGGCGACGGAGCAGGTGGGCTCGTGGGTGGCCGCGCCAGGCCGAGAGATCACGATCGCCGGCGCGACGCGGTTCTCCGGTCCGGAGCTGGTGCGCCTCGAGCTGACCCGGGCCGACGGGATGTTGCTGCTCACGTACGACGTGCCGTGACGCGGGCCACCGGCGTCGGCGCGCGCAGGGGCACCTCGTCCATTGAGGAGGTCAGCGACGGCCGGGTGGCGCGGGGTGCGCGACCGGCATCCCGGGCGGAGCGGAGGGGCCGGTAGCGAGCGTACGAGCCGGCGAACCGACCAGTTGAGCCTCCAGCGGGGTGCTGGTGAGCAGCGCCCAGCGCACCGCCCGGCGGTTGATCACGCCGATCATGTCGTGACGGATGCGGGACAGCCAGCCGGCGGCCTCCCCGAGCCCGAGGGCAGCCCCGGCGAGCGAGGCCTCCTCCGGCCGGAGCGGCTGCAACACGAGGAGGTCGGCGCGACTGACGGCGTCGACGTCGGCTGGGGTCAGCTCATCCCGGACGACGAGGCTCGCGTGCCACCCCGGGGCGGGACGGTTGTCCGCCGCGACCGGTCCGATGTCGACGACGATCAGCAGGGGGTGCAGCGGGGTGCCGGGTGGACCGCCGATCGGCCGCCCTGGGGGAATCATGGCGATGGTCTCGGCCGGTGTGGTCACCCCGCGGACGAACGGCTCCCACGCCCGTGGCCGGGAGGTTTGCAGGACGACGCGGGCGCCCAGCGCCATCGCCCGGAGAACGACGAGCTGGGCGGCGCGAATGCCGCCGATCAAGACGGCTCGGGTGGGTTCGGCGCGGAAAAGGCGGAGCGTGACCGGGGCGCCGTGCCGGTTCGTCCCGATCATCAGGCCGGAGCCAGCGACGGTGAGGTCGAGGGCCTCAAGCGCCTTGAGCGGCACGACCAGGGTGGGGCTCAAGGCGGGAATCGGCCCCGGGCCGCCCCGCGCGAGCGGCAGGGTGGCGGCGAGCCCGGACATCTGCTCGCCGTCGAGGCGCCGGACCGTGGCGTTCATCGAGGACAGCAGCCGCCGCAGCGCTTGCGCCGCGGTGGCGAGCCCGTTGGGGTCGCCAGCCGCGATGCGGACCGTGAGGTCCACCGCGACCGCGTCGGTGCCGTTGACCCGCGGCCCGACGCTGAGCGCCACCGTGGTCGCGACCGCCGGCAGGCTCAGCAGGCGCGGAATCATCTGGCGGGCCGCGTCCGAGTACAGGTCGGGCCACCGTCTCATGCGGAACGTCGCCTGGGTCAGCCCGCCGAGGGTGACCATGTTCCACGATTCGCGCACCGGGTACGCGACGTCGAAGTGGGCGAGCTCCCCGAGTACGCGCAGCGCGGCGTCCACCCCGAGCTGCCGCGCTGGCCGGATCCCGAGGCGGCGACGAATCTTGCGCACCAGACTCGACAGCGCCCGGAGGAGGTCCTCCTCCGACCAGCCGTCGGCGCGGCAGACCCGTACGGCCAGCACCGCGCGGGTCTGGGCGAGGAGGCGGCCGTCGGTGAGCTGCCGGTACGACGTCCCCGCTACCCCCGCGCCGGCGCGGAGGGTCGGGGCCGGCGCCCCCGAGATCACCAGTTGGATGCGGACCGGGGGCAGGTCAGGACCGGCCGCGGGCAGCAAGCTGGCCGGGGACGGGAACGTGTCGGGGGTGTCGGCGAGGAGCTCCGTCGCGTCGCCGAGCTCGAGCAACGCGGTCAATCCGTTGGCGTCCGCGATGACCGCGGCGTCGTCCCCCCCGAGCTCCACCGCGCTCAGCTGCGCGTCGGGCGCGGCCAACGTGAGCATCCGCCGAACGCCGTCGGTGCCCGCCATCTGGCGTTCCCGCCCGAGGTAGCGCACACCGATGCGGATCCATTCGAAAAGCCATCGATGGCGAAGTGGCAGCCAGGCGACGACGATGAGGGCGACGGCGACGAGAGCGGCGCCGACGAGGAGAAGGGGCCCGTGGCCCAGGGAGGCTATGACCAGAGCGAGGGCTGCTTCGGTCGCCACGATCTGGCCGACGCGGATCCCGAACGGCCGGCGGTGTCGCGGCTGGACCTGCCGGGGACGAGACGGATGGGAACGACGTCCCGCAGGCGAAGCCTGCCCGCCGGGGTGGCCGTGCCCGCCAGGGTGGATCCGGGGGTCCACCACGCTCACGGACATCCGGGTAGCCTCCCGTGCTAGTCGCGGCCCAAGACGGTAAGCGGGTTCAATCGTATTGGTCGAACTCATCTCAGAGGGGGCGGGATGCCGTCACGGCAGGACCAGCTGCACTCATATCAGTTCATGGTGCAGCGCGTCGTGGCCGCGTTGGTAATGCGCGAAACCGATCCTCCACAGTCACCGTTTCGACGGGCGGCTGGCGCGACGCTCGCGAGCATACTCATCGCCGTCATCGGGATTGGCGCGGTCGCGCTCTACGGGGCCTTCGTCGGTGGTGGGGCGAGCAATTGGCGCGATGGCGACGCCGTCATTGTCGAAAAGGAAACTGGGGCGCGATACATCTATCGGGACGAAAAGCTCCACCCAGTGCTCAATTACACCTCGGCGCTGTTGATCGTGGGCGCCTCCGCGCCGAAGACGGTGCGGGTCTCGGCGAAGTCCATCGAGGGCGTGCCCCGGGGTGTGCCACTGGGCATTGTGGACGCTCCGGACGCCCTGCCCCCGGCCAACCGGCTCGTCAGCGTGCCGTGGACGATCTGTTCTCTTCCGCCTGGGACGAACAATCAATCCGGCGGCGTCCGCTCGGCGCTGCTGGTCGGTTCGGCGCCCAACGGGGGCCGCGCCCTCGGCGATGACGGGTTGCTGGTGCGCCACCCCGACGGGAGTCTGCACCTCATTTGGCGTAACCGGCGGCACCTGCTTCGTGATCGGGATTTGGTGCTGACCGCGTTGACGTGGACGAGTCAGCGTGCGCTGCCGGTCGCGCCCGCGTTGCTCAACGCCTTGCCCGCGGGCGCGGATCTGGCCCGCATTCCCATCCCGAACGCCGCCGAGCCGTCGCTCGCCGTGCCGGATGCCCGCGTCGGCGAGGTCTTCGTCGTCGAGAGCGCCGGCGGCGGTCGGCAGTACGCGGTGGCCCAGCGGGATGGCCTGGCGGGAATCACCCAGGTGCAGGCCGACTTGATCATCACGGCGTTGGGGTTGCAGAGCAAGCCAACCCCGATGTCGCAGGCGCAATTCAACAGCATCAAGAAGCTCCCTGACCTGGTTCCGTCGGATCCCGCGGCGCCGCCGGCGACGACGCCTCGCCTGGCGGATCCGGGCGGCGGGGCGCTCTGCGGCGAGGTGCGCGACGACACCGGAGTGGCGGAGATTCGGGTGAACGCCGAGGTGCCCAAGGTCGCGGACGTGCCACGCACCGGGGCGCGCTCCGCGGACGGGAAGGCGCTCGCCGACTACGTCCTCGTGCCGCCGGGGCGCGGGGCGGTCGTGGAGTCGGTGGCGGCGCCGGGCGCGACGGGCGGCACCGTGTCGATCGTGACGGACCTCGGGCGTCGGTACGCGGTATCCCACCCGGACGTGCTCGCGACGCTCGGCTACGGCGGTTCGAAACCTCTTCGGCTGCCCGCGAACGTCGTTTCGCTCATCCCGTCCGGTCCCGCGCTCGACCCCGATGCCGCGCGCGGTCCGCTGCCGCAAACGTGACGATGACGGGTTTCCGTCCACAACGATGTGGCCCCGGACTTTTATGAGTTGACATCGGTCGCTACTGTCGGCAGCGACAGGTCTGGGGGCTCCGCTGCGCCGCAGGGGCCCCAGGCAGTAGTCCACAGCGGACTACCGGCGTTTCGATCACGAGTTAGGGAAGCGGGGTGACGTCGGGTGTCGCAGTCCGTGCAGACCAGTGCCGCACTCATGCGGCAGACCGCTGACAAGTTCGAGACGGTCAACCAACAGCTGCAGCAGATGCTGAGCAGCCTGCTGAGCCAGCTGGAGGTGCTGCAGACCGCGTGGCGCGGTGCCGGTGGCCGGTCGTTCGAGCAGGTCAAGCAGCAGTGGGCGCAGGACCAGACGACCATCAACCGGGCGCTGCAGGAGACGGCGCAACTGATCCGGACCGCGGGTCAACAGTACGAGGTGTCCGACACCTCGGCCGCGGACCGCATCGCCGCTACCAACCGCGGTGGTATCCAGCTGCCGCTGTAACGGGACTGGGGAGGAAGATCGATGAGCGACGACCTGCTTGTCGTAAATTTCGGTGCCCTGCAGCAGGCGAGCGCCGACATCCAGAGGGCGTTGAACACGCTCGACAGCTCGCTCAGCCAGCTGGAGCGGGACGCGGCGCCTCTGGTCGCGACCTGGAGCGGTGAGGCCAAGGAGGCTTACGAGGTCCGGCAGAACCGGTGGCGTCAGGCCTCGCAGGACCTGCAGGCCATGCTGCGTGACATCAAGGTCGCCCTCGACGAGTCCGCGGCTGAGTACCTCAACACGGAGAAGAGCAACGCCTCGCTCTTCCAGTGAGCGTGTTGTGCGCCTGGCGGGCGCGTGGCGCAGCCACGCGCCCATTTCCTTATCTCTAAATCGCGATTGTTATACCTATATCCACGTAACGTCCCTTTTGGGTTGTCTCCGGAAACGCGGACGCGCGCGGGAAGCGGGTCGGTGGAGCGGTCACGTCCGCTCCGCGGGGCGCCAGCGCCGGCGGGCGCCCTGGGGGAGGACCACGGCGAGCACGACCGCCCCGCCCGCGATCGTGCCGCCGATGGCGGCGAGCACCAGGCTCCGCTGCCGGGATTCGGCGCGGCGTTCCTCCCGGGCCACAGCGGCCGGGTCGATCTGCTTGGGGGGAAGGGGGGTGGGCTGCTCAGGCCGGCCGACCGCGCGGGTCTCGGTCACCGCGCGGTACGGGTTGAGCACCCCGCTGCCGTACTCCGCGCTGCGCCGGCCGCCGGCGGCCGGATCCGCCGTGGCGAGAATCCGCTCGATGACCTGCTGCGCCCCGAGCTCCGGGCGGTACTGGCGGATCAACGCCGCCGTGGCGGCGACGAAGGGCGCGGCGTAGCTCGTGCCGTCCTCGGCGATGTGGCCGCCACCGGGGGCCGCCGCGAGGATGCCGCCTCCGGGGGCCACGACGTCGACATAGGACCCGACCTGGGAGAAGTCCATCCGCAGACCGTCGGGACCCACGGCGCCGACCCCGAGGACTCCGTCGTACGACGCGGGGTAAGGGCGGGGATCGCCGTTGTTGTGGAGGTTGCCCACGGCCGCGACCACCACCACGTCCTTGGCGATCGCGTACTCGATCGCCGCGCGGACCGCGGGGTTGTCCTCGTAGAGCACGACCGAGAGGTTGATGACCTCGGCTCCACGGTCGACCGCCCAGCGAATCGCGCTGGCGAAGCGGGGAGGATCGACCGTCCTCCCAGACTCCTTCCCGTCGACAATTTGTTGCTCACTGATCCGAATCGGGAGGATCTTCGCGCCGGGTGCGAGGCCGCGGAACCCCACGCCGGCTTGCGGTTTGGCGGCGATGATGCTGGCGACGGCCGTGCCGTGTCCGACGCAGTCCAGCGTGCCGTCGCCACCACTGTCGAGAAAGTCCGCTCCGGGCAGAACTTGCCCCGCGAGCTGCGGGTGCGCGGTATCTACCCCGGAATCGATGACGGCGACGATGACGCCGGCGCCCGTCGCGAGGGGACTGAGCCGCTCGGGGGCGTATCGGGTCTGGGCCCACGGCACCGCGGTGACCGGTCGCGCCGGCGCCGGGCGGATACTGCACGTCGGTACCGCGTAACGCTGGGCGACGACAGTGGCTGGGGTGGTCGGCGCCGCTGCCGCGGGTTGGGCGACGAAGCCGGGCGCAAGGGCGACCGCGGCGAGGGCACCGGCGAGAGCCAATCGAGTGGTGCCGCTGGGCATCGGGCCTCCGAATGCTCTTCCCTCCGGCACCGGATGCTATCGGTGAATGTCGCGATGGTGGGCCGCCGGGACAGCCGTGACGACCCCTAGCTGTGGGATCGCTATTTCAACAACCATTGTGACCCTGGAGCGACCTTGTAGTTTGTACGCGATGCGTGGTGCCTGTCCGGTGGGAAGGGGGCGTCCGTGACCGAGTGGGAGCCAGCCACCGAGGTCGAAGCCGCCATGCGCGACGCCCTGCGCGTGAACGACCAGGAGCGGTATTTCCGAATCCTCGCTGGCGCGGATCTGCTGCTCCCGATCTCGGTCGAGGCCGCGGAGGGGCGTGCCCCGGTGGGCTGGGGTACGTGGACCACGGGCGGCCGTACTCACGTCTTGGCGTTCACATCGGAGAGCACGCTGCGGACGTGTCTCGGCGATAGCGTCGGCGGCAGCCGGCGGGTGTCGTATCGGGAGCTCGCCCAGAACTGGCCCAACCACGATTGGTGGCTCGCGGTCAACCCGGGGTTGCCGATCGAGGGGTACCTGCCCGCGTGGTTCGTCGCCCAGCTCGCGCGGGGCGACGCGCGTCTCCCCGCGTGGAGCGCGTCGGGGGCGCGGGTCGCCTCCACAGTCACCTCCGCGCGCGCGACCGCCGCGGTGCCGGCCCGTGCCACGGTCGCCGCGCGCTACCCGGTGGTGACGCGCCCAGGGCCCTCGGCGCTGCCGCCGGGGACGGGGTCGCACGCGAGCGCGGTCGCGGTCGCCCCGGTGTCGCCCGCGGCGACGGGCGTGGCGAGCACCGGGACGTCACCGGCCACGCCCGCGCGCGTCCAGGGCGAGGCGGCTCTCGACTTCGTGCCCGCCAACGAGGTGGAGCAGGGTCTGTGGGCGGCGGTGCGGGAGGGGAGCACGAACTCCTTCCTCTCGACGCTGCTGCTCGCGCAGGTGCTGGTGCCGGTCGCCGCCACCTCCCGGCCCGGTGCGCGTCCCGGCGAGGAAGGCTTCGAGTGGCGGACGGAGCAGCTCGACGGTGAGCGGTATCTCGTCGTCTATACCTCGCCGGCGCGACTGCTCGACCACCTCGGGGAGTCGGTCGAGACGGTCGAGATGAAGTTCGTGCAGTTGATCCGGCAGTGGCCGGACGCCTCGTGGTCGTTCGCCGTCAATCCGGGCAGCCCGATCGGCGCCAAGCTCCCCGGTGCCCAGGTGATCGCGTTGGCGAACTGGGCGGACGAGGTGGGCCTGCGCGACGACGAGGACTCCGCGCAGGCGGAGGCGGACGCGGCCGCGTCGGCCGACGCGGCGGGAGCCACGGCGCGGGTGGAGGAGCCGACCCCGCCGACGATGATGCAGAAGGTCATCCCGCCCGGTCACCTCGCCTACTACCTCGAGCGGGGCTACGACCGCGTCTGCGGCTTCGTCCACCGGGTGAGCGAGGTGGCGCACCTCACCACGCCCGCCAAGCTCGTCGCCGCCCTCGGGTTGGACTACGCCGGCTCGCCGTTCAGCCCGGACGCGGAGGAGGTGTACGTGGTGCGGTGGCCGGCGTACCGCCCCAGCCTCTACCGAATCCCGTACGGTGGTCCGAACGAGCAGGCGATGCGGGCCATGGATGGCTGGGTCATCGAGCGCCCGCCGTTCCGGGGTAACGGATTCGCGCCGAGCAGCAGCGGCGACGTGATCGCGGAGTTCAAGGTAGACAGTGTGCGGCTGCCGCACGGTGCGCAGCTCGTGCGGATCAGATCGGACGGTACCGAGCAGCTGGTCGCCACTCTGGACTGCGACGGCCCGGTCTGGCGTCAGGTCGGGGAGGAGTGATGCGCGACGGCTACATCGCCCGGTGGCGGGGCGAGGAATATGAGGCGAGCCCGGATGGCGACCAGGTCCGGCTCTACCGCCACGACCCGGCGGACGGGTTCGAGGAAATCCGACCTGAGCGTTATGTCCGAGTTGTGCCGCGGACTGAGGTCGAGGAACTCGTCTACGTCCGCACCACCTGCACCTGGCGCGGGCAGCCGTTCATCGTGTTGGGTGAGTACGACGGCTGGCTGCGCCTGGAGTACACCGGCGGGCGCGCACCGGTCGCCGAGGCGCTCGGGCTGGAGGAGTTCGACTTCGGGGTCTACCAGGGGTGGGCACCGGCACACGAGGTGACCGACCTCAGCGAACAGAGAATGTGACGTCGCCCTCGGCGCGCCGCGCGGCGACACCGGTGCGCGGGGTGCGCGTCCTTAGGACTTCGCCCACCGGAGGATTTCCCCGAGGACGACGTCCGGCGCCTCCAGGTGGAGGAAGTGCCCGACGCCGTCGAGCAGACGCCATTCGTATGGCGCGACCACGTACCGGCCGGAGCCCTGCGCGGTGCGGGGAAGCACCACGGTATCCAGCTCTCCGTGCAACTGCAACGTGGGCGTGACGAGTGGCTCCTGGAGGAGGCGGACGAAGCGGTAGCCGTGGAGGCGCAGCAGGGAGCGGAACGCCCAGCGATACCCCTCCATCGCGCAGAAGGCCGCCTGGGGAATCTGCATCGCGGTGCGGCAGCGCGCCTCGTAGTCGGCGAACGCCTTCCCCGCGGTCCACGCCGGCCCGCCCCACCGGCGCAAGAATTCGCCGACCAAGGCCGCGTTGCCCCGAGTCAGGATGTGCTCGTAGCGCGGAAGTTGGAACTTCAGCGAGGGCAGCGCGGCGGCGAGCTGACCTCGGGGGTCAGTGAAGACAGCGGCGCGCAACCGGAGCGGGTGCGCTGCTCCGAGCACCACCAGCCGACTGATCATGCGGGGATGGAAGGCGGCGGTGATCCAGCCGAGCATGCCGCCAAGCCCTGCGCCCACGAGCACCGCGGTGCGCTCCCCGAGCGCCCGAATCAGACCGGTGACGTCCGCGGCTAGCGTGTAGCCGTCGTACCCCCGGGGTGGTTTGTCGCTGGCGCCGTAACCCCGCAGATCCATCGCGACGGCTCGGAAGCCCGCGTCGGCGACCGCGGGAAGCAGTTCGTGCCACGCCCACCAGAATTCGGGAAAGCCGTGGAGGAAGAGCACCAGCGGCCCCGTCCCGGCCTCCACCACGTGGAAGCGGCTGCCGTTGGCACCGACGAAGCGGTGTTGCCAGGGACCCTCAATGAGGACGCACGACTCGTCCACCACGGCGGTCCGGTCGCGTCCACTCATGGCGCCCAGCCTAGGGCCCTGAGCGCGGCCGCGCCTCGTCCCACTGGCTAGATCGGGGGACAGTCAGGGACATCACCAGGGGCATTGGGGACCGGCACGCGGATCGTGCCGCTGGGCGTGTCGCGACGGGAGTCGGCCGCCGCGCGGCAGGGAGGCCGCCGCCGGGCTGTCTCGTCCCGGGGCGCGGGTGGTGGGCGGCCCGCGGGGCCGCCCACCGTTCGTCCCTTATCGGCGCGCCGGGGTGACCCGGACCTGGGCGACGGTGTTGTCCCGGGCCACGGAGAGGATCGTGATGGTCACGCCGTAGTGCACGCCCTTGTCGCCCGGATTCCCGGAGCCCAGCACCGTGAATCCGAGGTCGTATCCGTAGAGGGAGCGGGCCGGCGTGCCATTCGGGTGGACGACCCGGGTGGTGTACGGCGCGTTGTTGCGCGAGGGCACCACCACCGAGGCGTCGGCGTCGCGGGCGTAGAGCGTGTCGCCCCGCACCTCAATCCCCGGCACCCAGCCCTTGGCGTCGGTGAAGGTCCGCACCGGTGGCTGGGCTTTGAACGACGTGCAGTACTCGCTGTACGGCTTCGCCGGATCCTCCACGCACTCGCGGAACGGGTACGTCGGGCGCAGCGAGAACGCCGCGTTCGACGACTGCGGTCGGCTCGGCAAGTTGTCCAAGACCGAGGGATCGATCTCGGCGGCCTTGCCGGTGCGGCGCAACGGCTCGAAGTGCGAGTCGACGATGAGCAGGCCGCCCTTGGCGCCGAAGCTCGGCCCGTCGGTGAGATTGGACATGACGTGGTTGGCGTCGCCGTACTCGGTGTCGCGGTACCAGACGAGCATGCCGGGGGCGTTGTAGCTGATCCGCTCCACCTTCCACGCGTCGCGCGAGTAGGTGGTGTCGTAGGTGTAGCGCAGGCCCTCGTCGAACCCGTCGAAGTTGCGCCACTCCGCCAGGTAGTAGTGCGCTCGGATCTGGGTGCCCGAGTCGATGCGCCAGCCTGGACCGGTCGTGTTGGTCCAGCTCCCGACCGTCGTGGTCCACCCGTTGGCGCCGCCCTCGACGTCGTCCTGCCAGACCGTGGTGCCGTCGGCGACCAGCGCGAAGTCGTCGACGAACCAGCCCCGTTCCTTGTAGGCGGCGTCGGTGGCGTACCGCAGCCGAAGCTGTACCGTCTGCCCCGCGTACGGTGTCAGGTCGACGTAGTCGTGTCGCCAGCCATCGCTGTCCCCGGTCAGGCCGTACCTCTTGCCGCCGTAGTCGGATAGGCGGCCGTTCGGGTCGGGATAGGAGTCATCGGTGGAGACGACCGCGCCGGTCTCGTCGTACACCGTGAGCTCCGACCAGCTCGCGCCGCCGTCCGTGGAGATCTCGATGAAGCCGAAGTCCCAGTCCTGCTCGATGACGTAGTTGTTCCACATCCAGAACTTCACGTCGGAGCCGGCGGGGACCGCGATCTCGCGGGTGAGGGTGATGTCCGCCCAGTCTTGATCCGCCCCCGTGTACCACATCGCCGCTCCGCTGTGCGGGTCGGCGAGGTGGATCCTCTTGTCGGGCAGGTCAATCTTGATGCCGTCCTCGGTGCCTAGTGGCGTCCGCGAGGTCTGGCCGATCCGGACGGTGCGTGGCGCGCTGCCGGGGCTGATGGTCAGCGGCTCGGCCCATCCCAGGACCCACTTGGCCCAGATGCCCATGTGGGTGGGCAAGGACTGGAAAATCGGGCCGGCGTGCGAGCCGGACGACATCAAGTCCCAGAAGTCGATGTCGCTGTCGCCGAGACCGGAGGTGTCGTAGAGGTCCGGTAGGCCGAGGTCGTGGCCGTACTCGTGGGCGAAGACGCCGACGCCGGCGTCCTCCGGCTGCACGATGTAGTTGGAGACCTTGAGGTTTGTGCCCGGGATCTGGTAGCCGCCGGGGATGGCGGAGGCGTGCGCCCAGATCGCGTAGACACCCTCCGCGCCACCGCCGGCCGACTTGTCCTTGCCCGCGTGCACGAGCACGAGGTGGTCGATGACACCGTCGGGTTCGAAGTAGTTGCCGTCCCCATCCCGGTCGCCCTGATCTTCGATGTCGTAGTCAGCCCAGGGGAAGTCCGGGTACGCGGCCGCGAGGGCGTTGATGGCGTCGATGGCCAACTGGGCCGGCCCGAGGGGGTTGTCCGGGTGGCCCTGCATCGCCTGCGGGTAGGGGTCGACCCACTCACCGTCGGCGTCCTGGTAGCAGCGCGAGGCCCCGTACCAGGCCTCGGAGTGGGGCACCTTGACCCACGGGGTCGCTTGCCCGGTGACCGTGTAGGCGCCCTTCGACATCTCCAGGTACATGTTCCGCAGGGTCTTGCCGGCGAGGTTGATGCCGCGGCGCCCATCCGGGCCGATCAAATCGGTGCGGACCCGCTCAGTGATGCCGGTCGTGGAATAGAGCATCTTGTTGAAGTGCTCTGGGGAGAAGTCCGGCACCCACAGGGTGTTGTTGTCCCGGTGACGAAGTGACGCGGGATTGGGAATGCGATTGTGGAGCGGGCCATTCTGGATCGTGCCGGGTACGCAGGTGCGGTCCTCGAAGACCGTCGCCGGCACTCTCGTTCCGGTGAAGTCGTCGTTAGCTTGATCGTTAAATTCGATAAGAATAGTTAGCAGGCGCGCTTCCTGAGTGGACTTGGCCTGCTTGATTCGACGTGGGCTCTTCCCGGTTTTGATAGAGAGCGCTTCTAGGCGCGCGAGCTCACGGGCGGTCAGGGGATTGCCCTGGGCGTGCTTGCGATCGAATACCTTTGCGCGGTCAATCGGCGACTCGTAGATGCCGCCTTTGCCTTTGACCTCCTTGCCGGTGGTGTCGGGTTGGACCGCGGGTTCGGCGTAGTTGATATAGAACTCGTCTGGGCTAATCGTGGCGACAGGATGTGTGGATGCCGCCGAGGGGGTTCCGCTCGAAGCGGCCAGCGCGGTGGCGACGAGCGCGAGTGCGGGCACTGTGGCGATCATGCGCCGGGGTGCCGCGCGGAGGGCACGTTTCATCCCACTCCGTTCCTGAGCATCCGAAGAAAATAGGTGAAACCCGCTCGCAATCTGCGAATGGAGCGGTATTAGCCCGCAAGTTAATCGACAAACTTCCACATATGCAAGGGAGGCGCGAGTGTGAGATTGCCGGAGGCGGACGCGGGATTGATCACGTGCGAAAAGCACGACGGGTGGCAGTTGCCCGCCACCCGTCGTGAGTTGGTAAAAGGTCAGTCTTCGGGCTTCGCGGTCTTCATACCGGCCGCGATGAGATCCATCACCGTCGAGTCCTGCAGGGTGGTGACGTCGCCGAGGGCGCGGTTTTCCGCGACGTCCCGCAGCAAACGCCGCATGATCTTGCCCGACCGGGTCTTCGGCAACTCCGGAACGAACATGATCTGGCGCGGCTTGGCGATCGGCCCGAGGGTCCGCGCCACGTGCTCGCGGAGTTCGCGAACCAGCTCCTCGCCCGCGTTGCCCTCGGTCTGCGTGTTCCCCCGCGGGATGACGAACGCGACGATCGCCTGCCCCGTCGTGGGGTCACTCGCCCCCACGACCGCCGCCTCAGCGATCGCGGGGTGCGACACCAGCGCCGACTCCACCTCGGTGGTCGAGATGTTGTGACCGGAGACGAGCATGACGTCGTCGACGCGGCCGAGCAGCCAGATGTGGCCGTCGTCGTCCTTCTTCGCGCCGTCGCCGGCGAAGTACATGCCCTCGAAGCGCGACCAGTAAGTGTCGATGTAGCGCTTGTCGTCCCCCCAGATCGTGCGCAGCATCGACGGCCACGGCTCGCGCAGGACCAGGTAGCCACCGCCGCCATTCGGCACCGGATTGCCTTGGTCGTCGACGACGTCCGCGATGATGCCGGGCAGCGGCGTCATCGCGCTCCCGGGCTTCGTCGCGGTCACGCCAGGCAGCGGGGAGATCATGATGGCGCCCGTCTCCGTCTGCCACCACGTGTCCACGATCGGGCAGCGCTCCCGGCCGACGTGCTTGCGGTACCACATCCACGCCTCGGGGTTGATCGGCTCCCCGACGCTGCCGAGGATGCGCAGCGACGACAGGTCGTACTTGGCCGGGATCTCCTCGCCCCACTTCATCATCGTCCGGATGAGGGTGGGCGCGGTGTACAGGATCGTCACCTTGTACTTGTCGACGATCTCCCACAACCGGCCCTTGTGCGGGGTGTCCGGCGCGCCTTCGTACATCACCTGGGTGGCGCCGTTAGCGAGCGGGCCGTAGACGATGTACGAGTGGCCGGTCACCCAGCCGATGTCGGCGGTGCACCAGTAGACGTCCGACTCAGGCTTGAGGTCGAAGACCGCGTGGTGGGTGTAGGCCGCCTGGGTCAGGTACCCGCCCGAGGTGTGGAGGATGCCCTTGGGCTTCGCGGTCGTCCCGCTCGTGTAGAGAATGAACAGCGGGTGCTCCGCGTCGAACGGCTTGGCCTCGTGCTCCGTGCTGGCCTTCTCGACGGTCTCGTGCCACCACAGGTCCTTGGGGCCCCAGTCAACCTCCTGGCCCGTGCGGCGGACGACGAGCACGCGCTCGACGGTCGGGCACTGCGCGAGCGCCTGGTCCACGATCGGCTTCAGGGGGATCGGCTTGCCGCGCCGGTAGCCGCCGTCGGCGGTGATGACCACCTTCGCGCTCGCGTCCTGGATCCGGTTGGTGAGGGCGTCAACCGAGAAGCCGCCGAACACGACGCTGTGCGTCGCGCCGATCCGGGCGCAGGCCAGCATCGCGGCGACGGCCTCGGGAATCATCGGGAGGTAGATCGCTACTCGGTCCCCAGGGCCTACGCCGAGCTCGGTCAGCGTGTTCGCCGCCTGGCAGGTCAGGCGCAGCAGGTCGGAGTAGGTCAGGGTACGGGTGTCGCCGGGCTCGCCCTCCCAGTAGATCGCGACCCGATCGCCACGCCCGGCCGCGACGTGCCGGTCGAGACAGTTGTACGCGACGTTGAGCTGCCCCCCGACGAACCACTTCGCGAAGGGCGGGTTCGACCAGTCGAGGATCTGGTCCCACTCCCGCGCCCAATCCAGCCGTCGCGCCTGTCGTTCCCAGAACGCGAGGCGGTCCCGCTTGGCCTCCTCGTACGCGTCGGCCTTGACGTTGGCGGCGGCCGCGAGGTCAGCCGGCGGTTCAAACTGCCGCGTCTCGTGCAGCAGGTTTTCGAGGGTTTCGCTCATGTGGAGTTCCTCCGTCGCGTGACGTACGTCTCGTACGGAGGTTAGTGGCGCCTCGGGAACGAGAGCGAGATCTCGTTCGGCTATTTGTGCTGCCCGCGCGCCGAGTGACCGGTGTCGCGCGGTGGCCGGTCGAGATCCGGTCGGATGTCCGCCGTCGATGGCTGTTCCGCCAGAGTCGATGGCCGTTCCGCCAGAGGAGCCACAGTCGCCCCATGGCCCGGCACCAGGCACCTCCCCGCCCGTTAGCGTGGCAGGGTGACCAGTGACCCGCTCGCACCCCTGTTGACCCTGGCCGACGTCGCCCCGGCGATCGAGCGTGCCCGCGACCGCGTCGACCAGGCGCTGCGGCACCGGGCGCTGCGCCGGCACGGGGGGAGAGTCGCCGCCGAGGCGAGCCTGCGCGGCGCGGTCGCCAGCGCGGCGTTGGAGGGCTCCGTGCATGATCGCGAGGCGGTCCGCGGAGGCACGGTCACCGACCCGGTGCTCCAGGGGGCGCTGCGCGTCGCGGGCGCGCTGCCGAGCTTCGCCGACCTGTGGCCGCGCGCGCCACGGCAGGTGCTGGCTCGACTGCACGCGCTCGCCGCCCGAGGCACGGTGCCGGACAGCGCCCTGGGGCGCCCCAGCGGGGACCTGACCGTGGCGGCCCGGCTGGACGGGCTCGTCGACTTGATCACCGGCGGCACGTCGGTCTCGCCGCTCGTGCTCGCCGCGGTGGTGCACGGGGAGTTGCTCGCCCTGCGGCCCTTCGCGGGGCCGTCTGGGGTGGTGGCCCGCGCCGCGGCGCGCTTGACGTTGCTGTCCTCGGGGTTCGACCCACGAGGACTCGTCGCGGTGGACATCGGACACCTGGAGCGACAGCCGGAGTACCTCGGTGCGGCGGGCGCGTACGCCACCGGCACCCCTGATGGGGTGCGGTCGTGGCTGCGGCACTACGCGCGTGCGGTGGAGATTGGAGCTGAGCAGCTCGACGCCATCAGCGAGGAGGTGCTGGCCTCGGTGCGGTGACGCCCGCGCTCCGGGCGGGGCCGATCGGGGCAGGACGGGCGTACGGTGGCCGGGCGAGGTGGTCGGGATTTGGCGGCGGGCTTAGGCGGCGGTGCGCGCCCGGCGCAGCCGGCCGTACCAGGCGAGACCGATCGCCACCCCGAGCGCGAGGCAGAATACCGCCGCGGCCACCGGCACCGCGGGGCGTTCCCGGAGGCGCTGGATGAGCGGCACGGGATTGCGAAACTCCAGAATCGGCCAGCCGCGTTCGAGAGCCAGTTTCCGTAACGCCCGATCCGGGTTGACCGCCGTCGGGTGGCCGACGCATTCGAGTAGCGGCACGTCCGTCACCGAGTCGGAGTACGCGTAACAGTCCGCCAAGTCGTATCCCCGTTCGCGCGCCAGCGCGGTGACCGCTTCGACCTTCTGCGGCCCGGCCGCGTAGAACTCGATCTCACCGGTGTACCGGCCGTCCTCGATCTTCATCCGGGTGGCGATGACGTCCCGCACCCCGAGCAGCTCGCCGATCGGCCGCACCATTTCCTCGCCGGAGGCCGACACCAGCACGACGTCCCGCCCGGCTGTCTGGTGCTCCTCAATCAGCGCGGCCGCTTCCGCGTACACGTACGGATTGATCAGGTCGTGCAGCGTCTCGGCCACGATCTGGCGGACCTGCTCGACCCGCCACCCCTTGCACAAGGCGGCGAGGTAGTCGCGGGTGCGCGCCATGGACTGTTCGTCAGCGCCGCCGAGCCGGAACATCAACTGGGCGTAGGCGGACTTGACCACGTCACGACGGGTGATGAGGCCGTCCCGATAGAATGGCCGGCCGAACGCCAGCGCGCTTGACTTGGCGATGACGGTCTTATCGAGATCGAAAAACGCGGCGCTGCGGCCCACGGGCGGCCAGTCTAGTCCGATGGTCTATCGTCAGCGCGGACGTACGACATAGCAGCCGTGTCGCCCGGCGCGGGATGGAGACGGACGAACACGTCATGTTCGCGGAGTCGCATCGTCGCGTGGTGCAAGTTGGGGCAAACGCCACTCGACGCGCGCCACGTCACTCAGGCATGCTTGGTTGCGACACGGTTTCATTTCCGTCGTCGGACGTGTCGACTCTCGGCGGTTGCACCCCCCGTGACCGCTGAGTGGTTCGGCTCGACCCCCCCGGAGCCGAACCCAGGCGACCCCCGCCTCCCCCCGGCGGGGGTCGCCCCATTTCTTTTTGGAATCCAGCGACACCGGAACCCAGCCGGCGGGATCCGGGCCGGTATCCACATAGCTGATCCACAGCTGGAACGTGAGTTATCCACAGGTTCGCTGGTTATCCACAGGACATTCCACAGGACGTTGGCGGTACGCGGCGATTCGGTGACGGTGGGTCAGGAACGCCTCAACTGACCCGCTGGAGGCCGAGAATGGCACGCACGTCGCTGCGCCCCAGCCTGCGGCCACTCGTCGTGACCGGTGACTGCGACCTGCTCGACGACTTGCTTCGGTTGGCCGCCGCAGGGGGCACCGAGGTCGATGTCGCGCCCGATCCCGCGGCCGCGCGCGCCCGCTACGCCACGGCTCCCCTCGTGGTGATCGGAGTCGACCAAGCCCAGTCCTGTCTGCACGCGCGCCTGCCGCGCCGGCCACATGTGGTGCTGGTCGGCCGTTCGGAGAGCGACGACAAGCCCTGGCAGCTAGCTGAGCTGCTCGGCGTCGAGCACGTCGCGTTGCTGCCGGAGGCGGAGCCATGGCTCGTCGATCGCTTCGCCGACCATTGCTCTGTGAGCGAGACCGCGTCGCCGGCGGCCGTCCTCGGCGTCATCGGCGGCCGGGGTGGCGCCGGAGCGAGCGTGCTCGCCGGTGGCCTCGCGGTCACCGCCGCCCGCCGTGGGCTGCGCACGCTGTTGGTCGACGCGGACCCCCTCGGGGGTGGTCTCGACCTCGTCCTCGGCTGGGAGCAGCTGGACGGTTTGCGGTGGCCGGCGCTGACGCAGACCGATGGGCGGGTTGACCCGCCCGCGCTGGTGCACGCGCTGCCCCGTCGCGGTGATCTCGTGGTGCTCTCGTGGGACCGCGGTGAGCTCTCCGGAGTGCCGGGGGAGGCGATGACCGCGACCATCGACGCCGGTCGGCGCGGGCGCGACCTGGTCATCGTGGATCTGCCCCGGTATTTCGACGACGCGGCGATCGCCGCGTTGCGGGCGATCGACCAGGTCCTCATTGTCGTGCCGGCCGAGCTACGCGCCACCGCCGCCGCGGCCCGAGTCAAAGCCGCGGTCAGCGAGCACTGCGCCGACATCGCGGTGATCGTTCGGGGCCCCGCGCCCGGTCGGCTCAAAGCACGCGAGGTCGCCCGCGCCCTCGACCTTCCCCTCGCCGGCACCCTTCGGCCCGAACCGCGGTTGTGTCGCGCGCTCGAGCGCGGTGAGGCGCCGGCCGCGAGTGGGCGAGGGCCGCTCGCGGCGCTCTGCCACCGGATCGTCAGCGAGGTCACCACCGCGACGGGTAGGGCTGCGGCGTGATGGGCAAGCAGCTCACCACCGAGATTCGCCGGCGACTCGCCGCCGAGGGCGTCGAGCCGACTCCGGAGGTGGTGCTCTCCGCACTGCGGGAGGAACCCACGACCGCCGTTCTCGGGGACGCCACCGTGCGCCGGATGGCCCACGAGGTTCACGACGAGCTCGTCGGCGCCGGGCCCCTCGCGCCCTTGTTGACCGACCCGGAGGTCACCGATGTCTTGGTCAACGGCACGGAGGTCTGGGTGGACCGCGGCGATGGGCTCCGGCGGGTGCCGATGGCACTGGATCACGCGCAGGTCCGCCGACTCGCGCAGCGCCTGGCCGCCGCGTGCGGCCGACGGTTGGATGACGCATGCCCCTTCGTGGACGCGCGGCTCCCGGACGGCACACGGCTGCACGCCGTGCTCCCGCCGGTGGCCACGACTGGGCCCTACCTGTCGTTCCGGACGTTTCGGCACCGCCCATTCACGCTCGCCGAGCTCGTCGCGCGGCAGACCGTCGCCGAGTCGGTCGCCCCGGTCCTCGAAGCGATCGTCGCCGCTCGGTTGGCGTACCTCGTCACCGGCGGCACGGGTTCCGGCAAGACCACGTTGCTCAACACCCTGCTCGGGCTGGTGCCACCCACCGAGCGGATCGTGCTGGTCGAGGACGCCGCCGAGCTGCGTCCCGCGCACCCCCACGTCGTGGGCCTGCAAGCCCGCGCCGCCAACGTCGAAGGCACGGGCCGGATCACGCTCGGCGACTTGGTACGGCAAGCCCTCCGCATGCGCCCGGACCGGATCGTGGTCGGCGAATGTCGAGGCGCCGAGATCGTCGACTTGCTCTGTGCCCTCAACACCGGTCACGAGGGCGGTGCAGGCACCCTGCACGCGAACAGCCCGAGTGACGTGCCGGCCCGGCTCGAAGCCTTGGGGTTACTGGGGGCGCTGCCTCGTGCCGCGCTCCACGCGCAAGTCGCCGCCGCGCTCCAGGTAGTGGTGCACCTGCGCCGCACCGCGACGGGGCGCGTTCTCGATTCCGTGTGCCTGCTGCTGCCCGCCGGGCATGACCAGGTCGTCGCCGCGGTGCCCGCGTGGCGGCGCGAGCACGGGCCGGGGCCCGCGGCCGGCGCTCTGGCGCGGCTGTTCCAGGAGCGCGGTGTCCCCGTGCCCTCGGTGCTCGGAGTCGGAGGAGCACCGTGAGCGCGGAGGTGGTCGCGGCTGGCTGCGTGCTCGCCGCGGCGGTGGCCGCGAGCTGGCCCTCGGGGAGGGCGCGCCGTCGGCATCGGTGGTTGTGGAATCGCGAGCCCAGTGGGGCGGGGCCCACCGCCGTCGCGCTGTGGACGCGTCTCCGTGACCTCCACCGCTTAGGTGGCCGGCACCGGCTGCCGATATACGCCATTGGCGTCGGCCTCGTGGGATTCCTGCTCGCCGGACCAGTCGCGGGAGCCGCGGGAGCCGCGTACGGCGCGCTGGCCTATCGGGCTCTGTCGCGCCGTCGCGCCGTCCGGGATGCGGCGACCCGGCACACTCAGGCCCTTGACGTGCTCGGCGCGCTCGCCGCCGACCTGCGCGCCGGGCTCCCGGTCCCTGTGGCGATGGCAGCGCTGGTCCCCACGCCCGTACCGGGCCTCGACGCGCCGACCGCGTCGCCCGCGCGGTGGGCCGAACCGCCGTCCGCGGCGGAACCGTCACTCGCGCGGTTGCATCGGCTCGCCCGGGCCGCGGTGGCGCTCGCCGAGCACACGGGGGCGCCCCTCGCCGACCTCCTCGACCGGATCGCGGCTGACGCCCGGTCGGCCCGGCGTGCGGTGACCGCCGCATCCGCCCAGGCCGCCGGAGCGCGCGCCACCGCGTGGCTCCTGGCCGCCTTACCGCTGGGCGGCGTGGCTCTCGGGTTCGGCGTCGGGGCCGACCCGCTTGCGGTGCTCCTACATACCCCGATAGGTGCTGCCTGCGCGGCCGCCGCGATCGGTTTGCAGGTCATCGGGCTCGTGTGGTCCGAGCGGCTCACCCGAATCCCGGAGGCGGTGTGATGGCGGCGCGGGTCGAGGCGGTGGCGTGCCTCGTCGGCGGCGCCCTGCTCGTGGCGTACGCGGAGGTGTCCGCTCTGCTCCGCTGTCGCCGCCGCTTCCACCGCCTGTTGCTCCCTCGTGCGTCTCACTCGTCGCCATCCCGGCGACCGGTGCGGCCGGTGGCGGGATTGGTCGGCGTCGTGCTGGCCATCCTGGTGGGGGGTGTGCCGGGGGTGGTGCTCGGCGCGGTCTGCGCCCTCGTGCTCCCCTCATTCCTGCCCCGCATCGTGCCGGCCGCCGTCCGACAGCAGCGGCTGCGGGATGCTCTCGATCTGCCGCTCGCTGCCGACCTGCTCGCCGCCGCGCTGCGAGCAGGGGCACCCGTGGCCGGGGCGGTCGGGGCGGTCGCGGAAGCCCTCGGCGGCCCGTTGGGCGGCCGACTCGCCACGATCGCTCGCCTGCTGCGGCTCGGGGCTGACCCGGCTGAGGCCTGGGCTCATCTGTCCGACATTCCCGGCGGTGACCGGTGGGCCCAGGCGGCGGTGCGGTCCTCAGCCACCGGGGCCGGGATCGCCGACGCCCTGACTCGACTCGCCGATGACCTGCGTAGTGATCGCGCGATGGCCATCGAGGCCGCTGTGCGCCGGTCCGGAGTGTTGCTCGTGTTGCCGCTCGGGCTCTGCTTCTTGCCGGCTTTTGTCCTCGCTGGCCTCGTGCCGGTGATCGTCGCCGTCCTCGGCGACCTCCTGTAGCCCAACCTGAGTCCCCACGACGAAAGGAGATCTCCCATGCGCGCATTGCTCGCCCGATTGCGTCAGGACGTGGGCATGAACACCGCGGAGTACGCGGTCGGCACATTGGCTGCCGTCGCCTTCGCTGGGATCTTGTTCAAGGTCCTCACCAGCGGCAGCGTCCAATCCGCACTGGCTTCCCTGATCGAACGGGCGTTGCAATGAGGCCTCGCCGGCGGTCCGGCCGCCCAGCGGCTCGGGCCTTCCCCTCCCACTCCTCTGACCGAGGGTCGTTCACCGCGGAACTGGCGGCCGGGCTGCCGGCCCTCATCCTGTTACTGCTCGTCGGGCTCGCCGCTGTCCAGGCCGCCACCACCAAAGCGCAGTGTGTGGACGCGGCCCGAGACGTGGCGTTGGCCGCCGCCCGTGGGGAGGTGGGTGAGCCCGCCGCGCGACGCGCGGGTCCTGAGGGTGCGACGGTGTCCCTCACCGTCCACGACGACACGGTGATCGCCACAGTGCGGGCGCCGGTGCGCGCCTTCGGCGTGCCCATCGGTCCGATGACCATCCACGCGACGGCGGTGGCGGCCCTCGAGCCGGGCGTCCCGAGCCCGATGGACTGAGCAGCCGCGACCCCGCGAACACGGAGACAGCGCGATGCGATCGCTACCGACTCTTCTCCGCCGCCTTGGCCGCGTCGGCCGCTTCACGAGCGATCGGGGGTCGGCGTCCCTGTGGCTCGTCGCGTTCGGACTCGCCCTGGCCTCGGTAGGGGCGGCCGGAGCGGCGGTCGGGGCAGCCCGCGTCGGGTACCACGAGGCCCGAGCCGCGGCTGACCTTGGCGCGTTGGCGGCAGCGGCGCGCGTGGCCGACGGCAGCCACGTCGCGTGCCAGCGGGCGGAGCGTTTCGCTCAGCTCAACGGGGCACGTCTCGTGGCGTGCCACGTCGATGGGCTCGACGTCGTGGTCACCGTGACCGTCGCCGTGGAGCCGGTCCCGGGTTTGCTGCGGGCTGCGGTCGCCTCCGCCCGCGCGGGACCTGTCCGCGCCGACGTCACGGCGACCGCCGATCCCCCGTGACCTCGGCGGAATCAGTCGACGGCGATGCCACGGCCGTAGTGGCCGTGTCTACGTCAGCGAGGGCGTCCTGCAAGGCGGCGAGGACGACGTCGAGGACGAGCACCGCCTCCTTCTTCGCGAGTGGGTGGTTTCCGTTGCCGCACTTGGGCGACTGCACACACGACGGGCACCCGGCCTCACAGCCACACTCCGCGATCACATCCCGGGTCGCCCGCAGCCACGCGGTGGCGGTGTGGTAGGCCCGCTCCGCGAACCCCGCCCCGCCGGGATGGCCGTCGTAGACGAAGACCGTCGGCGCACCGGTGTCGGGGTGCGCGGCCGTCGACAGCCCTCCGATATCCCACCGATCGCAGGTCGCGACCAGCGGAAGGAGCCCGATCGCGGCGTGCTCCGCGGCGTGCAGCGCCCCCGGCACATCCGACGGATCGATGCCCGCTGCGGCGAGCGCCTGGGGGGAGACCGTGAACCACACGGCGACGGTGCGCAGCTCCCTAGGCGGCAGGTCGACGGGCCGGGTGTCCACCACCTCCCCGGAGCCGATCCGTCGCCGCTGGTAGGAGACGACCTGGTTCGTCACGTCGACGTCGCCAAGGAACAACCCGACCGGCCCCGCGTCGACAGAAGACCGGACGTGGGCGACCGAGAGCGACGTGACGTCCCGGGGATGCGTCGTCCAATCCGTCTCCTCGGCGTGCACCAGCGCGCACCCGTCCTCGAGGTCGAGCTGGTCGACGATGTACGACACGCCTTGGTGTAGGTAGACCGCTCCGGGGTGGACCAAGAAATGCGCGGACTCGGGATCCACCGTGCCGAGGAGCCGTCCGGTCGACGACTCGACAACGCAGACGACTCTCCCGCCCGTGCCCCGAAGGTCGACCTCGGGTCGTTCCGCATGCGTCCAGTACCAGCCGGTAGGGCGGCGGCGCAGCACGCCCGCGGCCACGAGCTGGTCGACCACGGCGCGGGCCGCCGCGCCACCGAACAGCTCCAGGTCAGCTGGCGTGAGGGGCGCCTCAGCGGCCGCGCAACACAGTTGGGGACCCAGCACGTACGGGTTGCTCGGGTCGAGCACGGTCGACTCGATCGGCTGCCCGAACAGCGCCTCGGGGTGGTGGACGAGGTAGGTGTCCAACGGGTCGTCCCGAGCCACCAGCACCGCGAGCGCGTCGCGTCCGGAGCGGCCCGCCCGGCCCGCCTGCTGCCACAGGGACGCCCGGGTGCCGGGGTATCCGCAGAGCAGGACGGTGTCGAGCCCGGTCACGTCGACGCCGAGCTCCAGGGCGTTGGTCGCGGCGAGCCCGAGGAGTTCACCGGAGGAGAGCGCCGCCTCCAACCGACGTCGCTCTTCGCGGAGGTAACCGGCCCGGTAGGCGGCTACTCGGGACCGCAGCTCCGGTACCGCCTCCTCCAGCGCGTGGCGAGCCATCGCCGCGACGAGCTCGGCGCCGCGCCGGGACCGGATGAAGGCCAAGGTGCGGCTGCCGGCGGCGACCGCGTCGGCGAGCAGGTCAGCGGTTTCGCTGAGCGCCGAGCGTCGGATGGGCGCCTCTCGAGGCGTGTCGGCGGTCGCCGCGCTGGCGCTCTGATCGGCGGCTTCGGTCGCCGTCGCGGGCGGGGATTCCGGCGGCAGCAGCGGAGGCTCCCAGAGGACGAAGGTCAATTCCCCGCGGGGCGAGGCGTCATCGACGACCTCCTCGACCGGCAGCCCGGTCAGCCGGCTCGCGGTCGTCGCCGGATCACCGGCGGTCGCGGAGGCGAGGATGAAGACCGGGGCGCTGCGGTATCGGGCGGCCTGTCGTCGTAGCCGCCGCAGCACGTGAGCCACGTGCGAACCGAACACGCCGCGGTAGGCGTGGCACTCGTCCACGATCACGTACGCGAGACGACGGAGGAACGAGGCCCAGCTCGCGTGTGCCGGCAGGATGCCGTGGTGCAGCATGTCCGGGTTCGTGAGCACGAAGCGGCTGAAGCGGCGGATCCACTCCCGCTCGGCGTGCGGGGTGTCGCCGTCGTAGCTCGCCGGATGGATGCCGTCGAGCCCGAGCTCCGTCAGCATGCGCAGCTGGTCAGCGGCCAAGGCCTTGGTCGGGGCGAGGTAGAGCGCGGTGGCTCGGGGGTCGCGCAGCAGCGTGGCCAGCGTGGGGAGCTGGTAGGCCAGGGACTTGCCGGAACCGGTGCCGGTGGCCAGCACGACGTGCTGCCCGGCGTACGCCAGCTCCGCCGCCGCCACCTGGTGACGCCACGGCGTGGTGACCCCGCGTGCGGCGAACGCCTCCCGGAGGGGGTCGGGCGTCCAGGACGGCCAGGGCGCACTCACCCCGGGGCGGGCGGGGAGGTGCTCGACGTGGGTGACGGGGTCGCCAGCGCCGGTGACCCGCTGACGCAGGCGACGCAGCAGCTCGGCTGGCTCGGGTCCGCGGGTGGCGGCTACCGTGGCGGTGGACGTCACGTCCTGAACTCTCGCACTGGCGCGCGGATCCGGCCAACGTGCGTTGTGCCACCGGGCGTGCCGCGGTGGTCGATGGCTGCGTTGGGCGTCGTGCGGTGGTTAGATGCCAAGAGCATGGCGGCCGCGAGGAGGGACTGATGGAGCTGTCGCTCACGACCCGCACCGTGGGCGCGCACACGGTGGTTGAGGTCGGCGGCGAGGTCGACGTGTACACCGCGCCACGGTTGCGCGAGCGACTGACCGAGGTTATTGAGGGTGGCGCCCGTCAGGTGGTCGTCGATCTTGGGCGGGTCGACTTCCTCGATTCCACAGGTCTCGGTGTTCTCGTCGGGGCTCTCAAGCGGCTGCGCGCGGTGAACGGCAACCTCCGGTTGGTGTGCACCAAGGAGCCGTTACTCAAGATCTTCCGTATTACCGCGCTCGATCAGGTGTTCCCGATCCTGCCGACCGTCGAGGCCGCCACGGCCGAGGATCCGGCGGACCCGGTAGCGTGATGGCCACGATCCGGCTGGCTTTCTCGCCGTCGCCGGCGCACGTGCGCACCGCGCGCCTTGTCGGGGTGGCGGTCGCCCGGCGGGCTGGGGTCGCCGAGGACCTCCTCGATGAGGTCCGATTAGCGATCGGTGAGGCGTGCACGCGCGCAGTCGCCCTACACCGCCAGTACGGAGTCTCGGAGCCCGTACGCGTGGAGATGTCCGATACGGGCAGTTACGTCGTGCGGGTGATTGATCGCGCGCCGATTGAGGCGAGCATCGGCTTGACCACGCTTCCCGCTGATCAGCTTGCCAACGCGTCCATCACCGACGAAGCGCTCACCGTCGGAGTGGGGTTTGCCCTGCTCGCTGGCTTTGTCGAAGACCTTCAGGTGCGCCCGGTCGACGAAGGGGTCGGCACCGAGGTCCGGATGGCGTGGCCGGTAGCCCGATAATTTCGCTCCGTAACACAGCGAGGAATATCACCAGCTAAAGGGGGTGGTTGGTGTGACCTCGCGCACTGACTACCGCTACAGTACGCGGGTTATCTGATTCTCCTCGCACCTGCCCATTGGGCGAGGAGACAGCTCCCCGCGGGGTCGTGTGGCAGCGGGGGACGCGTGTGCTACAGGAGGACATAGATGTCCGGGACTACCTTGGCCGCTGAGGGCGGCGGGCTGTCCCTTGCCGGCGCGAACCTGACCTACGTCGTCGTGGCCGCGGTCATCGCGTTGGTGGCGCTCGGCTTCGCTTTCGCTTTGATCAAAGCGGTGCTGGCGGCCGGCAAGGGCACGGAGAGGATGCAGGATGTCGCCGCTGCCGTCCAAGAGGGCGCGTCGGCGTACCTGTTCCGCCAGTTCAAGACCCTCAGCGTCTTCGTTGTGCTCGCCGTTCTGCTGCTCTTCCTCCTCCCAGTGAACGAGGCCGAGGGCAGCGAAGTCGCGGTGAAGATCGGCCGTTCGGTCTTCTTCGTCGTCGGCGCGCTGTTCAGCGCGATCATCGGTGGGGCCGGGATGGCGCTGGCCACCCGAGCGAACTTGCGGGTCGCCGCGGCGGCGGGCGCGGCCGAAGGCGGCCGTGAGACGGCGATGAAGATCGCGTTCCGTACCGGTGGGGTGGTCGGTTTCCTCACCGTGGGCCTCGGCCTCTTCGGCGCGGCGATCGTCGTGCTGTTGTACCGGGGTGACGCGCCGACGGTCCTGGAGGGCTTCGGTTTCGGCGCGGCGCTGCTCGCGATGTTCATGCGGGTCGGCGGGGGCATCTTCACGAAGGCGGCGGACGTCGGCGCCGACCTCGTCGGCAAAGTGGAGCAGGGCATTCCGGAGGACGATCCGCGCAACCCGGCGACGATCGCCGACAACGTCGGTGACAACGTCGGTGACTGCGCCGGCATGGCCGCCGACCTCTTCGAGTCGTACGCGGTCACGTTGGTCGCCGCGCTCATCCTCGGCCGGGCGGCGTTCGGTGAGCACGGGCTGGTATTCCCGCTCATCGTCTCGGCGATCGGCGCGATCGTGGCGATCGTCGGGGTGTTCATCACGCGGCTTCGCGCGAGCGACCGCAGCGGTTTGACGGCGATCAACCGGGCCTTCTACGCCTCCGCCGTACTGGCCGCGGTCCTCGTCGCGATCATCACGTGGACGTACGTGAAGCCGTCGTTCGCTGACTTCGAGGGGATCGCCGCGGATGTCGCGAGCAGCGATCGGGACCCGCGGCTGGTCGCTATCGGCGCCGTCCTGATCGGTATCGTGCTGGCCGCCGCGATCCAGGCGCTCACCGGCTACTTCACCGAGACCAACCGGCGCCCGGTGCGCGACATCGGCAAGACCTCGGTCACCGGTCCGGCGACGGTGGTCCTCGCCGGGATCAGCGTGGGCCTGGAGTCCGCGGTGTACTCGGCGCTGGTGATCGGCGCCGGTGTGTTCGGCGCGTTCCTGCTCGGCGGTGGGTCGATCACGCTGTCGCTGTTCGCCGTCGCGCTGGCGGGCACCGGTCTGTTGACCACGGTCGGTGTCATCGTCGCCATGGACACCTTCGGGCCGATCTCCGACAACGCGCAGGGCATCGCGGAGATGTCCGGCGACATCGATGAGCAGGGGGCCCGTACGCTCACCGAGCTCGACGCGGTGGGCAACACGACGAAGGCGATCACGAAGGGAATCGCGATCGCGACCGCGGTGCTGGCGGCGACGGCCCTGTTCGGCTCCTACACCGACACGGTGACCGCGGCGCTCAACGACGCGGGGATCGCCGACGTTGGCAACTACCTGGCCAACGCGCTCAACGTCGCCAACCCGAAGAACCTCGTCGGCCTGGTGGTCGGCGCGGCGGTGGTGTTCCTCTTCTCGGGCCTGGCCATCAACGCGGTGTCGCGGTCGGCGGGCGCGGTCGTGCTGGAGGTCCGCCGGCAGTTCCGGGAGCTCAAGGGCATCATGGACCGCACCCAGCGCCCGGAGTACGGCCGTGTCGTCGACATCTGCACGCGGGACGCCCAGCGGGAGCTGATGACCCCCGGTCTGTTGGCGGTCTTCGCGCCGATCGCGGTCGGGTTCGGGCTCGGCGCGGGCGCGCTCGCCTCGTACCTGGCCGGCGCGATCGGCGCGGGCGTGCTCATGGCGGTCTTCCTGGCCAACTCCGGTGGCGCCTGGGACAACGCCAAGAAGCTCGTCGAGGAGGGCGCGCACGGCGGCAAGGGCTCGGAGGCGCACGCCGCTACGGTCATCGGTGACACCGTGGGTGACCCGTTCAAGGACACCGCTGGCCCGGCGATCAACCCGCTGATCAAGGTGATGAACCTGGTCGCGCTGTTGATCGCTCCCGCGGTCGTGACCCTCAGCGTCGGTGCCGACCGCAACGACACCGCTCGGGTCGCGATCGCGATCGTGGCGGCGGCCATCGTCCTCGGCGCGGTCGCCTTCTCCAAGCGGAAGCCCGTGATGGGCACGGAGTTCGGCACGTCGCCGTCGGGGCAGTCCGCCGCCGCTGAGGAGAAGGTGAGCGCCTGAGTCCGCGACAAGCCTGGATGACACGGACCCCTTCCTGTGCCGTCTGCGCCAGGAAGGGGTCCTTTTTCCGGTCCTCCGATTGCATGCTGGTCATCGGCAACCCGTACGCTCACCGCATGGACACCCCTCGTCCGGTCGCCGCTGGAGCGGTCATGGTGGCCGCCGTGCTCGCCGGGCTTCTCGGAGCCTGTGGTGGGGGACCATCAGCGACCGCGTGGGCGGCTTCGGTCTGTAGCGCGTTGACCCCGTGGCGGGCGGAGATCCGCGAACTGACCAGCAGCACGCAGCAGCAGATGACCGCGAAGACGACTCCGGCGCAGGCCAAGGAGAACCTCATTCGGTTGCTCTCCGGGGCGGAAGCCGCCAGCGAGGAGGCTCGTCGGCGGGTGGAGGCGGCCGGCGTGCCGGACGTGGCCGGCGGGGACGCCGTCGCCGAGGGCATCATCGCGTCGCTTGCCGCGGTCCGGGACGCCTACGGCAACGCGAAGCGCGGCATCGAGCGCTTGGACGCGGACCGGGCTGGGGCTTTCTATGACGGCGTGGAGGCGGTGCTCGAGACGCTCAACGCCGAGTACAAGCGCAGCGCCTTGGACACCGGGTCCCTGAACTCGCCGGAACTGCAACGGGCATTCGACGAGGTACCGGAGTGTCGTTGAGGTGCCCCGGTCGACCCGGCAGCTCTCCCTGTTCGGCGTGGAGGCGGTCGACCCCTCGCCGGCCGACCTCGCCGGTCTGCTCGCCGGCCCCGCTGAGCTAGGACGTATGGGCGGCACCGCCCGGATTTCGGTGGTCGTCGATCACGCCTGGCGGGTGCATGTGCTGATCGCCGAGTTCGCGGCGCGAGGGCTCACCGCGACCTGGGCGCCGGCGGATCAGGGACGGCTCACGGTGCGTACCGCGTACGCCACCTCCCTCGCCGCCCTGGCCGCCGCGTGGCTCGACTCGGGCACGCGGCGACCGCCCGAGGAGTTCTACCTCACGGGGGCGCGCCTGCGGATGTGGGTGGCCGCCGCCGGGGTGGCTGACCCGCCGGGCTACGTGCTCCCGCTCGGGCCGACGGACGAGGTGGGGCGGGCGCGGATCGGGGCGGCGCTGGCCGCCGTCGGGCTTCCCGCGGCCTTGGTGGATACCGGTTCGGGGGAGACGGCCTACCGGATCACAGGACGTCGGTCATTGGCCCGGCTGGCTGAGCTGGTGGGGCCTCGCCCGGCCCCCGCGCCGCCGGAGAATTGGCCGGGATGAGTGTCGGTGGTCGCACGCGGAGGGGGGTGGGACGCCCCGGAAGGGCGTCTGCGGGTTCTGGCGAATGACCACTCTTTAGTGCGGTGTACGACATCACGCACTTTTCCGGTGTACGGTGTCGCCGTCCGACCGGTGGCGCCGGCGGTGGGGACCGCCGCTAGGGGCGCGGGCCACGGAGGCCGGCATACGGGGACACCGTCGTCTGGACATCGCGTTACGTTGGACATCCAGAACCGACCGCCCGGTCGGTGCAAGGGCGCCGCCGCGTGCACGCCGGCGGTGTGAAGCGAGCCGAAGTCGGGGAGAGCAGTGCCGAGCAACGCCAAGAGCACGCGTCTGGTCATCGTCGAATCGCCGGCGAAGGCCAAGACGATCTCGAGCTATCTCGGCCCGGGGTACATCGTCGAAGCCAGCATGGGGCACGTGCGGGATCTCCCGCGCAGCGCCGCCGACGTGCCGGCGAAGTACAAGAAGGAGCCGTGGGCGCGGCTGGGCGTGGATGTCAACAACGGTTTCGCGGCGCTGTACGTGGTCTCGCCGGATCGCAAGCAGCAGATCGCGAAGTTGACCAAGCTGGCCGAGCAGGCTGACGAGGTCTACCTCGCCACCGACGAGGACCGCGAGGGTGAGGCGATCGCCTGGCACCTGATGGAGACGATCAAGCCGAAGGTGCCGGTCCGGCGCATGGTCTTCCACGAAATCACCAAGTCGGCGATCGAGGCGGCGGTCGCCAACCCGCGGGATATCGACCGTGACTTGGTCGACGCGCAGGAGGCGCGGCGGATCCTGGACCGGCTGTACGGCTACGAGGTCTCGCCGGTGCTGTGGAAAAAGGTCATGCCGCGGCTCTCGGCGGGGCGGGTGCAGTCCGTGGCGACCCGCATCGTCGTGGAGCGGGAGCGGCAGCGGATGGCGTTCCGCAGCGCCGAGTACTGGGACATCGAGGCCACGCTCGCGGTCGCCGACGCCGAGGGCGAGGGGCCACGGACATTCACCGCGACTTTGATCTCGCTGGACGGCGAGCGGATCGCCACCGGTCGTGACTTCGAGCCGACGACCGGTCGGGTGCGCGACGACGCTGGGGTGGTGCACCTCGACGGCGAGAGCGCCCGGGGCTTGGCGGCGCGTCTGGAAGGGCGGCCGTTCACGGTCACCCGGGTCGAGGAGAAGCCGTATCGCCGTCGTCCGTACCCGCCGTTCATCACCTCGACGCTCCAGCAGGAGGCGGCGCGGAAGCTGCGCTTCACCTCGCACCAGACGATGCGCATCGCGCAGCGGCTCTACGAGAACGGCTACATCACCTACATGCGGACCGACTCGGTCACCCTCTCCGAGACGGCGATCGCCGCCGCCCGGGCGCAGGTGGCTGAGCTCTTCGGCGAGCAGTTCTTGCCGCCGGAGCCGCGGCGCTACACCGGCAAGGTGAAGAACGCGCAGGAGGCGCACGAGGCGATCCGGCCCGCGGGCGAGACGTTCCGGACGCCGGGGGAGGTGGCCGATGAGCTGTCTCCCGAGGAGTTCAAGCTGTACGAGCTCATCTGGCGGCGCACCATCGCCTCGCAGATGACGGACGCGGTGGGCTCCAGCGTCTCGGTGCGGATTCGGGCGACCTCGGCGACAGGCGAGGAGTGCGAGTTCAGCGCGACTGGTAAGACGATCACTGATCCCGGTTTCCTGCGCGTGTACGTCGAGTCGTCCGATGACGACACCGCGGAGACGGATGACGCCGAGCGGCGGCTGCCGGCTCTCACCAAGGATCAGCGGCTGGTGGTCGAGGGCTTGACGCCGAACAAGCACACCACTCAGCCGCCCCCGCGGTACACCGAGGCGTCGCTGGTCAAGGCGCTGGAGGAGCTGGGCATCGGCCGCCCGTCCACGTACGCCTCGATCTTGCAGACCATCCAGGACCGCGGCTACGTCTTCCGGCGGGGTCAGGCGTTGATTCCGTCGTTCTTGGCGTTCGCGGTGGTCGGACTCCTGGAGCGGCACTACCCGCGCCTGGTCGACTACGACTTCACCGCGAGCATGGAGAACGAGCTCGACGAGATCGCCGCGGGTGATCACGCCGCGGTCGACTTCCTCAGCGCCTTCTACTTCGGCACGGACCGCAACGGCAACGGCGACGGGCGGGTGGCGCTCGAAGGCGGGCTCAAGAAGCTGGTCACCGAGAATCTCGACGCCATTGACGCGCGCAGCGTCAACTCGATCCCGCTGTTCCGGGACGAGGAAGGCCGCGAGGTGGTGGTTCGGGTCGGCCGGTACGGCCCGTACCTCCAGCGGACCCTGCCGGGGCAGGACGCGTCGGCCGACGGTGAGTCGGTCGGCGATCGGGTGTCGCTGCCGGAGGGGATCGCGCCGGATGAGTTGACCCCGGAGAAGGTCAACGAGCTGTTCCTCAGCGGCAGCGGCGAGCGCAAGCTCGGTGAGCACCCGGAGACCGGGGAGCCGGTGGTGCTCAAGTCCGGTCGGTTCGGGCCGTACGTCGCCAGCGGTGACCGGAAGGCGTCGCTGCTGCGGTCGCAGTCGCCGGAGTCACTGACACTGGAGGACGCGCTGCGGCTGCTGTCGCTGCCCC
This sequence comes from Micromonospora sp., assembly GCA_036563645.1. GTDB lineage: Bacteria > Actinomycetota > Actinomycetes > Mycobacteriales > Micromonosporaceae > DATCMA01. Next base: position 63,076 of record DATCMA010000054.1, read on the forward strand.
GGGTGGTGGGGGTGGCGCCGGACGGCGAGGAGGTGCTCGCCGCGGCCGGGCGCTATGGCCCGTACGTGAAGAAGGGCGACGAGTTCCGCTCGCTCGACTCCGAAGAGAAGATCTTCACGATCACGCTGGACGAGGCGCTCGCTCTGCTCGCGGCGCCCAAGACACGCCAGCGGCGGTCGACGGCCCCGCTGCGTGAGTTGGGTGTCGACCCGGTGACCGACAAGCCGGTGGTCATCAAGGACGGCCGGTTCGGGCCGTACATCACGGATGGGGAGGTCAACGTCTCCCTGCGGCGGGGGCAGACACCGGAGTCGATCACTCTCGAAGAGGCCGCGGAGATGCTGGCCGAGAAGCGGGCGAAGGGGACGACGTCCCGGCGGTCGACGAGGGCGAAGAAGGCGGCGTCGTCCGGGAGTGAGGCCGAGGCGGCGGCGAAGCCCGCCCGCAAGTCGGCGCCGAAGAAGGCCACCGCGGGGGCCGCGGAGTAATCAGGCGCGTTGCGGCCGTGCGCCCGCCGGGGTGTGGCGCGCCGCGTGGGCGGCGCCTTCCCGGGTAGGGATGCCGGTCGATGACCGGACCGACCGTCGCCGGCCTCGGGGCGAGCGTGGCCGAGGTCATGCTCCCGAGCGTCGACAGGGTGAGTCTCCGGCTTGTCCGGCGGGCGGTGCCCGTGCCGTGCCGCGCCCGGCGGTGTCGGCTGATTTCCGGCCCGGAGGAATCGTCTGTCGGGCACAGCGATTGATGCGAATCATTTTCGCATCAGATTGGCCGTGACCGGTAAATACTTTGGGCCGGTTCGCTCGTTAATCCGAATAAAGTCGCGCAATCGCGTGATCTGCGAATCCGCTTTGATCACGCGGACGGGATCAATGTGTCGAAAGGGGAGTGGGGACGAGTGCCGACACCGACCATCAGTGGCCCGTTGCGTCGGGTGCCGGTGCAAGGGCGCAGCGTGGCACGGGTGCAACGCATGCTCGACGCCTGCGCGGATCTCGTCGACGAGGTGGGTTACGAAGGGCTGACCACCACGCTGCTCGCTGAGCGCGCTGAAGTCGCGATCGGCTCGGTGTACCAGTTCTTCCCGGACAAGCGCGCGATTGTCCAGGCGGTCACGCTGCGCAACATGGAGGCGTACTTGCAGCGCCTCGCGCGCCGCTTCGAGAACGAGCAGTACGCCCACTGGTGGGACGCGGTCGACGCCAGCATCGACGAGTACGTGACGATGCACCGGACCGTGCCCGGATTCCGCACCTTGCACTTCGGCAACGTCGTCGACTTGCACCTCCTCGACGAGCACCGGGACAACAACTCGGTCATCGCCGACCATTTGGCCAAGCTCCTGTTGGAGCGCTTCCCGCACCTTGATCCGTCACGGCTGAGTTTCGCGCTGGAAATCGCGTTCGAAGCCGCGGATTCGTTGATCAAGTTGGCTTTCCGGCGAGACTCAAATGGCGATGAGCGGGTGTTGGAGGAGACGCGCGCGCTCCTTCGGGAATACCTGCAACGGCACGTTGGGGATTGACGACTCCTCTCAGAGAAACACCTGGCCGTCGCCGCGATAGGTCGCGACCACGTCAACGATCGGGTTTCCCTCACTGCGGTACCGCTCGTTGACGTGTCCCCCTCACTCGCCTGTCGTGGCGTGCCGGACGCACACCCGGTCGCCGGGACGGAGATGGTTCGCGGCCGGGCCAACGAGCGCGATTTGCGCCTCACCCACCAGCCCTGGGCCGGCGGTCACGTCCGTCACGGCCGGGTCCGCCGCGGTCGTGGCGACGTGGTGGCCGTGAGGCGCGTGAAGCGCGCGTCGCGCCCGTCGACCACGCGTACGCTCACGGCTGCGGGAGCAGAGGTGCCGGTCCGGCCTGCCTGCCGGTCGCGCCGCGGGCTCGTCCCCGGACGTCGGGGCATGCCCGCTGCGATTCGGTGATGGGTTGATTACAGTGTCACCACCGAAGCCCAGCAGTGGGCCGGCAGGGAGGTACGGCAATCGATACGACAGCCACGGCGGGAGGCGGGGGCGCCCGAGGCGCTCCACCACCGGCTCCCGCAGCCCAGCCTGACCTCTCCGGCTTCAAGGCGCTCCGCTCGGTCATGCGGATCCGGCCCTTCCGCCGGCTGTGGATCGTGCTGGGTGTTGCCTCGTTCGGCGACTGGCTTGGCCTGCTCGCCACTTCGGTGTTCGCGTCCGCTCAGGTCGAGAGCGACGCGGCTAAGGGGTTGGCTTTCGGCGGTGTCATCGCCGTTCGCTTGCTGCCCGCGCTCATCCTGGGGCCCGTCGCCGGTGTGCTGGCGGACCGCTTCGACCGCCGGTACACGATCGTGGTCTGCGATCTGCTCCGGTTCGCGCTCTTCGCGTCGATCCCGCTGCTGCCGATTTTCGGCGCCAGTGGAGGTGTGACGGTCGGCTGGGCCGCGATCGCCGTCTTCCTCATCGAAACGATCACGCTGATCTGGATTCCGGCCAAGGAGGCGGCCGTCCCCAACCTGATCCCCCGGGCTCGCCTAGAGGTCGCCAACCAACTCACCTTGATCACCACGTACGGGTTGACCCCGGTGCTGGCGGCCCTGGGGATATCCGCGCTCGACGCCATCATCCGCGGCGTCACCGGCGCGACGCCCCCCGCGTGGGCGGAGCCGGCGGAGTTGGCGCTGTACTTCAACGCGTTCTCTCGGCTCGCCACCGCGCTCGTGGTGTTGTTCGGCATCAAGGAGATCAGCGGCCGGTCTAGTGAGGGCAGCCGCGCCACACAGGGCGTGGTCCGCCAGTTCGTCGAGGGTTGGCGGTTCATCAGCCGGACGCCCCTGGTCCGCGGACTCGTCTTCGGGATCTTCGGCGCCTTCGCCAGCGGCGGGATCGTCATCGGCACCGCCCGCTTCTTCACCGCCTCGCTCAGCGCCGGCGACGCGGCGTTCTACCTGCTCTTCGGCGCGATCTTCATCGGCCTCGGGCTGGGGATTGGCCTCGGGCCGATGATCGTGCGGGACCTCTCGCGGCGCCGCTGGTTTGGGATGAGCATCGTGCTCGCCAGCGGCGCGGTCGTCGGGTTATCCGCCGCGATCCACCTCTCCATGGCGATCGTCGGCGCGATCCTGGTCGGCGCCGGTGCCGGCATGGCGTTCCTCGCTGGCACGACGCTGCTCGGCGGGGAGATCGCCGACGACGTCCGGGGCCGCGTGTTCGCGGTCGTCCAGACCGGCACCCGGGTCGTGCTGATGCTGGCGGTCTCGCTGAGCAGCGTCCTGGTGGGCGTCGGTGGCTCCCGCGAGCTGCGCGTGGCCAACCTCGGGATCTCCGTGTCGTCGACCCGGGTGCTGCTGTTCACCGCCGGGCTCGTCGGGGTCTTCGCCGGCATCAGCTCCTTCCGGCAGATGGACGACAAGAAGGGCGTACCGGTCCTCGCCGACCTGTGGGGATCGATTCGCGGTCGTCCCCTCGTGCCGGCCGAGCCGTTCACCCGCCAGGGCGTGTTCCTGGTCTTCGAAGGCGGCGAAGGCGCGGGCAAGACCACTCAGGTGCGGAAGCTCGCCGAGACCCTGCGGGCCAAAGGGCTTGAGGTGGTGGAGACCCGCGAACCAGGGGCGACCGAGATCGGTGAGCGTATCCGCGCGCTGCTCCTCAACCGCACCCCGGAGGGGCAGGGGCCGTCACCGCGCGCCGAGGCGCTGCTGTACGCCGCGGATCGCGCCCACCACGTGGCCACCGTCATCCGCCCGGCGCTCGCCCGGGGCGCCATCGTCATCAGCGACCGGTACGTCGACTCCAGCCTCGCCTACCAAGGGGCCGGTCGTACGCTGCCCATCGACGAGCTGTCGTGGCTGTCGTCGTGGGCTACCGGCGGGCTCAAGCCCGACCTGGTGATCCTGCTCGATGTGGATCCGACGGTGGGGCTCACCCGGGTCTCGGCCCGCGGCGACGCGGACCGGTTGGAGAGCGAGTCGCTCGCCTTCCACGAGCGCGTCCGGTACGCCTTCCTCGACCTCGCCGCGGCCGACCCCAACCGGTACCTCGTCCTCGACGCGAACCAGCCCGTGGAGACAATCCACAAAGCGATCGTGGAGCGGGTCGCCCTCCTGCTCGCCGAGTCCCACGTCGCCGGTGATCAGGTGAGCGAGGAGTTGTCCGCCATGGTCTCGACCAGCGCTGACGGAGGGGCGGAGCAGCGGTGACGGCCGACGTCTTCGCTGACCTGATCGGCCAGGAGGAGGCGGTCGAGACGCTGCGTCGCGCCGCGGCCGCCGCGCACGCGCGCCTCGCGGGCGGGGAGGGCGTGGACGCGGCGACGGCGGGCGCGATGACCCATGCCTGGATCTTCACGGGCCCGCCCGGCGCCGGTCGCTCCGCGGCGGCGCGTGCGTTCGCCGCCGCCTTGCAGTGCCGCAGTGGCACCGGCTGCGGGCAGTGCGCCGAATGCCACACCACCCTCGCCGGGACCCACGCGGACGTCACGATCGTCGTCCCCGACGGGCTCTCCATCGGTGTCGATGAGATTCGGTCGCTCGTGCTGCGCGCGGCCAGTGCCCCGTCTGGGGGCCGGTGGCAGGTCGTGGTCATCGAGGACGCGGATCGGCTCACCGAGGCGGCCGGCAACGCCCTGCTGAAGGCCGTGGAGGAGCCGCCGCCGCGCACGGTCTTCCTCCTGTGCACCCCCTCGACCCATCCCCACGACATCTCCGTCACGCTGCGGTCCCGGTGCCGCGTGGTGGCGCTGCGACAGCCCACGGTGGACGCGGTCGCCGCCGCGCTCGTGAGCCGAGATGGCATCCCCGAGGACGTGGCCCGGTGGGCGGCCGCCGCGGCGCAGGGAGACGTCGAGCGGGCGCGGCAGCTCGCCCTCGATCCGGAAGCCCGCCAGCGGCGGGAGGCGGTGCTCGCCGTACCCCGTCGACTCACCGGGATGGGCGCCGCCTTCGACGCGGCGTTGTCCCTGATCGAGGCCGCTGAGGCCGAGGCGGAGGCGGCGGTCGCCGATCTGGATGCGCGGGAGCGAGAGGAGCTGCAAACCGCGCTCGGCGCGGGCGGCACCGGGCGTGGCGCGGCGGCTGCCGCGCGCGGCATCGCGGGCCAGCTCAAGGAGCTGGAGCGCCGGCAAAAGTCGCGGGCCACGCGGGTGCAGCGCGACGCCCTGGACCGCGCCCTCGTCGATCTCGCCGGCTTCTACCGCGATGTGCTCGTCCGCTCCCTTGGCGCCCCGGTCGCCCCTATCCACAGTGACACCGCGGAGCTGGCGGAGGCCGCCGCGCGGACGTGGAGCCCGGAGGCGACGTTGCGGCGGCTGGAGGCGGTGCTGGCCTGCCGCCAGGCGATTGAGGCCAACGTCAAGCCCCGCATCGCGGTGGAGTCCATGATGCTCGCGCTGTGGCGTGGCTGAGAGGGCGCACAATCAGCGCGTGAGCAATAACCGGGCCGTGCCCGATCCCATCGAGGAGCAGCTCCCCGTCTTCGCGTACGGGACGCTGCGCAACGGGGAGCCGAACTACGTCCGCTATCTCAAGGGCCAGACGTCCAAGGAGGAGCCCGCCACACTCGCCGGTGCGCGGATGTACGACGCGGGCCCCTTCCCGTACGTGGACTACGACCCCACTAACCCGTTCCCCGACAGCCGGGTCGTCGGCGAGCTGATGCACCTCCCCGCCGCCACCTACCGTGAGGTCTTGGCGCGGCTTGACGAGTTGGAGGGCTACCAGCCCGGGTCACCGGGAAACCACTACGAGCGCATCGCCACCGACGTGCGCCGTGGCGACGGCACCTCGGTGCGCGCGTGGATCTATGTGATCAATCCCAGTCGACGCGATTCCCTGGCCGGACTGACGTGGATCGAATCTGGTGACTGGGTCGCGTACCGCGCCGGTCGCGCTCCCCGCCCCTGACCGCGCCGCCGGATTGTGCCGACCTCAGGCATCGGCCCGTCGTGCCGCTTGCATCCTTACGCAACGGTACGGTTCGATTCCGTAGAGTCACAGGTGCCGCACAGCGGGGTGAGGGAGCTGGCGGATGGGGCGGGAGATCGACGAAGCCTGGATTGAGGAAGCGATCGAGCGCTATCGCCGTATCGAGTCCTTGCAGGCCGAATTCGACAAAGCGGCGCACGCCGTCCGCGTCGCCGTCCGATCTCCCGACGGCCTGGTCGAGATCGTGGTGACGGCCGCAGGAGAGATCACCGATGTCCGTGTCTTCAACGGGGCAAACGGTCTGATCAATGTGGAGCTCTCCCGGTCAGTCCACGCCGCGGTGACCGCCGCCGCGGACGCGGCACGCTGGGCCAGAGACAAGCTGTACAGCCAGACGTTCGCGGAATACCGCCCACTCGCGGAGGCCTAAGTGGAGGGTCTACGCCGCTTCGCGAGGCGCCTCGATGAGGCTGCCGCCTTGCTGTCGGCTACCGCCCCCGCCGCGGTGAACCTGACCCCTGCCGCGTCGGCTTTCGGCGCGGACGCTCCCGGGCGGATCGGTGAGTTGGGCCGCGCCCTGTACGCGGAGGTGGTGGCGGCGGCGACCGCCCGGAGCCGTGAGGCACGGGTGGCGGCCGGATGGCTCGCCGAAACCGCGGATGCGCTCCGTGCGGCCGGTGACGCGTACGCCGAAACTGATGCCGCGGCGCGGCGCCGCATGCCCGGGGAGTCCTGATGGACCATTTGGACCACCTTGCCGACGCCGCCACCGACTTGCTCCGTCGGGTGGACGACACGCTGGTTGAAGCGGGTGCGCCCGAACATCACCCCATCTGGCCGTTGCTGCGCCGTGTCCGCGCGCTGCCGGGCGAGGCAGCCGCGGGGATCTTCGCCCTGCGGCCGTGGGAACTCGCCGAGTCTGGGCGGGCCCTGCGCCGGCTGGAGAACGGCTACGACGAGGCGCGGGCGGCGCTCGCGGCGCCTCTGCCGTGGCAGGGCCCCGCGGCCGAGGCGTATCGGCAGCACCGCGTCTCCCTCACGGCGGCCCTCGGCTCGGACGACGAGTGGGGTCTGGCAGCCCGCCTCGATGCCACGGCGTCCTATCTCGACGACGTGGCGCGTTGGGCCGAGTCCAGCCGAATCGAGCTCGCCGCCACGCTCGTCGAGGTGCTCACCTCCGCGGAGGCGGTGACGGTCCGCGTGGCAGATCCCTTTGCGGATCCCTTGTCGCCGTCGTGGGGGTGGTGGCCTGGTCTGACCACGCCGAGTGCGGCGCAGGCGTCATGGGGCGGCTCGGCGGTAGCCACCGTGGGGGACGATTCGCCGGCGCGAGCCGCGGCGGAGATCGGCGCGCGCGTGCTCGGTGTGATCGCCGAGTGCCTGGATCGTGGGGAGGAGATGTTGCGCGCGGCGATGGGGCGGCTCACCGCCCTGTCCACGCCACACATCTCCACCGACGGCGCGCCTACCTCCGCCAGCACGACGTGGCTGGAGTTTTGACCGATATCCCTGATGGGGGGCGCGTATCCCTGATGGGGGAGTCGCGCGCTGGGCACGGAACGCGATTCGACTCGGGATCGACACCAAGCAGAATCGAGGGCCGGAACACCTGTTCCGGCCCTCGATTGTCGTGAGGTCAGGTCTGGGCTAGCTCAACCGCCGCCGGCGGCTCAGGAAGACGAGGGCCCCGCCACCGGCCGTCAGGAGCGCACCAGCGCCCGCGATCAGGCCAACGTCGATACCGGTGATGGGGAGCCCACCGGCGCCGCCGCCGACTGCCTCGTTGCGGTTGCCGCCTCCCGTGCCGGTCCCGGGCTTCTCACCGCTGGGACCGCCACTCGCGCCCGCTGGAGCGACCGCGGTGGCTTCGAGCAGGCCGAGACCGATGTCCACGACGCTCGAGGTCTGCGCGGTGCTGCCGCCGTAACCGTTGGCGTTCCCGCTGGCGAGCACGCGCAGCCGGAGCGAGGAGGCCTGGGCGTGCACCGCCCGGTCATCGACCTGCTTGGTGATGTCGCCGAGGGACAGCTGAATCACGGCGAGCGAGGAGTCCACGGCGCGGTCGTTGGCCGCCGTACCGATCTCCGCGCCCACTGAGGGCAGGGCGGGCAGGCCGGGCAGCGCCGGGAGCTGCGGCAGGAGCAGCGGGCCGCCGCTCGTGCCGTTGGGCTTGGGGAGGGAGAGATTGCCGAGGAGCTGCTTCAGCCCCAGGCCCGTGAGGAGCTGGTCCAAGGTGCCGGTCAGCAGCGGCAGCCCGGGGCTCGCTGCCTGGGCGTCGGAGGCGGTGGACTTGGAGACCGCGACACCCAGCTCGATGCTCTGGCCGGGGCTGCTCAACTGCTGCGTCGGGATGTTCGCGCCGGAGATTTCGAGGATGGGGGCCTTGTAGTCGACCGTCGCGCTCTCCTTCGTGCCCGCCGTGGCGACGCGCAGGGACGGCGGCTCAATCACCTTGATGGTGATCTGGGAGGGGGTTCCGGCGAAGAGCCGAATCTCGGAGACACCGACGGACGCCGTCGCGGTCGCCTTGGTCAGGCCGTTCTCGGTGACGAGGCCGGTCGAGGTCGAGCTGGTCAGGCCCTTCGAGAGGTGCACGAGCGCCTGGCCGTCGAGACCGGGGAGCAGCTGTGCGCTGAGGAGCTTGGACTCCGCGTGCGTCGCCTCGCCGGTGCTCTTGGCGCACGCCATGCCCTCGGCCCAGGTCGCGTGCGCGGTGAGGTCACCGGCCTGGAGGGCGAGCACGCCGAGCCTGCCTTTGGCCGTGCTCTTGGTAGCCGGCTGGGCGTTGGCCGGCGGCGCCTGCTGGTACAGCTCTTCCGTCAGCGATTTGGGCACCACGGGGAGCCCCAGCACTTTGGCGTCGATTTGGCGAGCGCCCGCCTGGCTGTGGACGTCACCCGTGCCGTTCAGCCCGGAGGCGGTCGACGCGACGCGCAGGTCGGCGACCGGGCCGAGCGGCAGCCCCAGCGGGTGGAGGTCGAGGAGGCCGATCTTCAGGAGGTCGGCGTTGGCGCGAGCGCCGTACGGCGCGGGGGCGGCGCAGGTCGGAGCCGCCGCGGCAGGGCTGATCGCCAGGGCGGGCGTGACGAGCGCCCCGACGACGCTGGCCGCGGTGACACCGGCCAGGAAGCGGCGCTTGCGTGTCTGGGTGGAACGGGCGGACTGAACGTCCGTCATCGACATCCTCCGGTTCACCAATTCGCGAGGGGCGGCGGCGCAGGGTTGCGCCGCCGGCACCGCATTGAGCGGCGTCTACGGTGGAGGAGAACGATGTGTCGATGTGTCAGTTGCGGGCGGTGACGATTTCTGACACTTTCGCAAGCGCCATTGATCATCCTTTTGGTTTGTCTTCGCCGCCGATCGAGGGCGACATAGGCTGGCCACATGGGGATGCTCTGCGCGGTCAGCTTCAACCGTTATGGGCGGCTTTACTACTTTGATCCCGGTGAGCTCCGCCCTGAGGTTGGCGACCGGGTGCTCGTCCCGACCGAGACGGGGCCTGAGGTGGCCGAGTGCGTGTGGGCTCCGCAGTGGGTCGACGTCGACACCTCGCGCTTTCCCCGGCTCGTCGGGATGGCCACCGAGCGTGACCTGCGGCGCGACGAGCTCCTGCGCCGACGCAAAGCCGAGGCGAAGGTCGCCGCGAAACGGCTGATTCGCGAGCACGGCTTGCCGATGAAGGTCGTCGGCGTCGATCACGTCCTCGATTCCGCCGAATCGACCAGCGGCGGTCACACGACGATCTACTTCACCGCCCCCCACCGGGTCGACTTCCGGTCCTTGGTCCGGGATCTCGGCGCCACCCTGCGCTGCCGCGTGGAGCTCCGTCAGCTCTCCGCCCGGGACTCCGCCCGGGTGCAGGGCGGGATCGGCTCCTGCGGGCGTGACCTGTGCTGCGCCACGTTCCTCACGGACTTCGAGCCGGTGACGATCCGGATGGCCAAAGACCAGGACCTCCCGCTCAACCCGTTGCGGATCTCCGGGGCCTGCGGGCGGCTAATGTGCTGCCTCAAGTACGAGCACCCCCTCTACCAGGAGTTCCACGCGTCAGCCCCGCCGATCGGAGCCCGCGTGTCCACCCCCGAGGGGGAGGGGCGCGTGGTCGGGCACAGCGTTCCCCGGGACGCGGTCACCGTCCGCCTCGACGCGGACGGCTCCCGCTGCACGTGCAGTCGCGCCTCGGTGTGCGCGCCGCGCAAGGCGTACGAGGAGCGTCACCGCTCCGCGCCGAGCCAAACCGCTGACTGAGCGAATAGTCAGCGCAGGGTTACGGGCGGCTCGACCAGCCGCGGCTGCAACGGCGTCACCGGCTCGATCCACGGCGCGTCCGGGGGCCCGTCCGGGTTCGCACGCCACCGGCGGCCGATCCGGTCCAGCGCGATGGGGTAGATGGTGAGGCTGCCGTCTGCCGCGATCCGCATTCGCAGGAACGACTTGCTGTCCTCGATGCCTTGGCCGGCGAAGAGCTCGTTGAGGTTGATGTCGAAACGCCCGGCGAGGAACAGATACAGCGCCGTCACCTGACTGGCGACGAGTCCGATCACCGGGCCGTAGCCCACCACCGCGACCAGCGTCGGCAGTGGGTACGGCAGCGCGGGGACGTTGAGGCGCACCCAGAGCCAGGTGCCAGCGGCGGCCAGCGCGATGTGCCCCAACCCATGTGCCCCGCCTAACAGAAGCACCCAGTGCCGCGCGCGTCGCGCGCCGCTGGCGCTCGGTGTCTTGGCGAACAGGATCGCCGCGAGCATGGTGCCGAGCAGGGTGACCGCGAGCGGGATGCTGAACAGGCGCTGTTCCGGACCACCCACCTGCTGGGTCGCCACCCCGGCCATGGTGAGCAGCAGCAACGTGTGCAGCGCGCCGAGCAGCAGAGTGAAGCCGGGATTCCGGAACGGGAGCCGGGGGAAGATGCCCCAGGCGTAGCGGCGGGAGGTCGTCGCGTCCGGGTAGCGGCTGGCGAGCCGGTAGACCTGGTGTGGGCTCGCGGCGCGCACCAGGGAGTCGCGGGGCGGCACCGTGATGGTCTCGGGCAGCTGGTGCGTGGGATAGAGGTAGGCACCCCCGCCGCCGCAGGTGATGAGCTCCCGCTCAGGCCCGGTGTAGCGGGCGTAGTGGTGGAGGTCACCGGAGAGGATGAGGCGCACCTGGGCGCCGGTCGGCGCGATCACGGTGCGGATGAAGTAGTCCAGGGAGTCGTACGCCTCGGGGTTGTGAGCCGCCTTGACCCACGACGGCTCCGGCACCGCGATGATCACTCGGTCGTCCGGGCCGAGGCGCCGCGCCACGTTCTCGAAGTAGCTGAGCTGGGGGTCGTCGAGGTACGTGGTGAACTGGGAGTCCAAGCCGAAGAGCCACCAGCGGCCGGGCAGCTCGACGGCGAAGTAGGAGCGGGACTGCCGGGTCCGCCAGCCGCCGATGGTCGCGTCGCGGCGCCGTGCGAAGACGCGCAGGAACGCGGTGAGGCCGTCGTACCAGTCGTGGTTACCCGGCACCGCGTAGAGCGTGGGCCGGGGCCCGTCGGTCGGCGCCTCCGGGAGCGCCGCCCGGTATGGCCCCTTGCAGCGGTCTTCGTACGCCTGCTTGCTCGCGGTGGGGTAGACCTGGTCTCCGCCCATGACGAGGATGTCGCCGCGGCGCAGGCGCTCGCCGTCGATGGTGAGCTCCCGCTGGGCCAGCAGGTACGCCACCGAGTAGGTGGCGTCGAACCCGTCGCCCAAGTCGGCCACGTAGTCCAGCCAGAGCTCCCCGTTGACGGCCTCGTGCCGCGGCACCTCCTGGGGCAGGGAGTTCTGCAGCTCGCGCTTGTCGAGGTACGCCCCGAACAGCATCGCGAGCAGGGTGCGCAGCCCGGTGCTGAGCAGCAGCAGCGGAGCCAGCCAGGGGACGGGACGCTGGGGGGTGAAGCCCAGCTCGCGGGGGTCGAGGCTGCGTGGGCGGGGGCGCCGCGCGGGCTGGTGTGGTGTGGGCGGGTGCGGCGCGGGCTGTGCCGACTCGGGGGACGCAGCGGCCGATCGGTCGTCCGTCACACGCGGCAGCCTAGTGCGAACGGTCGATACGTGCGTTCCCGCGGGAATCGGTGGCGTACTGGCGCGCAGGGGAGTGGTCAGGTACTGTGGGCGGGGTTTTCGACCCCGCCCGAGGTCGCGGATGGCCAAGGTCGGGGACGGTGTAGACTTGACCGACGTTGCCGCCTTAGCTCAGTCGGTAGAGCAACGCACTCGTAATGCGTAGGTCGTCGGTTCGAGTCCGACAGGCGGCTCCACCAAAAGCCCAGGTGTCTGACCTGGGCTTTTTTGTTCCTCGGCCGCTTCTCGCGGATCATCCAGTGATTTGTGTGCCCCGATTAACCTAGCCGCAGATGATCACTCGCGCGCTGCCTGAGACCGCAGGTCACGAGCGAGCCGGGTGCCGACGGCCAGCCCTCCCGGGGCTCAGCCGCCGCTGGCGCGCGACAGAGGAGGATGAGTGTCCACGAAGCAGGCCGACCACACCTCTGAGCCGGAGACGCCCGATCCTCAGGCGCCCAATGAGTCCACTGTGTCTTCTCCGCGCCTGCTGGTCATGTCGCCCGTCGATGGGCTGCCCACCATCACCTGGCCCGGGCCGCCTGGGCAACCGGCCTGGGCGGTGCCGGTCACCATTCCCGACGGCACTCAGGGGTACGCCATCTTCCTGCCACTAGCGCCGTCCGCGCAGGAGACCCCGCCCGCCCCGGCCACCCCGCCCAAGCCGGCACCTCAGCTCGGTCCGGTCGCCCCGTCGGCCGAGAAGCCGTCGTCGGCACGCGCTCCCGGCGACGACGGAGCCCCGACGAGCACGGGGCCGGCGGACGGGCAATCCCTCGTGGACGTTCGGGAGTCAGCTCCTGGGGCCGGTGGTGGGGCCCCCAGCGCCGCACCCGCCCCGGCGCCCGCGGCACCGGCGTCGACACGTCCTGGCGCCGCGCCCACTCACGATCCGCTGCTGGCTTTTCTCCGCCGGGTCTGGCCTGGGCCCAGCACGGCGACGACCACAGCCGTTCCGATCGCCGTTCTCGTGGCGGCGCTGGGCATCGCGTCGTTCGTGCCGCTGATTCGGACTGGCGTCGGGTGGGTTCTCGGCTGGACGGTGCTGACGGTGGCGGTTATCGCCGCGGTCCGCCGGGCCGCCGCCACGCTGCCCCGCGCGGAGCGGTGGATTCGGGCTGGGTGGGCCGCTGCCGCGCTGGTGCTCCTCGCGGTGCTGGCGGTCCGCAACGCCTGGTGGCTGGTGACGCTCTGCGTGCTCGGCGCGCTCGGGTGCACCGCCTTGGCCATCGCCGGCGGCCGGGCTATCCGGTCAATGCTGGTCAGCCTCGTAGCGGTGCCGATCGCCGCGGTGCGCGGGCTGCCCTGGCTGCGCCGGCACATCGCGAGCCGCGGACGACCAGGCAAGGCGTGGCGGATTCTCGGTTCCCTGGCCGCCACTCTGCTGGTGCTCGTCATCTTCGGCAGGCTGCTCTCGTCGGCGGACGCGGCCTTCGCCACGGTGCTCGGCACGCTCGTCCCCAGCGTCGGCACGACGGTGCGGTGGATCGTCCTGTTCGTGGCGGGTGGCTTGCTCGCCGTCGGCGCCATCTACACCCTCAGCGCTCCGCCAGATGTGTCCGTTATCGACAGACCGAGTCGGCGACGGCTCGGGCTGCTGGCGTGGGCGGCACCGGTCGGCGCGCTGACGCTGCTGTTCGCGGGGTTCGTCGTCGTTCAGTTCACTGTGCTCTTCGGCGGTCGGGAGCACGTCCTCGCGACCGCCGGCCTCACCTACGCGCAGTACGCGCGCAGCGGATTCTGGCAGCTGCTCCTCGTCACCGTGTTGACGCTGGGGATCGTGGCCGGAGTATCCCGCTGGGCGCGACGGGAGCGGAGGGTTGAGCGGGTGCTCCTGCGGGCGTTGCTCGGCACGCTGTGCGCGCTGAGCACCGTCATCGTGGCGTCGGCGCTGTCGCGGATGCTCACCTACCAGCAGGCCTACGGCTTCACCGGCGCGCGCCTGTTCGTCATGGCGCTTGAGCTGTTCTTCGGCGCTGTCTTCCTCACGGTGATGGCCGCGGGGATTCGGCTGCGCGGTGAGTGGGTGCCACGGGTGGTTGTGGCGCTCGCGGTGGCGATGCTGGCGGGGCTCGCCGTGCTCAACCCCGACGCGTACGCGGCGCGGCGGAACATCGACCGGTTCCAGGAGACCGGCAAGATCGACATCGGGTATCTGCGGTCGCTGTCGGCCGACGCCGTGCCCGCGCTCGCGGAGCTGCCCGATTCGCACCGTCGCTGTGCGCTCGGTCAGATCGCCGCGGATCTCACCGAGCCGGATCCCTGGTACGCCTGGAACCTCGGACGGGCGCGGGCACGCGCGGTGCTCGAGGAGCTCCGTCTGGCTCCGGCCGGCCTCTTCGAGGACTGCCACGCGGTGCGGCAAGTGGATTCGCGGACGATGGGCCGTTAGCGAGACAGCGGGAGCACGAGCTGGCCGGCAGACTCGGCAGTCTGCCGGCCAGCGCTCGGCGGAGGTTTCCCTAGGAGCAGCGAACCCAGTTGCGGTTCTTCTTGTACCCCCACTGGCACTTGTGGACGAGAGTGCCGTTGGGCTTGCGCAGGTACGCCACGTCTCCATTGTTGTTCCAGACGTAGCCCTTGCGACCCCAGTAGACGTTCCGGGCGTTGTTCTTGCCCTTACCGGTGTGCAGCCAAATCCGGCCGCCTTTGCCCGGGATGGTGACGGTGCCGAACTTGTAGACGTGGCCCGCCTTGTCGCGGATGGTGTACCCCTTGAGGTTGACCGCTTGGGCGAAACCGCGCTAGCGCCGTAGCCACCTTGCTCCGACGGCTGGCGACTGACCGCCGTGAGACAGCGCCTCGGCAGCCGACAACCGTCACTTTTGTCCTGATATGGGGACTATTCAGTCTAGTCTAGGCTGCCTTCTTCCTGGCTCTAGCAACTTACTTCCTAACTACGGCGTACTTCTTCCTAAATTAGGTAGTCTTCTTCCTAAGAGAATCCCATGTTAGGAGGTAGCGTGGACGCGGCACAGCTCGAGCAGTGGATCGCGCTCCTCAGGCGGTATGGCGGCGAGGAAGCCAAGATCGAGGCGAAGAGGGCGGAGACCGAGCTGCCTAAAGATGTCGTCGAAAGCCTCTGCGCCTTCGCGAACACCCCTGGTGGGGGCGTCCTGCTCTTGGGGGTTGACGAGGCA
Source organism: Micromonospora sp. (assembly GCA_036563645.1). Lineage (GTDB taxonomy): Bacteria > Actinomycetota > Actinomycetes > Mycobacteriales > Micromonosporaceae > DATCMA01. Next base: position 78,173 of record DATCMA010000054.1, read on the forward strand.
TCCCACTTTGCCGTGACAGGCGTGGCTAACCCTTCGAAGATTCAGGAGGAATTGGCGGGAGCCGCGCGCGATCGTCTGACTCCTCCCCTCCAACCGGACATCGGGATCACAGAAATTGAAGGAAAGTTTGTCGTATGGGCCGAGGTTGAAGAACTGCAGCGGGCAGAAAAGCCTTGCTATGTGACGGCTAAAGGTATCAATCGAGGAAGCTATGTAAGGGTTGGTGGAAGTGATCGAAGGCTCACCACTGAAGAGGTGCAGCAGCTGATCGCCGATCGCGGACAGCCTAGGTTCGATCACGAGATAGTAGAAGAAGCAAGTGTAGATGATCTAGACCCCGAGGGTGTTCAACTCTTGCTTTCGCGTGTCCGCGCTAATCGTCCGTGGATATTCGCGGCCAAGGAAGATCACGCCGTTCTCCAAATGCTTGGCGTCCTACGACCGGATTCCGAAGGTGTCTTGCGGCCGACGCTGGCAGGAATCCTGGCGCTTGGGCAATACCCCCAACAGTTCTTCCCTCAGCTTTGCCTCACGTTTGTGCGCTATCCGACTAAGACAGGTGGCGATCCGGAAACCTCGATAAGATTTCTTGACAATGCTCGGATAGATGGGTCAATTCCTGTGATGGTGCGGGAGGCCCTTTCTGCCATCCAAAGGAATATGAGCAGGCGCGCCCTAATCAAGGGGGTGGGGCGACAGGACGTCTGGGAATACCCCGTGGAAGCGCTTCGGGAAGCTATTGTCAATGCTTTAGTTCACCGGGATCTGAGTCCGGGCTCACGCGGTTTCCACGTGCAAATCGAAATGTATCCAGATCGCCTGCGAATCGTTAACCCCGGAGGTTTGTACGGTGTGGTTGATATCACTCGCCTAGGTGAGGAAGGAATTTCTTCAGCACGCAACAGTCGGCTCATGATGCTTCTCGAAGATGTTGCAATTCCCGGTGAACGGAGAACTGTGTGTGAGAACCGTGGATCGGGCATCCTAACCATGCGGAACGAACTTATTAGGGCAGGGATGAGTCCGCCGGAATTCCGTGATCGGGTGACGTCGTTCGAGGTCGTGATGCCTAACCATACGCTCTTTGACGAGGACACTGTTCGCTGGCTAGGCCTCCTTGGTGGTGAATTGAAGGATACCCAGCGTACAGCCTTGGCATTTCTTCGTCGTAATGAAATGCTCGACAATGCAAGATATCGTATGGTAACTGGAATTTCTGATAGCAGAGTAGCGACGAGTGAGCTACAAGACTTGGTTGCGCGCGAGCTTGTTGAACAAATTGGCACGCGAAGGGGAGCGCGCTATATTTTGAGTGATTATGCGAAATCGGTGGGCAATGCGAGTGTGTCAAGAGGTGTTCGTCCGAACAGGCGCCGGCAAATAGTAGATCTGTTGCTTGTTCGCGGCGAACTATCAAAGGCAGAGATTGCTGCCTTGTTGAACGTGAATGCTAAGACTGTTGAATACTGGCTGCGTATCCTAAAGAAGGAAGGAATGGTTGAAGCTTCGCATCCAGCTCCGAGGGCGAAGAATACCCGATATCGGGTTACGAACGCTGCCCAGTATTCATTGTTCGACTGACGACAAGACGGCACGATTCATTGTTCGACTGACGACAAGACGGCACGCAATACCTCGGTCAGCGCGCGTCAGTTCCGACGACGATGGTCGGAGGGGAGTAGGGCTACACCGCGGCCAGCGGGGCGCCCTCACGAGGGCTGTGACACGTGTCCGTCACAACCCGGTGAAGCGAAGCCCGCGATCCCCGTGAGGGCGAAACCCGCGCGCGTGCGACGCCGTGGACGAGCGGCCGCGGTTTCCCCGTCGGCGCCGGTGGGTAGAGCGCGAAGAAGGCGAAGCGTTCGCTGATGGCACACCGGAACGCAGACGGGAGCGGTCGATGGCGGGCAACGGCAAGGTCGTCGTGATCACCGGGGCCAGCGCGGGAATCGGTCGGGCGGCGGCGCGCCGGTTCGCCGCCCGGGGCGATCGGGTCGCCCTGCTCGCCCGGGGAGAGTCCGGCCTGGAGGGCGCGGCGGAGGACGTCGCGCGGCTCGGCGGCACACCCTTGCCGATCAGCGTCGACGTCGCCGACGCCGCGGCGGTCGAGCGGGCCGCCGCCCGCGTCGAACAGGAGCTCGGCCCGATCGACGTGTGGGTGAACAACGCCTTCACCGGGGTTTTCGCGCCGTTCATCGAGATCGACCCGGTGGAGTTCGCGCGCATCACCGAGGTGACGTACCTGGGGTACGTCTACGGCACGAAGGCGGCGCTTACCCGGATGCTGCCGCGCGACCGCGGGGCGATCGTGCAGGTGGGCTCGGCGCTGGCGTACCGGGGGATCCCGTTGCAGAGCGCGTACTGCGGCGCCAAGCACGCGATCCAGGGATTCACCGAGTCACTGCGCTGCGAGCTGCTGCACGACAAGAGTCGGGTCCGGGTGACCATGGTGCAGCTGCCCGCGGTGAACACGCCGCAGTTCGGCTGGGTGCGCTCGCGGCTGTCGCGGCACGCCCAGCCCGTTCCGCCGATCTACCAGCCGGAGGTGGCGGCCGACGCCATCGTGTACGCGGCCGACCACCCCCAGCGCCGCGAGTACTGGGTCGGCGGATCGTCGGCGTTGACGATCGCCGCGAACGCGCTGGTGCCCGGGCTCCTCGACCGCTACCTGGCCCGCACCGGGTACCGCGCGCAACAGACCGCCAAGCCGCGCAGCCCCGAGTCGGAGAGCGGGAACCTGTGGGATCCGTTCGACGGCCGGGGCGAGCCGGATTACGGGGCGCACGGCGCGTTCGACGACCGGTCGCACCGCCGCAGCTTCCAGCTGTGGGCCTCGCAGCGACACCGGGTGTTCAGCGCCGCGGCCGCGGTGGCCAGTGCGGCGGCGATGGCGGTGCGGCGCCGGCGGTGAGCGCGAGCGGGCGCACCGGAGCGAGGTTTGGCGGACGAACCGCCGGGTAGCCGACAGACGTTTCGTGCGTGAGTCCCGTTGGGAGGTGCCCGGTGACCGCACCGGAGTGGTCGGTTCGTCCCACGGATGTCCTCGGCAATCTGCGTTCCCTCGGCAATCCCTTGAGCCGCCTGCTGGGCGGGTGGGGCTGGCACCGGGACGTCGAGTTGGAACCCGCCGACGGGGGGTGGCGGGTGATCGCCCGGCTGCCCGGGGTGGCCCCGGAGGAAGTCGCGGTGGAGATCGGTGACGGTGAGCTGTTGATCCGCGCCCGGTCGGAGGCGGAGGTCAACGCGGACCACGGATTGCCCGGCACCGGGTCGTCGGAGCGGAGCTTCGAATACCAGATCCGACTACCGTCCGAGGTGGATGCCGCGAACGCCGACGCGGTGATGGACCACGGCTTGTTGACCGTCACGCTGCCGAAGGGCACGCCCGGGCGGCGGTCGATCACCGTGGGTCGGCCGGCGTACGACAGCACGCGGCGCGTCGCCGCGGCGCAGCGCCGACGCACCACGGCGAGCACCCCGCCGGGCAGCCGGATGACGTCCAGCGGGATCGATCCGGCGATCGACCGGGAGATGCACCATCCACGCGCCAGCCAGGCGCGGGTGCCGCGCGACGACCTCTGAGCCCCCGCCCCATGGCCGACCCGGAGCTGGGGCTCGTCCCCGACGTCGAGCGCATCGCGGTCCTGCGGGCGAACGCGCTCGGTGACTTCCTCTTCGCGCTGCCGGCCTTGGAGGCGCTGCGGGCGGCGTACCCGACGGCGGAGGTGGTACTGCTCGGCGCGCCGTGGCACGCCCGGTGGCTGGCGGGCCGCCCGTCCCCGGTGGCGCGGGTGATGGTGGTGCCGCCCGCGCCGGGAATCCGGGACATCGCCCCTCAGGAGACACCTCCTGCGCCGGAGGAGTTCTTCGCGCGTGCGCGCGCGGAGCGCTTCGATGTGGCGCTGCAACTGCACGGCGGCGGGCGCCACAGCAACCCGCTGGTCTCCGCGCTCGGCGCGCGTCTCACCGCCGGGTTGCGTGCCAGTGACGCGCCGCCGTTGGATCGCTGGCTGCGCTACGACTTCTACCAGCCCGAGGTGATCCGTCTCTTGGAGACGGTCGCCTTGGTGGGCGCATCGCCGGTGACGCTGACCCCGCGTGTCGAGGTCACCGCGACGGACGTCGCCGAGGCGCGCCGGGTGATCGACGCGCCGCGCCAGCCGCGCGCCGCGCTCCACCCGGGGGTGACCGATCCCCGCCGCCGCTGGCCGCCGGAGCGGTTCGCCGCGGTGGCGGATGGGTTGGCCGCTCAGGGGTTCGAGGTGGTCGTCACTGGCACCGAGGGGGAGCGGCCCCTCGTGGAGCGGGTGGTGGCGGCGGCGCGTGCCCCGATCCGGTCGTTGGTTGGCGCGCTCTCCCTCGGCGGGCTCGCCGCGGTGTACGCCGAGTGCGCGGTGGTGGTCGCCAACGACACCGGGCCGCTGCACCTGGCGGGGGCGGTGGGCACGCCGACAGTGGGGATCTTCTGGGCCGGCAACATGATCACAGTGGCGACGCCGCTGCGCGGGCGGCACCGGGCGCTGGCCTCGTGGACGATTCACTGTCCGGAGTGCGGCGAGGACTGCACGCGGGACCTCTACCCAGACCGCCCCGGGGAGGGCTGTGCCCACCGCGTCTCGTTCGTCAGCGACGTGCCGGTGTCGGAGGTGTTGGCGGCGGTGGACGACCTCACCCGCGCCGGTGGGGCAGGGCCACGTCACCTTGGGGCGCCTGCGGTGGCGGTGGGGCGGTCCCGTTGAAGTCGAGGAGTTCCCAACATTCGACGTCGCGCTGGGTGACGGTGGTCGGCGCCTCCAGGTGGTAGGCGCCGCTCGGCACGATTCCCGCGCCGCCGAAGCGGCGCAACACCGCGAGCTGCGCCGCCACGTCCTCGCCCTGGTGGTTCGGGGGCATCCGCCGCCAGAAGTCGAAACCTCCCGCGGCGAGCAGCTTCGCCCGGTCGAAGAGCACGCACCCGCCGATCCAGGCCACCTTGTACGCCCGCCACTCTCCCGGCCTGAGGTGGAGTTTCGCGGTGACGTGCAGCAGGTTCGCCGCCGAGTGCAAGCGCGCGCGAGTCCACTCAGGACTATGTGGACGCACGTCCTCCGGTACGGGTGGCCCGGTCCACTCCTCGTACTCGCCGTGGGTCTCCGGCCGTACGTCGTCCTTATAGGACAGACCGTGTAATCCGTTGCCGACGAAGCCGCAGCGCAGCGTCCGGATCGCGGTGGTCATCCGGCCCAGCGCCCCCGGTTCCAGCCAGACGTCGTCGTCGAGGAAGAGCACGTAGCGCGCCACGGACCGGTCGAGCAAGAAGGCCCGGTGCTCGGCGAGACCCCGCGCCGGCAGGTGCCGGGTGAGCAGCACGGGGTGGCCGGTGTGCCGCAGCACCCGGGTCATCGTGGCGGCGGCCGGATGCGCCCAGGAGGGCTCCCCGTCAGACTGGTCGCTGATCGCGACGCCGAAGCCCTCCGGTTCGCGCTGCGCGGCCAGCCCCGCCAGGGTGGTGGCGAGCTCGGCGGGGCGGTTGCGCGTGGGGATCAAGACGTCGAGCAGGCGCGGAGCGCGAAAGGCCGCGGGGTCACCGGTGTCCAGCGGCCGGTTCACGCCTGCCTCCGCGCGGCGGCGCGCTCGACGGCGGCGGCCTGGATCCGCTCGATGATGGCGGAGGTGGACCGATCGGGGACGTAGCCGACGATGTGCACCTCCCCGCCGAGCCGCCGCACCAGCGGCGCTTCCGGCACGAGCTCCGGGGGATAGTCGCCGCCCTTGACGTACACCTCGGGGCGGATCGCGGTGATGAGGTCCGCGGGGGAGTCCTCGTCGAAGACGACGACGTAGTCGACGCAGGCGAGGGCGGCGAGCACCGCCGCGCGGTCCTCCACCGGGTTGACCGGGCGGTCCGGCCCCTTGAGGCGTCGGACGCTGTCGTCGGAGTTGACCGCCACGATCAGAACGTCGCCGAGGCTCGCGGCCTGTTCCAGGTAGCGGACGTGGCCCCGGTGCAGGACGTCGAAGCAGCCGTTGGTGAAGACGATTCGATCTCCGCGGGCCCGGTGCCGGCGGACCCGTTCGAGGAGCCGGGGCGCGTCGATGATCGTCGGTGCGTCGGCGGCGAGCAGCGCCTCCCGTCCGGAGACGCAGGTCCGGACACCGGCGGTCACCGCGGCGGTCGCGGCGAGCTGGGCGAGCTCCGCGGCGACGGGCAGCGGCGCGGACGCGGCCAGCGCGAGGGTGAGGGCGGCGACGTACGCGTCGCCGGCACCGACGGTGTGGCTGGCCGGCGCGCGGGTCGCCCACGTCCGGTGGGTGCGTCGGCCGTCGCCGACGATCGCGCCCTCCACGTCGACGGTCACCGCGACGACGTCCGCGCCGACGCGGTCACGCACCTCCGGCAGCCACGACTCGGCGGTCGCCACCCGGTCCTGGTCCGGGATCGGGCGGCCGAGCAGCAGCGCGGCTTCCGTGAGGCTCGGGGCGACGGCGGTGGGGCGCAGCCCACGCCACGGACGCAGATCGTGGGCGTCGAGGGTGACCGTGCCGAACCGGTCCCGGTGCGCCACCACCCACTGGCGGATCGGCTCGGGCAGTGCCCCCAACCCGTAGTCGCAGATCGCGAGCGCAGGCCGGGCGGGCGCCTCGTCCAGCGCGGCGCGCAGCGCGGCGAGGACGCGGCCCACCGCCTCGGGCAGCAGAGGGCCGCCGTCAATACCCTCATCCTCGCGCGCCACGATCTGGTCGTCGGCGAGCAGTCGCCGTTTGATCGGGGTCGCCCGTGCCGGTATCGGGACGAGCCGGCTCGTCACGCCGAGCTGGGTCAGACACTCGGCCACGCGCTGCCCGGCTGGGTCGTCCCCGACGGGGGCGACGAGCACGGTGCGCGCGCCGAGAGCGGCGAGGTTCGCCGCGGTGTTCGCCGCCCCACCGGGTGCCTCGTGGTGTTCCCGAAGGGTGAGGACGGGGGCGGGCGCTTCGCGGCAGAGCCGTTCCGGGCGGGCGAACCGCCATTCGTCGAGGATGACGTCGCCTACGACGAGCACAGGGTGCCCCGCCCACTTGTCGAGGAGGGCGGCGATACGCGATCCGTCCATGCCGCCCCGGGTGCCCCGGTCAGGCGTGGTCAAACGTGCGCCGGGCGGAGGAGGACCGGGTCGCGGCGGGGCGGAGGATCAGGCGCTTTCGCGCGCCTTGCGCGGCGCGGCCTTCTTCGCGGCGGTCTTCTTCTCGGCGGCCCGGCTCGGTCTCGTCTTCGCGCCGGCCGTCGCCGCGGCCTTCCGGGGGGCTGCCTTCGGCGCGGCCTTCTTCGCGGACTTCGCCGCGGTAATGGGAGTGGGCGGCGTGGGAGTCGGCGCCTCGCCGCGGGCCGCGCGTGCCCGCTCAACCGAGGCGCGCAGCACCGCCATCAAGTCCACCGGGGCGGGCGGGGCCTCCTCGACCGCCTCGGGCTGGACGACTTCCCGCCCTTCCACCTTGGCGTCGATGACCTGCTGGAGCGCGGCGCGGTAGTCGTCGGTGTACGCCTCGGGGTGGAAGTCGCCGGCCATCGTTTCGATCAGCGACGTGGCCATGGCTAGCTCCGGCGCGCGGACCTCCACCTTCTCGTGGAGGAAGCCGAAGTCGGCGGTGCGGACCTCATCGGGCCACAGCATCGTGTTGAGCAGGAGGACCCCCTCGTGGACGCGCAGCGTGGCGAGCTGCTCGCGCTGCCGGAGCGCGACCTTGACGATCGCGACCCGGTCCGCCTCGCGCAGCGCGTCCCGCAGCAGGACGTAGGGCTTGGTGGCGAAGGCCTCCGGCTCCAGGAAGTAGGCCTTGTTGTAGAGGATCGGGTCGACCTGGTTGGCGGGGACGAACTCCAACACGTCGATGGCGCGGGAGGTGGTCAGCGGAAGCTCAGCGAAGTCCTCGTCGGTGAGGATGACCATCTCCCCGCCGCCGAGGTCGTACCCCTTGGCGATGTCGCCGTAGGAGACCTCCGCGCCGCAGACTTCACAGACCCGCTTGTAGCGGATTCGTCCCCCGTCGGCCCGATGGACCTGGTGGAAGCGGATGTCCTTTTCCTCGGTGGCCGAGTACAGCCGAACGGCGATGGTCACCAGGCCGAAGGAGACCGCGCCTTTCCAGATTGCCCGCATTTCCGCTGGATACCCGGGACGGCACGGTCCTACCGGCGGTTCTGGGAGAAGCGCGGGCTGGGCCTCGGCGCGTCGACCTAGAGTGGGGGTGGTCGCGCGGGCCGGACCGTGGCGGAGGTGGAGGCGACCATGCCGGCTGACCGGATCCGGGTACGCGTCGACGGCCGCGAGCTCGAGCTCTCCAACCTCGACAAGGTCCTCTATCCCGCGGTCGGGTTCACCAAGGGCGAGGTCATCGACTACTACAGCCGGATCGCCCCGGTGGCGTTGCCGCACCTGCGCGATCGGGCGTTGACGCGGATCCGCTTCCCCAACGGGGTGGAGGGCGCGTCGTTCTTCGAGAAGAACGCCCCGGCCAGCACCCCCAGGTGGGTACGGGTCGAGACGCTCCCCGCGCCCGGGTCGACCAAGGATCGCGAGACGATCGACTACGTCGTCGCGGACGACCTGCCGACCCTGGTGTGGTTGGCCAACCTCGCCGCGATCGAGCTGCACACCCCGCAGTGGCGGATCGGTGCGAAGCCGGACCTCATGGTGGTGGACCTCGATCCCGGGCCGCCGGCGGGGTGGGCGGAGTGCTGCGCGGTCGCGGTGGTGATGCGTGACCGGCTCGCCGAGGACGGGCTGCGCAGCTACCCAAAGAGTTCGGGCAAAAAGGGCTTGCAGCTCTACTGCCCCCTCGCGGGCACCCAGTCCGCCGAGCACGTCTCCCAGTACGCCCGTCGGGTGGCGCGCGAGCTGGAGCGCGCCTACCCGGAGCTGATCGTCTCGCGGATGGCGAAGGCGCTGCGTGCGGGGAAGGTCTTCATCGACTGGAGTCAAAACAACGCGGCGAAGACGACGGTGGCGCCGTACTCGTTGCGGGCCCAGCCCACGCCGTCGGTCGCCACCCCGTTGACCTGGGATGAGGTCGAGGCGGACATGGGCGACGGGGCGGCCGCACGGCACTTCAGCCCGGCGGAGGTGCTGGCGCGCGTCGACGCGTACGGGGACCTGCTCGCCCCGCTCGCCGACGGTGGCCCGGAGCTCCCCGCGTGACCCGGCCGGGCCGCGGTATCAGTCCACGGCTGGCAGGGGCGGCCCGAGGACGTCATCGGCGTCCACGATCGTGTAGGCGTACCCCTGCTCGGCGAGGAACCGCTGGCGGTGCGCGGCGTACTCGGTGTCGATCGTGTCGCGGGCGACGACGGTGTAGAAGTGGGCCGGGCGGCCGTCGCGCTTGGGGCGCAGGATGCGGCCGAGTCGCTGGGCTTCCTCCTGGCGTGACCCGAACGTCCCGGAGACCTGGATCGCCACGCTCGCCTCCGGCAGGTCGATGGAGAAGTTGCCGACCTTGGAGATCACCAGGGTGGAGATCTCTCCGTTGCGGAACGCGTCCAGGAGGCGCTCCCGTTCCTTGGTGCGCGTCGTGCCCTGCACGACCGGCGCGTCGAGGTATTCGCCCAGTTCCCGGAGCTGCTCCAGGTAGCCGCCGATGACGAGCACCTGGTCGCCGCGGTGCCGCTCGACGAGGGACTTGACCACCGGCAGCTTGGTGCGCGCGGTCGCCGCCACCCGGTAGCGGTCCTCCGGCTCCGCCGTCGCGTACGCCATCCGTTCGGCGTCGGTGAGCGTCACCCGGACCTCGGTGCACGTGGCCGGGGCGATCCAGCCTTGCGCTTCGATGTCCTTCCAGGGGGCGTCGTACCGCTTGGGGCCGATGAGGGAGAAGACGTCGCCTTCCCGGCCGTCCTCGCGGACGAGCGTCGCGGTCAGCCCGAGGCGGCGGCGGGCCTGCAAGTCCGCGGTGAACCGGAAGATCGGCGCGGGGAGGAGGTGCACCTCGTCGTAGATGATCAACCCCCAGTCCCGGGCGCTGAAGAGATCCAGGTGCGGGAAGGTGCCGCCGCGCCGAGCGGTGAGGACCTGGTACGTCGCGATCGTGACGGGCCGGATCTCCTTGCGGTCTCCGGAGTACTCGCCGATCTCGTCCTCGGTGAGGGACGTGCGGGCGACCAGCTCGCGCTTCCACTGTCGCCCCGCCACGGTGTTGGTCACCAGGATCAGGGTGGTGGTCTTCGCCCGGGCCATCACCGCGGCCCCCACCACCGTCTTGCCGGCGCCGCAGGGCAGGACGACCACGCCGGAGCCGCCCTCCCAGAACTGGTCGACCGCCTCCCGCTGGTACGGGCGGAGCTGCCAGGCGGGGCGGCCATCCTTGCCGGATTCGACGAGCTCGATCGGGTGCGCCTCGCCGTCGACGTATCCGGCGAGGTCCTCGGCGGGCCAGCCCAGTTTGAGCAGGGCCTGCTTGAGCCGACCGCGTTCAGAGGGGTGGACGACGACAGTGTCCTCGTCGATCCGGGCGCCGAGCATCCCCGCCAGCTTCTTGCTCTTGACCACCTCGGTGAGGACGGCCCGGTCGAGCGCCCGCAGCACCAACCCGTACGTCGGGTGACTGATGAGCTGGAGCCGCCCGTAGCGGGACATGGTCTCGGCGACGTCGACGAGCAGCGCGTGGGGCACCGGGTAGCGCGAGAACCGCAGGAGCGCGTCGACCACGGATTCCGCGTCGTGCCCCGCGGCGCGGGCGTTCCACAGGCCCAGCGGGGTCAGCCGGTAGGTGTGCACGTGCTCCGGGGAGCGCTCGAGCTCGGCGAAGGGGGCGATCGCCATCCGACAGGCGTCGGCGTCGGGGTGGTTGACCTCCAGCAGCAGCGTCTTGTCGGACTGCACAATCAGCGGTCCACCGCTCACGGTCCGGCCCCCTTCCCTGGCAGACCCTCCAGTCTCGCACGTGTTCCCCGCGTGCCCGGTCCCTGCGTGCCGGGCCAGGCCGGGTTGTCGCACCAGCAGATAACGGACTGGAAACGGTTTCTCATCTCTGTCACTGTGTCGCCACTCTCCTCCTTATCGGCGGGCGACGATGGGATGGGGAGAGTGGTATGGGGTCAGGACGACTCGGTCGAGCGCGGTGGCACGGACATCCCCGGTGGGCCCGGTGGTGGTGTCTCGGGGTGGCGGCGATCACGGTGGTGGGAGTCGGCGGCTGCGACACCTCCGCCACCGGACTGAGCGCGGGTGAGCGCGCCCGCGGGGTGTGGGCCGCGGGCGAGGGAGCGGGGGCGCGGGAGGAGCCGGTCGCCGCGCGCTCTGCCGCCGCGACAATCTCCGCGGCGACGCCCTCCGCGGCGACACCATCCGCCGCGGCGCCGCGGGCGACCGCGACGCCGACCACGTCAGCGAGCCATCGGCCGTCCGCGTCACCGACGACCGCGAAACGGACGTCCCCGAGCGCGGACCCGGGGTGCCCGCAGGGGGAATACCAGCGTCAGGTCGAGCGGGACCTCGCGCGCCTCGGTGGCTTCGGGCGGGTGATCGTCGATGGTCGCCAGTCACCCGAGGACTGCGCCGCGATCAAGAAGTTCCAGCGCCGGTACGGCATCGTCCCCGCGGAAGGGCGGGCCGGCCCGGTGACCGCGGACGTCGCCCGTCGCCTCGCCGAGACGGACACCAGCCGGTGCGAGGCCCGCAAGGGCACGACGTTCTGTGTCGACTTGACGCGGCAGACCGCCTGGGTGATGCGGAACGGGCGAGTGATCATGAAGCCCACGGTGGTCCGCACCGGCATGCCTGGCTACGCGACGGCCACCGGGCACTTCCAGATCAACGCCCGCAACCTCAAAGAGTGGTCGCGCCCCTACAAGGTGTGGCTGCCGTACTGGCAGCACTTCACCCAGGGCATGGGCTTCCACGAGACCACGACCTACCTCCACGACAAGTCCCTGGGATCGCACGGCTGCGTCAACCTACTGCCGCAGGACGCCCGGCGGATGTGGGAGCTCGGCTCGATCGGCACCCACGTGCACGTGTTCGGCCGCCGCCCGGGCACCTAGTCCTGCCCGATGCGGAGTGTCGTCCTGCCCGACGTGGCGTGTCGACGCTCGGGAGATCCAGGAGTGTCGACCCGGGCATCGCCGGAGGGTCGCCGCTGCCCCCATTCGCGCGGCGGTGTCACGCTTGAAGGGCCGAGGTCATCGTGACGGGAGGGGGCGCGCCCATGACGGTCGATAGCGAGAAGCAGCGTCCGGCGGGGGAGGGCATCCACCCCGCCGAGCCGGTCTCGCGGGCCACCGTCATCGCCTACTCGATCGCCGCGGTCCTGCTCATCGGCTGGTTCTTCTTCGGGTGGCTGGTGCTCCAGCAGGGGTTCATCAACTCCGTCGGGGAGACCGTGGGCACCGCCTTCGCCCTGCTGCTCATCGCGGCCGTCATCGGCTCGGTGCGTCGCGACCGCCGGTGACCACTCATTCGTCCAGGACCGCCGCGGTCACCCGGTGGAGGGCGAAGGTGTGGAGCATCTGCGTCCGCTCGTCCTCCGCGCGCAGGTAGCCACCGCCGATCGACACCGGTCGCACCAGTCGGGACGCGGTCGCGCCGTGGGCGTCTACGTACCCCACCCAAACCCGTGCCCGGTCGCGGAGCGCCTGTTGCAGCACGGCGAGCGCCTCGCGGTGCGCCTGCGCCGCGCCTGGCCCGCCGCTCGGCCGGCCGTTGGCCGCGCGCACGCTCTCCGGCGCGCGCCGCGCCGCCCGCGCCGCGGCGTCCCCACGCCGGAGCTGCTCCACCAGGGCGAGCAACCGGGGGCCGCTGAGCTTGGGCACGGCGACCGTCGTGGCGAGTGGCGTGCGCGCCGGCGCCCGCCGCGTCCGCGGCTTGGCCAGGACCGCGGCCCCGGTCGCGTCCTCCGCCACCGGCGGGTAGCCGGCCTCGCGGAGCGCCGTGAGGACCCGCCCCAGCGGGTGCGGCGAGACCACCACCGTCGGCGCGAGCCGGCGGAGAGACAACCCCGCCAGCCGTCGATCGGCGAGCACCTGGGTGAGCAGCGCCTCGTCGTCGCTGCGCAGGTACGCGCCCGCGGAACCGACCCGCAGCCCGCCGTGGCGACGGGCCACGTCATCGATGAGGTAGGTCAGCGTCTGGGGGATCGGGGTCCGGGAGCGACGGCGGAACAGCTCGTGCAGGTCCTCGGCGGCGTAGCCCGCGTCCAGCGCGGCCCGCACGCTCGCCTCGGTCACGCGGAAGACGCTGGCCGCCCCCGCGGATTCCGGTTCGGCGACGAGGTCGAGCTCCGCGGCGAGGGTCGGTTCCGGCGGGCCGGGCACCACGACGGTCAGGTCAGCCTGCACCAGGACGTGGTCGACCGGTCGGGGGAGGAAGGCGTCGAGCGCGCGGGCCGCGGCGGAGGCGTCGGCGCGGATGTGCTCGTTGTCCGCGCGCACCCCGAGCGGGTCGTCGTCGGCGGGCTCGTCGCCGTCGATCTCGTCGAGCAGGGCCCGGGCGTACGAGGCGAGCGCCCCGAGGGCGATCAGCCCCAGTGTCGTCGCCTCGGCGAGTGCCTCCCGGTGGAGCGCGGCGCGGGCCGCGCCGCGGCGCGGCGCCCGCCACTGCACCAGCGCGAGCAGCTCCTCGACCTCGGGGGCGGCGCCGGCGGGCAGCTCGGCGAGGGCGGTCAAGACTTCCCGGCGCGCGAATGGGGCGCGGGTTCGCTCCACCTCCGGGCTCAGCGCGTTGATCAGCCGGTTGCGCTCGTCCCGCTGGCCGATGAGCCCAGGTTGACGGGGCATCGCCAGCCACGCCCGGGCTAGGTGATCCCACCGCTGGGCCAGCGGGCTGGCCCGCCATAGGTCGTAGGTGGTGGTGGGCAGCACGTGCTGCTCCGGGCTGCCCGCGCGTCCGCCCGTGCCGGGGATCTCGTCCTCGCCGATCAAGCCGGCCGCGTACGCGACCTCGAGCAACAGGGCGGTGACGGGCTCGGACAGGCCGGTGACCCGGGCGAGTCGCCGCAAGTCCCGCACCCCGATCCCGCCCGAGCGCAGCACGGTGACGGGCTCGGCGGTGAGCGCGTCCACTACGACGCTGGTCTGCCGGACCACCTCCATCGCTTGCCCCGCGGCGGTGGCGTCGACCGCCGCGGGCTCGCGTTCGGCGGTGGTGACCGGGGGTGGGGTGGGGTGCACCGGCCCCAGCGGGGACTCGCGCCGCAGCAACAGCCCGATCTCGCGGGGCAGCTCCACCGCGCCCGCCGGGCCCGCGACGGGGTCACCGGTGGGGATCGGCACGAGGAGCCGGTGCTCCACGAGCCACCGCACGGGCGACTCCGGGTCGTAGCGGCTCCCGCTGAGGGTCCCGACCGGTGGGCCGGCGGCGAGCCGATCGAGGACGGCACGGGCCGGTGGGGGCGCGGCGAGCAGAGTGCGCCGCAGGCGCGCCGCGTCCGTGCAGAGCGCCGCGGCCTCCGCGTCGAGCTCCGCCGCGGGGCGACCCAACCCCGCCGGGTACGGGGAGGAGACCTCGTCCACACCCGCAGCCACCCGCAGCTCCTGATCCGGCCCATAGACGAGGACCCGGGCGCGCAGCCGATCGATCGCGGCGCGGACCGCTGCCGCGTCCACGCCCTTGGCGAGCGCCAGCACCGCGGAGAGCGACGCGACCCCGCCTCCGGCGTCCCGCGCCAACCGGGTGGCGTCGAGGATCTCGAGGGTGAACTGGTCGAGGCTGTCGAGGGCGCGGGTGACCGACACCCGCGACTGCGCGCGAGCGGCGAGCGCGTCGAGATCGGGTGGTACCGGCATGACGAGGTCGGGGCGCAGCTTCAGGAGCTCACCCAGAGCCTCGTCGGAGAGCGACCGCAGGTGGTCGGCGAGTGTCGTGGTCATCGTCGTTCCACGCTAGCCGCCGACGCGTGCCCGCGGGCCGCGGCGGAGCGGGCGCTGGTGGCCGCCGTCGGGCGCAGTCGTCACGCTTGGACGTACCTGGAACACTTGAAGGTGCCGGTGGACGAGGTGGCGGGGGAACTGTTCGTGGAGGAGAGGCAACGGCGCTGACGGCGTACGGTGTCGAGCTCGACGTCGGCGACCACGTGGCTGACCTGGGGGCCGCGCGTGCAGCTTGCGTTCCCGGCGTGGCGGTCGCCACAGGCCCGTGCTCGGCGAGTGAGCTGTCGGTTGCCGGCCGCCGCGGTGATCGATGATCTGACGCAGTTCCCAGAGGAGAGGCACTCCCACCGTCGCTGTGGTTAGCCTTGTCAAGACGAAGGTCCTAAGTAAAGTCGAGGTCAACGGTGCCGACGGGTCGAGTGAAGTGGTACGACGCGGGGAAGGGATACGGCTTCCTCACCAGTGATGAGGGTGGCGACGTATTTCTTCCCAAGTCAGCGCTGCCCGCCGGTGTGACCGAGCTCAAGAGCGGCCAGCGGGTTGAGTTCAGTGTCATCGACAGCAGGAAGGGCGCGCAGGCGCTCGGTGTGCAGCTGTTGACACCGCCACCGTCTCTAGCGGAGCTGCGTCGACGTCCGGCTGAAGAATTGCACGGCATGATCGAGGACATGATCAAGGTCTTGGAATCCAAGATCTTGCCGCCGTTGCGCCGTGGGCGATTCCCGGACAAGAAAACCGCCCATACCGTGGCTCAACTGGTCCACGCGGTCGCGCGCGAACTCGAGGTGTGAGGCACGAGGCCGGCCTGGGCGGCGCGGGTGAGCAGCGTGTCGACTGCGGCTCGGCCTTCGTCGCCCAGGTCGTTCGTGAATTCGTTGACGTACAGCGCGATGTGGCGATCGACGACCTCGGGTTCCATCTCCTGGGCGTGCGCGAGGACGTAATCCCGGCTGGCTTCCGGATTGGCCCACGCGTGGTGGAGTGACGCGCGGATCCACTCCGCCGCGGCGCGCGGGTCGACGGTGCCGCGTTTCGCCAGGATCGCCCCGAGCGGAATCGGAAGGCCGGTCTCCCCCTCCCACCACTCGCCGAGGTCGACCAGCGAGGTCAAGCCGTACCGGGGATAGGTGAAGCGAGCTTCGTGGATGACGAGGCCGGCGTCGTACCGGCCGTCCGCGACCCCCGGCATGATCTTGTGGAACGGCACGATCTCGATCCGCGCGGGTGGCTGGTCGGCGGCCCAGAGGCGGAACAGCAGGTACGCCGTGGTCCGGTCCCCGGGTACCGCCACGGTGGCGCCCGTGAGATCGCGGCGATCGCCGGCGGTGAGCACGAGTGGACCGCACCCTCGGCCCAGCGCCCCGCCACAGGGGAGCAGGTGGTAGTCGTCGAGGAGCCACGGAAGCGCCGCGTAGCTCACCTTGACGAGGTCGAATGCGCCGCGTTCGGCCGCCGTGTTGGTGACGTCGACATCGGCGTAGGTGACGGTGACCGGAGGCGCCCCAGGCACGAGCCCATGGACGAGGGCGTGGAAGATGAACGTGTCGTTGGGGCAGGGTGAGATCGCGAGCGAGAGGGCCACGCCTCCACCGTAGTCACGGCGGGGCGGGACGCGCTGCGGCGGGGCAGGCGGCGCGCGATCATCCACAGTGATATCCACAAGCTCGTCTCAGTTATCCACAAGGTTGATCACGATCTTGTGGATAACTGGGGCTATCCCGTGGGGCAGCGCGCCACGGTCGAGCGTCGGCGAGGGCCCGCGCCGCCGTGGTCAACGCCGCCATCGCCTCCGCGATCCGCCACGCCGCCCGGTCACGCGGCCCCACCGGGTTCGACATCGTGCGCAGCTCCGCGAACGGCACCCCGGCTCCGGCCGCCGCGCACGCGACGCCGTACCCCTCCATGCCTTCGGCAAGTGCGTCCGGATAGCGATCCGCCAACCGCTCGGCGCGCTCCGCGGTACCGGTGACCGTGCTCACCGTGAGGACGACACCGGTGAGCGCCCACGGCAGGGCAGCACGCAGCCAGTGGAGGAGCGTGGGGTCGCTCGGGGCGACCGTCGTGCCGAAGCCCAACTCGTCCAGCGAGAGGAAACCCGTCGGGGACTCGGCCCCCAGGTCAGCGGCGACGCTCGCGGTGGCCAGAACGGTCGCCCCCACCGGTGCCCGCCCAGGGAAACCCCCGCCGATACCGACGCTGATCACCCCGGTGTAGGGGCGGCCCTCCGCTTCGGCGAGCGCGAGGAGACGGGCGGTGCCGGCCGCCGCGGCTGCGGGCCCCACGCCGACGGCGGCGACGGTCACTTCCGGGGCACGCCACCCGGCGCGCACGGCTTCCGCCTCGGCCTCGACGGCCGTCACGAGCAACAGTCTGGTCATTCACGCCAATCCCGGGGATTCGCGGCGGGTATCGCCGGGCGTCTCGTGGCTGTCCGGCCCAGACGCCGAGGACGGACGATAGATGTGGTAGCCCGGTGGGGCGAGGGTCGTGGTCTCCGGCGCGCTGGTGGTCGCCGCGCTCGCCGACCCGGCCGAGGATACGGCGGGGGTGGTCAGGGGCACCGTCGAGGTCGACGGGGAGGGCGCGGCCCCGGTCAGCGCTTCCCCCGCGGCGCCCGCGCCCTCGCGCGGCCCGGTGTCGGTGGTGGCCCGGCCGTGCAATCGGTCCCGCCGCAGCCGAGTCGCGGTCCCCACCGCCCAGACCGCGGCGACCGCGGCGGCCGCGGTCGCCACCACGATGCCGACCCGTCCCGGGAGCGGGATGAGCCCCAGTGCGCCACCGCCAACGAAGGCGAGCATGAGGATCGTCTCCGCGTGCGCGAAGGCGCTCGCCCGCAAGCGTTCCGTGACGCGTTCCTGGAGGACGGCGTCCACGGCGAGCTTGGCGAGACCGCTGAGGATCGCGGTGCCCAGGCACAGCAGCATCACCATCGTCACGGAGAACCGGAGTGTGGCCAGGGCACCCAAGACGGTGACGATGAGCAGCCCGGCCGCCTGGAGCGCCACCGGTCGGTGGATCCGCAGCCGCGTGCCCACGGCGGTCGCCAGGAAGGTCCCCGCCGCGAACGCCGCGCCCAGAAGCGCCAGCGTCCGCTCGTCCCCCAGGTCACGCCCGACCAGCTGGGGGGAGAGGTCGCCAGCCTTGACCGCGAACGCCAAGAAGAGAAAGAGGAAGCCGTACAGCGCGCGGAAGCACCCGCTGCCGAGCAACGCGGCGATGACCAGTGGGCCCGTGAGTTTCCGCTCCCGATGGCGCCATGGCAGCAGCGCGACGGCGGCCCGCCGCGGCGGCTCGGAATCGGCCTGCGGCGGGAGGCGTAGCGCGATGATCATCCCTACGATGAAGATCAGGGACGCGATGCGTAACGGCCACTGGGGACCGATGAGGAACGCCGCCAACCCGATCGGCGCCACCAGGGCTCCCGCGATGGAGCCGTAGACGCTGGCGCGCGCGCCCGCCTGGGACAAGCCGAGCCCTGCGGGGAGGAGCCGCGGCACGACGGCGGAACGCCCGACGCCGTAGGCGCGGGAGAGCGCGAGGACCCCGAAGGCCGCGGGGTACAGCCCAAAGCCGTTGATGTAGTCCGAGATGAGCCACGCCAGGAACGCCCGACCGAGCATGGTGGCGGCGAGCGCGTACCGGCGGCCGTGCCGGAAGCGGTCGAGGAGCGGACCCACCACCGGCGCGAGCACCGCGAACGGCACCATCGTGACCAGGAGGTAGAGCGCGACTCTGGTCCGCGCCTCGCCCAGCGGCACGTCGAAGAAGATGGTGCCGGCGAGACCGATCGCGATGAGCGTGTCGCCCGCGCACGAGGCGGCGTGGAGATCGAAGAGACGGGCCATCCCGACATCACCGCCGGCGCCCTTCTCGCGGATCCGGCGGATTCGCCGGGTGGACCACCGGCTGCCGCGCACCATCCCCCGTCCGAGCAGGTGGATCCCGCGCAGCGCCATCCCGACCACTCGCCCGGGCGAAGGCAACAGGCGCATACCGACATCCTCGCCTATCGCGGCGCGTTCGTCCTGTCCGTCGCTGGGGACGCGCGCGAGGACTCGGTAGCAGCTGTGGAAAGCGGTGCGGGACAATGTCGCCGTGACCAGGACCGCCGCACGTGCTCCCCGTTTGGACCAGATCTGCGCTGAAGCCGTCGATGTGGCCCGGGAAGCGCTCGCCGACATCGCCGAGCCGGAGGACGTCGGTGAACACCTGAACGCTGTGGCTGAGGGTGAGCGGCTGGTTACCCACTTCTTTGAATGCCACCTCAAGGGTTACCGCGGCTGGCGATGGGCGGTGACGGTCACGCGGGTGCCCCGGAGCCGGCGGGTCACCGTGTGCGAGACCGTCTTGTTGCCCGGGCCGGATGCCCTCCTCGCTCCCGGCTGGGTGCCGTGGCAGGAGCGACTTCAACCGGGTGACCTCGGCGTGGGGGACTTGTTGCCGACCCCGCCGGACGACGAACGGCTCGTGCCGGGCTACCTGATGTCGGACGATCCGGCGGTCGAGGAGGTGGCCTGGGAACTCGGGCTCGGCCGCGCGCGGGTGATGTCCCGCAAGGGCCGCATGGAGACCGCCCAGCGGTGGTACGAGAGCGATCACGGCCCCAAGGCGCCGATCTCGGTGAATGCGCCTCCGGAGGCCCGCTGCGGCACCTGCGGCTTCTACCTGCCGCTCGCCGGGGCGTTGCGGCAGGCCTTCGGGGTGTGCGGCAACGTGTACGCCCCGGATGACGGCCGTGTGGTGAGCGTCGACCACGGCTGCGGCGCGCACTCCGAGGCGGTTCGCGCCGCGACCGAGAGCGCGGTAGACGAGTTGCCCACGGTCTTCGACGACAGCGAGGTCGAGCCGATCACCATCGACGACGAGGCGGAGTCGACGGAGTCAGGCGCGGCGGCCGAGTCTCGGCGCCGAAAGAAGTAAGTCTCTCCCAGGAGGACGTCGTCCTCCCGTCAGGACGTCTTCCCGCACCTTGCGCGGCGGCGCGGGTGGCCGGGGGTCACCCGCCGCGTCGCTGACGGCGCTTGGTGTCGTGTCGGTGCATGACGGCGATGCCGAGCAACCCGAGGAGGAACCCGGCCACGCAGATCCACAGCCAATCGGCGTGCCCGCGCGCCGCGAGGTCGTCCCGGAACACCAGCAGGACGAGGCCGGCGAGCGCCCACAGCACCGTGCCGCCGATGGCGAGCGGCCGCATGGGCGGGTCTAGCGGCTCAGGCCGCGGCGGCGTGCTGGTTCGATCTTCCGGCGGATGTGGGTGTGACACGCGGCAAGGGTACGTCGGAGCGAATCGCCGGTTATCGGACTGACCTGTAGGTGAATCTGGTAACGGGGGTGAGTCTTCGCCATGGTGAATCTGCGACGATGCGCGAGTCGAATCACGGAGCGTTTGTGAGGATCTCATGACTGCTGCCGGGGGGAAGACGGACTTACCCGCGCCCCAATCACCTGCGCGTAACGGTTTTGATCGATTCTTTGAAATCTCCGCGCGTGGCTCCACCATCGGGCGGGAAATTCGGGGTGGCCTCGCCACCTTCTTCACCATGGCCTACATCGTGGTGCTCAACCCCCTGATCATCGGCAACGCTGCCGACGCGGACGGCAATCGTCTGCCGATCGCCGCGTTGGCGGCGGCTACCGCGCTGGTCGCGGGGATCATGACGATCCTGATGGGGGTTGTCGCCCGCTTCCCGCTGGCGCTCGCCGCCGGCCTTGGCGTCAACGCGCTGGTCGCCTACGAGATCGCACCGGAGATGACGTGGGCCGACGCCATGGGCCTCGTGGTCATCGAAGGTGTGATCATTACCATCCTCGTGCTCACCGGGCTGCGAACCGCGATGTTCACGGCCGTCCCGACCCAGCTCAAGACCGCGATCGGCGTGGGCATCGGGCTCTTCTTGGCGCTGATCGGCTTCGTGGACGCCGGCTTCGTCCGCGGCGCGGCCGGCTCGCCGCCGCTCGGCCTCGGGATGAACGGCCGGCTGGTGACGTGGCCGTCGCTGGTCTTCGTGGTCGGCCTGGTGTTCACGCTGATCCTGGTGGTCCGCCGGGTGAAGGGCGCGATCCTGATCGGCATCCTGGGCACCACCGTCTTGGCGATCATCGTTGAGGCGATCGCGAAGGTGGGGCCATCCGGGGGTGAGTCGGGTTCGCCCAAGGGCTGGGCCCTGAACGTGCCGAAGCTGCCGGAGAAGCTGCTGGACACGCCGGACCTCTCCCTGTTGGGCAAGTTCAACCTGTTCGACTCGTGGAGTCGGGCGGGTTGGCTGGTCGTCCTGATGTTCGTGTTCACCCTCCTGATCACCGACTTCTTCGACACGATGGGCACGATGGTCGCGGTGGGCCAGGAGGGGAACCTGCTCGACGAGAAGGGGACGCCGCCGCGGACCCGGGAGATCCTGCTGGTCGACTCGATCGCGGCCGCCGCGGGTGGTATGGCGAGCGTGTCGAGTAACACCTCGTACATCGAGAGCGCGGCGGGTGTCGCGGAAGGCGCGCGGACCGGCGTGGCCAACCTCGTCACCGGTGCCTTGTTCCTGCTGTCGATGTTCCTGGCTCCGCTGGTATCCGTGGTCCCCTTCGAGGCCGCCTCGACCGCGCTGGTCGTGGTCGGTTTCCTGATGATGACCGCGATCCGCACGATCGACTGGGACGACTTCGAGATCGCCCTGCCGGCGTTCCTGACGATCGTGGTGATGCCGTTCACCTACTCCATCTCCAACGGCATCGGCGCCGGGGTGATCAGCTACGTGGTCCTCAAGCTGGCCCGGGGCAAGGCGCGCGAGGTGCGGCCGCTGATGTACCTGGTCGCGCTGCTGTTCGTGCTCTACTTCGCGCGTGGCCCGCTGGAGTCTGCGATCTTCTGAGTCGGCTGAGCGGACCGCGGGCGGAGCTCGCGGGGTGACGGGCTTCGGGCGCCCGACGTGCGCGGCACGGGTGGCGCCCGAAGCCCGGACGTGTTCATGGTGATACATGGGGTACGGCCTGGCGGTGAACGAGGTCATACCCGTCGACCAATTACTTAGCTTTGCTCATTAGCTAAGCTAATTAGTGTGACGGAGCGGACGGTGGCGACGGATCGCATGCCAACCATTCAGTTGGCCACGCTCCTTCGGGACGCAATCACTCGGTTCAACCGGCGGGTACGGCAGACCCGCCCGATGGGTGAACTCACCGCGACCCAGTGCTCCGCGTTGACCAGCCTCGAATTGGCGGGACAGCTGACGCTCGGGGAGCTGGCCGAGGTGGAGCGCGTGCAACCGCCGACGATGACCCGGATCGTCGCCAAGCTCGAGGAGCGCGGGCTCGTGCAACGTCAGCCGCACCCCACCGACGGTCGGCAGGTCATCCTCTCGGCCACCGACGCAGGCCGCGCGATCCTCGCTCAACGTGGGCAAGCGCGCGACGAGTGGCTCGCGCAACGCCTCGCTGAGCTGTCCCCCGAGGAGCGCGACACCCTGCGCCAGGCCGCGGAGATCTTGCAGCGGATCGCCCAGAGCTGAACAAGGCGTCCTGAGTCATCGGTCGCTTCGTCCGGATAGGGACACGCGTACTTCTCAAAGGGGGCGCATCTCGCGTGCGGGCGAAGCTGAGCACGATGTTCCAGTCCTTGCGGGTCCGGAACTACCGGATCTTCGCGACAGGTCAGCTCGTCAAGCTGCTGGGCGTCTGGATGATGCACATCGCGCAGGACTGGTTGGTGCTCGACCTCTCCGATGACTCCGCCACCGCGCTCGGCGTGGTCATCGCCCTCCAGTTCACGCCCGTGCTCTTCCTCACCCTGCTCTCGGGACGGCTCGCGGACCGATACGACAAGCGACTGCTGCTCATCATCGCCAACGCGGCGTGGTGCGTGCTCTCGGTCGGGATGAGTCTGCTGGTCCTCACCGGGGTCGTCGAAATCTGGCACGTCTTCCTCTTCGCTGCCCTGCTCGGCGTGGCGCAAGCCGTGGAAACCCCGGTACGGCAGGCGTTCGTCTCCGAGCTGGTCCCCACTCCGCTGCTGCCGAACGCGCTGTCGCTCTCCTCGGCCACGTTCAACAGCGCGCGGATCGTCGGCCCGGCGGTCGCCGGTGTCGGCATCGCCGCGTTCGACGTGGGACCGGTCTTCCTGATCAGCGCGCTCGCCTCGCTTTCGCCGCTCGTCGGCCTGCTGCGGATCCGCGTGGCCGACCTCTATCGGGACAAGCGGTCGGCGGAGGCGGAGCAGGATTCGGGCCGGGTCATCGACGGTTTGCGCTACGTCTGGCGCCGCCAGGACCTTCTCCTGCCGCTCACCCTGGTGCTCGTGCTCGGTCTGGCGTTGTTCAACTTCCAGCTCACCCTGGCGGCGTTGGCGAAGACCAAGTTCAACACCGCGGCCTCGTCGTTCGGCCTCTTCACCACCGCGCTCGCCATCGGGGCGCTCGTGGGCGCGCTGGCGAGCGGGGGCCGGCGGAGCCGGCCGACGGCCTACCGGGTGATCGGGGCGGCGTTCCTCTTCTCCTCGTTCAGCATCCTCGTCGGCTTGGTCCCGCTGTACTGGCTGGTGATCGTGCTGCTCGTGCCGACCGGATTCTTCATGGTGTATTTCGTGCAAGCGGCCAACCAGCGGGTGCAGCTCGGCACCGACTCCGCCTTCCGCGGCCGGGTCATGGCCCTGTGGGTGTTGGTCTTCTTGGGCACCAACCCCATCGGCGCGCCGATCATCGGGTGGATCGCGGAGCACCTCGGGGCGGGCGCGAGCATCTGGCTCGGCGGCGTGGTCTCGTTCGTGACCGCGGCGCTCACGCTGGCATGGCAGCTCCGCCACACCGGGAGCCGCCTCCGCGTGCAGCTCCGTCCCCACCTCCGGGTGTCCGTGACGCCGGAGATGTGGACGGAGCGAGACACCGGCGGGCGGGAGCTGCGCGACGCGATCGCGCCGGGGGTGCGGGACGCCCGGCTCTAGGACGGCCCGGTGAGGGCCGTCACCTCCTCGCGGGTGATGGTGGAGAAACCGGTGGCGGCCCGCTGTGCTGCGACCTAGCGTCGACAGGTGTGGCGGTCGTGCACACCTTGGTGCTGCTCCTCGGATTGATCGCGATCCTCTGTGTCCCCGTGCTCATCGCGCTGGTGATCGGCGCGGACGAACTCGCCGACCGGGTCGCGTGTGCCGTCGCGGAGTGGCGTGAGGCGCGGCGGGAACGGCGGCTCATCAAGCAGCTCGACAAGGCGGTCGACGCGAAGTCGATCACCCGCAACATCGACCTCAGCGCCTTCGACCGGGACCTCCGCCCGTCGATTGAGGAGATCGCCGCGGACTTGCGCCGCCTCAGTGGGCAGCGGCTGGGCATCGGGGGCCGCTCCTACCTCTGGCGGTGTGCGATCCTCGACGCGTACGATGACCGGCTGCGCTTGGCGAGCCAACGGCTTGGAGTTGTGGAACACCTGGCGGAGCTCGAGGGCATGGACCGAGACATCGAACGCGTCCGGGTCGAGGGATTGTTGGCGGAAGCGGGGCTCTCCCTCCCCGCGCCCTCCGGCCTTGAGCAGCGAAAGCGGCGTGCCTGTTGAGGCTGTTCGTCGCTGTCTACCCGCCCGCTGAGGCCGTCCGCGACGTCACCGCCCAGGTCGCCACACTCCGCATCGGCACGCTCGCTCAGGCCGGGGTCAACGTCCGGCTCACCCGGCCCGAGACGTACCACGTCACGTTGGCGTTCCTCGGTGAGGTCGACCCTCAGCGGCTGCCCGCCGCGGAGGCGGCGCTCGCCCGCGCGGTCGCCGCGTGGCGCCCGAAGGACGGGTCGCGAGTGCTTCCCGAGGTCGCTTTCGCCGGCGGTGGGCGCTTCGGGCGCGGCGCGTTCACCGTGCTCTGGATCGGTCTGGACGGCGACGTGCCGGCGCTCACCCGGCTCGCCCAGCTCGTGCGGCGAGAACTCCGCCGGGCGCGGCTGCCGTATGACCACAAGGCGTTCCGGCCGCACTTGACGATCGCCCGGCCCGGGGATCGGGTGGCGGCTGAGGACATCGCGGCCGACCGAGAGACCTTCGCCGCGTATCGAGGGCCGGCGTGGCCGGTGACCGAGGTGGTGCTGGTGCGCAGCTACCTCGGCCCGCGGCCACGCTACGAACGTCTCGGGGCCTGGGCGCTCTAGGCCGGCGTCACCCGGCGCCGACGCGAGCCGCCGCAGCGAGCCGCGGTGTCAGGAGGACTCGCGGGCGACCGGGCTGCTGCCGAAGAGCACGTCGTCCCAGCTCGGCAGCCGCTTACGCGGCTTGCCGGACTGGTCGCCCGACTCGCTCGTCGTCCGCCGCGGACGCAGGACCGCCAACGACGGGACGGCCGGGACCTCCTTGGGCACGTCCATGTCGTCGTCGAAGGCGGAACCCGGGCCACCGCCGATCAGGCCCGCCGCGCCGCCCGGACGCTTGCGGATCTGCTCGATCGCCGTGTCCAGACCTCGGCTCGTCGTGCTCGTCGCGGCCGACCGGTCGAGGGAGGCGAGCAGCGCGTCGCGCCCAGCGCGGATCGGATCCCGACTGGGGCGCGGGAGCTCTCCCGGAGACGAGGGTGGCTTCCGCCGGCTGGAGTCCTTCCGGGACGGGATGGGCAGCCCGTGCCCCCCGCTGGGCTCCGGCGCGGGTTCCTGGCCGAGCAGCGGCGTCGGCGGCTCGCTGCACAGGTACTGCGCCATCTCGTCGTGCGGCGAGACCACCTGGCGGGTCCGGTCGAGCTCCCAGACCGCCTTCGCGGTCGCCTTGCCCGAGGGCCACGTCGCGACCACACGCCAGGTGCCGTCCTCCCGCCGGTACGCGTCCCACGAAATCTTCTCCGTGTCGATTCCGTGTTGACCGAGACGCGCGTCGACCACGTCGGCCAGGGCCGAGCCCGACTCCGAGGTCTTCAGCCGGGTACGGCGCGCCTGCTGGGCGAGCATCGCGCGCTCTTGGAGCACCGGCCCGGCGTAGCGGAGGACCCGCTCGACCGGCACGCCGGCCATGCGGGCCACTTCGTCGGCGGACTCCCCGGCCCGAATCCGGGCTTGGATGTCCCGCGGAGACAGCGACGGGGTGGCCTCGCTGTTCTGAGCCGGTGTGGTGGTCTTACTCCTCGGCTCCCTGCGGATCGCGGCGGTCACCCGGTCGTCGATGGGCAGCGCGAGCAGGCGGCCCACCTCGTCGGCCAGGACAAGCGCCTGACCATCCTCGGAGAGGGCGACGAAGCGTACTGGTCGCATCGCGTGCCTCCGTCCCGCTGTTGCTCCCCCTAGCCCGGAGCGGGCTCACGCCGGGGCGTTCACGCCCACGGTACGCCCATACGTCACCTTGCGGCAGTAGGCCACGCCGGGTGCGTGAGCAGCTACGTCCGGACGGATCCGCAAAGGTCGGGTTCAGAGCCGCTCAACCACGTAGTCGATGCACGCGGTCAGCGCCTCCACGTCGGCCGGTTCGATCGCCGGGAAGAGCGCGATGCGGAGCTGGTTGCGGCCCAACTTCCGGTACGGCTCCGTGTCGACGATGCCGTTCGCCCGCAACACCTTCGCAATCGTCGCCGCGTCCACGCCCTCGACGAAATCGATCGTCGCGACGACGTTGGAGCGCAGCGCAGGGTCGCTGACGAACGGTGTGGCCACCTGCGACCGCTCAGCCCAGCTGTAGATGATGGCGGCGCTCTCCGCCGTGCGCTTCGCCGCCCAGCTCAAGCCACCCTGGCTGTTGATCCAGTCGGTTTGCTCGGCGGCCAGGAAGATGGTGGCGAGCGCTGGAGTGTTGTAGGTCTGCTCCTGGCGGCTGTTCTCGATGGCGGTGACCAGGTCGAGGAAGGCCGGGATGTACCGACCCGACTTCTTGATCTCCTCCGCACGCGCCAGCGCCGCCGGCGACATCAGCGCGATCCACAGGCCGCCGTCGGAGCCGAAGCACTTCTGCGGCGCGAAGTAGTAGACGTCGGTCTCGCGGACGTCCACCTCCAAGCCGCCAGCGGCCGACGTCGCGTCGACCAGGAGCAGGGCGCCGTCATCCGCGCCGGGGACCCGGCGGATCGGCACGGCCACGCCGGTGGAGGTCTCGTTGTGGGGAGTGGCGTAGACGTCGACGCCGGCTTCGGCCACGAGCTCCGGCGCGCTGCCCGGCTCGGCCTTGCGGACGGTGTGCTCCCCGAGGAAGGGGGCGGCCTGGGCGGCCTTCGCGAACTTCGCGCCGAACTCACCGAAGCTCGCGAACTGACCGCGATTCCGGATCAATCCAAAGATCGCGACTTCCCAGAACGCCGTGGTCCCGCCGTTGCCGAGGACGACCTCGTACCCGTCGGGCAGGTTGAAAAGCTCCGCGATCCCGCGCCGCAGACGGGCGACCTGGTCGCGGACGGTCTTCTGCCGGTGGGACGTGCCGAGGTAGCTCGTCGCCACGTCGGCCAGCGCGGACACAGCCGCGGGACGGACTTTGGACGGCCCGCTGCCGAATCGGCCGTCCGCGGGCTTGATCTCGTCGGGGATCCGAATGGTCGATACCTCAGCCACGGTGTGAAGATCCTTCCGGTCGGCCTGGGGCCGGTGCGCGGAACACTGCCCGGCGACGTTGCCGCCTTCCATCCTCGCACCTCGCGCCCTGCGCGCGTCTGGCCATCCCAGGGGTGTGATCTGCGGCGTGCCCCACAGTCGAGCCGCCGCCAGGTGAGATCGACACCGAGAACGACCCTGCGAAACGACCCTGCGAACGACACAAGGCCCCGATCCGGCGGTCGGCGGACGGGGCCCTGGACGCGTCGACGGGCGCTACACGCCGTGCGGAATCTGGTCCCAGCCTTCGACCTCCTCTGGCTTGCGGGGACCGGGACCGACGTAGCGGGCGGTCGGCCGCACGAGGCGACCCATCCGCTTCTGCTCCAGGATGTGCGCGCTCCACCCACCCATGCGGGCACAGGCGAACATCGACGTGAACATGTGCGCCGGCACCTCGGCGAAGTCGAGGATGACCGCGGACCAGAACTCGAAGTTCGTGGCGATGACGCGGTCGGGCTTGCGGTCGTGGAGCTCCTCGAGCGCGGCCTTCTCCAGCGCTTCGGCGACCTCATAGCGGGGCGCGCCGAGCTTCTTGGCGGTACGGCGCAGCACGCGCGCCCGCGGATCCTCCGCGCGGTAGACGCGGTGACCGAACCCCATCAGCCGCTCACCCCGATCGAGGACGCTCTTGACGTACCGCTTGGCGTCCCCGATGCGCTCGACCGCCTCGATCATGTGCAGCACCCGGGAGGGCGCCCCGCCGTGCAGCGGGCCGGAGAGGGCGCCGATGCCGGAGGAGATGCACGCGGCCGCGTCGGCTCCGGTGGAGGCGACGATCCGCGCGGTGAACGTCGAGGCGTTCATGCCGTGTTCCGCGGCGGCGATGAAGTAGGCGTCGACGGCTTCGACGTGCTTCGGGTCGGGCTCGCCCCGCCAGCGCCGCATGAACCGTTCGACGATGGTCGACGCCTTGTCGATTTCTTTCTGGGGTACGGCCGGGACCCCGAGACCTCGGGCGGATTGGGCGACGAAGGACAGCGCGGTGACCGAGACCCGCGCCAGGTCCTCCCGGGCCTGCTCGTCACTGATGTCGAACAGCGGCGAGAGCCCCCAGTACGGGGCCAGCATGGCGACCGCGGACTGCACGTCGACGCGGATATCCCCGGAGTGCACGGGCACGGGGAACGGTTCGGCTGGCGGCAGTCCAGGACCGAATCGCCCATCGACCAAGAGCGCCCACACGTTGCCAAACGACACCCGTCCGATGAGATCCTCGATGTCGACGCCCCGGTAGCGCAGCGCACCGCCTTCTCTGTCGGGCTCGGCAATTTCGGTCTCGAAGGCGACCACGCCCTCCAAACCCGGCGCGAAGTCGGACATAGTGCTCTCCTGGCTCTGGCTCGTGGCGGCTCATTTCCGGTGGGCTGAAACTTCGATGGGCTGATGCCCAATTCCCCACACTGTCGCGTGTCATCTTGCCCGCCGGGTAGCGAGGTTACGACCCGGTAGAGCTGTGCTCCGGGCGACACTGCCGGACCGGGGCGCATCGCGGGCGGACCGGGATCGGCACCGTAGATTCGCACACGTCACCTCGGCAGTGTGGAGAGTGCGCGCGTGACCGGAGACACAGTGGAGCCGGCGCGGATGCGGCGGGAATACGACCCAGAGGGGGGACTCCACCCCGAGGAGCTGGCTCCGGAGTGGCATACCCAATTCGCGCGCTGGTTCGCCGACGCGGTCGCCGCCGGGCTGCCCGAGCCGAACGCGATGGTGCTCGCCACCGCCGATGCGCGGGGCAGACCCAGCACGCGGATGGTGCTGCTCAAGGGCTACGACCACCGCGGGCTGGTGTTCTACACCAACTACGAGTCGCGCAAAGGGCGGGAGGCGCGGACCAATCCGTACGCCAGCCTGCTCTTTCCCTGGTTCGCCATGCACCGGCAGGTGATCATCTGCGGGGCGATCGTCCCGGTGGACCGGGCCGAGACCGAGCGGTACTTCGCGGTGCGTCCGCGGGGCGCGCAGCTCAGCGCCTGGGCGAGCCCGCAGTCGCAGGTGCTGCCGGATCGCGCTGCGCTGGAGGAGCGCGTCGCGGCGGTCGCGGCCCGATTCGCTGATCGACCTATTCCGGCGCCGCCGCATTGGGGTGGTTTCCGGGTTATTCCGGAAACAGTGGAATTCTGGCAAGGACGAGCGAATCGCCTCCACGATCGGTTGCGCTATCGGCGGGGTCCGGACGACCGGTGGGTGATCGAGCGCCTCGCCCCGTGAGCGAGGCCCGACCGGTGCTCCCTTGCCAGTCGGGAACTGGTCTCGTGCCGATTACGCGTCGAATCGACACAACGGTTATGGTCCGGGCATGGAGAACCGTGAACGGGTGCCCCGCCCGCCGTCGGGAGCCCAGTGGACGATCCGGGCCGGCGGACACGAGGCGGTCATCGTCGAGGTGGGTGGCGGGCTGCGCGCCTACCGCGCCGACGGTGTGGACTACGTCGATGGTTACGCCGAGGACGAGCCCTCCGTGGGCTGCGCGGGCCAGATCCTCGCGCCGTGGCCCAATCGGATCCGGGACGGTCGATACCGATTCGACGAGGTCGACTATCAGCTCGCGCTGACCGAACCGGAGCGGCACAACGCCATCCACGGGCTGGTCAATTGGGTGCCCTGGCGGTTGGCGACCCGTGGGGAGGACCACGTCGTCGTCGAGTACGACCTTCCGCCTCAGCCGGGGTATCCGTGGCCGTTGGAGCTGCGCACCGAGTGGCGGGTGGGCGAGGACGGTCTGCGGGCCACCCACGAGGTGCGCAACGTCGGACGGGAGCCCGCCCCGTTCGGGCTGGGCGCACACCCGTACCTCCAGCTTCCGGGGGTCGCCGTCGACGACCTGGCGCTGCGTTTGCCCGCCCGTGTGCGGCTCGTGACGGACAACCGCCTGCTGCCGGTCGCCGGGGCGGAGGTCGACGGCGGTGAGTACGACTTCACTACGGCGCGCCGGATCGGGGCGACGGTGCTGGACACCGCGTTCGGCGACGTCATCCGGTCCGCGGACGGCAGCACCACGGCCGCCCTCATCGGGCCCGATGGCGCGGCGGTCTCGATCTGGGCCGACGCGGCGTTCGGGTGGTGGCAGGTCTTCACCGGGGACACGCTGCCCGGGGAGCGTCGGCGGCGGTCCGTGGCGCTCGAGCCGATGACCTGCCCGCCGGACGCGTTTCGGACCGGTCGCGACGTCATCGTGCTCAAGCCGGGCGACACGTGGCGGGCGAGTTGGGGTATCTCGCCGGGCCTCCGGTGACGACAGGCGGAGGCGAGCGTGGAGTTCTCCGAGGTGGTGCGCCGGCGGCGGATGGTGCGGGCGTACGACCCGAACCGCCCGGTGCCCCCTGAGGTGGTGGACCGCCTGCTGCGGCACGCCGTGCGCGCCCCGTCGGCCGGTTTCACCCAGGGATGGGGCTTCCTGGTGTTGGAAACCCCGGAGGATCGGGAGCGATTTTGGGCCGCGACCACCCCTCCGGGCGCGCCGACGACCCGGTGGCTGGAGGGGATGCGGACCGCTCCGCTCATCGTGGTCCCCCACGCCAACCGCTCGGCGTACCTCGAGCGGTACGCCGAGCCGGATAAGGGGTGGGTCGATCGCGACGAACGGCGATGGCCGGTGCCGTACTGGTACATCGACGCAGGATTTGCCGCTCTATTGATTTTGCTCACTGCGGTGGACGAAGGGCTGGGGGCGTGCTTTTTTGGTATTCCGGCGGAGCGCACCACGGCGTACCGGGAGGCCTTCGGGGTGCCTGCCGAGTACACGCCGATCGGCGCGATCACCGTCGGTTATCCGGCGCCTGACTGGCGATCCCCGTCACTGCGCCGGGGACGGCGGCCGATGGAGCAGGTCGTGCACCGAGGGCGATGGAGTTGAGTGGTCAGCGGCGATCAGCTAACACACCGAAATGTCGCCGGGGGCGGCTACGCTGGCACAACGTGTTGGGGGAGTGTTGCCAGTGGTGACGTCAGGAAGGCGCGGCGACAGATCACACGGAAGGGGAGCGTGCCGTCGTGATCTTTAAGGCAGTGATGGACGGGCGTCCGTACCCCGACCACGGATTGACACTCAAGGAGTGGGCGAAGATCCCACCGAGGCCGCTCCGCCTGGATCAGCTCATTACCACCAAGCGGGAGCTCGCGCTCGACCGGTTGCTCGCCGAGGATTCAACCTTCTACGGCGATCTCTTCCCGCACGTCGTCCAGTGGGATGGCGGCCTGTACCTGGAGGACGGGCTGCACCGGGCGCTCCGGGCCGCGCTTCAGCAGCGGACCCAGATCCACGCTCGGGTGCTGGTGCTGGATGACACACCGGCGCGACGGTGATCGACCGGTCGGGACCGGGAGCCTGACCTCTCGATCCGGCAGCGGCAGCGTCGCCTGCGTCCGCGGGGCCGGTGAGTCAGCGAGCGACGCGGCGTCGGCCGACCGGCCCCGTGGCTCGGCCCTGGTAGGGGCGGAATTTGGCGATGATCAATCGCAGGGCGATGGGTCACTATCCCGTCGCGGATGTCGCGATCCCCGGCTGGAGCGGCGAAATCGCAGGTTGAAGTAGTTCCCTAACTGTCGGTGATCAGAAACTGAAGTGGCACAGCGATCGATGCGTCTGGCTCCGCCACCGCTTACTTGCCACGTTGACGACTGCTAACCTATGGCGCGCCTGTGTCGGTGGTCGTCCAGCTGATTCATCCCTCGCGGGGAAGGTTCAGGCCGCCGGACAGGCAGAATGGTTTCCAGGACGGCTGCTGGCGGTGGTCGAGAGAGGTCGGCTCGTGGTCCGGTCAGAGCGCGTCGGTCGATCGCTTCGGCGCCTCAGCTGGCCGGCAGCGGTGGATGGGAGGAAGCGGTGACGTCGAGCATCGCGGAGGTCTGGAGTCACCGCAACGCGTTGCGACTGCTCATTCACCGGGATCTGGCGGTCAAGTACCAGCAATCGGTGCTGGGATACATCTGGTCTCTCATCGAGCCCCTCGCCCTGGGGCTTATCTATTGGTTCGTCTTCGGGGCGCTCTACGGCACGGGCAACCACCTGGGCAGCGCCAAGGAGTCCTACCCGCTCTTCCTCATCACCGGCATCTTCGCCTGGATGTGGACGAACACAGCGATCAACGAGGCGACTCACGCCCTCACCGGCCAAGCCCGTTTGATCACCACGATGCGGGTCCCTCGGGAGGTCTTCCCCTTGGGTCGGGTGATCGGCCGGTTCGCTGAGTACCTCGCCGGGCTGCCGGTGCTGATCGTGCTCGCCGCCTACTTCGGCCAACTGGACTTCGGGCCGCATCTGCTGGCCCTGCCGCTCGCCGTGCTGCTGCAGCTCATGCTGCTCACCGGGATCGCGCTCTTCCTCTCCGCGCTCAACGTCCTGGTGCGTGACGTCGATCGGATGATGCGGCTGGCCACGCGGCTGCTCTTCTACGCCACCCCGATCATCTACCCGATCACGCTGGTCAAGCAGTCGAACCTGCCAGGCTGGGTGAAGACCGCGTACGAGTTCAACCCGCTGGTTGGGATCTTCCAACTGCACCGCACCGTGTGGTATCCCGCCGAGTTCCCCGCCACCGTTCCGCTGGTCGCCTCGATCGTCGGCAGTGTGGCGCTGCTCCTCGGCGGCATGTGGGTGTTCCGTCGCCTCGAGCCCGCCGTGCTCAAGGAGCTGTAGTGAGCGAGCCGATTATTGAGGCCGAGAACCTCGGCATCCGATTCGTCCGCAACCGCCGCCGCAATCTGCGGCTGCGGGATCTGTTCATTCACCGTGGGCGTCGGCAGCCTGAGGGCACGGAGTTCTGGCCGTTGCGCCACGTCTCCTTCAAGATCTATCCGGGCGAGGCCGTCGGCATCATCGGCAAGAACGGCACCGGGAAGAGCACGACGCTGCGCCTCATCGCCGGGGTGTTGATCCCGGATGAGGGGAGGATCACGGTACGCGGGCGGGTTGCGCCGCTGCTCGAACTCTCCGCCGGCTTCTCCAACGACCTCACCGGCCGGGAGAACATTCACCTGGTGGGCTCCCTGCACGGCATGAGCCCGTCGTACCTCAGGGCCAAGTTCGACGAGATCGTCGACTTCGCCGGGGAGCAGGTGGAGAAGGCGCTCGACACCCCGGTCCGGCACTACTCGTCGGGCATGAAGGTGCGGCTCGGCTTCTCCGTGATCGCCCAGCTCCAGCACCCCATCCTCCTCGTCGACGAGGTCATGGCCGTCGGGGATGCCGAGTTCCGAAAGAAGTGCTACGCCACGTTTGAACGGCTCCTCGCCGAAGGCCGCACCCTCGTGCTCGTCTCGCACAACGAGAGCGATCTCACGCGCTTCTGCACCCGCGGGCTGTACCTCAACGGCGGACGGCTCGTGGTGGACGGCACGGTGCGGGAGGCGCTGGACGCGTACAACAACGTCGTGCGGACCTGATCGTGACGCTCGCGGTACTGATCCCGGCCGCTGCCTCGGCCGGCGCGCTCCGTGTCTCCTCCGGGCACACGTTGTCCGACCACCTCGCGGAGCAACTGCGCGCGGCGGGAGCCCGCGAGGTCGTCGTCGCCGAGAGCCTCTCCGAGGTGGCGCGGCTCGCTGACCGAGGCGAACCGGTGCTGCTCTGCGGCACCGACGTGGTCGCCCACACGGCGGTCCTGCGCCACGTGGCGACGAGCCCAGCGGGAGCGACGGTCGCGCTGGTCCTGCCCGACGGCGAGGTGGGCGTCCCCGTCCGCGAGGAACGGGGGATGATCACCGCGGTCGGTGCCCCGGCGCCGGGCGTCTTCGGCAACGTCCTGCGCGTGAACCCACCGGACCTTCCGGCGCTCGCCGCGGCGGCGCGAGCCGCCGAGGAGGCCGTGGCGCACCGCGAGGCCCCCGACGCACCCGCTCCGCTCGACCGGCTGCTCGTCCACCTCGCGGAGACCCAGACAACGATCTTCGCGCACCGGGTGCGGCTGCTCGTCGCCCGACGGGTGACCGACCAGGACGGTCTCGCCGCCGCGGAGGCCGCGATCGCCGCGGTCGACTCCGACCAGGCCGAACTGCGCCTCTCCGTCAAGGAACGAGACGACCTCTTCGCCACGTACTTCGTCAGCACGTGGTCACCGTGGCTGACGCGGCTCGCCGCGCGCTGCGGCATCAGCCCGTCCACGGTGACCGTCCTGTCGGTGTGCGCGGCCGTCGTCGCCGCGGTGTTGTTCGGCGTGGGCGGGCGTCCGGCGCTCGTGCTCGGCGCGATCCTGCTCTACCTGGGGTTCGTGCTCGACTGCGTGGACGGCCAACTCGCCCGCTACACGCGTCGGTTCAGTGCCTTCGGCGGCTGGCTCGACACCATCGCCGATCGCGCCAAGGAGTACATCGTCTACGCCGGGCTCGCGGTCGGCGTCGAACGGGCGGGCTTGGGCAGCGGGTGGGCGCTCGGCATCGCCGCCATGGTGCTGCAAACCGTGCGGCACATGACCGATAGCTGGTACGGCGCGCTGCACGACGTGGCCGTGCGCCGACCGCGCGCCGCGAGCCCTGGCGGACTGGGGGCGCGGCTCGGCCAGGTCTCGACGCGGGTGCAGGCCGACGCCGGCTCGCTGACGTATTGGCTGAAGCGGACGGTGGTCTTCCCGATCGGCGAGCGATGGGCGCTCATTGCCGTGACGGTGGCGCTCTTCAACCCGCTGGTCAGCCTCATCGCGGTGCTCGTCTGGGGCGGTCTCGCGTTCGTCTACACCCTCGCGCTGCGCGGATTGCGCGCCCGCGCGATGCGCGTGGCCGTGCTCACCACCATGGACACTCACCTGTACCGCGACGACGGGCCGATCGCTCGCGCACTAGGGCGGGTGGGCGCGCGTATGCCCGGCGGTCCGCTCGCGCTGGCTGTCGTCGCGGCGGTCGCCGGCGTGGTGGCGGTGCTTCCGGGTGTGCCGATCGACACCACGGTCGTGACCCTCGCCACCGGCGTGGTAGCGGTCATCGCGGGCGGGCTCGGTGCGGGCAAGGCGCATTCCGGTCCGCTGGATTGGCTGGTACCCGCCGCGTTGCGCGCCGCGGAATTCCTGTTGGTCATCGCGATCGCGAAAAGCGCGACAGTTGCGTCACTCGTCGTGTTCGCTCTGCTCTTCGTGCTGAGCCTGCACCACTACGATCTGATCGCCCGTCAGGAGAAGCGCGCCGCGCCACCGCCCCTGCCCGCCCTAACGGGAGGGTGGGATGGCCGCATTGCGGTGCTCAGCGTGGCGCTTATTGTTAACGCGGTCGATATCGCGATGGTGACGTTGACCGGATATCTTTTGTTGATGTTTACCGCGGCTTCCATCATCGGTTGGGCTGCGGTGAACTCCCGGTCGTTGCCGGGACAGGCAGCTGGACGGGAACTCACCAGCACCGGTGGGGGCACCGAGAGACGGAACCGATGACACTGATCAGCTTTGTCGTACCGGCCTATAAGGTCCAGGGCTACCTGCGGCAGTGCCTCGACTCCATCCTGAACCAGTCATTCCGGGATATCGAGGTTATTGCTATCGACGACTGCTCACCGGATAGCACCGGCGAGATTCTGGCCGAGTACGCGGCTCGGGATCCCCGTCTCAGGGTCATCACCCTGGAGCAGAACGAAGGGCAAGGCCCCGCTCGCAACCGCGGCGCAGCTCTAGCGAGCGGCGAGTACATCTGGTTTATCGACAGTGATGACTGGCTCGCCGAAGGGGCGCTGCACGCCGTGGCCCGGCGGCTCCGGGAGACCGACGCGGACGTCCTCATCGTGGACCACGCTCGGGCGCACTGGAATGGGCGCGTGTACCCGAGCGCGGCTGGTCGTCGGTTCCACCTTGCGCCACGGGTCTTCCGCCTGGCCGAGTGGCCGGAGGCGATCGACATCCTGCACGTGCCGTGGAACAAGGTCGTCCGGCGGAGCCTCTTCCAGCGGGTGGGTTTCCAGTTCCGCTCGGGCTGGTACGAGGACGTCCCGTTCACGTACCAGCTGCTCATGGCGGCCGAGCGGATTTCGCTGCTCGACCGGGTCTGCGTCTACTACCGGCAGCGTCGCTCGGGAGCCGCGACGCGGACCGTCGGCGAGGGACACTTCGCCATCTTCCCGAACTGGGCGCAGGTCTTCGACAACTTCGACGACTCCCACCCGGACGCGGAGAAGCTGCGGCCGCTGCTGTTCCGGCGGATGATTTGGCACTTCCTCATGGTTCGGGGCAACGAGTCCCGGATCCCGCCGGAGCTGCGCAAGCGGTTCTTCGCGGAGATGACCGCGCACTACCGGCGCTACCTCCCGCCCGGCGGTTACCCGCGTCCCGGTGGCGTGGAAGGGCTCAAGCACAAGCTCGTCGCCGATGGGCGGCACCGCACCTTCCAGTTGTTGCGCTTCGCGTTCCGCGCCAAGTCCGCCATCGAGACCCAGGCGCGCAAGCTGTACCGCCGCTGCCTCCGACTCGCTCGGCGCCTCGCGCGCGCGGTGCGCAACCGCACGCTGCTGGTCTACTACTGGATCCAGCTGCGGTTCCCGATGGACGAGAACCTCGCCCTCTACGCCACCTACTGGTATCGCGGCTACGCCTGCAATCCCGCGGCCATCTACGAGAAGGCGCGAGAACTCGCCCCGCACATTCGCGGTGTATGGGTCGTTCGCCGGGACAAGGTGAAGACGATCCCGCCAGGCGTGCCGTACGTCGTAGCGGGCACCCGGCGGTACTACCGCGCGCTGGCCCGGGCGAAGTGGCTGATTAACAACGTGAACTGGCCGAATTTCGTGGTCAAGCGGCCGGGTTCGGTGCACGTGATGACCCACCACGGCACGCCGCTGAAGGTGATGGGTCTGGACCAGCTGGATTACCCCGGCGGCGTGCGGGACCCCGACTTCGTGGGGCAGATGCGCCGGGCGGACCGCTGGGACTTCAGCATCACGGCCAACCGCTTCACCACGCAGATGTGGGAGCGGGCCTACCCCTGCCGGTACGAGACGTTGGAGACCGGCTATCCGCGCAACGACCGGCTCGTCAACGCCACCGCGAGTGAGATCGCGCAGATTCGGGAGAAGCTCGGTATCGCGCCCGAGCAGCGGGTCGTGCTCTACGCGCCGACGCACCGCGAACACCACCCGGGTTACCACCCGCCCTTCGACCCGGAGCGCTTCGTCGAGGTTCTCGGGCCCAACGGGCTGCTGTTGATGCGCAGCCACTACTTCCACGATCGTGTCAAGCGCTCGACGCCCCGAGACCTCGGCCCGCAGGTGCGGGATGTGTCGGACTACCCCACGGTCGAGGACCTCTACCTCGTCTCGGACGTGCTGGTCACCGACTACTCCTCGTTGATGTTCGACTACGCCGTCCTCGACCGGCCGATCGTCATCTACGCTCCCGACTGGGAGGCGTACCGGCTGATTCGTGGTGTCTACTTTGACATCACGGCCGAGCCGCCGGGCGCGGTCGCCTTGGACTTCGAGAGCCTGCTGGACGTGTTCCGCACCGGTGCGGTGGACGACGACGCCGCGACGAAAGCGCGGAGCCAGTTCCGGCGCCGGTTCTGCGCGCTGGAGGACGGCCGGGCCGCGGAGCGGGTGGTACGCCGGGTGTTCCTGAACGAGACAATCTAACTGATTGTTCCGTTCTCGCCACCTCCCCGCGTGTTGCGTAGCTGTCGGGTAACAAACCGAACATCGCACGTTTACCCGATAGGCGCGTTCGATGATCCTCGTCACAGTCAACTGTGGGGATCGTCGACGAGCTGGGGAGGTGGCGGTGACCGCCGTCGCGCTCAAAGACGTCACCAAGGTTTTCCCGGACGGTACGGTGGCGGTCGACAATTTGAGTCTCGATGTCAACGACGGCGAGTTCATGGTCCTGCTGGGGCCATCGGGCTGCGGCAAGTCGACGGTGCTGCGCATGGTGGCCGGCCTGGAGGAGCCCACCAATGGCGCCATCATGCTGGATGGCGTCGTCGTGAATGACGTGCCGCCCCGCGACCGGCGGGTCGCGATGGTCTTCCAGGACTTCGCGCTCTATCCCCACATGTCGGTCGCGGAGAACATCGCCTTCCCGCTGCGTCTGTCCCGTGTGGACCCCGTGCAGCGCAACGAGCGGGTCGCCGATGTGGCGACCGCCTTGGGGATCGCTGATGTGCTCAACCGCAAGCCCAGCCAGCTCTCCGGCGGTCAACGCCAGCGGGCGGCGATGGGGCGGGCGATCGTGCGCCGCCCCCGGCTCTTCCTCATGGACGAGCCGTTGTCCAATCTCGACAGTGGTCTCCGTGCCGAGCTTCGCGCTGAGATCTCCGGCCTGGTGCGGGAACTCGGGGTGAGCACGATCTACGTGACGCACGACCAGGCCGAGGCACTGACGATGGCCGATCGAGTGGCGATTCTGCGCCGGGGTGTGTTGCAGGACGTGGGCACCCCGACCCAGGTGTACAACAAGCCTGCCACCCTGTACGTCGCCGCCTTCTTGGGCAGCCCGCGGATGAATTTGCTGGAGGCGTCGGTCTTCGTCCACCTCGACCAGTACGTCACGCTCAATTTCGGCTCGCAGTCGCTGCATTTGCCGTGGAGCGATATTCGAGCGCGCGCGGTGGCCCATTACCACGGAGAGCGCATCGTCGTCGGAATTCGCGCAGAGGCGCTTACTCCGGTCGCGCCCGATACGCCCGGTCACGTGCTGCGCGGACGAATTCGGTATCTCGAGCATTACGGTCACGAATCGCTGGCGTTCGTGGATATCGGCGCCACCGCGGTGGTGGTGGACGATCTTTCGACTCCGGTGTCGGATCCGCTGCCGGGCCCGAAACGGTTGCGCCGGTTGAGCACCGTGATGCAGCGGTTGACGGGCCGCGCAGGTGACTCCCGGCGCGGAGAGTCCGCGGACGAGGCCGAGTCGCGAGGCCGGGGCATGCCCGAGCTCGGCCGGCACCACCGCCGTCCAGCGGATCTCACGGTGCGGCTGGCGCCGTATCCGCCGATCAGCTCGGGGCATCCCCTCACCGTGGCGGTGCAGATGGATGCTCTGCACTTCTTCGACGAACGCGGTGACCGGATTGACGTGGGCTGGCGGTAGCGCCGGCGGCGATCGACGACGTGCCTGACCCCACGTGCCATCCCTGATTAACCGGAAAAGAGCCGAACTAACTGAGAAAACGGATGTAGTGGGGCGGACAGCGTGAGATAGGGCGACATGTCCGCACGGCTCGTGCCGGTGTGCCGAGTTGTCGTCGCAATATCGACGGAAACTCCTATCAGGTGTGGCTGGCCTCGCTAGATTAAGGCCGTGCTGGGTCTGCCCGCTCACGTTAAGGCGTGTCTCTTCGATCTTGATGGCGTCCTGACGCAGACCGCCCGCGTGCACACCGAGGCGTGGGAAGAGGTCTTTAACGCATTCCTCGCGAAGAGAGCGGCGATGACCGCCGAACCGTTCCGGCCATTTGATCCCGGGCCGGATTACGCCCAATACGTCGACGGTAAGGCGCGTGCCGATGGGGTGCGCGCCTTCCTCGCCTCACGTGGTGTCGTGCTTCCCGAAGGGAACGCCGATGATCCACCAGAGGCGGAAACGATCAGTGGCATTGGCAACCGGAAGAACCAGATATTGCTGCGGCGCATTCGCGACCACGGCGTCCAGGTTTATGACGGTTCGGTCGCGTATCTCCACGCGGCCCGTTGGGTGGGCATGCGCCGGGCCGTCGTCTCCTCCAGCGCCAACTGTCGCGATGTGCTCGTAGCCGCGGGTATCGAGGAGTTGGTGGAAGTGCGAGTGGATGGAATCGTCGCGCGTGAGCATGGCCTGCGGGGCAAGCCGCATCCGGACATGTTCCTGGCAGCCGCTCACCTGTTGGGCGTCGCACCGCAGAACGCCGCGGTATTCGAGGACGCCCTCGCTGGGGTCGCCGCCGGTCGAGCCGGTGGTTTTGGCTGTGTGGTCGGGGTGGACCGTAAGGACATCGCCGACGAGTTGCGCGCCAATGGCGCGGACATTGTGGTGAGAGATTTGAGCGAGTTACTTGTAGGGGCGGTCCGGTGATCCGAGAACGCGCCTACCCCGTCGAACCATGGCACGTACGGGAAACGCGGCTGGATTTTGACGTTCTGGCCCAGTCGGAATCAGTATTTGCCCTCGCGAACGGCTACATCGGACTCCGTGGCAACCTCGACGAAGGGGAACCCCACGGCCTGCCGGGCACCTACCTCAACTCATTCTACGAGCTGCGTCCGTTGCCCTACGCCGAAACAGGCTACGGCTTCCCCGAGTCTGGCCAAACCATCGTCAATGTTACCAATGGCAAGCTGATCCGACTGCTTGTGGACGACGAGCCGTTCGACGTGCGGTATGGCGAACTGATATCGCACGAACGCGTGCTCGATTTGCGCGCCGGCACACTCGAGCGACGCCTGGCGTGGCGCTCGCCGGCGGGGCGGGTGGTGCGGGTGCGCAGCACTCGGCTGGTGTCCTTCACGCAACGCGCCGTCGCCGCCATCTGTTACGAGGTCTCCGTCGACCAGCCGACGCGGATCACGGTGCAATCCGAGCTCGTGGCCAACGAGAAGCTGCCTCCGCAGAGCAACGATCCGCGGGTGGCGGCGGTGCTCGAGGCCCCGCTTCAGGCGGAGGAGCGGATCGTGCAGCGTCTCGGTGGTTTGATGATCCACCGGACGCGGGCGAGTGGGTTGCGCGTCGCCGCGGCGATGGACCACGAGATCGACGGGCCGGACAACACCGCGGTGCACACCGAGACGTTCGACGACACGGTGCGCACGAGCGTCACCTGCCGCTTGGCGCCGGGACAGCGGCTCAAGATCGTCAAGTATCTCGCGTACAGCTGGTCCGACCAACGTTCCCTGCCGGCCGTACGGGACCAGGCCGGCGCGGCGTTGGCGGGGGCCCGGCACGCGGGCTGGGACGGGCTCTGTGCCGAGCAGCGGCAGTTCCTCGACGCCTTCTGGGACACCGCCGACGTGCGCATCGACGGTGACCTGGAGATCCAGCAGGCGGTCCGCTTCGGCCTGTTCCACGTGCTCCAGGCGGGGGCGCGTGCCGAGAAGCGGCCCATCCCCGCGAAAGGGCTCACCGGCCCGGGGTACGACGGCCACGCCTTCTGGGACAGCGAGATGTTCGTGCTCCCGGTGCTCACGTACACCCGGCCGGAAGCGGTGAAACAGGCGCTGTCCTGGCGGCACTCGACGCTGGATCTGGCACGGGAGCGCGCCCAGGTCCTCGGGCTCCAAGGGGCCGCGTTCCCGTGGCGCACGATCCGAGGCCAGGAGTGCTCGGGGTACTGGCCGGCCGGCACCGCCGGCTTCCACCTCGCCGCGGACATCGCCTACGCCACGACGCGGTACATCAACGTCACCCAGGACGTCGAGTTCGAGCGCGAGGTGGGCCTGGAGCTGCTCGTCGAGACCGCTCGGCTGTGGCGGTCACTCGGCCACCACGACCGGCATGGGCGGTTCCACATCGACGGGGTCACCGGGCCTGACGAGTACACCGCGGTGGTGGACGACAACGTCTACACGAACCTCATGGCTCAGCAGAATCTCCGCGCCGCAGCGGACGCCGCGACCCGGCACCCCGACCGGGCGGCGGCCCTCGGCGTCGACGAGGAGGAGATCGCCGCGTGGCGGGACGCGGCCGCCGCGATGTACATCCCGTACGACGAGGAGTTGGGCGTCCATCCGCAGTCGGAGGGGTTCACGCGGCACCAGGAGTGGGATTTCGCCAACACGCCACAGGACAATTACCCGCTCCTGCTGCACTACCCGTATTTCGATCTCTATCGGAAGCAGGTCATCAAACAAGCTGACCTGGTCTTCGCGATGTACGTGCGCGGCGACGCCTTCACCCACGAGCAGAAGGTGCGCAACTTCGCCTACTACGAGCAGCGCACCGTGCGCGACTCCTCATTGTCGGCCTCCATCCAGGCGGTGATGGCCGCGGAGGTGGGTGACCTCGAACTCGCCCACGACTACTTGGGTGAGACCGCGTTGATGGATCTCCACGACATCGCGCGGAACACCCGGGACGGCATCCACGTCGCCTCGTTGGCGGGAGCCTGGATCGCGGTGGTCGCTGGATTCGGCGGGATGCGCGACTACGACGGGCGCCTGTCCTTCGCACCCCGACTGCCGAGCCGGATCACCCGACTGGAGTTCTCGCTGATCTGGCGGGGCCGGCGGTTGCGGGTCGACGTCCGTCCCCACGAGGTGACGTACGCGCTGCGGGACGGCGACTCCGACGCCAGCGTCGATCTGCTCCACCACGGTGAGCCGGTGCGGGTCACCGCCGCGGCGCCGGTGACGCGGCCGATCCCGCCGGCACCGCCGCCCGGCCCGCCGTTCCAGCAGCCGTACGGACGGTCGCCGGTGCGTCGGTCCGCGAAGTCGGACTGACGGGGAGCGCCGGCCGCGGCGCGTGGGCGAACACGCCGGCTGTCCGAGACGACATTCGCCGGCCCGCCGATATGGCGGGCCGGCGAATGCCCTTGTCGTCAGGTGGGCCGCGGCGCGCTAGATCACGGATAGGTGGACGTGATTAGTGTGGTCGCTGGCCGGATCGCCACCGGCGAGGGTGTATGTGGACCAGCCGGTGGCGGGGAACCACACCTGCTTGTACCAAATCACGTAGAGCACACCGAGCCGGTCGGCGTTGCGGACCAGGAACGCGGCCAGGTTGTTGCCGTACAACCGGGCCTCGCCGGTCGCGGCTCCGCCGAAGCCCTGGTACTGCGTGGAGAAGTCACAGGCTCGGCCCTTGGGATGCTCGTACATGTCGCCGGGCCGGTAGCAGCCGACGAAGCGGTCGAAGCCCGCGCGCCGGACTTCCTTGAGCGCGTGCAGCATCCGCGGCGTGATGCAGCCGGAGGTCGTGGGATCTGGCTCACTGCACGACTCCGCCGGCCACGAGCCATCACTGTTGCGCGGCGCCGGCCGCGCCACCGGCGAGGTAGCGGCGACGAAGCCGCCCGTGGCTGCGCCCCCGACGAGGGCGAGCGCCTCCTCCGCCTCCTTCTTGCGCTTGGCGACGACCGCGAGGTGCTTCTTCTGCTCCGCTACCTCGGCGTCGATCGCCGCTTTGGCCCGCTCCGCCCGGGCGCGCGCTTCCCTGAGCTCCTTGAGCTTCTGGTTGTCGCGCAGGGCGAGCATGTCGAGGCTTTCCGCGCGGCTGAAGAACTCGTCGGGGTTGGCGCTGTTGAGGAGCAACATCACCGGACCGATGCGTCCGGTGCGGTAGGCCTGGTCGGCCACGAGCGCGACTTGGGGAAGGAGTTCGTTGATCCGATCCTCGGCCTTGCGGAGTTCAAGAGCGAGTTGAAGTTGCCGCTTCCGTGAGTTGTCCAGTGCGTTCTTCGCTTCGATGTACGCGCGACCGGCCTTGTCGAGGACGTCGCGCAAGAGCGGCGTTCCTCCCTCGTCCCCCGGCGAGGACGAGTTGTTCGGAGC
Source organism: Micromonospora sp. (assembly GCA_036563645.1). Lineage (GTDB taxonomy): Bacteria > Actinomycetota > Actinomycetes > Mycobacteriales > Micromonosporaceae > DATCMA01. Next base: position 121,872 of record DATCMA010000054.1, read on the forward strand.
GGCGGATACCGACCCTGGGACCGTCGTGATCCCGAGGAGCAGTGTCAGCGTCATGACCACTGTGGCGGTCAGCTGACGCCGCCAGCGTTTCATCGCCGTCATTCTCTGTTCCTCCCGTCGGCCGCCTGCCGAGTTAGCTGACGGGTTCGGGACGGAACGACCCCTACCGCGATCGACGATGTCGCCGGCGATCGCGGATTCACCCCACAATCTGTTGGTTCCCCGGCTCGCCCTTGCGGGCGACTAGGCGGCGGTCGTTGCCGGCGGGGCCCCGCCAGGCGCGGACCGCGGGTCAGCTTACCGGAATGAAACCATTCAGCAACCCTGTTGAGGTCGCGTGATTGGCTCAAATGTGTTATATAGCCGGGACTTTCTGTGACGGCGATCGGTAGCGCCGCAGGTCAAACGGGTATCCCCAGCGCGGAATGACGATCGACAATGTGACAAAAAATGCGTTCCGGTGGGGGAGGGCGTCGGGTAGCGCGGCGCGTCTTCGTAGCGGCGATCATGATAGTCGATCTCGTCCAGCCGCGGCCCGGAGGTCGGTGAGGGCGAGCGCGCCGTGTGTCGAGGCACGCGGATCGGGTTCGCACGAGGGCGGTGGCCGTGCCGACCAGGGGTGATGATCGAGTGACCTCGCCGCCCGCGGGCCGGGCATGTGGACGCGACGCGAGACACGAAAGTTAACGAAATCAGATTTTGGGTCGTATAGCTGAAGAAACGTGTATCGGGCGAAACAATTCGCCAAATTTCTCCGTATTATCCCCTGATAGGGGGTGATTCGCGTCACCGCAGCGCGTTAAGATCCGGCTACGGAGAGATGTATATCACTCACCGGAGAACGAGGACACGTCGAAAGGTTCCCCGTGACGGAACTTCGCGCCGGTGCAGGCACCAGTGACAATCGCGACCCCGCCGAGGCGGGCCGGGCCGCGGCGGAGCAGGCGATGCGTGGGCTCGGCGGTGAACGACCCGCGCTGGTGTTCGTCTACGCGACCGCCCACTACGACCTCCCGGCGTTGCTCGCGGCCGTGCGGTCGGTGACCGGAGACGTTCCGCTGGTTGGAGCGAGCAGCAGTGGCCAGTTCGCCACTGGGCGCCTCATCGAGCCCGGACGTGGTATGGCGGTCATGGTGTTGAGCGCGGGGCCCTACCGTTTCGGCACGGCGGCGGTCACGGGGATGCGCGCCAACGCCTTCGAGGCGGGCCGGCGACTGGCGCGGGCGGCCAGGGCAGCGGTCGACCCGCGACCGGGGCGGCACAGCGCGATCGTGGTCTTATGCGACGGCCTCGCGGGGGACCCGCAAGCGCTCCTGAACGGGATCTACCAGGTCGCCGGTGCCGCGGTGCCGGTGGTGGGCGGTGCGGCGGCCACCGACCGGGAGCTGGATGAGACGTTCGTCTTCCACAATGGCGAGGTCTTGGGCGACGGCGCGGTCGCGGTGTGGATCGAATCGCCACGCCCTCTGCGGGTGGTCTCGGCTCATGGGTGGCAGGCGCATGGGCTGCCAATGCTGGTCACCAAGGTTGACGGCCCGGTCGTGTACGAGATCGCCGGCCGGCCCGCGCGGGAGGTCTACCACGAGAACTTCCGATACGACGACCCCATGCTGGAGCTGCCGACCCCGCGGGCGGCCGGATACCACTCCGCGCACGCGTTCGGGTTGATCGAGCCGGACGGCACCCAGCTCATCCGGGGCGCCTACATCGACGACGAGGGTCTGATCCGCACCTTCGCCCCCCTGCCGCTCTACAGCGCGGTGCAGATCGTCACCTGTGAGCCCGATCAGCTCCTCGAGATCTGCGAACCCGTGGTCACCGAGGCGCTCGAGGTGGACAACCCACGCGTTCTCCTCGCGTTTAGCTGTGCGGCGCGGATGGACATTTTGCGCGAGCGGGCGGCGGAGGAGCCGATGCGGTTGCAGGCGGCCGCCGGGGACCTCCCGACCTTCGGCTTCTACACCTATGGAGAGTTCGCCCGCACGACCGGGGTGTCGGGCTACCACAACGCGACGTTGACCGCGGTCGCGCTCTGACGGAGAGGGCATCGGTGGTCGGTGATGGGCGCGACACGGGGGGATCGCCAGTCTGAGGTCGAGGAGCTGAAAGCGCAGCTCGCGGCCGCGGTGCAGGCGGTGAGCGAGGCGTATCGGCACAACGCCCGGCTGGTGCGGGTGTTGACGGTCCTGGGGCAGCCCTGCGGACCGGAGCAGCTCCTCGAACAGACCCTCATCGTGCTCTCTCAGGTCTTCGCCGCCGACGTCGTGGGGTTGGGGCGCGCGGTCGGCGACCGGCTGATGCTGTCGAGCTGTTGCGGGGTCCCGGAGAACGACCTGGCGTACATCACGGGGTGGCCGCTGGCGGGCGCGGCGGCGGAGGCGCTGCGGCGGAACACCGCGGTGTCGCGGTACAACGAGAATCTTTCCTCTTACGACATTCCCGCGACGCTCGCGGGATTGGCGCTGCGCTGTGGCGTGTGGGTGCCGGTCTCCACCGGGCCGGATTTCGGCGACCAACTACTGTTCCTGTTCCGGCGCTCGGGAGAACCGTTCTCCCCGACGGAGCTTCAGGTGCTCGCCTCGGTCGCCGCCCGGCTGGGGTTGGCGGTGCAGGAGCGGGAACGCAGCGCCATGGTGGAACGCCTGGCCCGCTCGGGGCACCGGCTCAGCCGGCTCTTGGAGCGCCCCGCCCTGTTCGCCGAGGCGACTCGCTTGCTCGCCCAGCTCATCGACGCGGACGAGGTGCGGATCGTCACCGTTGACAACGGCGTCGCCGAGCTTCAGACCCCGGATGGGGCACCGCGAGGGGCGTCGGCGGGAGCGAACGGCGCTGACCCGCTTCCCCGGCGCGGTCCGGTGGACCGGCTGCCGGGGTGGGCCGAGGTGGCGCAGGGCGCGGCGTACCGGGGCACCGATCCCACCACGGACCGCGCGATGCTCGTCGTTCCGGTGATGCGGGACGGAACTCCCGTGGCCCTGCTGTACGCCTTCCGCGACGCGGCCCGGCCCTTCCTCGCCACGGCGGTGGAGGCCGCCGTCACCTTCGCCAACTACTTCGGCGCGGCGATCACGAACGCTGACCTGTATCGGGCGCTCCGCAGCAGCGAGGAGTCACTGCGTCTCATCACCGACTCGATCAGCGACTTGGTTGCGGTGGTCGACTCGGCCGGACGCTTCGTGTACGCCTCCCCCTCGCACGAGCGGGAGCTGGCCCACGCGCCCGAGGCGCTGCTCGGCACCGTGGTGGTGGATCTCGTCCATCCCGCGCACCGGGATCGGTTTCGGCGAGCCCTCGCGGAGGTCGCGAGCGCGCCCACAGTGGAGTACCGGATGCGCAGCGGCCACGGCACGTGGGTGTGGGTGGAGAGCGCGCTGCGGCCGGCGCCCGCGAACAACAACACGGTTGTGCTCTCCTCGCGCGTGATCGACAGCCGTAAGCAGCTGGAGCAGGAGTTGCTGCGGCGCGCCACCCACGACCCGTTGACGGGTTTGGCCAACCGAGTCCTCGTGAACCAGCGGCTCGACGAGGCGCTCGCCAGCTCGAACGGGCACTCGATCGGCCTGCTCTTCTGCGATCTGGACAAGTTCAAGGAGATCAACGATCGGCTCGGTCACGACGCGGGGGATGAGCTGCTGCTCCAGGTGGCGGACCGCCTGCGCCGCTGTATCCGCCCGGGTGACCTGCTCGCCCGGTTCGGCGGCGACGAGTTCGTCGTGGTGTTGGACCGCATCCGGGACCTGGAGGAGGTCCGGGAGGTGGGGCAGCGTATCGTCCGCGCGCTCGAGGGCCGGCTCTCCCTCGGCGGTGAGCACGTCGAGATCTCGGTGAGCGTAGGCGGTGTCCTGGGCGTCCCCGGTCGGGCCACTCCGAGCTCCATGCTCCGGGACGCGGACGCGGCGATGTACGCGGCGAAGCAGACCGGGCCAGGGCTCGTCGAGGTCTTCGACGAGGTGGCCTCCACTCGGTCACTCGAGCGGTTGGAGCTTCGGTCGGACGTGGTCCGCGCGCTCGACCGCGACCAGTTCGTGGTGTACTACCAGCCGATTTTCGACCTCGGGACCGGGGTGATCCGCGGCTTCGAGGCGCTGCCGCGGTGGCGACATCCGCACCGCGGTGAGATCTCCCCTGAGGTCTTCATTCCCTTGGCGGAGGAGACCGGGGCGATCGGCCCGATCGGCAACTGGGTGCTCGCTCAGGCGTGCCGGCAACTCGCGAGGTGGCAGCGGCTGCCCGGCTGGGAGCGGCTGTTCATGAGCGTCAACCTCTCGGCGACCCAGCTCCGGCAGACGGACCTCGCTGGGCGCGTCCTCGCCCTCATCGATTCGGCGGGGGTACGGCCGACCGACGTATGGCTGGAGATCACCGAGCACAGTTCGATCCGCTCCGACGTCACGGAGTTCGCCACGACGCTGCGCGCGGCCGGGGTGCACTTCGCGCTCGACGACTTTGGCACCTCGTACTCCAACCTCGGTCACCTCAAGCGGCTCCCGGTCGAGGCGCTCAAGGTCGACAAGTCGTTCGTGGCGGGGCTGACGGAGAAGGACACCGACCGGGGCATCGTCCGCGCGGTGCTCGCGATCGCCGAGTGCCTCGGGTTGCAGGTGGTCGCGGAGGGGATCGAGACGCCGGCGCAGCAGGCGGAGCTGCTGGCGCTCGGTTGTCCCCTGGGGCAGGGGTATCTGCTGTCCGCGCCGGAGCCACCGGAGGTGGTGACCGAGCTGCTGCAGGGCAGCCGGTCGCTGGCTCAGTTGACGCGCGTCGGGGCGTGATGCGCAGACCCGAAGCGGAGCGGGTCGGGATTCATCCGTAAAACCTATAGTTTGCCAGCTAGCTACCGATATGTCGATATCGACCGCTTCGCTCGGCCTGACAACGTTTTTCGGATTGGTGCCGATATGTCCGCAAGACGAGCTTCTCGGGTCACGCTCACCGTGCGCCGCAACTGGCTCATCGGGTGGTTCGCCGACCGCCGGGTCAGAACCAAGATCCTCGCCTCGATGGTCCTCGCCAGTCTGATCGGCTTCCTCGCCAACGTCACGACGTACGAGAAGTTGCAGGACCTCAGCGAGAGCATGCAGACCATGCGGGCGCGGAACCTGGCCGGTCAGGAGGCCCTGGCCAAGATTAATGCCGGGTTGTCGCAGTCGCTGGGGAAGATGTCGGATCTCGCGGCGGCCCCGCCGGAGATGGTGGCGGGGATTCAGGCGTCGATCGCGGAGGCCGACGCGCTGGTGAACCTCGGGATTGAGCGGTACCAGGCCGCTGCCGCCGGGGACGAGGAGCGACTGAAGACCATCGACCGGGTGCGGACCTCGTTCGAGAACTACACCGCCCTGCGCGATTACCTCTACTTCGGCACCCAGTTGCCCACCGAGTTCGGGTACCTGAGCAAGGACGAAACGCGGGACAAGCTCGCCGACCTCCAACGAGTGATCACTGATGCGACGGCGACCCTTCAGCAGAAGGAGAGCGCCGAGGCGGACCAGTTCGTGACGAGGGCGGGAGACGCGGTCGCCGCGGCGGGGACGACCGCGCTGGTGATGATGCTGATCGCGGTCGTCGTGCTGGCGATCCTCGCGATCGCGTTGACCACGGCCATCACCCGCCCGTTGCGGCGCGTCGAGGACGCGCTGCGGGCGATCGTGGCGAACGACCTGAGCCGGACTGTCCCCGTCACGTCGCGGGACGAGTTCGGCTCGATGGCTTCGTTGGTCAACCAGGCGACAGAAGCGCAGCGGGAAGCGGTGCGGTCGATCGTGGCCGGGGTGCGCACCCTCACCGACAGCATCAGCCGGCTGCGTGTGGTCAACGACAAGATCACCAATAGCGTGGGGGAGACGACGCACCAGGCCGAGGTTGTCAACTCGGCCGCCTCCGAGGTGTCGCGGAACGTGCAGGCGGTGGCGGCCGGTTCTGAGGAGATGAGCGCCTCGATCCGGGAGATCGCGCGGAACGCGAACGAGGCGGCCCAGTTCGCCTCGCAGGCGGTCGAGGCGGCCGAGGTGACCAATAAGACCATCGCCAAGTTGGGCGAGTCGTCGGCGGAGATCGGCAACGTGGTCCGGTTGATCACCGCGATCGCGGAGCAGACGAACCTGCTCGCGCTGAACGCCACGATCGAGGCGGCCCGCGCCGGGGAGGCGGGCAAGGGGTTCGCCGTGGTGGCGGGAGAGGTCAAGGACCTCGCCCAGGAGACCGCCCGCGCGACCGAGGACATCACGCGGCGGGTCGAGGCCATCCAGGCGGACACCGCGAACGCGGTGGCGGCCATCCGCGAGATTGGCCAGGTCATCTCGCGGATCAACGAGTACCAGCTCACCATCGCGTCGGCTGTGGAGGAGCAGACGGCGACGACGAGCGAGGTGAACCGCAGCATCTCCGAGGCGGCGATGGGGGCCACGAGCATCGCGAACGGCATCGGCACGGTCGCCCAGGCGACGCAGGCCACGAGCGGCACCCTCAGTGAGGCGGAGAGCGTTGTCGAGGAGCTGACCCGGCTCGCCGGAGCGTTGCGGTCGATGGCGGACCGATTCCGCTATTAGCGAACCGCGTCCGCGGCAGCGGAGGGCTCCGGCGTACGGCGAGCTGGTGCCGGCATGAACGGGGCGCTCGCGCTGTTCTCCTCATATAGCCGGGGCGCTCGCGGTAACGCCCGCCTGACCGGGCTATCCGCGAGCGTCCCGACGCGCGTTCGCACGGTGGCCGGCGCGGTGAGGCGCCAGTGAGGCGGCGTGGGGAGCCGCGCCGCGGTGACGATCACCCGCGTGTCCCGAGATATTCGCGTTGGCTTCCCGCGCTATTCGGCCTATGGTGAGCCAATGGAGGGTTTCCCGGTGAGGGCGGGTACCAGCACTTCCACGACGCTGGTCGGGTATGCCGCCTTCGTGTCGAGAGACGCCGCGGCGCGGAATCCGCGCCGGGGCCACATCGGCATGCGTCCGGGTGTCTCCTCTGGTTGTCGGTTGCCTCATCCAGCGCCGGCTGGCCGTAGCCCGCCGGTGGTCACGCTCCTCATTCCGCAATGACCACCAAGGGCGAAGCTCTACCGCTTCGGCCCTTTTCCTTTTTGAGGGGTGCGACATGGAAACCGACGTGCGCAGCAAGGCTGGACAGGACTGGATTGAGAGCATGCGGGCGCTGCTCACCGACCAGTTCGAAGCGCAAACAGCCCGCCTCGCCGAACTCACTGTCGACACGGGTGAACCGGGGGACGTCCACAACCAGGCCGCCCTAGTGGCGACCACCCGGCAGAACCTCACCCAGATCAAGGAAGCGCTTCAGCGCATCGAGGAAGGTCGTTTTGGGGTGTGCGAGCGCTGCGGCGGTGAGATCCCACGGGAGCGGCTGGAGATCCTGCCGCACGCCAAGTACTGCGTCCCCTGCCAGCAGCGCAGCAGCTACTGACGACCTCACGCCGCAGCGGGGCCGCCACGCGAGCGCCGTGGCGGCCCCGTGGCGGAGAGGCCTCGTCACAGTTGGCCTTCGTAGAAGCCGTAGCGGGCGAGGGGCTCGACGAGCTGCTGCTCCTCGTACGACAGGTGCGACAGCAGCGCGTCGGTGAGGAGGTCGATCGCCTCCTGGAGTTCCGAGAAGTCACCGGGGCGGCGAATGAGGTTGACCAGCGCGCGGTCGACACCCAAGACGAGGTCGTGGATGACGACGTGCTCCTCCTGGAGGCGGTCGAGCACCGGGGCGAGTCGGGTGTCCGAGCGTCGCAAGTGGGGGAAGACCGCGCCGTCCTCGATGGTGTGGTGTTGGGTCACGAGCGAGCAGTAGGCCGCGCAGTACGCCCCGAGCGACCAGTTGTGCTGGCGCATGGTGAGCTCGTGCAGGGCGCCCCGGGCTTGAGCCGGTGTCATCGCCCCCCGCTTCACCTGCTCCAGCACCTCGCGCAAGCGCGCCAGCTCGCCGCGGAGGTGGTCGTGAACGTCGATGAGGTGCTGGCCGACGGCGCGGGCCCGCGCGCTGTAGACGTGCCCGGGCGGTGGCGGCGGGGCGACCGGGCGCGTGGACTCGTCCCAGAGCCGCCGGTTGGTCAGCCGCACCGCGGGGGCGGGTGTCGGGGTGATGCCGAGCCCGGGCACCGTCGCCGCCTCCGGCGGACGCGTCGGGGTGGACGCCGCCGCGTCGGAGGGTGAGTCGGAGGGCGACTCCGGTCGGGGCCGGGCGCGGGCGGTCGCCACCCGCTCGCGGACCGCGGGGACGACCTCCTCCGCGAAGCGCTGGAGGACCGTCGGGTCGTCGCTGGCGAGGAGGAACCCGGAGACGCCGTACTCCAGGGCGATCTCCGCGAGCTCCTCGGCCCACTGCTCCGGCGGCCCGTCGAGGAGTCCCGACCCGGTGGCGCGGAATCGGCCGGCGATGTTGAGGAAGCGGCGGATGGCGGTGGGGTGCCGGCCCGCGGCGAGCGCCGCGTCGTCGATGATCCGGTTCATGGCGGCCAGGTCCGCGGGGCCTCCCGACAGGTAGGGGAGGCTGGGAATCCAGCCGTCGGCCGCCCGGCCGACCAGGCGGAGCATGCGGGGCTTGTACGCGCCGACCCAGATCCCGATGTCGTGCGCGGGCGCCGGTCCGCGCTTCGCGCCCGCGACGCGGTAGTGCTGGCCGTCGACGCGAATCCCGCCCCGGCGGTCGGCGGCCCACACCTCCCGGATGATCGTGATCGCTTCGTCGAGCGCGTCGACCGCGTCGCGGGGGCTGTGTCGTCGACCGCCAATCGCCTCGATCGCGTCCCAAAACGCTCCGGCGCCGATGCCGAGCTCGACGCGGCCGTTGGTGAGCCGGTCGAGGCTGGCCACGCTGCGGGCCAAGACGACGGGCTGGCGGAGGGGCAGGTTGAGGACGTTGCCGGCGAGCCGGATCCGGCTGGTCGCCGCGGCGAGGTAGGACAACAGCGTCCAGGTGTCGAGGAAGTCACCGCGGTATGGGTGATCTTGCGCGGTGACGAGGTCGAGGCCGACCTCCTCGGCGAGGCGGGCCAGCGCCACGACCTGGGCCGGCCGCCCGGCGGCCGGCGTGAGGAAGCAGCCGAAGATCAGGTCGTGCTGGTAGTCGCTCATCGTCGCCTTTCCCCGTGCCCGACCGGCTGCCCCGCTGCGCGCGCCCGGTGACGCGCCCGTCGACGGTTACGTCGAGGCGGCCCGGGGCTCGGCGTACGCGAGGGTCTCGCGGATAACGTCGACCAGGGGCCGGTCCGGCTGATCCATCCACTGTTGGGTCGCTACCCGCAGCATGGTCAAGTACGTCGCCGCGAGGACCCGCGCCCGGAGCGCGGCCTGTGGGATGTCCGACAGCCGCATGGTGATCTCGGCGGCGAGGTCCCGCTCGACAGCGGCGTAGACCGCGAGCCGGTGGGCGACGAACGGAGGATGCTCCCGAAGCTTGCGCCACTGGGCGAGCCAGCGCGGATCCGGTTCGCCTTCCTCGATCGTGAGCTGCTCGGCAGCGTGGCTCAGGGCCACCCAGATAGGCTCGTCAGCGGGGCGTTCCCGCACGAGCTCCACGAGGCGCCGCATGCGGAGGCGTTCGCCATAGAGGAGGGCCTCCTCCTTGCTGCAGAAGTAGTTGGAGAAGGTGCGGCGGGACACCATCGCCGCGTCAGCGATCGCCTCCACGGTGAGCCGCTCGAAGCCATGCGCCATCGCGAGGCGGACAGCCGCCTCGTGCAGCGCCTGTCGAGTCGCGGCCTTCTTCCGTTCCCGAAGGCCGGCCTGGGTGTCCATTGGGCCGAGGATACGGCACCCGTGAAATGGTTCTCAACAGGAAAACTTGCGCAGTGAGCAAGGTATCCGGATTCTTGTGAGGGTAGGACTCAGCGGGGGCAGCGGCGCCACCCGAACCAACCGAGCAGCGCTGGAGGCCGCGTGATGAGGGCAGCGACGACCGAGGCCACCGCTTCTGTTGCCGCGCAAGGAATGACCCGTCGGCAGACCTTGCGGGCGCTCAGCGGGTTACTGCTGGTGCTCTTCGTGAGCATGGTGAGCGGCACCATCGTCTCGGTCGCCTTACCGACGATCATCGGCTCTCTCCACGGCTCGCAGAGTCAGTACACGTGGGTGGTCACGGCCTTGCTGCTCACCGCGACCGCGAGCACGCCGATCTGGGGCAAGCTGGCGGACCTGTTCGATAAGAAGCTGTTGGTGCAGATCGCCATCGCCGTCTTCTGCCTCGGTTCGATCGCCAGTGGGCTGGCGCAGAACGTCGGGCAGCTCATCGCCGCGCGGACGTTCCAAGGCATCGGTGTCGGCGGCCTCCAAGCCCTCGTCCAGGTGGTGATCGCCGCGATGATCCCGCCGCGGGAGCGCGGCCGGTACAACGGCTACCTCGGTGGGGTGATGGCGGTCGCGACCGTCGGCGGTCCGCTGCTCGGCGGTCTCATCGTGGACAGCTCGTGGCTGGGCTGGCGCTGGTGCTTCTTCTTCGGGGTTCCGATCGCCGTGCTCGCCGCGATCGTCCTCCAGGTGACCCTCCGGTTGCCGCCGATGCGGCGTGGCCAGGTGAAGATCGACTATCTCGGCGCGATCCTCATCACCGGCGGCGTCAGCCTGTTGCTCATCTGGGTCTCGTTCGTCGACGACGCGTACGCCTGGCTGTCGTGGCAGACCGCCGCGATGGTCGGGGGAGCGCTGGTGCTGCTCGCCGTGGCGCTGCTGGTCGAAGCCCGGGCGCCCGAGCCGGTGGTGCCGTTGCCCATCGTGCGGCAACGGGCGACCGCGCTGTCGATCATCGCGAGCATCGCGGTCGGTATGGCGATGTTCGGTGGTGGGGTGTTCCTCGGGCAGTACTTCCAAATTGGACGGGGCTACAGCCCGGCGGAAGCCGGCATGCTCACCACGCCGCTGATGGCCGGCGTCCTCATCTCGTCGATCATCGCCGGCCGCATGATTAGCCGTAGTGGGCGGGTCAAGCCGTACATCGTGGCCGGCTCGTTCGTCCTCGTCGTCGGCTTCGTGGTGTTGGGCCTCATCGACCACGCCACCCCGCTGCTCCTGGTCAGCCTGGGGATGGTGCTCGTGGGTGTCGGGGTCGGCATGACGATGCAGAATCTCGTGCTCGTCGTGCAGAACTCGGTGCCGCTGCGGGACGTCGGCGCGGCGAGCTCCACCATCGCCTTCTTCCGTTCCCTCGGCGGGACCATCGGCATCTCCGTCCTCGGCGCGGTCTTGGCCCGCCGGGTCGTCGCGCGCATCCAGCACGACTTGGCCGCGGCGGGGGTGCCGGTTTCGGCGTCAAACCAGGCCAGCGGGAGCCTCGACCTTGCCTCCCTGCCGGACTTCGTCCAGGAGATCGTCCGCCGCGCGTACGCCGACGTCACCGGCGACATCTTGCTCCTGTCCGCCGTCATCGCGGTGGTCGGCGTCGTCGCGGCCGCCCTGCTCAAGCCGGTGGTGCTGCGGACGACTCTCGATCTCTCCGAGTCCCGTCGGTCGATGCGTCGCTGAGCGAGCGATGCCGTCTAGCTCGCGTTTTCACGCACGGAAGTAGCTTCGTGATCTGTTTGTAACCCGTCCTGTCCCTGTGACCCTTGACACCTCCCGTCACGCCTACCAAGATTCAACCTAGCGCTTGCTAGGTAACGGGCTTCCTGGCCAGGTCCCGTCCCATCACCGCTGGCGCGGCCATGGTCGCGGACCGGTCGTGGGCTTCTTTGAGGCACACGACTGATCACACGACCCTGAGTTGTCACAGTCCAGACTGAGTGAGGCAGACGAGAAGTGGCCATATCCAGAGGAACGACGGCGCGGTTAGCCGCCGGACTCGCCGTCCTCGCCCTTGCGGCCGCGGGATGCGGTGGCAAGAACGGCGGCGATGAACTGACTGATGGCACCGCCACGGGTGACCCGATCATCATCGGGATGGACGAGGACAGCACCGGTCCCGGTGCGTCCTACAGCGTCATCGCCGGGAAGACGATCCGGCTGGCTATTCAGGAGATCAACAACAAGGGCGGCGTGCTGGGGCGTCCGCTGCGGCTCGTCGTCGAGAACGATGAGAGTGACCCGACGAAGGTCCCCGCCGTCCTGCAGAAGCTCCAGAGTCAGGGCGCGAAGTTCCTCCTGCTGCAGAGCGGCAGCGCCGCCATCATGCAGGCCAAGTCGGTCTTGTCGCAGGTTGGCCTGCCCGCCATCGCTCCGACGGGCGTGACCGCGACGCTGGTCGAACCCCCAAACAACGAGCTCATCTACATGCTCGCGAACACCACGTCCGACTGGTCGCAAGTCTACTGTGGAGCATTCAAGGCGGCAAACATCAATAGGCTGGCCATCCTGGAGGACGACACCACCACCATCGCCGCCTTGAATAAGGCGCTGCTGAGCGGGTTGGACTGCGTGTCCGTGGTGGCGCGGGAGAAGGGCTCCATCAACGCCTCGGACCTCTCCGCGCAGGTGGCTCGGTTGAAGAACGCCAAACCGGACGCGGTCCTCGTCACCAGCGTCGGTGGCTCCTTCGAGGTGCTCGCCCACAACACGCTGGCCGCCCAGATGAAGGAGACCACCCGCTTTTCGCTCGCCTCGATCGGGAACCAGCCCGACTCGTGGAAGCTGGCCAACCCCGGCGCTCTGGAGGGGTTGATCTTCATCGGGTCGCTGAGCACGGACAACCCGCGCACCCAGGAACTCATCAAGTTCCTCAAGGAGAAGAACGGGCAGGACTACGAGGTCACCGCGTACGACGCCCAGGCGTGGGACGCGGTGCAGCTGGTCAAGCTCGCGATTGAGAAGGCGGGTGGGCCCGACGATCCGAAGAAGCTGAACGAGGCCATCCAGAGCATCTCGGGCTACCAACCCCACTTCGGACAGCCCAACTTCACGATTTCCTTCTCCGCCGACAAGCACCTCGGCGCCGACGGACTGTGCGGATTGGCGCTCATCGAGTTCGGTGCGGACAACCGGCCTAAGGGGCCATGGTCCACGTACCAGCCCCCGTGTGAGGGCTGACATCGCGCCGCGGAGGGCGGGCGCGATTCCGCGCCCGCCCTCATCAGGTATCTCACGAGGAGTTCCTTTATGACCGATCTCCAGCTCTGGCTCTCCGCGGTGGAGATGGGCTGCTTCTTCGGGATGCTGGCCCTGGCATACCACCTGGTCTATGTCGGCGCCGGATTCTTCAATTTCGCTATTGGCCCGTACGCGATGATCGGCGGACTGTGCACGAGCTGGCTGGTCATCACGTACGACCTCGGAGTGTGGACGGCCGCCTCGATCAGCATCGTGCTGGCGCTCGTCCTCTCGGTGGTCACGGAGCTCGGGGTGGTCCGGCCCGTGCAGAAGCGCAGCGGCGGCGGTGAGCTTCCCGCGCTGGTCGCGGTGGCCGCGGTGCTCTTCGCCATCCAGCAGGCCGCCGGTTACGTCTTCGGCTACCCAACCCTGCCGGGACAAGTCCTCGTCACTTTCGGCCCGGTGGAGGTCGCCGGGGTCACGATCCAGCCGAACACGATATTGATGATCGCGCTCGGAATCGTCACGTTCGTCGTCACGGCGCTGTGGATTCGCTTCACGCGGACTGGCCGGTTGTTGCGCGCGGTCGGCGACAGCAACCACGCGGCCGCGCTGTTGGGACTCCCCGTCAATAGAGTGCGGTTGATCGCCTTCATCGTCGCGGGTTTCATCGCGGCGCTCGCCGGCATTCTCTTCGCACCTAAGGCCGGAGTGCACTCCCTGTCCGGACTGGGGTGGTCACTCTCCGGCTTCCTGGCCATGGTGGTCGGCGGCACCGGCTCGGTGTGGGCGCCGCTGCTCGGCGGCATGCTGCTCGGGCTGGTCGAGGTGTTCCTGCCGTACTACTTCGGAGGCCAGGCACACGTCTACGGAATGCTCGTCATCGCCCTCGTGTTCTTCGCCTTCAAACCTCAGGGCCTGTTTGTGCGGACGGTGCGCGCATGACCGCCACGTCGACGGCCGCGGCGCGGACGCGCCACGCGGAACCACGCAACGGATTGGGCGGATTGGCCCTCGGCGCGGCCGCCGCCGTGCTGATCCTGCTCTGGGCCGGCTCCAACGGTTACAAGCAAACCCTGGTGATGTCCGCCGTCACCTACGCGATGATCGCCCTCGGCATGTACGTCCCGTACCTCATGGCGGGATCCCTGTCGATGGCGTACAGCGCGTACGCCGGGATCGGCGGCTACGCCGTCGGCTTGATCTCCACCAAGACCGGGCTGCCGATGATCGTCGCGTGGATCATCGGGCCGATCGTGGCGGCCGTTCTGGCGGTCATCCTCGGACTGGTCACCAGCCGGCTGTCCGGATTCTTCCTGGCGGCGGTGACCCTGCTGTTCGGCATGGCGTTCAACGCGTTCCTCATCGACGCGGAGGGGATCAGCGGAGGCTCCGCCGGGCTGGGCAACCTTCGTTCCCTCAGCCTCCTCGGATGGACGCCGACCCCGTACCAGGTCATGGTCGGCTCGGTGATCGTCGTGTGCCTCACCGCGTTCCTGCTGGACCGGATGCGGCTGTCGCCGTGGGGTGTCATCGTCCGCACGATGCGGGACGCTCCGCGGGCGGTCGAGGCGGTGGGGGTCCGCGTCCCCGTGCTGAACCTCGTGGCGCTCGCGATCGGCGCGGCGATCGCGGCGATCGGCGGCGCGCTGTTCACCTATTCCGCCGGCAGCATCACGCCGGACACGTTCACCCTGAACGTCGTCTTCCTCGCGATCTTCATGCCGCTGATCGGCGGATCGGGCACTCCGTGGGGAGCGGCGGCCGGTGCGGTGATCGCCGTTGAGCTCACGCTCAACTTCCCCGCCCTTCAGGCGAGCGGCACGCTGCTCCTCGCCCTGGGCGTGTTGGTCATCCTGCTGGTCGCGCCGCACGGCGTGATCGGCTACGCGGACAAGCTGCGCACGCGGATATGGGCGTCGCTGCGGAAGGAGCCACACCGTGGCTGAGGAGATCCTGTTGGTCGGCCGCGGGCTGACCAAGCGGTACGGCGGGGTCACCGCCCTGTCGAACGTCGATTTCGAGCTTCGGGCCGGGGAAGTCCTCGGGCTGGTCGGTCCGAACGGAGCCGGCAAGACCACCCTGGTCGATCTCATCTCGGGGGCGCAGCCCGCGACCGCCGGGGAGCTCACGCTGCGGGGCACCCCCCTGACGGGCCCGGCTTCACGGCGGGCCCGGGCTGGGCTGGCGCGGACGTTCCAATACCCGCAACTCGCGCTGGAACTCAGCGTCCGCGACAACCTGCTGCTGGGGCGGGTGGCGCGTCGGCACGCCACCCCGTGGCAGATGCTCGTGCGGGCGTTCGCCGGGGCGCTGTGGCCCCACGCGCCCGCCGACGACGCCGTCATTCAGGAGATCGCCGACGAGCTCGGCCTCACCGGGCTGGAGCGGCTCGCGGGTGACCTCACCCTCGGGGAGCAGCGGCTGGTCGAGGTGGGGCGCGCGCTGGCCCAGGATCCGCTGGTGCTGCTGTTGGACGAGCCGTTCGCCGGCTCCGACGCGCGCGGCGTCGAGGGCATCGCCGAGGTGATCCGGACGGTGCGCCGCCGCGGACACGGAGTGATCTTGGTTGACCACAACGTCGACCTGGTCGCCAGTCTGGTGGACCGGATCATGCTGCTCGACCGTGGCCAGGTCGCCTTCAACGGCGGCCCCCGCGAGTGTCTCGCCAGCCCCGAGATGCAGCGCGTCTACTTCGGAAGCGACGCCGAGGACGACATCCCCCAGGCGGAGGTGCAGGATGTCCGCTCATGAGTTGCGGGTCGAAGGCCTGAGCGTCCGGTACGGACACGCCAGCGCGCTCAGCAACGTCTCCGTGACCGCCCGGGGCGGTGCGATCACGGCGATCGTCGGCCCGAACGGCGCGGGGAAGAGCAGCCTCCTCCTCGCCACCTACGGCTCGGTGCCCGCGACGGGCAAGGTTTACCTCGATGGGGAGGACATCAGCCGGCTACGCCCGGGCGACCGGGCACGGGCCGGCATCGCGATCGTGCCGCAGGGCCGGCAGCTCTTTCCCCACCTCGACGTCGAGGACAACCTGCGGGTGATGGCCGAGCTGCTGCGGCTGCCCAACTCCGCCGTTGACGAGGCGATCGACCGGTTCCCCATCCTCCGGACCCGGCTGAAGAGCTTGGTCGGCGTCCTCTCCGGGGGCGAGCAGCAGATGCTCGTCGTCTCACGGGCGTTGATGGGGTCGCCCAAGGTGCTGCTTCTCGACGAGATGGTGACCGGGCTCGCCCCGCTCATCGTCCGGGAGCTCGCCCAAACTATCGCGGCGCTGGCGCGCGAGGGCGTGGCGGTGCTGCTCGCCGAGCCCGCGCTGGGCATCCTGCGCCGCGTGGTCGATCGCGGGTACGTGCTGATTCGGGGCGAGGTCGTCACTGAGGTCGACGGCGGCGGCGCGGCGCTGGACGAGGCGTACAGCGCCGCGCTCGGCGTCGAACGTCCCAAGGAAATCGGAATCGCGCGGTGACGGACGGCCACCGCGTCTGTTGGTGGTTTCCCGCCGCGTGAGGAGGGTGTCGTGGGGGATGCCGATCGACCCGCCGGAGGCTGGCTGGCGGGTAAGGCGGTCGTCATCACCGGAGCGGGGCGCGGGCTCGGTGAGGCGTACGCGCGTCTCGCCGTCGCCGAAGGCGCGTCCGTGGTGGTGAACGACATCGATGCGGAGGCCGCGGAGCGGGTCGCCGCGGAGCTGGGGGCGATACCGGATCACTCCGACATCGCCACGTGGGACGGGGCCGGTCAGCTGATCGAGACGTGCCGGCGCGCGTTCGGTCGCATCGACGGCCTCGTCGCCAACGCCGGGATCTTCCGCATGGCCGATCCGCGCGAGCAGGACCCTGACGACTTCCGCGCGGTCGTCGAGGTCAACCTGCTCGGAACTGCCTACTGTGGACTGCACGCGATCCGCGCCATGCTCGAGCAGCCCACGGGCGGATCGATTGTGACGGTGACCTCCGGCTCGTACGCCGGGTCACCGGCCATGGCGGCGTACGGCGCGAGCAAGGGCGGCGTCACCTCCCTGACGTACTGCTGGGCGGCCGACCTCGCCGGCACCCGGGTGCGGGTCAACGCCATCTCGCCCAACGCGCACACCCGCATGGCCGAGGCCTATGAGCGCTACCTCGGCCCGCGGGCCCGGGGGCAGAACATCGGCAAGCCCCCGGCGAGTAACGCCCCCGCGGTCGTCTACCTGCTCTCGGACGCCGCGGCGGGGATCACCGGCCAGGTGGTACGGGTCGACGGCGACGAGCTCGCGCTGATGGCCTCTCCGCGCCTGGCCGGCGCGCCGGTGCGCGTGCGGGAGTGGACGGTCGACGCGGTCGCCGCCGCGTTCGCCGGCGAGCTGGCCCGGCGGCGTCAGCCGGTGGGGCTGCGGCGCGCCGCCGACGAGCCCTCCGCCGACCCCGGGTCACGGCGCGGTGTCGACGCCGCCGAAGGGGAGTCCGATGCCCGCGTATGAGATCGACGGTGTCATCCCCGTCGTCCACCCGACCGCGTACGTCCATCCCACCGCGGTGCTCATCGGCGACGTCCACATTGGTCCACGGTGTTACGTTGGCCCGTTCGCCAGCTTGCGCGGCGACTTCGGCCGGATCGTGCTGGGAGCGGGAGCGAACCTGCAAGACCACTGCGTCGCGCACACCTTCCCCGGCACGGAGACGGTGGTCGAGCAGGACGGACATATCGGCCACGGCGCGGTGCTGCACGGTTGCCGGGTCGGCGCCGGAGCGCTGATCGGCATGAACGCGGTGGTCATGGACGGCGCGGTTATCGGCGAGCGGGCATTCGTCGGCGCGCAGAGCTTCGTCACGGCGGGGTTCGTGGTGCCCCCGGAGATGCTCGCCGCGGGCAGCCCGGCCAAGGTACGCCGCGCGCTGACCCCCGAGGAGCTGGCCTGGAAGGCCAACGGCACCCACGTCTACCAGCAGCTGGCAGAGCGGTGCCGAGCCAGCCTGCGGCCGGTCACCCCCCTGTCGGCGGCCGAGCCCGATCGCCCGCGGTTGCCGACCGGAGCGGAGGTCGCGGTGCCGCTGCACGTGTATCGCCAGAGATCGAAAGGACAGGGATGAGGGACGGCCGGTACACGGGCCAGGTCGCCCTGGTGACCGGGGCGGCCTCCGGGGTGGGGCGGGCGACCGCGCGGCGGCTGGCCGCCGAAGGCGCGCGGGTGGTCTGTGTGGACCTCGTCGCGGACGACGCCGGGCTCGGCGCGGACGCCCTGCCGATCGCCGCGGACGTGCGCGACGAGGAGGCGGTGCGGCGGGCCGTCGCCCGCGCGGTGGACTGGGGCGGACGGCTCGACCTCGTGGTAACCGCGGCGGGCGTCGCCTCCTTCGGGCACACGGTGGACGTGTCGCTCGCCGAGTGGGAGCGGCTCATCGCGGTCAACCTCACCGGGACGTTCCTCGTCATCCGCTCTGCGCTGCCGCACCTTCAGCAGTCCAAAGGCGCGATCGTCACCATCGCCTCGCTGGCCGGCGTGCGCGGGTTCCGCTACAGCGCCGCGTACTCCGCGTCCAAGGGGGGAGTGGTGGCGCTGAGCCGCGCGCTCGCCGTGGAGTGCGCCCCGCTGGGGGTACGGGTGACGTGCCTGTGCCCCGGCTCGGTTGACACGCCGCTGCGGAGCAATCTGGCGCCGGTGCCCAACGCGGACCCGCGCTTGCTCGCGCACGGTCGCGCGTTGGTCGATCCTCCCGTGGCGACCCCAGAGGAGATCGCGGCGGCGATTGCGTTCCTCGGTTCGCCGGAGGCGCGTTTCGCCACCGGCGCGGTGTTGCGAATGGACGGTGCAGCCGGTGTCTGAATACCCTGAAGCCACCATCACGCGCTTCTACGCCGACGGCGCCTGGACCGCGGAGACGATTGCTGATCTGGTTGCCAAGAACGCCGCGGAGGCGCCGGACGACGTCGCGTTCTACGCCACCGACGCCACCCTGACGTGGCGCGAGTACGACCGCCTATCCACCCAGCTCGCCGGCGCGTACGTCCTCGCCGGCTGGCGCCCCGGTGAGCGGCTCGCGGTCTTGCTCACCGGTGGCGCGTTGACCCACGTCGCCTACCTGGCGGCGCAGAAGGCGGGGTTGGTCACCGTGGGCCTGGCGCCGCGGGCCGGGGATGCCGAGGTCGCGTACCTGCTGTCGCACACGGAAGCCGGCGGGCTGGTGACCCGGGCTCACCATCGCGGCCGGCCCGCCGAGGAGATCGCCCGGGCGGCCGGGGCGCGCCGGCACCTCGTGCTCGACCTCGTCGACGGTGACCTCACGCTGGCGAGCGATGGCGCGCCGCTGCGGGTGCCGTCGTGGGAGGAGGCGACGGCCCTCATCGACGGGCGTGGCCTCGGGCCAGACGACCTCTTCTTCCTCAACTCAACCTCCGGCACGACGGGGCGGCCGAAGTGCGTGCGGCAGACGATGAACACCCGCAAGTACTTCGGCGCGCTGGCCGCGGAGGCCGCCCAGTTCCGGCCGGACGAGGTGGTGTTCAGCGCGCTGCCCGCGCCGTACGGTTTTGGGCTGTGGAGCGCGCACGTCGTGCCGGCTCAGTACCGCTTCCCGACGGTGCTCACCGCGGAGTTCTCGCCGGAGGAGACGCTGCGGCTCATCGAACGGCACCGGGTCACCATCCTCGCCGCCGTGACGAGCCAGTTCATCATGCTCCTGAACTCGCCCGCGTTCGCCGAGCATGATCTGAGTTCGTTGCGGGTGCTGTTCACCGGGGGCGAGCGGGTTCCCTACCACCGGGCGGCGGAGTTCGAGGAGCGCACGGGCTGCGCGGTCCTCCAGTTCTACGGGTCGAACGAGGCCGGGCCGATCTCGGTGACCCGCGTCGGCGACGACCGGGAGAAGCGGCTGCGCACGGCGGGTCGCCCCATTCCCGCCATGCACGTGCGCTTCTTCGCGCCCGACGGGAGCCCGGTGGAGCGGGGGCCGGGTCAGATCGCGGTCAATGGGCCGGGGTGCACGGCGGGCTATTACCGCGACGAGGCGGCCAACCGCATCCTGTTCCGCGACGACGGCTGGCTGCTGACGGGCGATATCGGTGAACTCGACGCGGACGGCTACCTGTCGGTGACCGGGCGGGCCGCGGACTTCATCATCCGCGGCGGCCACAACATCAGCGTGCCGTACGTCGAGGAGGTGGTCGGCGCCCATCCACGGGTCGCCCAAGTGGCCGTGGTGGGCTACCCCGACGAGGTCCTGGGAGAGCGGGTCTGCGCGTTCGTGGTCACCCGGGACGGCGGTGCGCTCACCCTCGACGAGCTGCGCGCGTACCTGAGCGAGGCGGGGGTGTCGAAAGTCAACTGGCCGGAGCGGCTGGTATGCCTGCCCGCCTTGCCTATCAGCGCGGGCGGCAAAGTGGACAAGAAGGCGCTGCGGGCCCAGCTGTGAGGTGCCTGGGTGCGCCCGGGCCGGGCGTCCGCTAGCGGCGGGCGCTGCGGATCAGGGCTTGCCGGACCTGGCCGTCGCCGATGGTGCGGCTGCCCACGCGCGCGATGACGTCGAAGGTGACGTGCCGGCCGCGCACGTCCGCCACCGTGGCCTGGACATCCACGCGGTCGCCCACGAGGGCGGGCGCGCGATGCCGGACGTTGATCCAGGTGCCGACCGCCGCGGCGCCGGGAGCGAGGCGACGGCGCAGGATGTCGGCGGCGGTCTCCTCTAAGAGCGCGATGAGGGCGGGAGTCGTCAGCACCGCGGGGGAGTCTGGGACGTGATGGGTGACCATGTCCGCGGTCACCTCGAAGGACCGCTCCGATCGCTCGCCGTCGCGCACCGGGCTGGTGACTAGCTCCTCCCAGTCCGCTGATTCCCACATTCGCATTTCGGCTCCTTGACGTTGTGCGAGGACCCGCCCAAGAATGCCATAAACAAGCGCTTGATAGGTAGGTGCCCGTGGTTCTCTCCAATGTGGCCGCTCTCTTCCCGCCCGGCACGGCACCGGTCCCGGGTAGCGTCCACGAGCGCTACGTGGCCGACCGGCTCGCCGAAGTTGGCCGGTGGGGGACGGAGACCCTTCCCGAGTGCGTGCGGCGGCACGCGCGCGACATTCCCGATCGGCCCGCCTTCATCGCCGGTGACGAGCGAATCACCTGGCGCGCCTTCGACGAGATGTCCGACCGGCTCGCCGCCCTGTTGGTCCGCGCGGGCCTCGCGCGCGGCGAGCGGGTGGGGGTGCTGCTGCCGGACGGCATCGCCGTCCACGTGGTGTACCTGGCCGCGCTCAAGGCGGGCATCGTCGTGGTCGGCATCGGCCCGCGGGCAGGCCGTCTCGAGATCCGCCACCTGCTGACCGTGGCCGGGGCCACCGGACTGATCAGCCACGCGGAGCACCGCGGCACGCCGATCGACGAGCTCGTCGACGGGCTCCCGCTCTCCTTCCGGCTCGAGCTGCCGGTGCGGTTCGCCGACGTGGACTGGCCCGAGCCGACGCCGGAGGAGCGTGCGGCGCTCGCCGACCGCGCGTTCGGCCTCGGGGAGATTCACCTGCTCAACAGCACGTCGGGCACGACGGGCATGCCGAAGTGCGTGGTGCACAACCAAAACCGGTGGCTCTACTACCACCAGCTCGCGGTGGAGGCGGGGGAGTTCACCCCGGACGACATCTTCCTCACCCTCATCCCTGCCCCGTACGGCTTCGCCCAGTGGACGGCGAACTTCACGCCGACGCTGCTGGGCGCGCCGACGGTGGTGATGCCGAAGTTCTCCGCGACCGGGGCGCTGGAGCTCATCGAGCGGGAGCGGGTGACCGTGCTGTGCTGCGTGAGCACGCAGTTCATCATGATGCTCAACGCCGACCCGCACCGATACGACTTGAGCTCGCTGCGCTGCATGTTCACCGGCGGTGAGGCCGTGCCGTACGAGCGGGCGGCGGAGTTCGAGCGGGTCACCGGGGCGAAGGTGCTCCAGTTCTACGGCTCCAACGAGACCGGTGCCCTCTCGCGCACCCGGACGACGGACTCCCGGGAGCGGCGCCTGCGCAGCGCCGGCCGGATCATCGACGAGATGCGGGTGCGGCTCTTCGCCGACGACGGGACAGACGTCACCGCGACCGGCGGACCGGGGCAGGCGGCGTGCGCGGGACCCGCCACCTGCCTGGGCTACTTCAACGACCCGGAGGCGAACGAGCGACTGTTCACACCGGATGGGTGGATGCTCACCGGGGACATCTGCACGATCGACGAAGACGGCTACCTCCGGGTGGTGGACAGAAAGTCTGACTTCATCATTCGCGGCGGGAAGAACATCAGCGCCGCCGCGGTGGAGGATCAGGTGGGCACCCACCCGGCGGTGGCGATGGTCGCCGCGATCGCCGTCCCCGACCCGACGTTCGGCGAACGGGTCTGCGCGGTCGTGGTGCTCAAGCCGGGCGCCACGTTGACCCTCGACGAGCTGCGCGCCCACTTGGCGGAGCGCGGCGTCTCCCCGGAGAACTGGCCGGAGCGGCTGGAGATCGTCGACGAGCTGCCGCGGGGCTCCGGCGGCAAGATCGCCAAGGCCGAGCTGCGCGCTCGCTTCGGGAAACCCCGATCCTGACCGGAGCGTCTCCGCCACCGGCCCGCTGCCCCGGCTCGTCGCGCCGCCGACGGCGCGGGCTGTCGGGCCGGTGGGTCAGCGGAGGTAACCCGGCGTCTCCAGCAGCGTGGCGCGCAGCCGCGCGCGTTGAATCTGGCCGGTCGCCGGGGTCCGCGGAATCTCGGGGACGACGGCGAGGCGGCGCGGCTGCTTGAAGCGGGCCAGTCGGCCGGCGACGTGGCTGCGCACCGTCGCCAGGTCGGGCGCCGGGGCGCCGGGGCGCAGCACGAGGACCGCGCAGACGACCTCGCCCCACCGCTCGTCGGGCAGTCCGACAACCGCGACGTCGCAGACGCCCGGGAGGTCGCGCAGCGCGTTCTCCACCTCGACCGGTGAGATCGTCTCTCCGCCGCTGCGAATCACCTCGCGGCGCCGGCCGGTGAGGTGGAG
This sequence comes from Micromonospora sp., assembly GCA_036563645.1. Lineage (GTDB taxonomy): Bacteria > Actinomycetota > Actinomycetes > Mycobacteriales > Micromonosporaceae > DATCMA01. Next base: position 144,778 of record DATCMA010000054.1, read on the forward strand.
GTACCCCTCCTCGTCGAGGTAGCCCAGGTCTCCTGAGCGGTAGACGCCGTCGCGCAGCGCGTCCGCGGTCTCCTGGGGGAGGTTGTGGTAGCCCGCCATCAGTCCGGGGCCGCTGACACACACCTCGCCGACTTCGCCGGCGGGCGCGTCGACCCAGAGCGCGTTGGGGAAGGCGGGGAGCCCGACGCTGCCGGGCTTGGCGAAGAGGTGGCTGTCGGGCAGCGCGGCCATCCGGCCCGCCTCGGTCGAGCCGTACAGGACCGTCGTCGTGGTGTGCGGCAACCGCTCCTTGATGCGGTGCAGGAGGTCGAGCGACACGCTCGACGTGCCGGTGTCAGCGTGCCGGAGGGACGACAGGTCAGCGTCCCGGTGCTCCGGGTCGAGCACCCGCTCCCAGACCGCGGGGATGCAGTACATCGCCGAGGGGCGCTCCCGCTGAGCCACGTCGATGATCTCGGTAGCGTCGGCGCGGCGGACGAGGTGCACCGCGACGCGGTTCTGCCACGCCTCCAACACGTAGTGCCAGCCCCCGTAGTGGTAGAGGGGGAAGCTGCACAGCACGCCACCCTGGCCGCGCAGGCCCTGGGTGAACGTCCCCCCTCCGGGCGCGGCGCGCAGCCAGCTCGCCCGGTGGCTGACGAGCGCTCCCTTGGGGCGGCCCGTGCTGCCGCTGGTCAGGTAGAGGATGTGGGGATCGGTGTCGGTCACCCGGTCGTGCCCGTCGGGCGGCGCGGCCGAGGCTGCGCGGGCGAGCGTGTCGACGCGCGGGCCGGGAGCGGGGGCGCCGACGGACGCGAGGGGCACATCCGCGGGGGCGTCGGCCCGATCGGTGATGAGCACCCGTGGATCCACATAGGACACGACCGCGGCGAGTTCCTCAGTGGACAGCGCTGGGTTGATCGGGGCGAAGACGGCGCCGAGCCGCGCGCAGCCGAGGAAGAAGTCCAGGACCCGCAGTGTCGGCGCGGCGCACCAGGCCACCCGGTCGCCGTGGCGGACGCCGAGGCCGGCCAGCGCGTTGGCGGCGCGGTTCGCCTGCGCGTCGAGGTCGCGGAACGTGACACGTTCCCCCGCCAGGGTGGCCGCGATGGCCGTGGGGGCCATTCGGGCCGCCTGAGTGACGATGTCGCCGATCAGCAATCCCACGCGTGCCCTCCTCCGGTGAGGTCAATCTGGGCCGGATTGATCGCGCCGTACGCCGCCTTATTCCGAGTGATCTCCACCGCCTTCGGCACGTGGTCGATGCCCTGAAGGCGGTGGGTGATGAGCGACTCCACGTCCACGTCGCCGCGGGCGACGAGCCTGAGCGCCTGCTCGAAGACCCCCTCGGTCGGGGAGTAGCCGCCGGCGCCGGAGCGGGGGTGGAGCAGGGCGACGCCCCGCTCGCGCAGGAGGCCGAACGGCGCGGGGGCCCGGTCCGGGAGCACCGAGACGAGCACGATCCGCCCGCCGCGGCGTACGCATCGCGCGGCGAGGTCGAGCGTGTCGGTGCCGGCGAGGCCGACCTGTGGCGAGCCGCCCGCGGTCTCGATGACGACGTCGACCCCGACGCCGTCGGTCGCCTCGAGGACCGCCGCGAGCACCGCGTCCGGCCCGGGGCGTGCGTCGAGGACGAGGTCGGCGCCGAAGCGGCGGGCCAGGTCGAGCTTGGCCGGGCTCCGGCCGCTGATCGCGATCAGCCCGGCGTTGCCGTGCCGGGCGACCTGAAGTGCGAGCAAGCCCATCACGCCGGCGCCGATGATCAGCATGGTCTCCCCGGGCTGCACGGCGGCGCTCGCGTGGGCGTGCAGCGCCCCGGCCAGTGGCTGGACGGCGGCGGCCGCGGCGGCCGAGACCCCCGGCGGCACGGGCACCACGCACGAGGCGGGCACGACCACGCGTTCGGCCAGGGCGCCGGGACGGGTGAAGCCGAGGTACGCGGGGGACAGGCAGGCGTCGGGGCGGCCGCGCCGGCATGGCCGGCACTCTCCACACACGACTGTCTCGACGGCGGTGACCCGGTCGCCCACGGTGACGTCGCGGACCGCGGAGCCCACGGCCCGGACCACGCCGCAGAACTCGTGGCCGCCGAAGCGGACCGGGCCCCGGGCCAGCGCGGCGGCGAGCGCGTCGTGCAGCGCCACCGGTTCCCCGGCGATGAGCATGCATTCGGTGACGCTCAACTGGACACAGGCGACGTCGACGACGACCTCGTCGGGCCCGGGGAGGGGGTCCGGCACCTCCTCGATGCGTAGGTCGCCGAAGTCGTGGAGTACCGCGGCGCGCATCCCGCCCCCTGCGTGAGATGACGGATCTTGACCGGTGTTTGGATTTTGTATCCAATATTCAAATAGAGTCAACCCTGAGGAGGCCGCATGGAGCGGGAGCTCGTGGTCACCGGGATCGGGGGACAGGGCATCCAACTGCTCGCCAAGACCCTCGCCCTGGCGGCGACTCGTGAAGGTCGGTACGCCATGCTCAGCGCCGACTACGGCGGCGAGATGCGGGGTGGACCCTCGAAGGCCAGCGTGGTGATCGGGGACGGTCCCCTGCGGGCGCTGCCGGTCCTCGCCTCGGCCTGGTCAGCGATCGTCGCCCACCACCGGTTCAGCGAGCCCGTGCTCGCCCGGCTGCGACCCGGCGGGCCGGTGATCGTCAACCGCCCGCTCGTCGATCCGGCCTCACTGCCGCACATGACCGTGTACGACGTGGACGCCGCCGCGGTCGCGGCTGCCGCCGACGCGCCTCACGCGATCGGTTTCGTACTCCTCGGGGCGTACAACGCGGTCACCCGTCTCGTCGCCCCGGAGTCGCTGGTCAGCGCGATGGAGGAGGTGCTCCCGCCGTACCGCAAGCAGTACGCCGAGGCGAACGCGCGGGCGCTGGCCGCGGGGGCGGACGCGGTGCGGCCCCAGCTGGAGCGGGCCGGGGAGGTCGTGGCATGACGCTCGAATTGCTCGAGGGAAGCGAGGCCATCGCCGCCTCCGCGATCGCCGCCGGGTGCCGGTTCTTCGCCGGCTACCCGATGTCGCCGTTCACCGGCTTGTTGGAGAGCATGTCCCGCCTCCTGCCCGCGGCCGGCGGGGTGTGCCTCAACGCGGCGAGCGAGATCGAGGGCGTGAACATGGCCCTGGGGGCCGCGGCGGCCGGGGCGCGGGCGGCCACCGGCTCGTGCGGCCAAGGCATCGCCTTGATGCAGGAGACGATCGCGGAGGCCGCGCTCAACGAGACCCCGCTCGTGGTCTTCAACATGGCCCGCAATCAGCAGGACTACTTCCAGGCGACCCGGGGCGGGGGCTGGGGTGACTACCGGACGATCACCTTGGCGCCGAAGAACATTCCCGAGGCGGTCGAGCACGCCCAACTGGCCTTCCACCTCGCCGACAAGCACCGAGCGCCGGTGATCTTCTACGGCGATCCGTTGCTCGCGCAGACCCGAGTCGGCGTCGAGATCCGCCCGCTCGACTTCGGCCCGCTGCCGCCCAAGGACTGGGCACTCGACGGCACGCGGAGCGGCACCGGCAAGTCCCGGCAGATCTGGACGTGGGCGATGGGCAAAGCCACCCAACCCGGCCCGGGGCCAGACCGCCACTGGAAGGCGATCGCCGCGAAATTCGACGCGATCGCCGAGGTGGAGGCGCGGCACGAGCAGCGCTACGTCGAGGACGCGGAGACCCTGGTCGTCGCGTTCGGCACGGCGGCGACGTTCGTCGAGTACGTCGTGGAGGAGCTGCGCGCGGACGGGCACCGCATCGGGTGGTTCCGGCCGGTGACCCTCTGGCCGTTCCCCGGGGCCGCGTTGGCTCAGGCCACCGCGGGGACGCGGCGCGTGCTGGTCTTCGAACTCAACGCCGGGCAGATGCTCGACGACGTCCTCATCCACGCCGCCGATCGCTCGGCGGTGCACTTCATCGGCGGTGTGAGCATCGCGGAGTCCGGCCTCGCCTTCGGCGAGCTCATGGACGCGCCGGTGATCCGCGACCGGATCCTGGCCGCCCTCGGGAGGGAGACGCGCTCATGACGGTCATCGACACCTCGCAGCCGCCCGCGGGGCCCGCGCGCCGGGTCGCGGAGGCTCGTCCGTCCCTGCTGCTCGGTGAGCACTCGCTGTGCCCGGGCTGCGGTGAGCCGATCGCGCTGCGCCTCCTGCTGGAGGTGTTGCAGGAGCTCGACGTGGTGCAGCGGAGTATCGGCGTGGTCGGTCACGGCTGCTACGGCAGCTTCGTCCGCATCATGGACGTCGATGTCTTGCAGTGCCTGCACGGGCGGGCTCCGGCCTGCGCCACCGGCATCAAGCGGGTACGCCCCGACTGTGTGGTCTTCACGCTCCAGGGCGACGGCGACATGGCCAACGAAGGGCTGCATGAGGTGCTGCACGCCGCCGCCCGCGGCGAGAAGATCACCTGCATCATGCTGAACAACGGCGTCTTCGGCGACACCGGGGGGCAACTGACCGCGACCACGGTGCTCGGGCAGCGCACGAAGACGAGCCTCGCCGGGCGCGACGCGCGCGAGCACGGGTACCCGATTCCCGTAGCTGAGCTGGTCGCCGGGCTGCGCGGCGCCGCGTACGTCGCGCGCGGGGCGGTGTCCACGCCGGGAGCGGTCGTGCAGACCAAGCGCATGCTCACCCGCGCGTTCGAGACTCAGCTCGCCGGAGCGGGGTTCAGCCTCGTGGAGATCCTCACCATGTGCCCGACCGGCTGGTTCGTGCCGGCCCGCGAAGGCCCGGGTTACCTTGGCGACTCGATGGAGCGGGTCTATCCACTCGGGGAGCTGACCACATGACGGTGCTGACGCGGGCCAAGACGGGGGTGGCTGTCGCCGAGTACATCCTCAGTCTGCTCTTCGACGGCACGCTGCGCAGCGGCGACCGCATCGACCTCGACGGCATCGCCGCCACGCTCGGGGTGAGCCGGGCCCCGGTGCGGGAGGCGCTGTTGCAGCTCGAACGCGACGGCCTGGTGGAGATTCCCCACTACCGCGGGGCCTTCGTCGCGCCGTTCGACGCGGACACGATCCGCGAGGCGTTTCAGCTGTACGGGATGCTCAGCGCGTTGACCGCGAGCCGGGCGGCGGCCATGGGGGACCCGGCCATGCTCACGGCCCTCGGCGAGCTCATCGACGCCCTGGCCGACTGCCACCAGGTGGAGGAGTTCGAACGGACCGCCCGGGAATTCCGCAAGGTCGTCAACCTCGCGACCGCGGGGCCGCACTTGCGGGCGCTGCTGCGCAGCTTCAACGGCCTCGTACCCGCCGCGGCACGGTTCTCCATCGAGGAGGCGATGGAGGACGAGCGGGCCGCACTGCGCCGCGAGTACGACGCGTTGGTCGCCGGGGACGCGGAGGAGGCCGCGGCGGCCGCGTTCGACCACGTGATGATGACGGGCGAGAACGCGATTCGGGCGTTGCAGCGCCGGGGCGTGTTCTCGGCTGACGCGGCGGTTCGGAGAGACGACAACGACCGTGCCCGCATCCTCGGCATCGTGCGCGATGGCCGCAGGCGCCGGGCGAGACAGCCGAAGGTGACAGGTCATGAGTAAGCGGGACAGCAGCGGGCGGCGGCAGACTCGCGGAACCGTCGTCATCGACAAAGACCGGTGCAAAGGCTGCGAATTGTGCGTCGCGGCGTGCCCGCCCCGGGTGCTCGTCATGTCAACCGAGGTGAACGCGATGGGGTACCGCTATCCCCAGCTCCTCGCGGGATGCACCGGGTGTACCGCCTGCCAGCTCGTCTGCCCGGACTTCGTCTTCTCGGTCTACCGGTTCACGCCCGCGCCGGGTCGCGCCGCCGCGTGAGAGGGCTTTCCTCGGGGCCGGTTTCTCCCTACGCTTGATCAAGCGCTTGCTTTATTCACGAGGAGAACGGCGCGCCGCGCCCTGAGGGAGACGTTGTCGATGAAGTACGCGGTGCAGGCGCCGGTGGCGGCGAAGACCACGGCGGATCCGGAGTGGATGAGTGAGTTCGCGGCGCACGCCGAGGCGTGTGGCTTCGAGTCGATCGTGGTGGTCGAGCACGCGATCGTGGCGAGCGGGTACGCCAGCCGATACCCGTACGACGCCTCGGGGCGCATGGGGCTCGCGGACGACTGCCCGATCCCCGACCCCCTGGACGTGTTGGCGTTCCTGGCGGGTCGCACCTCGCGGATCGGTTTGGCGACCGGTGTCGTGGTGCTCCCCAATCACCACCCCGTGGTCATGGCGAAGCGCGCCGCCACCGTCGATGTGCTCTCCGGCGGCCGTCTGCGGCTGTGCGTGGGGACCGGGTGGATGCGGGAGGAGATCGAGGCGTGCGGCGCTGATTTCTCGACCCGCGGCCGGCGCGTCGATGAGGCGATCGACGCCATGCGGGTCTTGTGGGCGGAGAGCGGGCCCCAGGGCGCGAGCTTCCACGGAGAGTTCTTCGCGTTCGATCGGGCGCTGAGCTATCCGAAGCCCACCCGGCGCATCCCCATCCACATTGGCGGCCACAGCCTGGCGGCGGCGCGTCGGGCCGGCCGGCGCGGCGACGGGCTGGAGCCCTTGGGGGTCACCGGTGACGAGCTGCGCACGCTGGTCAGCGTCATGCGCGCCGAGGCGGAGCGACACGGCCGAGACCCCGACCAGCTGGAGCTCACCCTGCGCCACACCGCCGCGGCGATCACCCCTGAGCGCGTCGAGCGGCTCGCGGCGTACGGCGCCAGTCGGGTGGTCCTCAGCGTCACCGCGACCGCTGACCTCGCCGCGGTCAAGGACGAGCTCTCCGCGTGCGCCGAGCGGCTGGGGCTGCGTCCGCGGTGAGGCGGGCCCACCGGCCCGGCGCTCGGCGACCTGATCGCGGTGCGGGGAAATCGGAGCCACGCGATCGATAGCAAGCGCTTGGTTAGCTCAGTAAGATCGTTTCACTTCAGCGAGGCGTGGAGGCTGGACGTGGCGACCGACGCGGACCCTCAGTTCACGACAATTCCCGCCTGTCTCCAGGCAGCCGCGGTCGACGCGGCCGCCGTCGAAGCCGTCGTCGACGGCGAACTGCGACTCACCTACGCGCAGCTCGCCGCCGAGGTGACCCGGTTCGCCCGTGCCCTCGTGGCCAGTGGGCTGCAACCCGGTGACCGGGCCGCGATCTGGGCTCCGAACTCCGCCCGGTGGATCATCGCGGCGCTCGGCATCGTGACCGCGGGCGGGATCCTGGTGCCGGTCAACACCCGGTTCAAAGGGGAGGAAGCTCGGTACGCGATCGGCCGGGTCCGGGCCAAGCTCGTGGTCCTCGACAACGGTTTCCTCGGCAACGACTACCTCGCCATGCTCCGCGGCGACGACCCCCGCCAGCCCACCGCCGACCTGCCGGTCCCGGCCCTGCCGCACCTGCGGACCGTCGTCACGCTCGACGCCACGGACGACCCTGTGGCGGTCGCCTTCGACGACTTCGTGGCCAGCGGCGCGGCCGTCCCCGCCGAGGAGGTCGACCGACGGGTGGCCCGCCTCCGCCCGGAGGACGTTTCCGACATCCTCTTCACCTCCGGCACCACCGGTTACCCGAAGGGCGCGATGATCACCCACGGCGCCAACATGCGGGTCAACCGCGCCTGGGCCGACATGGTCGGGCTGCGGCGGGAGGACCGCTACCTCCTGGTCAACCCGTTCTTCCACAGCTTCGGCTACCGCGCGGGGATCCTCGCCTGCCTCATCCGGCGCGCGACGATGGTGCCGATGGCCGTCTTCGATGTCGAGCGCACGCTGGCGCTCATCGAGCGTGAACGCATCACGGTCTTCCCGGGCGCGCCGACGGTCTACACCTCGCTCCTCGACTCGCCCCGGCTGCGCGAGTACGACCTCAGCTCCGTGCGCCTCGCCGTCACGGGCGCCACCATCGTGCCGGTGCCGCTGCTGGAGCGCATGCGCCGAGACCTCGGCTTCGAGACCGTCATCACGGCGTACGGCTTGACCGAGAGCTGCGGCACCGCGACGGTCTGCCCGCCGGATACCGATGCGCACCGCCTCTCCACGAGCTGTGGCAAGGCCATCCCGGGCACCGAAGTGGCGATCATGGATTCGCGTGGGCGCCTGCTGCCGCCGGGCGAGACCGGTGAGGTCGTCATCCGCGGCTACAACGTCATGCTCGGGTACTTCGAGGATCCGGAGGCGACCGCAGAGGCGATCGACGCTGAGGGCTGGCTGCACACCGGCGACGTCGGCTGGCTCGACGAGGAGGGCTACCTGCGGATCACCGACCGGTTGAAGGACATGTTCGTGGTCGGTGGCTTCAACGTCTACCCGGCGGAGGTGGAGCGGCTCATCACCGAGCACCCGGCGGTCGCGGACGTCGCCGTCATCGGCGTGCCGGATGAGCGGATGGGCGAGGTGGGGCACGCCTTCGTCCAGCCGAAGCGGGGGTGTGCGCTCACCCCGGAGGAGCTCATCGCGTTTTGCCGGGAGAAGATGGCGAACTACAAGGTCCCCCGCAAGGTGTCCATTGTCGACGAATTCCCGCGGACGCCGAGCGGGAAGATTCAGAAGTTCCGGCTGCGGGAGCTGGTGGGGCGCGACCAGGAGCCACGCCACTGAGCGCGGTAGCGCCGATCAGGCGGTGTAGCCGCCGTCGACGTCGAGTTTCTGCCCCGTGATGAAGCGGGCGCGGTCGCTGGCGAGGAAGCAGACCGCCTCGGCGACGTCGTCGGCGGTGCCGAAGGTCCGCAAGGGGATGTTGCGCCGGGTCACGTCCAAGGCCCGCTCGTCCAGCTCACCGGAGGCGATCAGGCGGGCGGCCATGCCGTCGGTGAGCATCCCGGGGCCGACGCAGTTGGCGCGTACGCCGTACCGCCCCTCCTCGGCGGCGATGCCTCGCACCAGTGCCTCCACCGCTCCCTTCGGCGCGGTGGAGAGGCCGTCGCGGACGGGGTGACGGCGGGTCGCCGCGGTGGTGACGGCGACGATGTTGCCCCGGCTGGCGCGCAGGTGCGGGAGCGCCGCGTGGACCAGGTGGAAGAAGGCGAGCGCGTCCTGTTCGAGCTGGTTGCGGAAGGTCGCGGGCTCCACCCGGCTGAGGTGGACCATCGGCACGTGCGGCCCGGAGGCGTAGACGACCGTGTGGAGCCCGCCGAAGCGCTCAGCGGCCTGGGTGACGACGGACGCGGTGGCCTCGGGATCGGCGAGGTCGAGTTGCCAGGCGGCGGCGCGGGGAAGTTCGGCGGCGAGCTCGGCGGCGGCGGTGGCGTTCTGCCGGTAGGTGAGGGCGACGGCGCTGCCGCGCGCGGCGAGCATGCGCGCGATGGCGCGGCCGATGCCACCGGTCGCGCCGGTCACCAACGCGGCTCCCGAACGGTGCGAGAAGTCGTCGATCATCCATCTAGCCTACCAAGTGCTTGCTTGGTAGGCTAGGACGTGATTGGCCCGGCGACATGGCCGGTCGGCGACCGACGTGACCTCACAGGGAAGGGTGACGATGAGCGGATCGGGACGGGTAGTCGTGGTGACCGGCGCGGGGCAAGGGCTCGGGCGCGCCCACGCCCTGGCGTTCGCCGCCGCCGGCGCGCGCGTGGTGGTCAACGACATCAGCGCAGCGGCCAACGACGTCGTTCGGGAGATCGAGGCGGCTGGGGGGAGCGCGGTCGCGAGCATCGGGGACGTCGCCGACTGGGAGTACGCGCGCTCGCTCATCGACTGCGCCGTGACGACGTACGGCCGGTTGGACGCGCTCGTCAACAACGCCGGCCTGGTACGCGACCGGATGCTCGTCAACCTCACCGAAGAGGAGTGGGACGAGGTCATCCGCGTCGACCTCAAGGGACACTTCGCCCCGCTGCGGCACGCCGCCGCGTACTGGCGGGATCGGGCCAAGGCCGGTGAGCCCGTGGCAGCGCGCGTCGTCAACACGAGCTCCGGCGCGGGCCTCATGGGCAGCATCGGCCAGAGCAACTACGCGGCGGCGAAGGCGGGAGTCGCCGCGCTCACCATCGTCGCCGCGGCCGAGCTGGGCCGCTACGGCGTCACCGTCAACGCAATCGCCCCGTCGGCGCGCACCGCGATGACCGAGAAGGTGTTCGCGGAGGCGATGCGCCCGCCGGCCGAGGGGTTCGACGCGATGGCCCCGGAGAACGTCTCCCCGCTCGTCGTCTGGCTCGCCAGCGAGGAGGCCGGCGACGTCACCGGTCGAGTCTTCGAGATCGCCGGCGGCGCGATCAGCGTCGCGGACGGGTGGCAGCACGGCGAGGTCATCGACGCGGGCCGACGGTGGCGTCCGGAGGAGTTGGGCCCAGTGGTCCGCGAGCTGCTGCGCAAGGCCCCACCCCCCGCCCCGGTGTACGGAGCCTGAGATGACCGAAGCCGACGAGATCTGTGCCCTGCCGGATGAGGAATTCCGGCGGCGGGTCCGGGAGTGGCTCACCGACCGCCTCACCGGGGAGTTCGCCGCCCTGGTGGGCGTCGGCGGGCCGGGCCGGGAACACGAGCACATCGAGCTGCGTCGACGGTGGGAACAGGAGCTCGGCGCGGCCGGATGGATCGGGCTGGGCTGGCCTCGCCCGTACGGGCGCGGCGCGAGCATCGCCAAACAGGTGATCTTCTTCGAGGAGTACGCCCGAGTCGGCGGCCCCGGACGGCTGAGCCACATCGGCGAGTACTTGCTCGCCCCGACGCTCATCGCGTTCGGCACTGAGGAGCAACGCCAGCGGTTCCTCCCCCCGATCGCCGCGGCCACCGAGCTGTGGTGCCAGGGCTACTCCGAACCCAACGCCGGCTCCGACCTCGCCTCCGTGCAGACCCGGGCGGTGCGCGATGGCGACGTCTGGCGGATCACCGGCCAGAAGGTGTGGACGTCTCTCGCGCACATCGCCGACTGGTGCTTCGTGCTGGCCCGCACCGATCCGGATGCCCCCAAGTGGAAAGGGCTGTCGTACCTCTTGGTCCCCATGCGACAGCCGGGGATCGAGGTCCGCCCCATCCGGCAGATCACCGGGACCTCGGAGTTCAACGAGGTCTTCTTCGATGAAGCGGTAACCGCCGCGGAGAACATCGTCGGCGAACCCGGCGACGGCTGGCGGGTGGCCACCGGCACCCTCGCCTTCGAACGAGGAGTCGCCACCCTCGGCCAGCAGATGGGATTCGCGCGGGAGCTGGCGGCGGTGTTCGACGCCGCCCGGGCCAGTGGCGTGTACGACGACCCGGTGTGGCGGGACGCGGCGGTGGACGCCTGGATTGGGCTCCAAGTCCTGCGCCATCACGCGCTGCGCACCCTCGGCACCCCCGAGGGCCAACTGCCGGGCATCGAGGCGTCGGTCGCCAAGTTGTTGTGGGCGCCCTGGCACCAGCGCCTTGGCGAGCTCGCGATGACCGCGGTGGGAGCTGGGGCCACTCTCGCCGACGGCGGCCTCAGCGACGCGCAGCGCCTGTTCCTCTTCACGCGGGCCGACACCATCTACGGCGGCTCGAACGAAATCCAGCGCAACATCATCGCCGATCACCTGCTCGGCCGGGTGCCGCGGGCATGAGGGAGTACGTGGGTGGAATTCGGATTCACCGCTGAGCAGACGGAACTCCGCGAGACGGTGCGCCGTTTCCTGGCCCGGCACGCCACCTCCGAGCGGGTCCGGGCCGCGGACGGGTTCGACGCCGACCTGTGGCGTCGCTTCGCCGGCGAGCTCGGGGTCGCCGCGCTGCCGATCGGCGAGGAGCACGGCGGATTCGGAGCATCCGAAGTAGAGGTTGGCGTGGTGGTGGAGGAGGCCGGGCGTGTGTTGGCGCCGGTTCCCTACCTCAGCACCGTCACCGCCGCCGCGGCGATCGACCCCGCGCTCGGGGCGGACGTGTTGCCGAAGCTCGCCGACGGCAGCCTGGTCGCCACCCTCGCGCTGGCGGAACCCCACGGCGGGTGGCTGCCGGAGCAGTGGTCGTGCACCGCCCGGCGCCACGGCGAGGGATACCAGCTCGATGGGGTCAAGGAGCACGTCCTCGACGGCCAGGCCGCCGACGTGGCGATCGTCGGAGCGGTGTGCGACGGCGAGCCAGGGCTGTTCGCGGTCCGGGCCGAGGAGTTCCGCCGCGTTCCCCACGACACATTGGACCCCACCCGCCGGCAGGCGCGGCTGGAGTTCGAGGGTTCCGCCGCCACGCTGGTGAGCCGCGACCCCCATCGGGCCGTCGAGCTGCTCTGGGCGGCCCTCGCCGTGGAGTCCGTCGGGGTGGCGCGGGCCAGCTTGGAGCGGACGTGCGAATACCTCAAGACGCGACGGCAATTCGGCGTACCGCTGGCGCACTTCCAGGCGCTGCGGCATCGGGTCGCCGATTTGGCGGTGGCGGTGGAGGCGGCGACGTCGAGCGCCTGGTACGCGCTGCGGGTGGCCGGCACCGCCGAGTTCGCCGTAGCCGCTCCGCTGGCGAAGGTCGTCGCGACGCGCGCCGCCTACGCGGTGACCGCGGAGAGCATCCAGCTCCACGGCGGTATCGGCTTCACCTGGGAGCACGACGCGCACCTGTACTTCAAGCGGGCGACCGCCAACCGCCTGCTGCTGGGAGACGAGGTGGCGCTGCGCCGGGTCATCGCCGAGCGCGCAGGGCTGTGACCCGTCGGGCGGTGGCCGGAGGCGAGCCGCGGCCGGCGCGGGCCGGCCGCGGGGTGGCGTGTCGGGCACACGCCAGCAGATCACCCCAGGAGGTCAATCGAGGGATAGGGGACACGGAGTGCCAGAAGCTGTGATCGTGGCGGCCGCCCGTTCTCCGATCGGGCGGGCGTACAAGGGATCGCTGACCGGTGTGCGGGCTGACGATCTCGCCACCGAGATGATGCGGGCGGCGTTGTCGCAGGTGCCCCAGTTGGATCCGCACGAGCTCGACGACATCGTCGTGGGGTGCGCGCAGCCCGCGGGGGAGCAGGGGTACAACCTGGGTCGGATCGTTGCGCTTCAGCTTGGCCTGGACGACGTGCCGGGCACGGTGGTGCAGCGGTACTGCGCGTCGTCGTTGCAGGCCGCGCGCATGGCCTTCCACGCCATCAAGGCGGGGGAGGGGCGTGCCTTCGGCATTGTCGGGGTCGAGGTGGTGTCCCGCTATGACCGCGGGAAAGCCGATGGCGCTCCGGGCACCCACAACCCCAGGTACGCCGCCGCGCAGGAGCGCACCGCCCGCCGGGCGCGGGGCGGCGCCGAGGTGTGGCGGGATCCGCGGGAATTCGGTGAGGAGCCCGACGTCTACATCGCCATGGGGCAGACCGCGGAGAACGTCGCGCAGCTGTTCAACGTCAGCCGGCGGGAGCAGGACGAGTTCGGGGTCCGCAGCCAGAACCTCGCCGAGCGAGCCGCCGCTGCCGGGTTCTGGAAGATCGACATTACCCCGGTGACGTTGCCGGACGGCACGGTCGTCGACCGAGATGACTCGCCGCGCACGGGCGTGACGTTGGAGAAGGTGAGCGCCCTCGAGCCGGTGTTCCGGCCGGATGGCACCGTCACCGCGGCGAACTGCTGCCCGCTCAACGACGGCGCCGCGGCGTTGATCGTGATGAGTGACGTCCGCGCCCGGGAGCTAGGGATCACGCCGTTGGCTCGGATCGTCTCCACCGGCGTCTCCGCCCTCAGCCCGGAGATCATGGGTCTCGGGCCGGTGGAGGCGAGCCGGCGCGCGTTGGCGAACGCGGGAATGTCCATCAAGGACGTCGATTTCGTCGAGATCAACGAGGCGTTCGCCGCGCAGGTCATCCCGTGCTACCGGTTGCTCGGCGTCGATATCGACCGGCTGAACGTCCATGGTGGAGCGATCGCGCTGGGGCACCCGTTCGGCATGACCGGAGCCCGGATCGCCACCACTCTGATTAACCTGCTCCGCTTCCACGACAAGGAAATCGGCCTGGAGACGATGTGCACCGCGGGCGGGCAGGGGATGGCGATGGTGCTCCAACGGCTCTCCTGAGGGCCCTCTCCTCAGGGCGTCGGAGCGACCTCCTCAGGAAATCGGGGCGACGTGGTGACGTCGCCCCGCGTCTCATCGAGCGGTGAGGCCGTCGAGGAAGAGCGTCGTGATCTCCTCGGCCAGCTTGGCGGTCGAGTACCCCTTGCTGGGCTTGAACCAGCGCACCGTCAGCCACACCGCGTCGCGCATCAGCCGATACACGATCTTGGTGTCGAGGTCCTTGCGGAAGACGCCTTCGGCCACCCCCGCCTCGATCACCTTGAGCCAGGTCTCCTGCACGTAGCGGCCGGCGCTGCGCAGGTAGCTGAAGCGCTCGAAGCCGAGCAGGTAGTTGACGTCGTTTTGGTAGATCTCGGTGGCGTGGGGGTGCGCCTCGACGACCTCCAAAGAGGCGAGGACGAGGGCGTGCAGCCGAGCGCGGGCGTCGGTCTCCTGCTCGAGGACCTTGGCGTAGCGCTCCCTGATGTCCTGGAAGTACGACGAGAGGATCTCGTCGACCATCGCCTCTTTGGAATCGAAGTGGTGGTAGAGGCTGCCGGAGAGGATGCCGACCTCATCGGCGATCTGCCGGACCGTTGTCGCGGATACCCCTTTGCGGGCGAACAGGGCGGCGGCGGTCTGGAGGATGATTTCGCGTCGGTCTCCGGGCTCTCGCGCCAATGTTTCCTCGCAGCGGTGAGTCAGGGACGGATTGCCTTCGGCTTGAGGCTGCGACTGCCGCCGGTGTCAGCCTCGCTGCCATGCATTACTCAGTATCGTCGATGTGGGTGTGCCCCGAGCGGTGCATAGCTTACCAAGCGCTTGCTATGGCACCCGGGGCGGGGTGCCCTCCTCCGCGAGGTCGTCGCTGACCGCGCCCAGACGCCCCGCCGAGCGGAAACGTCCAGGTGACACGGCCCTTCACCGGGGTGACCTCAGCCGTGCCGCGGCATGCCGAGCGCGGGCGGCGAGCGCGGCTGCCTGGTCAGCGAACGATTCGGGGGAGCGGTCGGTGATGCCCATCGCGCCGCGCCGGGTACGCGTATAGACGTCCTCGACGATGCAGGCCGTCCGCCACCAACTGAACGCGACGTAGTAGTCGATGGCGGCGGGATCCTCGCCGGTCGCGGCGCAGTAGCGCGCGATGAGCTCGTCGCGGCGGGAGAACCCTGGGGCGCGCGTCGGCGGCGCGTACAGCGCCGTCTGCTCGTCCCCCGGCTCCGCCCAGTACACGAGGAACTGCCCCACGTCGACGAGCGGGTCGCCGACGGTGGCCAGCTCCCAGTCGAGGATGCCGCGCACGGTCACCGAGGAGCTGAGGACGCAGTTGTCCAGGCGAAAGTCGCCGTGCACGACACAGCTTCGCCGCTGCTTTGGGACGCGCTCGGCGAGCCGGTGATACGCCGCCTCGAGATCGGGCAGCTCCCGCGTGCGGGTGCGTTGCCAGTTCCCGTACCAGCGGCGCAGCTGGCGCGCGACGTGGTCGCGGCGGGCGGCGAGGCCGCCGAGACCGACTCGCGTGGGGTCGACCTCGTGCAGCGCCACCATCGCGTCGATGAGCGCGGGCCCCACCTGTCGCCGCTGGGGAGGCGGGAGCGCGGCCTCGACGCTCGGGGGATCGCGCAGCACCACGCCCTCGAGGTATTCGAGGACGATGAAGGGTGCGCCGGTGACCGAGGTGTCCGTGCAGACGGCGAGGACGGCCGGAACCGGCACCTGGCCGGCGAGGCCCGCCAGCAGCCGCGCCTCGCGGAGCACGTCGTGGGCGGTCGCCTCGCGCGCGCCGAGCGGCGGCCGGCGCAGGACCCGGCGTACCCCGGCGGCGTCGGTCACCAGGTAGGTGAGATTCGACCGGCCCCCGGCCAGCCGGGTGATCGTGACCGGCGGGGTCAGCTCCGGGACGTGCTGGGCGAGCCACGCGGGCACCGCGGCGGTGAGCCCGAACGGGAGAGGGGCAGCCATCGATGACTCCGCGGCGGTCACGTGGGGGTCAGCCGCGCGTGGGGGTGGCGCTCTCCTTCATCGAGCGCGCCGTCTGCCCCGACAGCGAGTCCCCGTAGACCTCGGCGTTGTGCGCGTGCGCCACGTGGTGCAGGCCGAACACCGAGTCCATGCCCGC
Source organism: Micromonospora sp. (assembly GCA_036563645.1). Taxonomy (GTDB): domain Bacteria; phylum Actinomycetota; class Actinomycetes; order Mycobacteriales; family Micromonosporaceae; genus DATCMA01. The sequence goes on from DATCMA010000054.1 coordinate 160,730, forward strand.
CCGCAGCCCCATGAGGTCCTCCGCCTGGTTGACCGCCTTCTTCGCCAAGGCGAGCCCCAACCGCGGCATCTGCGCGATCCGCTCAGCGAGCGCGAAGGTCTCCTTCTCCAACTCCGCCCGGGGCACCACCCGGTTGACCATGCCGAGCGCCAACGCCCGCTCGGCGCTGATCCGCTCGCCGGTGAAGAGGAACTCCTTGGCGAACCGGGGCCCCATCACCCACGGATGGGCGAAGTACTCGACGCCGGGGATGCCCATGCGGACGACCGGGTCGGCGAAGAACGCGTCGTCGGCGGCGATGATGAGGTCGCAGCACCAGGCCAGCATGAGGCCGCCGGCGATGCAGGCGCCCTGGACCATGGCGATGGTCGGCTTCGGGATCTCCCGCCAGCGGCGGCACATCCCGAGGTACACCTCGGCTTCCCGGGCGTACCGGCTCTCGGCGCCCTGCTTGCCGACGTGGTCCCACCAGAGCGTGGCCCGTCGGGTGAACGACTTGTCGATATCCCGGCCCGGCGTGCCGATGTCGTGCCCCGCCGAGAAGTGGTCGCCGGCCCCCGCCAGGATGATGACCTTGACGCTGTCGTCGGCGGACGCGCGGTAGAAGGCGTCGTCCAGCGCGTACGTCATCGCCGAGTTCTGCGCGTTGCGGTAGCGCGGCCGGTTCATGGTCACGATGGCGATCGGGCCCCGTTGGGCGTAGGTGACGACGTCGGTTTCGGTGTCGCTCACGGCTCGCTCCTTCGTGGTGGACGAATCGGTGGGAGGTGGCCGGGCGCGCGCCCGGCGGGACTCAGTGCGGGGGAGGGGTGCCGGTGCGAGACAGGCCGAGGTGTTCGGCGACGCGCGCCCGGTGCCAGGCCGCCGAACCCCACTCCGCGGCCAACGCCCACGCGCGCTTGGCGTACAGGTGCAGGTCGTATTCGGTCGTGTAGCCGATGGCGCCGTGACATTGGATCGCGGTGCGGGCGACCGCGCGGGCCGCATCCGAGGCGAGGGCCTTGGCCATCGACACGTCGCGGTCCCGCTCCGGCTCGTCGGCCGCCAGGGCGTACCCGGCTCGGGCCACGGCCGGGGCGGCGAACTCGACCTGGAGCAGCGCGGTGGCGAGGTGGTGCTTGACCGCCTGGAAGCTGCCGACCGGGACGCCGAACTGCGTGCGGGTGCGCACGTACTCGACGGTCATCTCCAGCATCCGGCGGGCGAGGCCCACGAGCATGGCGGCGGCGCCGAGCACCCCGCGCTGCCAGGCCCGCGCCACCACCGCCGGATCGTCCACCACGCCGAGCAGCACCGCCCCCGCGCCGACGCGGCACATGTCGGCGGCGGGGTCCACCGCGGAGACCGGCTCGCGCGCGGCGGCGGAGATGTCGAGCAGCTCCACGGGGCCGGTGCCGCCGAAGCCACCGCGGATCAGGAAGCGCGCCCGGGTGCCGTAGCGCGCGGTGCCGGCGCCCATCGGGTCCGCGGCGCAGACCATTCCCGCGCTGGCGATCCGGTCGGCGAGGCCGGCCGCCTCGAACAGCGCCGGCGCGACTGCCACGGTCTCCAGCACGGGCAGGGGAGCGGCCGCCCAGCCCACCTCGGTCAGCATCGGCACCAGGTAGTTCTCGTCGAGACCGAGGCCGCCGTGGTGCTCTGGCAGCAGCAGGCCAGCGGCGCCGACCTCGACGAGTCCGCGGTCCAGCGCGTCGACCTCCGGGGAGGTGGGCGCGCAGCGGACCACCGCGGGGGCGCAGAGCCGCTCCATGAGGTCGCGGACGACAGTGCGCAGGTCCTGTTGTTCGGCCGTCAACGCGAAGCGCATCGCATCACTTCCTGGGCAGGCCGAGCACCCGCTCGGCGACGATGTTGCGCTGGATCTCGTTGGTGCCGGCGTAGATCGGTCCGGCCAAGGAGAAGAGGAAGCCCTTGCTCCACGGGTTATCTGTCTGGCCCTCCGGGCCGAGGAGGTCCAGCGCGGTCTCGTGCAGCCGAATGTCCAATTCGGACCAGTAGAGCTTGTTCAGGCTCGACCGCGGCCCGGGCGGGCGTCCTTCGAGGATGTCGGTGACCTGAGCCAGGGTGAACAGGTGGTACGCCTGGGCCTGCATCCACACCTCGACCACCCGGTCGATGAGCGAATCGGTGGCCGCCTCCGGTCGCTCGGCGGCGAGCCGCACCAGGCGTTGCGCGGCGGCGAGGAACCGGCCCGGGGAGCGCAACGTCAGGCCGCGCTCGGAGCTCGTGGTGGCCATCGCCACCTCCCAGCCCTTGTTTACCTCCCCGAGCACCGCGCTGTCGGGCACGAAGACGTCGTCGAAGAAGACGTCGGCGAATCCCTCGTCGCCATCCAGTCGGGGGAAACCCCGCACGGTCACCCCGGGGGAGTCCAGCGGGACGAGGAAGTACGTCAAACCGCGGTGGCGCTCGGCGTTCGGATCAGTGCGGAACAAGCCGAACAGGTGCGTGCAGAATGCGCCCCGGGTGGTCCAGGTCTTCTGGCCGAACAGCCGCCAGCCGCCGGATGCCTCGTCCCGCACGGCGCGGCTGCGGATCCCCGCCAGGTCGCTTCCCGCGCCCGGCTCCGACCACCCTTGACACCACAGGTCCTGCGCGGCGGCCATGCGCGGCAGGAGCGTGTCCTTCTGCTCCTGGGTCCCGAATTCGAAGAGGGTCGGCGCCAGGAGGAAGATGCCGTTCTGCGTCACCCGCTGGGGCGCCCCGGCGCGGTAGTACTCCTCTTCGAAGATCAGCCATTCCCAGAGGGAGGCGTCCCGCCCGCCGTACTTCTTCGGCCAGGACACCACGGCCCAGCCGGCCTCATACAGCTTGCGTTCCCACTCCACGTGCAGGGCGAAGCCCTCACGGGTGTCCCCGGAGGGGAGGGGTTCGTCCGGGACGTTGGCGGCGAGCCATTCCCGCACCTCCGCCCGGAACGCCTCCTCCGATTCGCTCCATGTCAGCTCCATCGGGTCTCCCGTCCTGCGATCAGCGGTATCGGCGCAGCTCCTGACGGGCCACGGTTCGGATGTGCACCTCGTCCGGACCGTCGGCGATCGCCAAGATGCGGGCGCTGGCCCACATGCGGGCGAGCGGGACGTCGTCAGACACCCCCGCGCCGCCGTGCACCTGGATGGCGCGGTCGAGCACGTAGCGCGCGACGCGCGGCGCCACCACCTTGATCGCCGCGATCTCCGTCGCCGCCCCTTTCGCCCCGACCCGGTCGATGAGCCAGGCGGTCTTGAGCACCAGGAGCCGGGCTTGCTCAATGGCCATGCGGGATTCCGCGATCCACGTACGGATCACGCCCTGATCCGAGAGCGGACCGCCGAACGCCTCCCGCGACATCGCCCGGCGCACCATGAGCTCCAGGGCGCGCTCGGCCATACCCAGGGCGCGCATCGCGTGGTGGACGCGCCCCGGGCCGAGTCGGGCCTGGGCCATCGCGAAGCCCTCTCCCTCGCGGCCGAGGAGGTTGGTCACCGGGACGCGGACGTTGGTGAACCGGATCTCGCAGTGTCCGTGCTGGTCGTGGTAGCCGAAGATGGGCAGCGACCGGACGATCTCCACGCCCGGGGTGTTGGTCGGGACGAGAACCATCGAGTGCTGCCGGTGGGGTTCGGCGGTTGGGTCGGTCTTGCCCATCACCACGAGCAGCTCGCAGCGCGGATCCGCCGCCCCGGTGGTCCACCACTTGTGCCCGTTGATGACGTACTCGTCGCCATCGCGCACGATCGAGGTGCTGATGTTGCGGGCGTCGGAGGAAGCCACCTCGGGTTCGGTCATGGCGAATCCGGAGCGAATCCGCCCGTCCAACAACGGTTCGAGCCAGCGGGCCTTCTGCTCCGGGGTGCCGAAGAGGTGGAGAAGCTCCATGTTGCCGGTGTCCGGCGCGGAGCAGTTCAACGCCTCCGGCGCGATGTACGGCGACCGCCCGGTGACCTCGGCCAGGTACGCGTACTCCACATTGGATAGCCCGGAGATGTCGGGCAGGAAGAGATTCCACAGACCCCGGCTGCGCGCCTCGGCCTTCAACTCCTCGACGATGGGTGGGAGGGTGTGGCTGTTCGGCCCGGCCTGCGCGAGCTGTTCGGCGTAGACGCGTTCGGCGGGGTAGACCCGCTCCCGCATGAATTCCTCGAGGACGGCGAGGAGCTCACGGCACCGCGGGCTGGGCCCCAAATCCATCGAGGCGTTGCCGCTCACGGTCGCTCCTTTGTGGTCAAGACGATCTTTCCGAGAGCGCTTCTCGACATCACCGTGGCCAGCGCGGACGCCGCCTGGGCGAGCGGGAACCGCCGGTCGATGTGCGGGCGGAGGCGACCCGCGGCGTACCACTCGAGCAGCCGGGACATGTTCTCGGCGTTGGCCGCCGGGTGGCGCTGGGCCCAGTCGCCCCACAGGACGCCGAGCAGGTCACCTTCCTTGAGCAGCAGCCGGTTCATCCCGACGCGGGGAATCTCACCCGAGGCGTACCCCACGGTGAGATAGCGCCCACCCCAAGCGAGCGCGCGCAGCGCGACCCGGGCGGCCGGGCCGCCCACCGGGTCGTACACCACGTCCACGCCGGAATCCCCGGTGAGCTCCGCCAGCCGGGCCCCGAGATCCTGCGTGCGATAGTCGATGAGCTCATCGGCCCCGTGCTCGGCGCACAGCCGCAGCTTCTCGGGGCTGGACGCGGCGGCCAGCACGCGGGCACCCAGCGCCTTGCCGATCTGCACGGCGGTCAAGCCGACCCCGCCGGCGGCGCCGAGCACCAAGAGCGTCTCGCCGGGGCGCAGCCGGGCCCGGTCGACGAGCGCGTGGTAGGAGGTGCCGTAGACGACGGGGAAGACCGCGGCGTGGACGACGTCCATGCCGTCGGGAATGCGGTGGACCCGCGTGGCGGGGACGGCGACCTGCTCGGCGTAGCCACCGAGACCGCAGAAGGCCATGACCCGGTCGCCGACAGCGAGGTCAACCACACCGTCGCCCACCGCGCGCACGACGCCCGCCACCTCGCAACCGGGGATGAATGGCAGCTCCGGTTTGGTCTGGTAGGTCCCGGCGACCATCAAGCCATCGGGAAAGTTGACCCCGGCGGCCTGGACGTCCACCACGACGTGCCCGGGGTGGGCGACCGGGTCCGGCACCTCGGCCTCGACGAGCTTGTCGGGGCCGCCCAGCTCGCGGCAGAGCATCGCCTTCACGACGTCCCCCGCTCCGCCGTGGCGGGCTTGCCGAACTCGTCGCGGATGCGCTTGGCGACTCCGGCGAGGTTGAGCTCGAAGGTGAAGCCTTGCTCGAACCGGTAGCTGCGGTTGACGTCCCACAGGTCGATGCCGTTGAGCGACGCCTTCGCCGCGCGGATCACCGTCGGATCCTTCGCCGCGATCTCCCGCGCGAGGTCGAACGCGGCGGCGCGAAGCTGGTCCGCCGGCACCACCGTGTGCACCGAGCCGTACGCGTGCAGCTCCGCGGCGGTCGCGGTAGCGGCGGTGTAGACCATCGCCCGCATCCGGTGCTGCGGCACCAGCCGGGCGAGGTGGGTGGCGGCCCCCAGCGCCCCACGGTCCACTTCGGGCAGACCGAACCTGGCGTCCTCCGCCGCGACGATGATGTCCGCGTTGCCGACGAGCCCGATGCCGCCGCCCAGGCAGTAGCCGTGGACGGCCGCGATGACCGGCACGGGGCATTCGTAGACGGCTTTGAAGGCGGCGTAGCAGCCGCGGTTGGCGCCGAGCAGCGCGGAGAATCCCTCGTCGCGCTGCATCTCCTTGATGTCCACGCCGGCGTTGAAGCCGCGCCCCTCGGCGCGCAGCACCACGACGCGGACGGCCTCGTTGGCTCCCGCGGCGGTGAGCGCGTCGGCGAGGGCGAACCACCCGGCCACCGGCAGCGCGTTGACCGGGGGATTGTCCATCACGATCTCGGCGATGCCGTCGTCGTGGACGGTCAGGGTGACGATCTGCCGCTCGTTCTCGGCTTGCTCACGCGACATGCGCGGCCTCCTTGTCAGGGCTGGGCTCGGGTACCACGAACGTCGCCCACGCGGTGACCGCGACCCCTCCGGTCTGCCGGCGGCAGGTCAGTTCGACATCCACCCGGCGCTCGCCGTCCTGGTCGTACTCCCGCAGGACGGTTCCCTCGCAGGTGAGGGTGTCGCCGGGCCAGACCTGTTCCTTGAAGCGGACGCGGAACAGGCGGACGTTCTCCGCGCCGAGCCAGTCGGTGGCGTACGTGCTGAGCAGCCCGGCCTGCCACATGCCCACCGAGAACGGCGTGGGGAAGCCGGCCGCCCGCGCGAACTCCTCGTCGTGGTGGATGGGGTTCATGTCGCCGGACGCGCCCTGGTATCGGACGAAGTCGGTGCGGGTCACCGGTCCGACGACCCAGGGCGGGGGTGGGGGTGGAACGCTCATGCCATCGCCTCCCGCTCGCTCACGACCGCTCCGTGGGCTGCTCATCCGTCGGCGGTTTCGCGGTTTCGACGCCGGTCAACTTCGCTTGTGCGACGAGCCGGCCGGTCTCGTCGCGAAATTCGGTGACCATGACCGCGAAGGTCAGCTCGCCGCCCCGCCGCCCCTGCTTGGTGTAGATCTCGCTGATGTACGACTGACACCGCAGGCGCGTTCCGGCCCGCGGGGGCGGGCCGAAGAAGGTGTACTCCTGCTCGGCGTGCAGGCCGCGTTTCTGGTCGAGCTCGACCGCGGGCCATGGGTCGGCGTCGCCTTCTTGCCAAAAGAACGTCGTGGTCAAGAACGTCGGCGGAATGACGGGGCGTTCGCCGAAGTACGCGGGATTCGTCGAGCGAATCGCCCGGGCGAATTCGCGAATCTTCCCGCGCTCGATGTCCATCTCGAACGGCGCGCCCCGAGTGCCGACGGCGTGGTGGTTGACCATGGCTGCTCCTGGTGACTCAGGGGTGCTGACTGCTGACGGAGACGACCTCGCCGGTCATGTACGAGGAGTAGTCGCTGGCCAGGAAGACGATGACGTTGGCGACTTCCCACGGCTGGGCGGCGCGGCCGAACGCCTCTCGGCTGGCGAGCTCCGCGAGGAGCTCCTCGCTGGTGACTTTGGCCAAGTGGGGGTGGATGGCGATGCTCGGCGCCACCGCGTTGATTCGGATGCCGTACTGGGCGACGTCCATCGCCGCGCACCGCGTGAAGGCCATGACACCGGCCTTGGCCGCCGCGTAGTGGGCCTGCCCGGCCTGGGCCCGCCAGCCCAGCACCGAGGCGTTGTTGACGATGACGCCTCGCCGCCGGGGAACCATGTGCCGCAGCGCGCTGCGGGTCGCCTTGAAGGTGGAGGTCAGGGTGACCGCGAGCACGGTGTCCCACTGCTCATCGGTCATCTCCAGCACGCTGGCCGTGCCGCCGAGCCCGGCGTTGTTGATAAGGACGTCGATGCCGCCGTACTCGGCGACGGCGGCATCCATGAGGTGGTCGATCTGCTGCTGGTCGGTGACGTCGCAGGGGATCGCCAGGGGGCGGACGCCGGTCAGCTCGGCGATGCGGTCGGCGGCCTCCGCGAGGCGGCGCTCGTGGCGGTCGCTGATGACGACCCGGGCGCCCTCCTCAGCGCAGCGGCGCGCGGTGGCGAACCCGATGCCGGTGCCGGCGGCGGCGGTGACCACCACGGTGCGGTCGGCGAGCAGGTTGTGCGGGGGGCCCGCCCAGTCGGCTACGGGGGATTCAGACACGGGAACGCAACTCCTTGTCCAACTCCGCGACGGTCCACCGGGCGCCCCGGTCGACGCTCCAGCCGTAGCTCCACCCCACGAACTGCCGGATCTCGCCTCCCTTGGCGTAGAAGACCGCGCCGTTGGCCGGGCAGTCCTCGGTGAGCAGCCAGGCCACGAGCGGGGAGACGTTGCCGGGGTGGTAGACGTCGAAGCTGTTGGGGTCGCTCGGCGGCGCCATCTGGTCGCCGATCCCGGGCAGGTCCTGGGTCATGCGCGTGCGCGCCACCGGAGTGATCGCGTTGACCCGGACGCCGTATCGGCTGAGTTCCTGCGCCAGGATCACCGTGAGTGCGGCGACGCCGGCCTTGGCCGCGCCGTAGTTGGTTTGCCCAACCGCGCCGATCAGCCCCGAGGTGGAGGAGACGTTGACGACCGCGGCCTTCGGCTGCCGGCCGGCTTTGGCCTCGGCGCGCCAGTACTCGGCGAAGACTCGGGTCGGCGCGAAGGCGCCCCGCAGATGGACTCGAATGACCGCGTCCCAGTCCTCCTCGGACATGTTGACGAACATCCGGTCGCGGAGAATGCCGGCGTTGTTGACCAGTCCGTGCACCGCGCCGAACTCCCGGAGCGCCACATCGAGCAGCTCGCGAGCGCCGTCGAGGGTGGTGATGTCAGCCGAACTGGCGACTGCGCGGCCGCCGGCCGCTGTGATTTCCTCGACGACTGCCTCGGCCACCGCCGGGTCGGCACCGCGGCCGGAGAGGTCGGCGCCGACGTCGTTGACCACGACGCTGGCGCCCTCGGCGGCGGCGAGGAGAGCGTGCTCACGGCCCAGTCCGCGGCCGGCACCGGTGATGACGACCACCCGGCCACGCAGTGCGGACATGGGGAATACCTCCAATCAAGCGCTTGTTTGGTGAGGCTACTGGGTGGTGACCCACCCGTCAACGGCGCTGCTCATAGACCGAGGCGGCGCTGCGGCCTCACCCGCTGAGCCGCCGCACCACCTCAGCCGCCTCAGCCATGATTCGGTCGATCAGCTCCTGGACACTGGGGAGATCGTCGATGAGTCCGACGACCTGGCCGGTCGCCATCAGGCCGACGTCGGTCCGCCCGTCGAGCAGCGCGGCGCGGTACAGCATGGGCGCGTTCGCCGCCATGATCACCTGACTCCAGCTCAGCTCGCGGCTCTTGCGCATGGCCAGCCCTTCGCGGACCATGTCGGACCACGGTGTACCGGAGACGCGGTGGAAGGCGATCGCGTTGCGCACCGCCCGCAGGAGGCGGCCCACGCCCGAGGTCCGTTCGAGCTTCTCGGCGATGCCGGTGCGCAGCACCCGCTGGGGGATCCCGTCGATCTCCCGGGTCACCACCGTGTCGTCGACGCTCTTAGACAGGTAGACCTGCTTGACCGAGAGGGCGACCGGGGACTCCTGCGTCAACAGGAATCGGGTGCCCATGGCGATGCCGGACGCTCCGTAGGCGAGCGCGGCGACCAGGCCCCGGCCGTCGAAGAACCCACCCGCGCCGATCACCGGGATGTCCACCGCGTCGACCACCTGCGGCAGCAGCAGGCTGGTCGGGACGCCGCCGGTGTGGCCGCCGCCCTCGCCCCCCTGGACGATGACCGCGTCGACACCCCACGCGGCGACCTTCTCCGCGTGCCGGCGGGCTCCGATCGAGGAGACCACCACCAGCCCGCCGTCCTTGCACCGGGCGATGAGGTCCTGCCGCGGCGCCAGCGCGAACGACGCCACCCGGACGCCAGCGCGGATGAGCAGGTCGATGCGGCGCTCGACGTCGGGCTGGTCGGCGCGGATATTGACCCCAAACGGGCGATCCGTGCGGGCCTGCACCGCCTCAATCGCGGCGGCGAGCTCCTCATAGGACAGCAACCCGGCCGAGAGGATGCCCAAACCCCCGGCGTTCGCGGTGGCGGCGGTGAGGGTCGGGTCGGAGACGTAGCCCATGCCGGTCTGCACGATGGGGTAGCGCACCCCGAACAGGTCGCAGATCCGGGTGCGCAGCGCGGGCGGGGTCGGCGGTGGGCTGTCGGTCACCTCCGCGGTGCTCACCCGGCCACCTCCCGGTCGCGCAAGCCGCGGGGGTCGAGCACCTCGCGAATCAGCCGCAGCTCCTCCGGGGTGGGCAGGCGGGTCTGCGGCACCTCGCCGTCGACGTCCAGCGGGAAGCCGGTGGCGGCTTGCACCTCCTCGACGGTGACTCCCGGGTGGACGGAGGCGAGACGCAGGGTGCCGTGCTCGGGGTGGAAGTCGAACACGGCGAGGTTCGTGACGACGCGGCGCAGGTCGTGGTACCGGCTGGCGCCGGGACCGGCCTGCGCGGCCCGGTCGTTGCCCACCCCCGAGACCATGTCGACTTTGGGCACGAACACGCGGGTGCTGTGCTTGGGCACCCAGTAGCTGGTCGGGTGGCACACGCTGTTTCCGGGCGCGCCGCGCACCCCGAGGAGCTGCACCGTGGGGCGCCGGTAGTCGCCGATCGCCGAGATGTTGGTGTTGCCGTACCGGTCCACCTGGCTCGGGATCATCATGACGTGGCGCTTGCCGTGCCACACCAGGTCGAAGACCGTGCGGAACGGCGCCCACGCCTCGATGGCGCCGGTGGCGCGCTCGCCGACCGGCCACGCCCCGCGCACCAGGTACGCCTCGCCATCGGAGATCATCAAATCGGGAGCGAAGGTCTGGCGGGCGAGTCGGACGCCGATGGTCGGGATGATGCCGAAGGCGCTGGCGAGCACCTCACCGTTGTCCCGGAAGGCTTCGGCGCAGGCCACCACGCACACCTCGGCGCGGGTGGGGGGAGCGTCGACGACGCTGGTCGCTGGGTTCGCCGTGGTCACGCCGTCACCTCCTGCCGACGCTCCGCACGACGGGCCGCGACCGCGGCCTGGTAGTCCTCCTCGCTGCCGGCGAGGTAGCGGTCCCAGAACGCTTGCCAGGCCTCGGGACTGGCGGCGGAGGCGACGTACTCCCGCTGGAAGTCCTCGTCGCGGTCGTAGTCCGGGGCGCAGGAGGTGAAGTGGGCGCCGTTGGGAGCCTCCACCACCCCGGTGATCATCAGGCGGTTGATGCGCAGCGTGGCGGGGTGCGCGTTCGCGGTCAACTCCGAGGTCGGGACGATCTTCTCGCAGGACATGTAGGCCTGTTCCGCCGCCATGCAGTACAGGTCGTCGAAGTAGGGATCCGGGCCGAGGAACTGCCCATTGCCGTAGATGTCGGCCCGGTTCATGTGGATGAGCGCGACGTCGAGGTGCAGCGCCGGCACGGCCAACACCTCGTCCCCGCCGTACGGGTCGGCGACGGTCCGCAGGTGCGGGTTGTGGGTCATGACATCCGAGCCGAGGCCGGCGCGGGTGGGCAGGAAGGGGAGCTTGAGCCCGGCGGCGTACAGGGCCCACTGCAACATGCCCTCGTCGTACTCGACGACTTCGATCGCGCCCGCCTGCCGTGCGGCCCGGAAGTGGGGGTCTAAGGGGATCGAGTCGAGCGAGACGAAGCCGAAGATGAGTTTGCGGACCTTGCCGGCGGCGCACAGGAGCCCGACGTCCGCCCCGCCGTAGGAGACGATGGTGAGATCTCGCAGGTCGGAACGGAGGATTTCACGGATCAGCGCCATCGGTTTCCGTCGGGATCCCCACCCGCCGATGCCAATGGTCATCCCAGACCTCAGCCGGCTGACCACCTCCTGAGCCGTCATCCGTTTATCGCCCATGCTGTGCTCCCACGTCGATGTGCGATGGTGTAGCAAGCGCTTGGTTGGTAGCCTAACAGTGATGTTTCGGGCGTCAATACCACGTGTCGGGAGTGATTACGGCGGGTTGATGGGGCGGGCGGCGCTGGTGCCGTGAACCAAACTCCGCTTGTTTGACGATCGGCGATCCCTGTCGTGTCAGGAGTGCACCGTGAGTGACCCCGCCGCTCGAATGGACCGACTTCCGCGAGCCTGCCGGAGAGCTGGACGAGCTGGCGGGAATTCTGGGGCGAGGCGCTGCCGCCGGCGGTGGGGTGAGGGCGGCGCCGTGACGGGCGCGGGGCGCCGTGACGGTCACTGGGTGATGGTCCATCCCCCGTCGATGGGCAGCAGGACCCCGTTGAGGTAGCTGGCGAGCGGAGAGAGCAGGAACAGGATGGGGTAGGCGATCTCGTCGGGCGTGGCCATGCGCCCCAGCGGGATGCGCCCCAGCACTCGCTGTCCCACCTCGCTAGTGGCGAAGCCCGCCAAGCGCGGGGTGTCCGTCATCCCGGGGGCGACCGCGTTGCTGCGAACCCCGCGGTACGTGGCGAGGTGGCGGGTGTAGCCGGCGATCGCCGCCTTCGCCGCGCAGTACCAGTCCGAGGCGGTGCCGACGCGGTTGCCAGCAACGGAGGAGACGTTGACCAGGGCCGCGTCCGACGGCACGCCCCCGGCAAGCCACGTCTCGGTCACCAACCGGACACTGCCGATCGCCATCCGCAGCGCCTCCCCGAAGTCGAGGTCGAGTGAGGACGGCGGACCGGCGTTGTTGACCAGGTAGCGGACGTCGCCGAGCTCGCGGGCCCGGGTGATCGCGGCCGCGACGTCGGCGGGGTTTGCGACGTCGGCGGTGATTGCTTCGGCGCGTCCGCCGGCCCGCGCGATGCGCTGGCAGGTCTCGGCCGCCTTGTCGGGATCGATGTCGACCGCGGCGACGGTGAGACCCATCTCGGCCGCCCTCGTCGCGACCGCCCGGCCGATGCCGCTGCCCGCGCCGGTCACCAGCACGACGTCGCCGGGAGTGAAGCCAAACTGCGCGACGGCCATCGACACCTCCTCGGCAATGTAGCAAGCGCTTGGTCACGTTAGAGGTCGCGTCCCGGGCCGTCAACCCCGGCCACGCTGGTCCGGCGACGAACGCGCAGCCCCACGCTGAGGGCGCAGAGACCGGCGAGCGCGCCGTACCCGACGAACGCCCACCGCACGCCGAGGAGCTGCACCACGCCGCCGAGGCCGAGTCCGCCGAAGGGGAGCAGACCACCCCAGCAGATGAAGTAGACGCTCAACACGCGACCGCGGTGCGCGTCGTCGATCACGTACTGGAGGACCGTGTTGAGCGACGACATGATCGACAGCGTGAGCCCGCTGCCGAGGACCACCAACGCGGCGAGCACGGGGAAGGACGGCACCACACCGAGGGCCGCCACCACCGCGCCGAGCAGGACGAGCTGCGCCACCGGCCCGGCCAGGCTCGTGTGCGGGCCACGCCGGGCACCCCGCCACGCCACCGTGAGCCCGCCGAGCATCGCGCCGACCCCGGTGAGGGTGGCCAGGGTGGCGAAGGCCGCCTCCCCGTCGTCGGCGACGCGCGCGGCGAGCAACGGCAACTGCGCCTGGTAGGCCGACCCGAAGATCGAGGTCGCCGCGACGAGGCAGAGCGCGGCCAAGGCGGGAGGCCGCTGGCGGACGTGGGCGATGCCGGTGGCCAGTTGCCGCCACACCGTCTCCCGCGCCGCAGCGCGCCGTGGGGTGGGGGGTACGAGCGCGAGCAGCCGCCGCGCGACCGCCGCGGCGAGCACCGAGATGGCCACGTACGCGCCGAATGCGCTCGTTGGGCCGCTGGTCACCAGCAGGGGGCCGACGAGCGCGGGAGCGACGATCCGCGCCATGTTGAGGCCCGCGGATTGCAGCGGCACCGCGTTGGAGAGGTCCTCCGGCGGCACCACGGTGGCGATGAGGGCGTGGCTCGCCGGCGAGGTCACGGTGATGACGCAGCCGGCCAAGAAGCTGAGGAGGAGCACCGTCCACATCGGCATGGCCGCTACCGCGGACAAGGCGGTGGTCACGACGGCGATCAGGGACGCGGCGAGCTGCACCGCGAGGAGCAGCCGCCCGCGGTCTACCCGGTCCGTGAGCACGCCCGCGGGGAGGGAGAACAGCAGATAGGGGGTGAAGCTGCAGAAGTAGAGGAGGCCGAGGGCGAGCGCGTCGTTGCCGGTGCGGGCGGCGACCTCCCACTGGAACGCGACAGAGGAGACCCAGAAGCCGAGCTGGCAGAGGATGACGGCCGCCCACAGGAGCCGGAACGGTGGATGGCGCAGCGCGCGAAACACCGCTACCCATCCGTGGGACGCGACCCGCTACCGCTCCGTGGGGCGTGCGGCGAGGAAGCGCGCGGGGATCTCCCCACCGCCGTCGACGCGAAGCTCGGCGCCGTTGACGTAGCCCGCGAGCGGCGAGCTGAGCATCAGACACGCGTCCGCCACGTCGCTCGGTGTCGCCATGCGTTGGAGGGGGATGGTCGCGGCGACCGCCCGGATCCCCTCCTCGTCCCCGTAGTGCAGGTGCGCGAGTTCGGTGCGGACCAGGCCGACGGTGACCTGATTGACCCGGACGCGGGGGCCGAACTCCAGGGCCAGCGCCCGGGTCAGGGTGGTCAGGCCCGCCTTCGCCGCCGAGTACGCCGCGGTGCCGGGGGCGGGGTCGCGCCCGGCGACGCTGCCGATGTTGATAATCAGCCCGCCCTCGGGTTGCTCCTGCATGACGGCGTTGGCGCGTTGCGCGAGGAAGAACGGGGCGAGCAGATTCAGCGCGATCACCGCGCTGATGAATCGGGGCGAGGCGGTGGCCGCGTCGGCCATCGGCGATCCCCCCGCGTTGTTGACGAGGATGTCCAGCCGCCCGAACCGATCGACCGCGGCGTCGACCACCGCGGCGGCCTGCTCCGCCTGCCGCACGTCCGCTTGGATGAACTCCGCGCGCCTCCCGGCGCTGGCGGGCAGCTCGTCGACGGGGTTGCGCGCGCAGACCAGCACCCGCGCTCCCGCGTCGAGATAGCGACGGGCGATCTCCGCGCCGATGCCGCGCGTGCCACCGGTGACGATGACGGCCTTGTCCGTTAGATCGACCTTCATGAGATCCTTTCGATGATGGTCACGTTCGCCTGGCCACCGCCCTCACACATCGTCTGCAGGCCGTACCGCCCACCAGTGCGCTCGAGCTCGTGCAGCAGCGTGGTCATCAGTCGCGCGCCGGTCGCCCCGAGCGGGTGGCCGAGGGCGATCGCCCCGCCGTTGACGTTGACCCGCTCCGGATTGGCGCCGGTTTCTTTCAACCAAGCGATGACCACGGAGGCGAATGCCTCGTTGACTTCAAACAGGTCGATGTCATCGATCGAGAGACCGGTACGGGACAGCGCATGGGCCGTAGCGGGGATGGGTGCGGTGAGCATCCACACGGGGTCCGCTGCGCGGACCGAGATGTGGTGAATGCGGGCGCGCGGGGTGACCCCGTGCTCGCGCACCGCGCGCTCGGACATCACCAACAGCGCGGCGGCGCCGTCACAGATCTGGCTGGCCGTGGCGGCGGTGATGCTGCCGCCGGGTTCCAGCGGATCGAGGGCGGCCATCTTCTCCAGCGAGGTGTCCGGCCGCGGGCAGGTGTCGACCGTGGCCGCGCCGAGCGGCAACAGCTCGCGGTCGAAGCGCCCCTCGGCGATCGCGGCCACGGCGCGCTGGTGGCTGCGCAGCGCGTACTCCTCCATCTCCGCCCGGCTGATTCCCCACTTCCGGGCGATCATCTCGGCCGCGCGGAACTGCGAGATGGGCTGGTCGCCGTAGCGGCGCCGCCACCCCGTCGAGCCGGAGAACGGGTCGGGGAAGCCGAACTGGGCGCCGACGGTCATCGCCGCGGAGATGGGGATGGCGCTCATGTTCTGCACGCCACCGGCGACGACGATGTCGGCCGTCCCACTGAGGACGGCTTGCGCCGCGAAGTGCAGCGCTTGTTGCGACGAGCCGCACTGCCGGTCGACGGTGACCCCGGGCACGTGCTCGGGGAGCCCGGCGGCGAGCCACGCGGTCCGCGCGATGTCTCCCGCTTGGGGGCCGAGGGTGTCGACACAGCCAAAGATCACATCGTCGACGGCCGCGGGGTCGATGCCGCTGCGGGACATCAGGCCCGCGAGCACGTGGCCGCCCAGATCGGCCGGGTGCACGGTCGCCAGCGCGCCGCCGCGGCGCGTGACCGGCGTGCGAACCGCTTCCACGATGTAGGCCTCGGCCATGGCTGCCTGTCCTCTCGTGCTGGAGGGCGTACGGTTCGCACGTTACCAAGCGCTTGCTTTGTTCGCGAGTCACCCCACTCCATTTATGCTCTTCTATAAATCGGCGAATATTGATCGCTGATTGACCTCCGGACTCACCCACAGGACACCCCATGCGACAACGAACGCAGAAGTACCTCCCCGTCGGCCTGGCGATCGCGCTGACCGCCGCCGCGCCAGCCGCCGCCGCGAGTGCCGCTCCGACAGCGGTTCGTCCGCTCGCGGCGCCGCTCAGCTCCGCGGTACAGGCCGTGATGGCGGGCAATGTCGCGCACCACGACGACCCCGCCGACCATTCCTGGGACCCCGGCTCCGTCGTGCCGATCACCCTCACCGGATCCGGCGCGTCGACGACCAGCCAGAACGTCTCCGTCCGCAATGGCGTCGTCACCATCACCGCCCCGGGGACCTACCAGCTCACCGGCTCCCTCAACGGTCAACTCGCCGTCGACACCAGCGGCAGCGGCATCGTCCGCCTGATCCTCGCCGGTGTCACCATCTCCAACTCGACGTCCGCCGCGCTGCACGTCGTCAACGCCGACGAGGTGATGCTCGTGCTCGCGGCTGGCACCACCAACCAGCTCTCCGACGCCACCAACCCGCAGTCCGACAAGCCGGACGCCGCGCTGTTCAGCGAGGCCAACCTGACCATCGCGGGTGAGGGGTCACTCACCGTGCGCGGCAACTACCAAGACGGCATCGCGAGCACGGACGGGCTCGTCATTGCCGGAGGCCGGGTGACGGTCACCGCCGCCGACGACGGCATTCGGGGGAAGGACTACCTCGTCGTCACCGGCGGTACGGTCTCGGTCAACGCCCGGGCCGATGGGTTGAAGTCCACCTCTTCCAACTCCGACAAGGGGTACGTCTACCTCGAGGACGGCACGATCACCATCACCGCCGACGGTGACGGCATTCAGGCCGAGAGCGACATGGTGATCGGCGGCGGCCAGATCACCATCACCAGCGGTGGTGGCAGCACCGCGACGATCTCCGGTGACGTCTCGGCCAAAGGCGCCAAGGGCGGCGTGACCGCGGTGGTCGGCGGCGGCCGGATCGCCATCGACGCCGCCGATGACGGCCTGCACTCGGACGGCAGTCTCACCATCGACGGCGGCACGCTGACCATCGCCACCGGTGACGACGGGATTAAGGCCGAGACCACAGTGGAGATCTCCGGTGGTGACGTCCGGGTGACCCGCAGCTACGAGGGCATCGAAGCGACGCGGGTGACGATCCGCGGTGGCGAGGTCCGCGTCACGGCGCGCGACGACGCCATCAATGCCAAGGAGCCCGGGCTGGACGAGTACGCGGTCTCGCAGAACGCCCACGTCACCATCGCTGGCGGGACGGTCGTCCTCGACTCGTCGATCGACACCATCGATTCCAACGGGTCGATCACCTTCTCTGGCGGCACGGTCATCCTGCACGGTCCGCCGACCGGTACGCCGCCGGGTGAGGGCCTCGTCGACGCCAACGGTTCGGTCACGTTCTCCGGGGGCACGATTATCGGCGCGGGCTCGGCGGCGCTGGTGACGTTGGGCCCGGTGCCCACCACGGGACAGGGCTGGGTGGCGGGCCGGTTGCCCTCCGCGCAGAACGCCAACACGCTCCTCCACATCGTGGCGGACGGCCGCGTCCTCGCCTCGTACCGGGCCCCGAAGGGCTTCCAGGAGTTCCTGTTCTCCTCGAGCCAGGTGATCAACGGGCAGAGCTACCAGATCTACACCGGTGGCAGCGTCTCCGGTACGGGGATCGACGGCTACTACGCCAGCGGCGGCTCCATCTCCGGGGCGACCCTCGCCACGACCGTCACCGCCGGCCAGTACAGCGGCGGCTTCGGCGGCTGGCCCGGATTCCCGGGTTGGCCGGGCTTCCCCGGTTGGCCGGGCACGCCGACGACTCCCCCGGGTGGTCCGACCACTCCGCCGACCACACCGCCGACCACTCCGCCGACCACACCGCCGACCACGCCGCCGAGCACGGGTGGCGGCTGCACCGCGACGTACACCGTGATTAACCAGTGGGCTGGCGGTTTCCAGGCCGAGGTCCGCGTGACCGCCGGCGCGTCGCCGATCAACGGCTGGACGGTGACGTGGACCTTCTCCGGCGGGCAGAGCATCAGCCAGGCCTGGAACGCGATCGTCACGACGAATGGGACGACGGTGACCGCGCGGAACGAGTCGTACAACGGCTCGCTCGGCTCCGGCGCCAGCACGACCTTCGGCTTCCTCGGTTCCGGGAGCCCGGGTCAGGCGCCCACGCTGAGCTGCACGGCGTCCTGACCGTCGCCGCAGTCCTGACCCCCTCACGAGAAAGGCTCCTTCCGGTATCCGGGAGGAGCCTTTCCCTATCTCTGAAGTGCTTGGTCCCCGCGCACCATGTCGCCCTCGGGTACCGCGACGCGCCAGTCAGGGTGGGAAAGCTCACGCCGGAAACATGCGATTAGTCCAAAGTTGTCGTCGCGGATCCACGGCGAAGGCGCGTACCGTTATCCGGTGCCTTGTGGCGCCCTCACCGCTGTCACGTGCGGCCCGCGACGTCGGTCTCGCCTCCGTTGACGCCGGCGAGGGCCAGGTGGAGGGGCGTCTCCCGCCTCCGTTCCCTGTGGAGCTCGATCGGCCGCCACGCCGTGAAGTCTGGCGGCGCGTCTCCGTTCGCGCTCTCCACCCATAGGAATTCGCCGCGACAGTGAGGAAGTAGTCAGTCCATGACGACCACGGCCGCCTCGAGTGAGCGTTCTGACGCCAGCGTCCCGCGGATGTCCCGTCGCCAGGTGTTGGAGGCGCTGTCCGGGCTGCTGGTCGGCATGTTCGTGTCCGTACTCGCCGCCACGATCGTCTCGAACGCGCTGCCGCGCATCATCGCTGATCTCAATGGCAGCCAGACCGTCTACACCTGGATCGTCACCACCGAGCTGTTGGCCATGACGGCCACGGTCCCGCTGTGGGGCAAGATGGCCGACCTGTACAGCAAGAAGCTGCTCATTCAGCTCGCGCTCGCCCTCTTCGGCATCGGCTCCCTGATCGCCGGTCTGACGCCGAACGTCGAGGTCCTCGTGGCGAGCCGGATCGTCCAGGGGATCGGGGCCGGCGGCATGATCGCCTTGTCCACGATCGTGCTGGCGGCGATGATTCCGCCGCGGGAACTGGGCCGGTACGCGGGCGTCTTCGGCGCGGTCTTCGGGATCGGGACGATTATCGGCCCGCTGGTGGGCGGCCTGCTCGTGGACACCGACTGGCTCGGCTGGCGGTGGTGCTTCCTGATCGGTGTGCCGTTCACCGTTGTGTCGATCGTCCTCCTCCAGCGCACCCTTCAGCTGCCCGTGGTGCGCCGCGAGGTGCGGATCGACTGGCTGGGCGCCCTCTTGATCACAGCCGGGGTATCGGTGCTGTTGATCTGGTCGTCGCTGGCCGGCAACAACTTCCCCTGGGTGTCGGGCTGGACCGCCGCGATGGTCACCGCCGGTGTCGTGCTGCTCGCCCTGGCGGTCCTCGTCGAGGCGCGAGCCGCGGAACCGATCATCCCCCTGCGGCTGTTCCGGAACCGGACCATCGCGCTCGCCACGCTCGCCAGCGCCTTCGTCGGCGTGGCGATGTTCGGCAGCACGGTCTTCTTGTCGCAGTACTTCCAGCTCTCGCTCGGCAAGTCTCCGACGGTGGCGGGGTTCATGAGCCTGCCCATGGTCTTCGGGACGCTGGTCTCCTCGACGCTCGCGGGGCAGCTCATCACCAAGTACGGGCGGTGGAAGGCGTACCTGGTTGCCGGTGGGGTCCTGACGGCCGCCGGGATGGCCCTGCTCAGCACCGTCGACGCGCGGACCAGCATGCTGGTGCTCTCCGGTCACATGGTGGTGCTCGGTGTCGGCGTCGGACTGCTCATCCAGAACCTCGTGCTCGCCGCGCAGAACGACGTGGCCGCCCACGACCTCGGTGTGGCCACGTCGGTGGTGACGTTCTTCCGGAGCATGGGCGGGGCTATCGGGGTGAGCGCGTTGGGCGCGGTGCTGGCCAATCGGGTCACCGCGGGGCTGACCGAGCGGTTGGGCGCGGTGGCGGCGAGTGGCGACGGCGGTACCGCCAAGGTGCCGAATCTCGCGGAGCTGCCCGCCCCGGTGCGGCAGATCGTCCAGGAGGTGTACGCCTCGGCGACCGCGGAGCTGTTCCTCGTGGCCGCGCCGATCGCGCTGCTGGGGCTGATCGCCATCCTCTTTATTAAGGAGAAGCCGCTGCACACGTTGAGCGGCACCGAGCGGCTGGCGCAGTAGGAAGGGCTGCCATCCCTCCACTGAGGGCGGCCCCGAGCGGGCGGGACGTGGGATAGGCCACGCGTGGGCTTGGCGACGTCGCCTTGTTCCGCCGATCGGCGACCCCTATGGTGATCCGAACAAGTGATTGTTTGATCGTGTTGATGGTGCGGCCATCGGGGAGTCGGACCGTAGGAGCGTGGGGATGAGGCAGCCGGATCGGATCGATGACCCCGATCGGCGGCGCTGGCAAGAGCCGGGCATCTACGACGTCGCTCCCGGGATCGTCCGGATTCCACTCCCCATCCCCGACGAAGGACTGAAAACGGTCAACGTGTACCTCGTCGAGGGGGACGATGGCCTGACCCTGATCGACGCCGGCTGGGCCTTCCAGCCCGCGCGCACCGCGCTGGACGACGCGCTCGCCGAGCTCTCCTACTCCGTGCGGGACATCCGGACGATTCTCGTGACGCACGTCCACGCGGACCACTACTCGCAAGGGGTCACGCTCCGGCGGGACAGCGGCTGCACGCTCGCGCTCGGGGAGTACGAGCGGCCGTCATTGGAGGTCATGCGCGCGGGACGCGGCAGCGACGGTCTCCTCACGTCGCTGCGCCGGCACGCCGCCGAACCGGTCATCGAGGCGCTGCGGGCCGCGGGCTTCGGGAGGGAGTCCGATGACGACGACCTCTGGGAGCTTCCCGACGAGTGGGTCGCAGACGGCAGGCTCTTCGAGGTCGGCAAGGCCCGACTGCGGGCCATGCACACCCCGGGCCACACCCGGGGGCACGTGGTCTACGTCGACGCGGACCAAGAGGTGATCTTCAGCGGTGACCACGTGCTGCCGCACATCACGCCTTCGATCGGGCTGGAGAGCAGCGGCGCCGAGCACCCGCTGGAGAGCTACCTCTCCTCGCTGCGCGCGGTGCGCGCGCTGCCGGACATGCTGATGCTGCCGGCCCACGGCCCGGTGCGCACGAGCGTGCACGCGCGCATCGATGAGCTGCTGGCGCACCATGAGGCCCGACTCGACGCGTGCGCTGCGTGCCTCGACGCGCGGCCGCGCACCGCGTACGAGGTCGCGCGTGACCTGCCCTGGACGCGCCGGGCGCAGCGCTTCGACGATCTCGCTCCGCACCACCAGATGCTCGCGGTCGTGGAGACCGCCGCCCACTTGGATGTCGTGCACCGGCGCGGGCGATGCGCTCGGGTGGACGTGGCGGGCGTCGTCCGCTACCACGTCTGATGGGGACGGGAGTGACCCCGGGCCAACTCAGGTCGGGCCTGCGGCCCGGAAGCTGTGACCGCCGCCGCGGCCACTTCCTTCACGGGCATCGGTATGGCAGCATGGCGGACGAACGATCGTGAGGAGCGTTATCGTGTCGAGCACGGCTTATGCCTCTCGTCGAGTGGTTCTCGGCGACCTGGTCTCCACCTCGGTTGTTGGCTCCGCCGCGCTGGTGGTGAGTGGTGCCGCCCTCATCGGTGTGCTTGCCCAGGTGGCCATCCCGCTGCCCTTCACCCCGGTGCCGCTGACGGGTCAGACGTTGGGTGTGCTGCTCGTCGCGGCCGCCCTGGGGCGCTGGCGTGGAATCGCCGCGACCGCTCTCTACGGCCTGGCGGGGATCGCGGGTGTGCCGTGGTTCTCCGGAGGCGCGAGCGGGTGGAAGATCACCACCTTCGGCTACATCATCGGGTTCGTCGCGGCCGCCGCTGTCGCCGGTGGACTGGCGGAGCGTGGGTGGGACCGTCGTCCGCTGCGCGCGCTCTCGGCGATGGTTCTCGCCAACGCGGTGATCCTCGCCTGCGGCACGATCTGGCTGGCCGGTGCGCTGCAGGTCAGCATGGTGCGCGCGATCGAGCTGGGCGTGCTGCCGTTCCTCATCGGTGACCTCGTGAAGATCATGCTTGCGGCGGGTCTCCTGCCGAGCGCCTGGTGGCTCGTCAACCGCGTCACGGGCCGGCGGTAACCTCCGGCCGGTGATCGGTACCCGTCCGTAACCCCGAGTCAGCCCACGGTCAGAGCTTCACGGCCGGCGGCGTGGTGGACACGCCCGCCGGCCGTCGTCTGTCTAGGCATGTGGCCCCGCCTGCCTTCGCCGTCGGTGACGTGACGGCGTCACATCGTGACGAAACGCAGTTTCATCTCTGAAAGTTTCGGTATAAATTCGGAAGATTTTCGGTCACTTGTCGGTCGGTGGCGCGTCGGACTAGGAGTGATGCACCCGGTCTGACCAGTCCGGATAGTCGGAATCTTCGCAAAGATCAGTAGTTGAGGCTGTTGGCTTTCCGTAACAGTCGACCTTTACAAATATTGAAGAACCAAAATACTACCGATAACATTGCGGAACGAGTCGACCGACCTCTATCGATATACGGTTCCGTGCCGCCACGACGGGGGGTCGAGCCGGCCGGTCTGGCGAGCGCCAGAGCGGCAGCGCAGCGGGCGGTAGGTCGACGAGAGACACGGTCCGTTCACCACCGAGAGGTGACAGCACATGAGAGAGGACTCCGTCCAGGCCGCTGAGGGCCGCAAGAGGCCCATGACGCGCCTGGCCGTGGCGTCAGCCGCCGTCACCATCCTCACTGCCGGCACGACGCTCGGCTTCGCCGCGAGCGCGAGCGCCGCGTCCACGCTCGGTGAGGCGGCGGCCGCCAAGGGGCGCTACTTTGGTGCGGCGGTCGCGGCGCACAAGCTCAACGACGCCACCTACGTCAACATCCTCAACCGCGAGTTCAACTCGGTGACGCCCGAGAACGAGATGAAGTGGGACGCCACCGAGCCGCAGCAGAACCAGTTCAACTTCAGCAGCGCCGACCGGATCGTCAACCACGCGTTGAGCCGCGGCATGAAGGTCCGGGGGCACGCGCTGGCGTGGCACTCGCAGCAGCCGAGCTGGGCGCAGAACCTCAGCGGCTCCGCGCTGCGCCAGGCGATGATCAACCACATCACCCGAGTCGCCTCCTACTACCGGGGCAAGATCGACTCCTGGGATGTGGTGAACGAGGCGTTCGCGGACGGCCCCAGCGGTGCCCGGCGCGACTCGAACCTCCAGCGCACCGGTAACGACTGGATCGAGGTGGCGTTCCGGACCGCGCGCCAGGCCGACCCGAACGCCAAGCTCTGCTACAACGACTACAACACCGACGACTGGACGCACGCCAAGACGCAGGCCGTGTACAACATGGTCCGCGACTTCAAGGCGCGCGGCGTGCCGATCGACTGCGTCGGGTTCCAGTCGCACTTCAACAGCGCTTCGCCGTACCCGAGCAACTACCGCACCACGCTGCAGCAGTTCGCCGCGCTCGGCGTCGAGGTGCAGATCACTGAGCTCGACATCGAGGGCTCGGGCCAGCAGCAGGCGAACACCTACCGGAACGTGGTCAACGACTGCCTCGCGGTGGCGCAGTGCACCGGCATCACGGTGTGGGGCATCCGGGACAGCGACTCGTGGCGTTCGTACGGCACCCCGCTGCTCTTCGACAACAACGGCAACAAGAAGCTGGCCTACGACGCCGTGCTGCAGGCGCTGAACAGCGGCACCGGCCCGACGCCTCCGCCGACCACGCCGCCGACCATCCCGCCGACCACGCCGCCGACGACCGCGCCTCCGGGTGGCGGGGGCTGCACCGCCACGGTGCAAATCCAGTCCTCCTGGAACTCCGGGTTCGTCGCCTCGGTGCGGGTCACCGCAGGCAACTCGGGCACCAATGGCTGGTCAGTAACGATCACCTTGCCCGGTGGCGCAACGATAGTTAATGCGTGGAACGCGCAACCGAGTAGCAACAGCGGCACGGTGCGGTTCACGAACATGAACTACAACGGCCAGCTGGGTCCGGGACAGACCACCGAGTTCGGCTTCCAGGCCAACGGCACTGCCTCCGGGCTGTCGGCCACCTGCGCCACGAACTAGCGCCTCTTAGCCTCGTGCGGTGACGGCTGCGGGGGACCCGCAATGGGTCCCCCGCAGTGCGTTGTGGCGGGGCACCGCGCCATGCGTAGCCCGGCCGCGGTCGCCCCGCGACGATCGACGATCTGCGCGATCTGGTCGTACGCGCGGGCGAGCTCGGCTCGCCGCTCGGCGGAGAGGTCGCCGCTGGCGAGCGCTCGCGCGACGTCGATGACCCGATACGCCGGCTCGTACGCCATCCGGGTGGCGACGACCTCAACGTCGGTGACGATCCACCGCCCGGAGTCACTCCGCGTGAAGGTGAACCGGGGATGACCGAGTGCCGGACGGGCTCGGATCGGTTGTGCGTGGTGAGGTTGCCCAACCCGTACGCCACCCACTTGTCGCCGATCTTTTCGAAGGGCTGCACCACGTGCGCGTGGTGACCGACGATGAGATCGATATCGGGGGAGGCGAGGAGCGCGCGGGCGAGCTGCTGCTGGGTCTCGTCGGGCTCGTGCTGATACTCCGTGCCCCAGTGCGCCGAGAGGATGACGATCTCCGCGCCGCGCTCCCGGGCGCGGCGCGCCTCCGCGAGGATCGCGTCCTGGTCGAGGAGATTCGCCACCCACTCCTGCCCGGCGGGGCGCGGAATGCCGTTGAAGCTCAGGGTGTAGGACAGGTGCGCCACCCGTACCCCGTTGACGTCGAGCAGGGTGGGCTGCGCCGCCTCCTCGGCACTGCGCGCGGTGCCGGCGTGCCGGAGGCCAACCTGATCGAGCTTGTCGAGGGTGCGCCGGATACCGGCGACGCCCATGTCGAGGGAGTGGTTGGAGGCCGTCGAGCAGGTGTCGAAGCCCGCCCACGCCGCCGCGTCGGCGACCGCGGGCGGCACGTTGAACAGCGGGTAGCCGCTGAACGGGCCGGACGGTTCGGCGAGTGGGGTCTCCAGGTGACAGATCGCGAGGTCCGCCTCGCTCACCACGGGCCGAACGTCAGCGATGATCTTCGTGAAATCCTGGCCGTCTCGACCCGCCGCCCGCGCGTCGGCGGTGGCCTGGTCGGTCACGTCGGGATGGATTAAGAGGTCACCAGCGGCGACCACGGTGAGCCGGGTGGCCGCGGGCGACTCCGGTGTCGGCTCAGGCGCGTCGGTCTTTCCGAGGAGCTGTGCGCATCCCGTGACGAGCACCACCGTGAGGAAGGAAACCGACGCTTTTCTCATATCGGGTGATTCTCGCGGCCGACAGGCGAGTCGGCCGCGAGAATCGACCACGATGAGCAGGTCGGCGTGACCCGCACCGGGCGCCGGACGTCAGTCCAGCTTGAACGCGTCTTTGAGATCGGTGACCTCCGACGCCGGCGGCTCGGCCACCTCAGGCGCGGTGCCGTAATCGGAGTAGGTGACGGTGATCTCGTCCTTGCCGATGACGGTCTGCGACTTGCGCGGACGGTACTCCTCGTCCACCCAGAGGTGGATGGTGATCTCGTTGAGGCCCTGGGCGGTCAGTTCCCGTTCCAGCGCCGCGCGCTGCTTCTCGTCGGTGTTGCTGAGGAAGTCGGAGGGCGAGACGACGACGGAGTAGTGGACCGTCGGCACCCCGTCGACCTCCTCTTGGCCGACCACGGTGACGTCCTTGCTCTTGTCCAGCAGCATCCGCACCTGCGAGCGGGGATCGAGGCTCTCGTACTGGGCGAACGGGTTCGACTCATTGACGCTGGACATGTCCATCTTGATCCAGCTCTTCCCGCCCCGGCTGCCCGGCGCCTGAACGTAGGCGACGTCACCGATGATCCGGATGATCTGTTCCGCGCCGTTCTGGGTGATCGTCATCTCGACGCGTGCCGGCGTCCCGGTGTTGATCACCATCCGGGCGGTGATCGGCGAGCCGGCGATGGTGCCGGTCATGGTCGCCGAGAGTGAGGAGATGTCGTTCGTCGTAGCCGACACCTTCCGGAAGGTCTCGGCCACGTTCTGCGTCATGAGCGCGAGCGCGCTCTCGTGCGCGGACGATTCCGAAGAGCGGGAATCCTTGTCGCTCCCGCCCTGTCAGCGCGAGGGTAGCCGCCGTGAATCCCGCGATCGTCAGTGTGGTCAGTCGTCGCACAGGTCTTCCTTCAATCGATTGTTGGGACACTCTGGAATACCGCAGTACCGGATCTCGCACAGTACCGGATGCCGTCCAGTCGTCGCGGGCCTGGGCACGTGACGCCGACCATCACTGTCGATATTGCGCTGTCATCGGGGACGCGACCAACGCCGACACGATAGGCATCCGTGCCGGGGACCGTGAGGTATTGCCGAATGGCCGCCCCGGCGATGGTGAGCTGAGCCATAGCGGGTGCGGTGAACCAGGGACATCCCCTGTTCGTCGGATGCCGTGCGTTGTGCGGGCGTGTCATTAACTCTTCTCAACTCCTATTGAAGAATTCCTCATTTTTTCGTTCCCGCCTTGATGTTCACGTCAATCGATCACTAGTTTGTGCCTACCCGTTCATGACCAGATCGGGCCCGATATGGGCCGCCGCGGAGCGCAATCGCGTACGCACTCCACAGTCGACAATCGGGCGGTGGCGTAGGCGCAGCGTCGCAGCCCCATGCCGGAAAGGTTTCCGTATGCGAGCGTCGATGGGTCGCCGAGTCCGCGGCACCGGCCGTCGACTTCTCCTCGTCGGGGCCGTGCTGCTGCCGCTCGGCTGGCTAGTTGCAATCACGCAAATCTCCAGCGCGGAGACTGCCGCGCAGACGGCGGACGGCCAGGGCGGCGCGCAAGCCCAGCCCAGCGCGAGCCCAGACGCGGGTCTCGGGAACAGCTGTGCGACCAGCAAGCTGCCCGCGCACACCGGATTTCAGGACGGTGACCGGTGCGTGTCCACCGCGTTCGGCGAGGTCGGGCTCGCCGAGAAGAACCCGACGTTGCTGATCGTGGAGGCTCCGGAGACCGTCGAGGTGGGTCAGCCATTCGCGCTCACGGTCAGCACGCGGAACCTGGTGCGGGACCGCTTCCTCCCCGCGGCGCAGGGCGGCTACTACCTCGAATCCTCGTTCCTGACCGAGGACGGGCTGGTCCGGGGACACTTCCACACCGCGTGTCGGATCCTCACCCGCACGGATGAAGCGCCCGATCCGGCGCCGGCCCCGGCATTCTTCGTCGCCACTGAGGACAGTCGTGGGGGTGCCGAGCCCGACACGGTCACGATCCAGGTGCCCGGGCTGCCCGAGGAGGGAATCGCGCAGTGCGCGGTGTGGGCGGGCGACGGCTCCCACCGGATTCCCATGATGCAGCGGGCGAACCAAATCCCTGCCCTGGACGCGGTGCGGATCCGGGTCACCTCCGCTCGGCAACCCGCGGCGCAGGAATCACCCACGCCGCAACCGCCTACGCCGGCCACGTCCGCGCAGCCCGCGCCGGCCCAGCAACGGCCGACACCGCACCGCGCGGCGGCGCAGGGGTCGTCCGGGGATCGGGCCCCGCGGCAATCCGGGGAGCGAGCCGCCACCGACCAGAGCCCGTCCGGCGCTCCGGCGACCGCCCCGACGGTCGCTGAGCGGGTGTCGCCATCGGAAGGGGCGCGCCGGGAGGACGCGTCGGCCCGGCAGCCGTCGAATCGCGCTGACGCCTCCTCCGAGGCACCGCGGTCCGCGGTCTCGCCGGAGCCGGCGGATAAGGACGACGACGCACCGACGGACGCCACCGCCCCGAGTGCCGCGGAGCTGCCGGTGACGGAGACCAGCGACCCGGTCCTGGTCGCCGATACGGCGGCGCAGCAGGCCGACAGACTCGCGCTGACCGGCGCTCGGTCGTTCGCTTTGGCCGCCGCGGGAGGAGCGATCGCGGTCGTCGGTGTGGTCGTCATCCTGCTCGGCCGGCGCGGGCGCTACCGGGGCACGCGGTACTAGACGTCCTGTGGGGAGGTGGAGGACGCCATCGGGTTGGCGGCCGCTCGCACGGTGGGCCGCCAACCCGATAGGCGTCATCGCATCCCCGCGCGGTACGCGCGCCGGGCTCCCGCGTCAGCTCACGATCCAGGAGTCAGGGCCGTCGATGAGGGCTTGCAGATCCGGCGCCCCGTGGGCCTGCTTCGCGTCAGCGACCTGTTGCCGTGCCAGGTCGTCGTACGTCGGGCGGTCGACCTGCCGGAAGATGCCGACGGGTGCGCGCGTGGCCAGGCCGGTGTCGGTGAGCCGCGCGAGCGCCAACGCGGTCGTCGGGTCGTCCGCGTGCGCGTCGTGGACGACGAGGTTCGCGACGTTCTCCTCCGTGACCGCCACGACCTCGAGCGCCCCGGTGCGGGGATCGCGGACGAGACCCTTGCTCCCGAGACCATCGGGGCCGGGGGTGCCGAAGCGGATCGGCTCCCCGTGACGCAACGGGATCAGTGCCTCCGCCGCGGTGCTCCGGTCTTTGAGCGTGTCGAACGCGCCGTCGTTGAAGATGGGGCAGTTTTGGTAGATCTCCACAAGGGCGGCGCCGCGATGAGTCACCGCGGCGGCCAGCACCTCGGTGAGGTGCTGGCGGTCGGAGTCGATCGTGCGCGCGACGAACGTCGCTCCCGCGCCGAGCGCGAGGGAGACGGGATTGAACGGGTAGTCGATGGAGCCCATCGGTGTGGACTTCGTGATCTTCCCGGTCTCCGACGTCGGAGAGTACTGACCCTTCGTGAGCCCGTAGATCCGGTTGTTGAACAAGAGAATGGTGATGTTGACGTTGCGTCGAAGAGTGTGGATCAGGTGATTTCCGCCGATGGAGAGGGCGTCACCATCACCGGTCACCACCCAGACGCTGAGATCCGGGCGGGCGATCGCCAAGCCGGTGGCGATAGCCGGCGCACGCCCGTGAATGGAGTGCATCCCGTACGTGTTGAGGTAGTACGGGAATCGCGACGAGCACCCGATGCCGGATACGAAGACGATGTTCTCCCGTTTGAGCCCCAGCTCGGGGAGGAGTCCTTGGACGGCCGCGAGGATGGCGTAGTCGCCACAGCCCGGGCACCAGCGGACCTCCTGGTCGGGCACGAAGTCTTTACGGGAGAGGGAAACGTCCGCTGTGGGCACGAGCGCCGTGCCGGACAGTCCGTGGGCGGACACCGGACGGTCGACCGAGGACGTCGTCATCGCAGATCCTCCGCGGCGTTGTCGGACTTCTTGGGCATGGCGCCGAGGTCGGCGAGCTCCTTGAGGAACACGCCCTCCAGTTCCTCCACGCTGAAGGGCAGGCCCCGGACCTTGGTGTAGCTGCACGCGTCGACGAGGAATTCCGACCGCAGCAGCCGGCTGAGCTGCCCGAGATTGATCTCCGGAACGAGCACCCGGTCGTACCTCTTGAGAATGTCGCCGAGCCCGTTCGGGAAGGGATTGAGGTGACGTAGGTGCAGCTGCGCGATGGCACCGCCCTGGTTGCGGACGCGGCGAATGGCCGCGCCGATGGGACCGTAGGTGGATCCCCAGCCGACCACGAGCAGACGCGCCTCGCCACTCGGGTCGTCCACCGTGGCCGCGGGCAGGGAGCGCGCTACATTGGCCACCTTGGCCTGACGCGTCCGCACCATGTAGTCGTGGTTGTCCGGGTCGTATGAGACGGCGCCGGTGCCGTCCGCCTTCTCCAAGCTGCCGATCCGGTGCTCCAGGCCGGCGACACCGGGCGGTGCCCAGGGCCGCGCGAGGGTTTCGGGATCGCGCACGTAGGGCAGGAACGCGTCCTGTCGATTGGGGCCCGAGGCGAATCGGGGCTCGATCCGCGGGAGCGCCTCGATGGTGGGCACCCGCCAGGGCTCGGATCCGTTGGCCAGGTAGCCGTCCGAGAGGAGGATGACCGGCGTCCGATACGTCACGGCGATCCGCGCGGCTTCGATCGCGGCGTCGAAGCAGTCGGCGGGCGACTGCGCCGCGATGATCGGCAGGGGAGCCTCGCCGTTGCGGCCGAACATCGCGAGCATCAAGTCCGCCTGCTCGGTCTTGGTGGGGAGGCCGGTGGAGGGGCCGCCGCGCTGGACGTCCACGATGACGAGGGGCAGCTCCAGCATGACCGCGAGCCCGATCGCCTCCGCCATGAGGGCGACGCCCGGGCCGCTCGACGTGGTCACCGCGAGGTGGCCGCCGTAGGAGGCGCCGATCGCGGCGCAGATCGCGGCGATTTCGTCCTCGGCCTGGTACGTGATGACGTCATAGTGCTTGTGCCGGCTGAGCTCGTGGAGGATGTCGCTGGCCGGGGTAATCGGGTAGGCGCCGAGGAACAGCGGGAGACCGGAGATCCGCCCCGCCGTGAGCAGGCCGTAGGCGAGCGCCATGTTGCCGGTGATGGTGCGGTAGCGACCGGGGGTGACCGCCGCCGGCTTCACCTTGTAGGAAACCGCGAACATCTCCGCGGTTTCGCCGAAATTCCACCCCGCCTTGAGGGCGGCGATGTTCGCATCGCGTATCGCGGGAGTGCGGGCGAATTTCGTGGTGAGGTATTCGACCGTGCTGTCAATCGGCCGGCTGTACATCCAGGACAGGAGGCCGAGCGCGAACATGTTCTTGCATCGCGCGGCGTCTTTACGGGAGAGCCCGAACTCCTTGACGGCCTCGATGGTCATGCTGGTCAGGTCGACCGCGTGAACCTGAAACGCGCTGAGCTCGCCCGTCTCCAGGGGATTCTTGTCGTATCCGGCTTTCGCCAGGTTGCGGCTGGTGAAGTCGTGGGTGTCGACGATGATGATGGCCCCAGGTCGGAGGTCGCGCAGGTTCGCTTTGAGCGCGGCCGGATTCATCGCCACCAGGACGTCCGGGTGATCGCCGGGCGTGAGGATGTCGTAGCTCGCGAAGTGCACCTGGAAGGAGGAAACGCCGGGGATCGTTCCGGCCGGCGCCCGGATCTCCGCGGGGAAGTTGGGCAGTGTCGCGAGGTCGTTCCCGAACTGGGCGGTTTCGTGGGTGAATCGGTCCCCGGTGAGCTGCATCCCGTCGCCAGAGTCGCCAGCGAACCGAATGACGACACGGTCGACCTCTTGAACGATCGCCACGACTCCACTCCTCCCCAATTGCTGATAATGAAAGACATGGTCTTGGTGTGACTGACCTCTGTCAAGAGCCCGAACGTGGGGGTTGGATTGGGAGGGGAATCATGCTAATAGTTAGCAGTGAACGTCGAGGAGGGCGGCATGCAGGACGAGCTGCGGAACCTGGCTGAGCTGGTGCGCCAGCAGGATGAGTGCCGGCGTGCGACAGGGATCCTCCACGCGTTCGCGGCGTCCCTCGACGAGCCAGACGTCGACACGGTGCTGAAGCTGTTCCGTGAGGACGCCGTCCTCGAGACGCCCCGGTTCACCGCCCGGGGCCACGCGGAGATCGGGGCCTTCTTTCAGAGAGCGTGGGCGGCCGACCCGTCCACGAAGCGTCACTTCGTGATGAGCCCGCGCGTGACCTGGCTGGAGCCGGGTCGCGTCCGACTCGAAACCTACTTCTTGTTCGTTGGACGACTGCCCGGCTCGTCGATTATCGGGTGGGGCACCTACGACGACATCGTCGATGTCTCAGGACAAGAGCCCCTCTTCGCGTACATCCGAATGGAGAGTCACCTCCGCACGGATTTGCAATCTGGGTGGGCCCTACCGCGGGAAGGTTCCTGATGAGAGGACTCAAGGATGCCGTCGTCATCGTGACCGGTGGGGCAAGCGGCATCGGAGAAGCCTGCGTCGAGCGTTTCGTTGAGGAAGGGTCGCGCGTCGTCATCGCGGACGTGCAGGAGGACCGCGGACGCGCGTTGGCCAGCCGCCTCGGCGAGCGTGCCGAGTTCGTCTTCACCGACGTCACGAAAGAAGAGTCGATCGCCGCTCTCGTCGATACGGTCGTCGAACGACACCACCGCCTCGACGTTTTCTTCGCCAACGCCGCCATTTTCGGCGCGGTCGGGCCCATCGCGGAGCAGAACACCGCCGACGTGGATGTGACCATCGCCGTCAATCTGCGTGGCGTCATTTTGAGTTTCAAGCACGCCGCCCGCGCGATGCTGCCTCGGCGCAAGGGTGTCCTCATCGCCACCGCCAGCCCGGGCGGAATCATCGGCGGCGCGGGTCCACACGTCTACAGCGCCACCAAGGCGGGAATCATCGGACTCACTCGGTCGGTAGCCGCGGAACTGCGGCCGCACGGCATCCGCGTGAACGCGGTCATCCCCGGCGCGATTGTCTCCGCGATGACCGCGTCGGCGCTCGTCGGCGATCCGGACGCCGTCGACCAGACCGCGGAGGTCATGGCGAAGAACTCCATGCTCGGCCGCCCCGGGATGCCCGCCGACCTCGCCGGCGCCGTGGCCTTCCTCGCGAGCGACGACGCCGCGTACATCACCGGGAGCGAGCTGTTCGTGGACGCGGGCTACACGCACGCGAGCGGATCCGCGGCGTTCGCGCGGTCGACGTACGCGGGTGCGAGCGCGTTTCTGGAGGGCGGTCGCCGAAGCCGGTGACCGGCCGTCGGCTGACCAGAAGGAGTGGGGAGTGTCGCGATGCTAGGGGACAAGCGAATTCTGATTACCGGCGCGGCCGGCGGTATGGGGCGGGAAATCGCGATTGAGGCGGCGCGGCAGGGCGCGAAGCAAATCGGCATCGCCGATCTCAATATCGACGGTCTGCGGGAGACCGAGGAGCTGGTCGCCGCGCAGGGCGCCGACGTCTGCGTGCTGCAGACGAACCTGCGGTCCGCCGAGGAGATCCGCGCCATGGTGCAGAGCTTCGTGGACTGGGCGGGTGGCCTGGAC
>DATCMA010000057.1:0-34556 GCA_036563645.1 Micromonospora sp.
GTGTAGATGGTGGCGGCCCCGGTGTTGCCCAGGCGATCCACGGTGATGCCGGCGCGTTCCAGCGGTACGCCGAGGGTCCGCATCACCTCAGTGATGATGTTGAGGTTGGCCTGGTGCAGGAAGAAGTGGTGGATGTCCGCCACGTCCACCCCGGCGGCTTCGGCCGCCCGCCGGATGGTTTGCGGAAGGGCCGTCGTGGCCGCGTTCCACACCACGCGACCGTCCATTTTGAGGTATTGCAGACGCTCGGCGACGGTGTGGTGGTCGTGCGGACGCTGGCTGCCCCCGGCCGGCACCTGCACGCTCGTGGACAGCAGCGACCCGCAGTCCCAGGCGATGAGGCCGTACCCCTCCTCCGTCCGACCCAAGACCGCGGCACCGGCGGCGTCGCCGAAGAAGACCCGCGTCGTGCGGTCCTCGGGATCGGTCAGCCGCGACAGGGCTTCCGCCCCGATCGCCAGGACCGCCCGGGTGTCTCGGCTCTGCAACAGGTGCGCGCCCACGAGGATCGCGTAGACGCCACCCGCGCAGGCGGCCTGATTGAGGTCGATCGGTAGGGCGTGGCGCGCGCCGAGTCGCTCCTTGACCATCAGCGCCGTCGACGGCAGGGGTTGATCGGGTGTGATCGTGGCCAGGACGATCGCGTCAATGTCTTCCGCACGCAGCCCGCTGCGCTCCAGGGCCCGCTCCGCGGCTTCGACGCACAAATCGGAGGTGGTTCGGCCGGGCTCCAAGAATCGCCGCTGTCGAATTCCCGTCCGGGTCACGATCCACTCGTCGGAGGTGTCCAGCGTTTGCGCGAGTTCGTCATTCGTGACGACGCGGTCGGGCACGGCGACCCCGGTGCCGAGCACACCGACCGGCACGCGGAGCGCGGGCGCCACGTCAACGGCGGTCGAGCCGCGCACAGTGACCCGACCGAATGCCATGTGCACTCCTCCCGCTGGGGACTGTCGGTGCCAGTGTCACCGCTCGTCCCGGCGGCGGGAACGTAGTCGCTTGCCCTAGCTGATGAGCACCACATTGGGATAGCCATTCGGCGCGCTCGATGGAGAGCTTTCCGCGGGGCGAATGGGCTCACACACTCGGCCGTGTGGACCACGAAGACCAGGCCGCGAGCGCGGTCGCCACACTCGACGCGACGCGATTTCGGAAGGCCATGGGTTTGTTTCCGACCGGCGTATCCATCGTGACGGTCGGACATGGGCCCTCGACATTCGGGGTGACCGTCAACGCCGTCACCGCGATCTCGCTCGAGCCCATGCTGGTATTGATAAGCATCGCCCGCTCGGGCCGAATTCGTCCCCGCATCGAGGCGGCGGGCGCGTTCGGGCTGAGCGTCCTCACGGACCGCCAATTAGACCTGTGCCTGACCTTCGCGCGCTCGGATCGCCCGGAGGGTGTCGCCGCCGCCGACATGCTCGGCGCGGTCGGTTCCGCGACCGGAACCGTGTTGGTCAACGACGCGCTCATGGCACTGGAATGCCGACTCTACGACCACATGCGCGGCGGCGACCACGAGCTATTCCTCGGCGAAGTGCTCGCCATTCACCACGGCGAGAGTGACGCGACACCCCTGGTGTTTTACCGCGGGCAATTCACCCGCATCGGTTTACCCCTCTAACGCCGCGCCATCGACCGGTCGCGGCGCCGGCGACCGCCGGGCCGGGACACCTCCGCTCCGGAGAGGAGATCTGCCATGACCAGCGATACCGCGACGCGGCACCGCGCGCCCACCATCGGCGTGGGAATTCGGGCGGTCGGCCGCGCCTTGCCCGACCGCGTTGTCACCAACGCCGAACTCGAGCAGCGCTTCGATACCACGGATCAGTGGATCCGAGACAACATCGGGGTGCGTACCCGCCGGGTCAGCGCGCCGAACGAGGGCAGCGGTGACCTCGGGGCTCGGGCGCTGCTCGACGCCTGCGAGCAGGCTGGGGTCGACGTCGACACCATCGACCTCGTCATCTGCGGCACCTACACCCCGGACCACATGATCCCCGCGAACGCGCTGTCGATCATGCGTCGGGTGGGGTTGACCGGGGCGACCGGCTTCGACGTCAACAGCGGCGGCTGCCCAGGCGGCGTGTTCGCGCTGGACGTCGGTGCGAAGTACGTGGCGTCGGGCGAGTACCGGCGCGTCGCGGTCGTCCTCGCGGACGTCAACACCAAGACGTTCGACCCCACCGACCGAACCGTAGGCGTGATCTTCGGTGATGGCGCCGCCTGTTACCTCCTTGAGCCGACTGTTCCCGGCACCGGGATCGGCCGGACAGTGTTGCGCTCAGACCCGACTCGCTACCACATCGCCTACGTCTCGCGGCAGCCGCGGGTCGCCCCGGACGGCACCCCGATCAGGTCGTACTTCGGCGACAACTTCGCGGTGATGGTCGGGCGGGAGGTGCGGAATTTCGCGCTCGAGGTCATGCCCGCGTTCATCGCCGAGTTGGTGGACAAAGAGGGTATCCGCCCCGACGAGGTCGACCTGTACCTGTTGCACCAGGCCAACCTCCACATCATCCACGCGATCATGGATCGGCTCGGCCAGCCTCGGTCCAAGACCGTGACCAATGTGGAGCGCAACGGCAACACCTCCGGCGCCGGATTGGCGCTCGCGATGCGCGACGCCATCGACGCCAACCGGCTGCGGCCCGGCGACCGGGTGGTGCTCGCGGCGTTCGGCGCCGGAATGAGCTACGGCGGCATGATCATCCGTTGGTGCGGTCCGGACGACTTCCAGGTGGCGTCATGAGCGGCGAGCGCGATCGCGTCGCGGTCGTGGGCGCGGGCGTGATGGGCTCGGGGATCGCCCAAGTCGCCGCGACGGCGGGACACGAGGTCGTGGTGTGCACCCGGTCGGCCGAGTCCGTCCAGCGGGCACAGCGCGGGCTGCGCGCCGCGCTCCAGCGGGCGGCGGAGCGCGACTACCTCAAGGAAGACCCGGACGTCATCTTCGCCCGGATCAGCTGGCACACCGATCTGGCCGCGGCCGCCTCCGCGGGCGTGGTCATCGAGTCGGTGCCGGAGAACCTCGCGCTCAAGCAGGAGATTTTTCGCCGGCTGGGCGAGGTGTGCGACTCGACGGCGATGTTGGCGTCGAACACCTCGCAGCTTCCGATCACCCAGCTCGCCGCGGTGACCCCGGCGCCCGAGCGGGTGGTGGGCACCCACTTCTTCTCCCCGGTGCCCGCGCGCCCCCTGTGCGAGGTGGTCCGTGGGGAGAAGACGAGCGATGCCACGGTCCAGCGGGCGCGCAACTTCGTCGCCGGCCTGGGCAAGTCGAGCATCGTCATCGAACGCGACACGCCCGGCTTCGTCACCACTCGCCTGATGGCCGTGCTGGTCATGGAGGCGGCCCGCTTGTGGGAGTCCGGTATCGCCTCGGCCCAGGACATCGACCTCGCCTGCCGGCTCGGGTTCGGCCACCGCATGGGACCGCTCGAGACGGCAGATCTTGCAGGCGTGGACACCATGGTCGACGTCGCGGACGGGCTGTACGCCCACTTCCGGGAGCCGGTCTTCGCGGTGCCGGAGAGCGTGCGGGCCATGGTGGCCGCGGGGCGCCGTGGGCGAAAGTCCGGGGCCGGCTTCTACACCTACGAGGAGCCACGGTGACGGGCCCCATCCAGGTGCGGCGCTTCGACGGCGTCACGCACATCGAGCTCCACCGGCCGCACCGACGCAATGCCATCGACCTCGAGCTGGCGCGAGAGCTCCTGCGGGTCGCCCTCGACCCCGCTACCCGGTCGAGCCGCGCCCTGCTGCTCACCGGGGCGGGCGGGCACTTCTGTGCCGGCGGCGACCTCAAGAGCTTCCAGACTCAGCGCTCCCTGCCCGAGCACCTGCTGGAGGTGACCGCCTACCTGCACGCGGCGATGCTCCGCCTCAGGGACGTGGCCGCGCCGCTGGTGGTCGCCGCGCGGGGGCATATCGCCGGCGCTGGCCTCGGCCTGGCGTGTTTCGGGGACGTCCTGCTGGTCACACCGGAGACGACCTTCCGTTCCGGGTACGCGGCGCTCGGTTTGACCCCGGACGCGGCCACCAGCCACGTGGTCACCCGCTTGATCGGGCCGCGCCGCGCGGCCCGGTTGCTCCTGCTCGGCGAGGTGATCACCGCCCAGCAGGCGCTCGATTGGGGGCTGTGTACGGAGCTTGTCGCCGACGCCGACCTCGACGAGCGCGCGGTCGAGCTGGCGCGCACGCTCGCCACCAAGCCCCCGTTCATGCTCGGCGAGACGCGGCGGCTGATCGCCGCCGCCACGACCCGGTCGTTGGCCGAGCACTTAGACGACGAGGCCGGCACGCTCGCGCGGGCCGCCGCATTCCCCGAGGCAGCGGCCCGGGTCGCGGCGTTCGGCACCCATCGAATCCGCCACACGTAACTGGACCTTGACATTAGTGTCAAGGTTGTACGGTCCCCGCGTGGCACCACTGATGCGCATCGGGGAGCTGTCCGCCCGTACCGGCGCCAGCGCTCGGTCGCTGCGCTATTGGGAACAACACGGTCTGCTGCACACCGTCCGCCAGCCCAACGGCTACCGCGGATATCCCGAATCGGCGGTGCAGCGGGTCCGCAATATTCAGACGATGTTGTCCGTCGGGTTCAGCGTGGAGGAGATCCGCGCCTTCACCGACTGCCTCGACGACGACATGCGCAGCAAGCCCATTTCCCCGCTGGCCGTGCGCCTGCTCGAGGAACGCCTCCGCCAGCTCGATGAGCGGATCTGCCGCATGGTCAATCTTCGGGTGCGCATTCAACGGCAATTAGACGAGCTCCGCCGTCGCATGGCGGCCGAGCATCAGCCGTTCGCCGGAGACGAGAAGCACGAGGAAACGGTTTGACATGGGTCTGTGGCTCATTCCCCTCGTATTGGCGATGTTCGCCTTTGGTACCGGCGACTTCATCGTTGCCGGAATCCTGCGGGAAATCGCCGCGGAATTCGACATCAGCGAGGCGCTGGCCGGTCAGCTCGTGACGGTCTACTCGGTGGTCTACGCGGTCGCCGCGCCGCTCATGGCCGTGCTCGCGGCCCGCTGGTCGCGCCGCCTGATCATGATCGGCGGGATGTCCCTCTTCGTGATCAGCAACGTGGTCGCGACGGTGAGCACCATCTACGCGGTACTCATGGCGACCAGAGTGACCAGCGCGATCGCGGCCGCGGCGATCACTCCACTGTGCTTCAGCACCGCCGGCACCCTGCCCCCCGAGGACAAGCGGGGTAAGGCGCTGGGGTTCATCGGCGGCGGCCTCATGCTCGCCATGGTGCTCGGTGTGCCGCTGGGCACGTGGATCGGCGGTCGGCATGGCTGGCAAGCCGCGTTCTGGTTCGTCGCGGGGATCGGCGTGCTCGTCCTCATTGGAATGATCTTCCTTCTGCCGCCCCTGCCGGCGGGTGACGACGCCACGCTCAGCGCCCGGCTGAAGCCACTGACCAAGGGATCCATCCTCCGCGGCCTGAGCTGCATGCTCCTCGTCTCCGCCGGCGGAATGATGATGATGACCTACATCGCCCCCGTGATGTACGCCGCCGGTCGCGTCACCACCGACGGCATCGCGGTGCTGTTCCTCGCCGCCGGGCTGGCGGGGGTCGTGGCGACCGTCATCGGTGGCGCGGGCGCCGACCGCCTCGGCCCGATCCGGATGGTGATCCTCGGGGCCTCGCTGCTCATGGCGTCGATGCTCACCCTCAGCGCCATGGTTGGCTGGGGCGCCACCCCGCTGGCCCTGCTCGTGGTGCTCGCCGTGGTCTGGTCGTTGGCGATCGGCACGCTCAACCCGCCGCTGCAGGTCTGGCTCATCAGCCGCTCCGGACCGGCGGCGAACGAGGTCATGGCCCTCAACAGCAGCGTCACGTACCTCGGCACCTCCGCCGGTGGCGTGATCGGCGGGCTGCTGCTCGCCCAGTGGGGGCCGATCTCGTTGCCCCTGGTCGCCGCCGCTGAAGTCGCGATCGTCGTCGCCCTCCTCCTCACCGCGCCCGATCGCGCCGTCCCCGCGCCGGCCGACCAGCCGGCGACCGCGGCCACGGGCGCGGCCTAGCGCCCGCGGCGAAGCGCCGGCGATGACGCGCGGGCCGGGCGGGAACTGCCCACCCGGCCCCGCGTTGGCGCCTGGACGACCGCCCACGCGCTACACGCCGCTGCGCACCAGCTCCGGCTCCTCACTCCGCGTCGGCGCGGCGTGCGGCTTCGGCCCCAGAATCCGCATCATCGGCCGCTCCACGGTCCGGTAGAGCAGCCACGCGGCCAGCACGCAGACCGTGAGGTACCCGAAGAAGAACGCGACGTTGAGCCACCACGACACGCCGCTGGTGGGGGAATCGATCAGCCCCACCTGCCACAGCCAACCCCGCAGGTGCATCCCCGTCGCCACGAGGATCAACAGCTGAATGGCGTAGAGCGCGAAGGAAACCTCCCCGAGGAACTGCCAGACTCGGGCCCGCATCGGCGACCAGCTCCGGCGGATGTCCGCCTGGGCGAGCGCGGTGATCAGGAAGAGGAACGGGACGAACATGCCCGCCACGCGCTGGAGATACCCCGGCAGGTGCAGGTTCACCACGAATCCGACGACCACAATGCACAGTGCCGCCGGCAGCCGCGGACCGATCCACTGGCCCCGGCGCAGCAGCACCGCCGCCGCCACGCCCGCGATGAACTCCGCCAAACGCGTCAGAGGGCAGACGTAGCTGAACCAGTAGAGGAACGGTCCGCCGGCGTCCGCCGTGGCGACCACCTCGGTGATCGGCCCGCGCAGCTGGAACGCCTGGTCGGCTAACCCGGGCACGACCGCAGCGAACAGCACACACCCCACGATCACCACCCGGAGTGCCCGCGTCCGCGCCCTCATCAGGATCGTGATGATCAGGGGGAAGCACAGGTAGAAGAACGCCTCGGCGCTGAGCGACCAGGTCACCGGATTCAGACCGAACGAGTACGCCTGATCCGGAATCCACGCTTGCACGAGAAACGCCTGCACGAGGAGGAGGTCGAGTCCAGGCGGCTGACCGATGGCGATCAGCATGAGGACGGCGAGCATGGAGGTCACCGCGAAGATTGGGTAGATCTTCGCGAAGCGGCGCTGCCAGAACACGCGGGCCGTGTCGCCGGGCCGGGCAGACCAGGTGAGGATGAAGCCGCTGAGGATGAAGAAGCAGCTGACTCCGATGTAGCCGGTGCCGAACAGCGTCGCGAACACCCGGTCTGAGGCAGAGAGGTGGGCGGCGCCGACGTCCGTGCCGAGCTGCATCGCGCGGTAGTGCTCGCCGAACACCAGCAGCGCCGCCCACCAGCGCAAACCCGTCAGGGACGGTAATCGACGGGGATATCCGAGATCTGTTGGCGTATCTCCGGGGGTTGCCTGCGCCATCGCACTCCTCACCAGGTCACCGGCATGGCTTCCATGCCGCGCACGATCAGACCGCTCTTCCAGCGCAGCTCCTCCTCGGGCACGGCGAGCTGGAGGTTGGGGAACCGCGTCAGCAGGGAGCTGAGCGCGATCTCCAACTCGACGACGGCCAGCGGCGCGCCGAGGCACCGGTGGGGACCGTGTCCGAACCCGAGGTGCGGGTTGTGGCTGCGGGTGATGTCGAGGACGTCCGGGTTGTCGAAGACGCGCTCGTCGCGGTTGGCCGACCCCATCGACGGGAGCACCACGTCGCCTTTGCGGATGAGCACGCCGGACAGGTGGATGTCCTCGGTGGCGACGCGCGGCATCCCGTCCACCGCGCCGATCGGCACGAAGCGCAGCAACTCCTGCACCGCGCTGGGAATCAAGGACAGGTCTTGGCGCAGCTTCTCCAGCGTCTCCGGGTGCTTGAGGAGCGTGTAGACGAAATTGGGGATCTGGCTGGCCGTCGTCTCATGGCCAGCGATCAAGATGCTCTCTCCCAGCCGCAGGAGCTCGGATTCGCTGAGGACGTCTTCGTCGCGGTTGCTGGCCAGGTCGCCGAGCAGGTTGTCGCCCGGGTTGGCGCGGTGCCGGGCCACCAGCTCCCCGAGGTACTCGTGCAGCTCGTCCTGCAGGCGCGCGGCTTCCTCCGGGCTGAAGGCCGTCGTGGAGAGCACCGCGTTAGACCACACCCGGAAGCGCGGCCGGTCCTCGGGCGGCACCCCCAACAGCTCACAGATCACGGTCACCGACAGCGGCATGGAGAAGTCCTCGATGAGGTCCGCCACCGGCCCGCGGCGCTCCATCTCGTCCAACAGCTCGTCGGTGATCTGCTGGACGCGGGGGCGCAGCTTCTCGACACGCGGAGCGCCGAAGGCCCTCGCCACCAGTCGACGGATCCGGGTGTGCTCCGGCGGGTCCATGCTCAAGATCGCGTCCGGCGGGGGTTGGTGGGGGAAGAACCGGGGCACGCCCTCGGCCACCGCGGCGGCCCGGGAGAATCGCCGGTCGGCGAAGACGGTGCGCACGTCCGCGTACCGCGTGACGAGCCAGGCTTCGCCGTCGTACGGCAGCGTGACGCGCTTGACCGGCTCGTGGTCGCGCAGGTACGCCCAGCGCGGGTCGGGTTCCAGGCGATCCGGCGGCCCGAACGGGTACGCCGGTGCTGCGGCGCTCCCGGCGGCGTGCATCGGACATGCCGCGGCTGGCTGCGCCACCGGCGCCGAAGCCGCCTCCGGCTGCGGGGCGGAGGGCTCGGCGGCCGAGGAGGCATCGGTGGCCGAGGAGGCCGACGGCTCCGGGGACGCGGGCGCCGCGTTTGACGTCACCGACGCCTCACCGGCTTCGGCGAGCACCCGTTGCAAGGCGTTGACCGCCTTCGGTACGAGCACCTCGCGCTGCCGCGCCACCCACCGCTGGCTCGCCTCGATACGCCGCAACGACCCTCGGAAGTGCGGTATCACCTCGGTGGCGAGCAGCTCGAAGCTGTCGCGCACCCGCCGCGGCTCCGCCCAGTCCTGCACCGTCACCAGCAACGTGCCGAAGCCACCGGTCGCCTCATAGAGACGCTCGATCGCCTCAATGCAGTCGCGTGGGCTGCCGACGATGGCGCCCCCGGAGGCGACCATCGCCTCCAGCTCCTTACCCGGCTCGACTCCGTCCGGGGTGACGGGCAGACCCGCCAGCTCGCCGAAGTAGCCGTGCAGCCACCGACGATGCCCCTCGCGTACCTCGGCGAACGCCTGCTCGGTCGTGGGGGCCACGTGGACGGAGACGACCAGTCGCCAGTTGTCCCTCGACACCGCGCACCCGGACTCGGCGGCGGCCTCTTCGGCGTAGGCCCACTGGCGCGCGAGGTTCAGGCCGCTCGCGCCCGTCGGCCCATTGGTGAACGAGAGCGCGCTCAGGCCGTGCCGGCCCGCGAGGCGCATGCCGAACGGGGAGGCGGCGCTGGAGACGGCCACCTCGAGGTTGTCCTGGTACGGCCGGAGCTGGAGGCGCGCCTCGCGCAGCTCGAACCAGTCCGTACGCATCGTCAACGGCTCATCGCTGCGCAGCAGGTGGAGGATCGCCTCGAGCGCCTGCGCGGTGCGGGGTCGCTGCTGCTCCGGCTCCACCCCCACCATGTACGCGTCGGACGGCAGGGAGCCGGCGCCGACGCCGAGCATGACCCGACCACGGGTCATGTGGTCAAGTTGGACGATCCGGGAGGCGACCATGAAGGGGTGGTGGTACGGCAGGCTCACCACCCCCGTGCCGAGGCGCAAACGCCGGGTGCGCTCGGCCGCCGCCGCGAGGAACAACTCCGGCGAGGAAATAATGCCCCATCCCCCAGAGTGGTGTTCCCCAACCCAAAACTCGTCGAAACCAAGCCGGTCCAGGTGCTCCACGAGCGCCAGATCATTGTCGATAAGCCACGTGGGATCCGTTCCTGGCGGGTGCAGTGGAGACAAAAACGCACCGAACCGGAGATTCCGGCTACTCATTGTCGCTCCTTTTCCGTTGGCGGTGGATTGACAGTCAGGCGGCTCGCCGATTCACATCCGTTCGCCGTCCGTCGAATCGGGAAA
The DNA here is from genome assembly GCA_036563645.1 of Micromonospora sp. Lineage (GTDB taxonomy): Bacteria > Actinomycetota > Actinomycetes > Mycobacteriales > Micromonosporaceae > DATCMA01. Next base: position 9,958 of record DATCMA010000057.1, read on the forward strand.
TAGCCGGTACCACACGCGCATCGCGCGCTCCGCGAGGTGCGCGTGATCCCGGAAGATTTCTCCGATAACCTCACGTGCCCGGGCGCTGTCGGCGATCGTCGTCACCGTCTCCACGCCCTGGTCAGCGACGATCAATCGGTTGTTGATGAGGGTGAGGCGCCGCGGTCCGCGCCACCGCGCGCACATCAAGGTGCGCGCCATGCGGGTGCCGCGCCGCAGGTAGTGGTCCCGAATGTTGTCGAAGACCTCAGGCGGCTGGGGCTTGTCCCAGAAGCGGTACATCGGCCGCCACACGCCGTCGATGCCGACGCATTCGGCGACGATGGCGTCGTCCACCCAGCGGGTGCGGAAGCGCCAGCCACGATCGCGCCAGTCCTCCGCGCCAAGCGGCATCGGCGCGACCGGCGTGAGGGTCGCAAACCCCACGTCGACGATCCAGGTGCGGCCGTCTAGGTGGACAAGCACGATCATGTGGTCGGGAATCCCGGTGTAGCGGCGTTCGAGGACCCGCCACGCCTCCCCCACGACGACGTCGACGCGGAAGCCAATACGCGCGAGGGCGGCCGCGAGGAGCGCGTTGACCTCCAGGCACGCGCCGCCACCGCGCCGCGTGACGACCTTGGTGAAGACGCTGTCCTGATCCAGCGACGGCACCACGCCCTCAGGCGCGTCCAATGTCTCAAAGGGAACGGCTTCCGCATGCGCGGAACACATGTCCCGCAGCACCGCCAATGTCGGCTCACGTGGGCCGTGGTAGCCGATGCGCTGACAATAGGCGTCCAGCGACCACATTGCGTCCCTCGTCGTCCACTCGATTACCGGGCGCCCGCGAAATCGAATACCGCCGACGCGGCGGCGAACATTTCCCGCAATTCCGGTTGGCCGAGGGCCAATATGTCCAGATCAAGCATGGGCAGGTCGTGCTGTCCGGTCGCGCGCTGCCGTTGCTGGTCTTGGAATGCCTCAATAAAGGGCCTCCGGACCGCGTGGAAGTCCCGCAGCGCCGAATCATCCCCGGTACGCACCATGTCGTCGAGGGCGATGGCGGTGCATATCGCGTCTTGCAGGGACATGTTGAGCCCTTGACCGCCCATGGCGTGCAGACCATGCGCGCTGTCGCCGACAAGCACGAGATTGCCCCGCGCCCACTGGCGCGGCCGCACGATGTGGTGTGGCACGGTCCGCGGCGCCACCTCCCGCCCGTCCAGCGCGCTGGCCAGGGACGGAACCTGCGCGACGAGCGCATCCGCCACCTCCGCCGCCCCCCGACTGAGCGTCTCGGCGACGAGCCGCGGTTCGGCGATCCACACGAGGAGGAGCTCGGGGCCCGCGACCGGGGTGGCGAGCACATACCCGCGCTCGGTGATGTGGGCGCGGATGCGGGCTCCCCAATCCGGGGGCATGGCGAGCGGGACCTCCACGTAGCCGCTCTCGAACGAGAACACCTCGGCGTCGATACCCGCCATGCCGCGGGCCGCGGAGTGCTTGCCGTCGCAGGCCGCGATGACACGGGGATCGACACGCGTCTCCCGCTCGCCACGGCGCACCCGCACCGCGAACCTGCCGTCGGGGCACGGGTCAAGGTGGACGGTCACCCCCAGGAGGAGGTGAACATTCGACTCCCGCTCCAGCCGCTGGAGCAGTGCCTGGGTCAGCGCGATCATCGGCACCGACATCGCGCACGGCACCGGAACCCCGGGCACCGCGGCGTAATCCCGGGCAGCGACCAGCGTCCCGTTGACGTAGACCTCCGCTCCGTCGATGCGGGCCGACGCGGGCCGTACCTGGTCGAGCACGCCGGCGGCGTCGAGGAGCCCGAGGGTGACCGGCTGGAGGTTCGGGGCACCACCCGGACCCGGCCCAGCCGCACCGGCGGGTGGGGTTTGCGGGAGCAGCGCGGCCCGGCGCTCCAGGACGGTGACCTCGTGCCCACAGCGCGCGAGCGCCAACGCGAGCAGCAGGCCGGTGGGCCCGGCGCCGATGACACAGACGTCAGGGCGGTCACCTTCCAACATCTGGCCTCCCTTCACCTATGAGCGCTTGATGAGGCACGTCAGTCGCGCCGACGAGGTGAGGCGCCCTCGTTCGTCGGTGATTTCGATGTGGTGGGTGGTGACCGTCTGTCCGAGGTGCAGCGGACGACAGGTCCCGGTGACCCGCCCCGAGGTCACCGCCCGGTGATGGGTGCAGGACAGCTCTAGCCCGACCACCGACGCACCGGGCCCGGCGTGCGCCGCGGCCGCGAGTGAGCCGAGCGTCTCGGCGAGGACGGCGTTCGCTCCGCCGTGCAGCAGCCCCATCGGCTGCCGATTCCCGGCAACCGGCATCGTCGCGACGATCAGATCCGGTTCCCAGCGAACAACCTCGATACCCAGCTTGAGCGCCAACTGCTCACCGGCGAGGGTGGGCGGCAGATCAGACAGGTCGGGACGCCAGAACGTCCCGTTCTCCCGCGCGTTCACCAGCGCACCACCGGTTGGGTCGTCGTCATCCAGATCGCCATGTCGAGCAGACGCTCCAGGCCACGGCGATCCACCAGGCTGAGTGCCTCACGTGGCGCGTACGCCACCCGGCGCGTCCACTCAGGATCAGCCACGGTGAACACCGGATGCTCCGGCTCGGCGGCGAGCTCCTGGGCCTGGCGCTGGAGCGCCGCCACGTAGGCCGGGTCCTGGGTCGTCGGGTACTGGCTCTTGCGTCGCCGCACGACGCGCTCCGGCAGCAGGTCACCGGCGATCGCGCGCAGCAAGCTCTTCTCCCGACCGTCAAAGGTGCGCTGCGCCCACGAGGTGGCGAAGACGTACTCGACGAGCTCGTGGTCACTGAACGGCATCCGCAGCTCAAGCCCGTGGGCCATGCTCATGCGGTCGTTGCGCTCCAGCACGTACGGCAGCCAGTACGTGAGATTGAGGAAGGTGTCGCGAACCATGCGCCGCTCCAGCGGATCAGTCGTCTCCGGGACCGGCGCCTGAGCGACCGCGTCGCGATAGCACTGCCGGACGTACTCGGTGAGCTGGAGCTCCTTCGCGAGTTCGGGCCGCAGGAGCACGACGGCGTCCTCCGGGTCCGGCTGCATGGCCGTGTACCACGGGAACATGTCCACGTCGCGGATGCGCGGATCGTGGAACCAGTTGTATCCGCCGAAGACCTCGTCGGACGCCTCGCCGGAAAGAGCCACAGTGGAGTGCTCGCGGATCGCGCGGGACAACAGGAAGAACGACGAGTCAAGGTCGCCGATGCCCATGGGAAGGTCACGCGCGGCCACGACCTCCCGGCGGACCTGCGGATCGGTGAGCTGCCGGCTGTCCAGCACGACATCCCGGTGGTCGGTGCCCACGTGCTGGACGATCTCGTGGACGAACTCGCTGTCGCGGGTACCGCGCAGCTCATCGGGGACGAAATGCTCGGCGTCGCCCGCGAAACTCACCGACACGCTGCGTAGGCGTTCGCCCGCTGCGCGCGCGGCCAGCGCGGTGACCGTGCTGGAGTCCAAGCCACCGGAGAGCATCACGCACAGCGGCACATCGGCGACGAGCTGGCGGGCCACCGCGGCCTGGAGCAGCTCCCGCACCGTGTCGATGGCGCGGGGAAGGTCGTCGGTGTGCTGGTGCCCGTCGAGTCGCCAATACGTCCGCGGGTGCACCCCCGCGGCGTCCACCACCACCATCTCCCCCGGGCGCACCTGACGCATGCCGCGCCACACGGCGGTCTCCGGCGGCCGGGTGTACATGAACAGCTGACGCAGGCCCTCGACGTCCACCGTCCGGTCCACCGCGGGGTGAGCGAGCAGGGCCTTCGCCTCGGAGCCGAAGATCACCCCCTCGGGGGTGCACGCGTACAGCAACGGCCTGACCCCGAGCCGGTCGCGGACGAGGAGGAGACGGTCCCGCCGCCCGTCCCATACCGCGTAGGCGAACACCCCGTTGAGCCGGGTGACGGCGTCGTCGCCCCACTCCAGGTAGGCCCGCAGGACGACCTCGGTGTCCCCGTTGGTCCGGAACTCGTGACCGGCGGCTTGGAGTGTCGCGCGCAGCTCCCGGAAGTTGTAAACCTCGCCGCTGTACGTCAGGACCACCGGCCCGTCCGCGGTCGTCACCGTCATGGGCTGGGTGCTGCCGTGAATGTCGATGACGGCGAGCCGCCGATGCCCCAGGACGGCCCGTTGACCGAGCCATACCCCACCCGCGTCTGGTCCGCGCGACCACAAGGTGGCGGTCATCGCCTCGATCGTGTCGCGTTCGGTGCTCAGGTCACGGGTAAACGACACCCAGCCTGCGATACCGCACATCAGATCGCTCCCTCTCCTTGGCGCGGCGCAGTGACGGGGCACAGCGCCGCCAGCGGCGCCAGATAGCCCAGGTCGACGAGACCGGTGCCGGGTGATTCCGGGAGACGCACCGGCCGGTTGAGGAGAAGCGCCACGGCGACATCGCCGCGCGGCGCGCGCGTCGTCGAGCCGCTCGCGGCCAGCTCGGCGAAGATCTGCTGAGCCCGTGGCTGCGGTTCCAACTCGACGCCGATCACCAACACCCGCTCGATCGGCTCCTCGGCGAGCAGCAGCGTCGCGGTATCCAGCAGGAGCCGTGGCAGGTCGTCGCGCGCGGACAGACACGTCATCGGGCCGGTGATGCCGAATTCCCGAGCGATGGCTCCGAGAACGGAACTCGGCACGGACTGGAAGAACAGCAGGGGATTGTGGACATTCCCGCTCGCGAGGTCCCGCGCGGCCACATCCGCCGTCGTCGCGTCGGCGACCACCGAGCCGAGGACGACCGCGGTGGCCGGCCCGGAGACGTCGCGGCCGGCGAGACACCGGCGCACGACCTCCGCCACCAGCGGGCTGAACCGGGAGACGACGAAGTTCGGCAGCGGTGGCAGGTCGACCTCCGCGGCCCCCGGCAGGCCTTCCGCACGGGCTCCCCACGGCACCAGGCAGGCTCCGGAGACGATCCCCGTGTCGTGGCGCGCGACCGTGGTGGGACTACTCGCCATCGCCGATTCCCTCCTCACCGACCTCGACGACGAGCGCGGAGTTGAGGCCTCCGAAGCCGGCGTTGACGGTCAGCGCCCGCCGGGGACGCGCCGCGCGGGCTTCCCCGGGGATGTAGTCGAGATCGCATCGAGGATCCGGTTCCACCAGGCCGACGGTGGGGGGAAGCTGACCGTCCCGCAGCGCCAGCATCGTGATGATCAGCTCCACGACTCCGCTGGCTTCCAACATGTGTCCGGTCGACCCCTTGGTGGAGCTGACCGGGACGGCGGTCGCGTGCGCACCCAAGGCCCGGCGCAGCGCCGCGGTCTCGGCGGGGTCGTTCGCAGGAGTGCCCGTGCCGTGGGCGTTGACGTATCCGATCGCCTCCGGGGCGATTCCCGCGCGGCCCAGCGCCTGGCTGATCGCAGCGGCGAGCCCGGCTCCCTCCGGATGCGGCCGCACCACGTGGTAGGCGTCCGCGGCCAGCGCCCACCCGGTGATCGCCGCCAACGGGGTCGCGCCGCGCGCCGCCGCGTGGCGGGCAGATTCCAGCACCACCACGCCGGCGCCATCCCCGAGCAACAGGCCTGACCGGGAGCGGTCGAAGGGCTTGACCCGTCCATCGCGGGCGAACGCACGCCCGGAGTCGAACTTTGCGAAGAACTCCTGGTCGACGAGGTAAACCCCACCGCAGACAGCGACCTCGGTATGACCACTGTGGATGAGTCGGCAGCCGTACATCACGGCGTCAGCCGAGGCCACGCAGGCGTTTTGGAAGGCGAGACGGGGATGCCCGAGGCGCAAGTCCTCACCGAGTTGGTGCGGCAGGTGCGCGGCGAGTCCGGGCAGCGCGGCTTCGGGTGGTTCCTCGGCAACCACGGCGCGCCACCAGCGGGACAGCACGGTGTGGTCGCCCTGCGTACCGACGAGTACCGGCGCCGCGGGCGCCTCCGCCAGCCCGGCCATCGCCAAGGCCTCCTCCGCGCACCGGCGCAGGACGGGGTATTGCCGAAGCTCCCCGACGTCCGGGTCAGCGGGGTGAGTCGCCGCGATGGTGCCCCGAAATCCCGTCGTGTCGAACCGCGTCACCGGGCCGAATCGGTGTCGCCCGGCGAAAACACCGCGGCGGAGCGCGTCCGCCCCATAGCCGAAGGCGGTGAATACTCCGTACCCGGTGATAACCACGTGGTCCGTCATCGTGGGGCCGCCTCACAGGGATTGGCGCGCGGATAGGTAGTCGTGAATGCTCCGCACGCTGGTGAAGGTCTTGACGTCCTCGTCACTGGGATCGAGCACGATGTTGTAGCGCTCCTGCAGCATCTGGATGAGCCACACCAGCGCGAAGGAGTCGATGACAATTGGCGTGTCGTCGTCGAGTTCCGCCGCGGAGTACGGCACGATCTGGCAATCGACGAGCAACGCGCGGAGCTCGTCACGAGTGATCGTCATCGCGTGCCTCCGGCCGCCGCCGCGACTTTCTGCTCCACCAAGTCAGCCAATCCGCCAATCGTCAGGCCCCCGATCGCGTCCAACTCGTCCTCGGAAAACTTGACGTGGTACTGGCGTTCAATGTGGAGACTCAGTTCCAAGAGGGACAGTGAGTCGAGGTTGATTCCGCCTTCGCCCAGCGGGGCACCGTCGACATCGCCCGCTGACTCATTCAGCACCTTTTCAATGACCTGGACGATGTAGGCCACGATGTCGCCACGCACGTCAGTCCTCCTCCGAAGACGGTGAGATGGGGGCCGCGCCAACCGGGGCGAGGTCGAAACTCATCGGGTTAACCGGCCGCTCATAGTCGACGCCCGGAATGCCAAAGCCGTAGGCGGCGAGCAGACGCGCTCGATACTCGTTCCCGCCGAGCTCCGCGACGTTGTCCGACGTCACGGAGGTCCACCGGGTCCGCACCTCCGCCTGCACCTCGGGGGCGAGGTCAGCGCCGTCGAGCCGGATCCGGCCCGCGCCGTCCACCACCGGGCCCGTGGCCAGGGCGTGGAACAGGTCGCGGGCTTGGTCGAGAGGGTCCCGCACTGGACCGCGCTCCCCGAGAACCCCGGTGAGGAGCACGGTGTAGAGGGACTGGATGGGAATGACCGCACTCGCCGGGGTGATCAGCGCGCTCGCGGCGGCGGCGTACGCGCCGCCCCCACGCGGCGCCAGTACGTCGTGCAGCCGCGTGGCGGTCCGCTCCACGTGGCGCTTGGCGGCCCCGAGCGTGCCCAGGCGGTAGCTGCGGGCAAGGAACGCCGGGCCGACGTATGTGAAGGCGACGGTGCGCGCGTGCGGAGCGAGGACCCCGGCGGCGTCGAGCGTCTCGATCCACCGCTGCCAGTCATCCCCGCCCATCACCGCCACGGTCTCGGCGACCTGCCGGGGGCTGGCGGCGGGCAGCGTGACCCGTCGGACGCTGCCGTCCGTGACGTCGTAGGACAACTCGGTGTAGGGCTTGCCGACCGCGGCGATCGTCGAGCGGTAAGTCGTCCCGGTGCAGGGGTCGGTGCGGCGGCTGGTGGCCACGGAATGAATGACGACCTCTACCGGGCCGGGTGCGGTGCGCAGCGCCGCCACGGCCCGCTGCTTGGTGTCGTCAGCGAACGCGTCCCCGATGACGTCCCGCGCCCACAGCCCAGCCCGGTCGAGCTCGGCGCGGAGCGCGCGGGCGTTGTACCAGCCGGCGGTGGCGGTGCGGTGCCGGGTCGCGGGGCGTCCCCGATACACGCCGACGGTCGCGGCGCCACACCCGAACGCGGCGTAGATCCGGGCGGCCAGCCCGAGGCCGGAGGAGCTGCCGATGACCAACACGACCGAGGGACCGTGCGCCATCGGCGCCGACGCGGCCCGAGCGATGTCCCGACGGACCCGTTCGGCACATCCGTCGGGGTGCGCGGTCAGGCAGACACCGCGCCGCAGGACCGGTCTCACGATCATCACGAGTCCGATTCCTTGGCGGCCGCCGCACGCAGGAGCTCCGCGTTGCGGATGAGCTTGCCGTTGACGGTGCGCGGGAGCGCGTGGTGGACGTAGAGCCGGCGGGGCACCTTGAACGTGCTCAGCGACTGCCGGCACCAGCCGAGGAGCTCGGCGGGGTCCACGTGGCCGCTCGTGCCGACGTGGGCTTCGATCGCGTCGCCGTAGACGACCACCGCCTCGGTGACCCGCTCGTGGCCAAGTAGGACGGATTCGACTTCAGTGAGGTCGACTTTGAGCCCGCCGATGGTCACCATGCTGTCGGCCCGGCCCCGAATGCTGATCACGCCAGTGTCCGGGTCGATCGACGCCAGGTCGTAGGTGCGCAGCCACCCGTCGACCACCCGGCCGGGCTTGTCGGCGATGAGGTACGGCGACGCGCCGACGTCGACGTAGAGTTCGCCGTCACGCACCTCGACCCGGACGCCGTGTGCCGGAGTGCCGACCGCCGGGGGACCGTACCGCCCATCGAGGTCGGTGGCGATGATGCCCACCTCCGTCATGCCGTAGGCGGTGCCGAGCGGCACCCCGAACTGGGCCCGGAACGCGTCGTACGTGGCGGGACGCAGCGCCTCGCCGGCGGAGACGGCCAGCCGGAGACTCGGCAGCTCGGCGGAGACCCGGCTGAGCAGATCGAAGTGCACCGGCGCACCGAAGATCGCCGTCACGTCGGTCCGCTTGGCGAGGTCGATGAGGGCCGTCGCGTGGGGGCGGCTACCGAAGACAAGAGTGGCGCCGCTCGCGAGCGCGTGGAGCACACCACCGATGAGCCCGAAGGAGTGGGTCAACGAGCTGAGGAGGAGGAGCCGGTCGCCAGGGCCGGGCATCAGGGGCATCCGAGCGAACCGGTCGAGCTCGGCGTGCAGGGAGTCCGCGGTCCGGCCAATGACTTTCGGGTGCCCGGTCGATCCGGAGCTGAACTGCACCAGGCAGTGCTCACCAGCGGCGGGCTCGCCGTCGAGAGACGCGACGACGATCTCACACTCCGGGGTGAACTGGTTGACGATCGTGCCGAAGCCATTGCTGCGGATGTGGTACTGCGGCCGGCAGAGGTCGACAATCCGCTGGCCCTCGGCGGTGCTGAGCCGCGGGTCCACGAGCAGAACCTGGGCGTTGAGCCGCCAGAGCGCCAGCACGATCCACAAGAGAGTGAGGCTGGGGCGCATGCGCACCATGACGGTCGACCCTGCGCCGATGCCGTGGAAGGCAAGCCGGCGTTCGAGGTCGGCGACCTCTGTCCGTAGCCGGGCGAAGTCCACTTCGGCGGGCGCGACCGCCCACGCCCCTTGGCCTGGTGCGCGCTCCAGCAGGTCATTGACGAAGTCTCGGGCATCCATCGCCGCCTCCCGCCTCCCGTGGTCGGGCTGTTCGTCGTCTGGCCCGGCAAGGGCGAGGTCGTCGCCCTTGCCGGGACCAGCGGCACCCGTGGCGGTTGTGCCACCCGGATGCCGGGGCCTTACTTCTCGATGCAGAACTCGCCGATGGGCCAACCCACGTGCCGCTTGTCGGTGCTGATGTAGCCGAGCAACTTGCTGCCCGGACGCAGCTCGGTCACGTTGAGCACGGCCGCACCCGGTCCCAGGACCCGCACGTGCCAGTCGTCCTGGACGGTCAAGCTGACGGGTACGCCCTCCTCCGAGGTGGCCTTGATGGTCAGCAGAGGGCGAGATTCGATCTTGACTCTGCCCACGGTGACCGGCCGGGTTTCGCCGTTGGCCGAGACCGCCAGGACCGTGCTGCCGGCCTTGAGCTCGGACAGGTAGTGGGTCCGGTTGTCGGTGCTCAGCACGTAGGAGTGGAGAGCGCCCGCGTTGACGCGGAAGGGCCGGGTCGGCATGTACGGCAGCGGGTGGGTCTCGCTGACACAGAGCACGAAGCCGTGCGCGTAGGAGCCCACCAGCATTCCTTCGTCTTGGCGCAGGTGGGTGCAGGTGTCGACACAGACCCGGTCGCCGAGACCGTTGTGCTCGATCGAATCCACGATCAGGGTGGTGAGCTCCAAGTCCGGGGTCTGGCCCCGGAGGAGCCGGGCGAGTTGAAAGACCTCCGACGGGCTTCGCGGCGCGAGCAGCACCCCGTCGGAGCCCTTCTCGAGCACGTCGAGGACGATCGCGGCTTCTTCGAGCGAGGCGACCTGGCAGACGAGCTTGCCGTCGCTACGGTCCATCGCCGCGATGACGATCTCCAACGGGATCTTGGTTGGGTCGCGGAACGCAACGACGGTGTACGACAGCGACGTCCCGCAGGCGCAGGCGAGCCGCAGGGTCGGCTCGTCGACCACCTCGACGAAGGCGCCCCCGCCGGTTGCGCGCAGGCGGTCGATGGCGGAGACGTCGGTGACGGGGTCGACGACAAGGTCGGCCTGACTGGGGTCCGACTCGGCGCCGTCGGCGCGGATCAGCACCCGCCGAACAGTCGGGGGCAACGTGGCCAAGACGTCGGTCGTGTCGTCCAACACGCCGTCGATGCCGGCGTGAACGGCGGCCTCAACGATGGCTGGCCGCTGGTCCTGCGGCACCGCGCGAAGGTCGATCCAGGCGAATTTCATACCTAACCTGCCAATGCGGGCGCGTGGGTGACTTCTACGTGTGCGGGGTCGTGGAGGAGCCGCGCGATGTCGCGGACAGCGGCGGCCGGGTCGGGATGCCGGAAGATCCGCCGACCGATCGCCACGCCCTGGCACCCAGCGCGCAGCGCGCTCGCGACGAACTCGTCGAGGTCGCCCTCGCCGTCGCCTCCAGCGACCAAGATCGGAACAGGGCTGGTTGCCACCACGTCGGCCATCTCGGCGACCGTCTCCGCCATCACCGTCTTGACGAGGTCGGCGCCGAGATCCGCGGCGATGTTGACGACGTGGGCCAGCAGCTGGGGGTCACGGGGGTTTCGAACACGGGGCCCGCGGGGGTACATCATCGCCAGGAGCGGCATCCCCCAGCGGTCGCAGGCGTCGGCGACCGCACCGAGGTCGGCGAGCTGGCTTGCCTCGGTGTCGGAGCCGATGTTGATGTGGACGCTCACCGCGTCGGCGCCGAGCCGGATCGCCTCCTCCACCCGGCTGACGAGCACCTTGGCGTTGGCGTCCGGAGCGTGTGCCGTACTGCCACTGAGGTGGACGATAAGGTTGGCCTGACGAAAGTGCCTCGGGCTGACGTATCGCGCTCGTCCTTTATGGACGATGACTGCGTCCGCGCCGGCCGATATCACGGCGTCGACGAGGTCGTCGAACCGATCCGCGTGAGTGACCGGCCCGGTGGATACGGAGTGGTCAAGCGGCACGAACAGGTGGCGCCCGTCACCGTACCGTGAGAGGCGTTCCAGCCTGACTGCCTTGACGCGGTGCGGCGAGCTTGGCACGGCACGCTCCCTTCCTGCGTTGCGCAGCCACTGTGGAGTCTTGACCCGTGCCGAAGCCCGCCAAAGACCCGATGAGGCTGCTCATCAGGTGCGAGACCGGATGGGCTGACCGGGTGCACCAGACGGCTAGGCCAGGCGATCCCGTACCACAGCTCGCGAGAGGATTTCTCTATGCATTTACTTAGGTCAATGTGCGCGCTATGGCGTCCGCTCGTAACACAAGGACCCGACCACGAGGTCCACTACCGTCTTGTCATGCCGACGGAGGCGCAGGCCGATATCTATAGTGGCCAGTTGATTGAACATGAATCATGCACAGCCCCCTTGCTGTAATCACTCAGACTAGCTAGGGTCAATTCAGTAATCGAATTAGGTCAATCCTGCATCGCGGGGGATTCCAGGAGACATTATGATCATCGAAAGGAGCCTAGCGGACACGATCGGCAAGGATAGCCCTGAGGGGTCGCTGCGGGTAGTCCTGGGAATGCAGTCCAACCTCGCCCGGCTCGGGATTGAAGGGCTGCTCCTATCGATTCCTCAAGTCGCCGAGGTACACGCCAGAAACACCGTGCAGGAGGCCCTTGACGTCGTCATCCAGCGGAACGCCCAGCTCATCGTGGTCACGCTCGACGAGCTGAGCGAGCGCGACTGCCAACTCCTCAACTCCCGGCCGCGCGATGTCAAGGCGCTCCTCTTGATAAACAACATCGAGCGAGCGCAAATCACCTTGGCGTCGACAATCTCATGTACCGGATATTTGCATTCTCAAGAACTCAACGCTAATGTCCTCAAGGACACGATTTTCCACCTCCACCGGAATCAGGTTCCCCTGCCGCGGGCATTAGCCGAGTATCTTATTAACAACGCACGCGCGCATCACCTCCCGATCGCCCCGACGAATCCCGAGTCCATTCGGCTCACCCCACGCGAGCGAGAGGTGCTAGCCCTCCTCGTCGAGGGATGTAGCAACAAAGAGATCGCGGATCGAATCGCGATCTCACCGCACGGAGTCAAGCGGATTGTGGCGAACGTCCTCGCCAAGTTGAACTGCCCCAACCGCACGTCCGCAGCGGCGCGCGCCCTGACCGAAGGGCTCACCGGTCACCGAATCGCCGCGGACTTGGCGCGTTCCTAGCGAGGCGAACGCCGCCGCTCAGCGCGCCACCGCGCTGGGCCGGCACAGTCCGTCGCGAAGCGCGCGCACCACGACCATCGTTCGGTTTGAGCAGTTGAGCTTCGCCATGATGCTCGCGACCGCGCGCTTGGTGGCGTGCGCCGACGCACCGATTCGACGCGCGATCTGTTTGTTGCTGTAGCCGGCGACGAGAAGCTCCACGACCTTCGCCTCCCGCTCCGTCAGCGGCGGCGCCGCCACCTCACTGGCCGGCCGCTCATGGACGCGGGAGAAGAGAACCTGCACCATGCGGGCCGGCATCGGCACCTGGCCGTGGTGCAGCTGCCGGATCGCGTCCGACAGTGTCTCAGCGTCGAGACTGTCCTCGTCGAGATACCCGTCGCAGTCGAGCGCGGTGGCCTGGGCGATGTCGTGGTCTCGCGTGCCGACCATGAGCAACACCCGGCCACCGTCTCGGCGGAACGCGGCGAGCGTGTCAGCGGGCGCGGAACCCGTCACCGCGGGCAAGTCTGTGATCAATACCCGCGGCTGCCCCGTCGCCGGCGGCAGCGTCGCGATGTCCGGGAGGCACATGGGCATCGATGCGAGTCCCGCTGCCTCACACAACCGCTCAAGGCCGAGTCTTTTGAACTCGTTATGCGGCGCCACGATGATGGTTACCCGCGGGGTCTCCGCTATCTCAGTGGTTCGCGACACGGCGTGCTGCCTTTCGTGAGCCGGTATGCCTTCGGTACGACGGTCAGCGGTCAGATGTCGAGTCGAGATGCGTGGCGGCAGAGGTGCTGGCCCGTCAGCACCCTGGGTGCACGGCCACGGCAGTTTCTGTGGTCGACAGCCGACACGTCACGCGCACGTCATGCCTCCCCGTAGCCGGAACCCGTTTTCCAGTGCCAGCACCATCGCTAGCTTATTCGACAGATGTCGTTTAGTCGACAGTTGTCGCCGAAACCGGGTCGGTGCCGTCGCAGGTCAACACCACCGTGGTCACGCTTCCCCCACGTCCAGATTGGAGGCTGACCGTGTCTCGGCAATGGACTTGTGCGACGACAATCCACAGGCGCCACCGACCTCTCGCGACGTAGCTACTCCACAGCAGACTGTAAATGGTGTCGCCAGGAATCCCCATCCCCATGACACGGGCCACCAGCGCTCCGGTGAGACGGCGCGGCGGCGCCGGCCGCTGCGACGCTGTCGCTCCGCTCACCGACCGCGACTGCGCGCGCGAGCCGACCGCAGCCGCCGGAGGCGCTTGACGAGCACCGGATCGGCGGCGAGCGCCGCGGGGTTGTCGAGCAACTTGTTGAGGAGCTGGTAGTAGCGCGTCGCGGAGAGGCCGAACTGGTCGCGGATGGCTTGTTCCTTAGCGCCGGCGTACCGCCACCATTGCCGTTCGAAGGCGAGGATGCGCTGCTCCCGGTCGGTGAGCGGGGCGTAGCCCGGCCCGTCCGCCAGGACGTCGTCTCCCGTGGAGCCATCCGCGTCGCGCGGCGCCGCGGCGGCCGACTCGGAGTCAGGCGGACCGGCGTCGACCAGAGCGTCGAGGGCGGAGGGCTCCATGATGCACCTCAATTAGCACATATGTGCGACTATCTCCAGCCTATCGGCTCCCCCGTGTCCGCGCACGAGCCGCGGCCAGGCGAGGGGCCAGACAGCGGGGCCGGGGCAGGCGCCCCGGCCCCGGTGCCCACGGTATCGTCAGGTCACGTCCCGACGGCGCATCAGCCACAACGCCGCGCCGAGCGTGATCAACACCACCGCGGCCATCAGCACGCCGGCCTGCTGCCAGACAATCTCCAGCCGGGCTGGCTCACACGTCCCCGTGACCGTCTGGGTGCAGCTTGTCCAGTTTTCCAGCGTGACCTTCTTGTTCAGCCAGGCCAGCACGTACGTCGAGACCAGCCACTTCTCCGCGAACTCGACCTGGGCGATCGCCAGCGCGATACTCAGCCCGACTTGCCCGACCAGCAGGGCCGCGATGACGCCGCCCAGGGCGAGCGCGGTGTTGCGGCCAAGCGCGGCGAGCGCGAAGCCCACGACACCCGCCGCGAGGACGATGACGACCCCACGCAGCCCGGTCAACAGCAGCGACCGCCACACACCGGCGGTCACGCCCTCGGTGCTGCCTCGCGTCATGGCGATGAGCCAGAACGTGCCGAACCACGCCAGACCGGTGAGCACCGAGGCACCGACCAGCCCTGTCACCAGCGCGCCGAGCTTCGCCAGCAGCACCTGGATCCGCTGAGGACGCCACAGCAGCAGGTTGGTCATGCCGCCGGAGCTCCACTCCGCGCCGACGAAGGACGCGCCGACGATGAAGGCGACCATCGCGAGGATGAGTGCCCACCCGATGATGGCCTGTGGAAAGTCCGTACGGAATTCAAAGGTCTCCGGCAGATACCACTCGGGCCTGAAGTCCTCGCGCTTTGGCGGCTCGATGGACGAGCAGTCCGGGGGGAATCGGTCTTTGCCGTCGCTTGGGGTTCCGGCCCGCTGCGCTTCCTCGCAGAGCCGCCGCTCGTACTGCGTGTACTCCAGCTGCTCCTGGTAGACCTGCTCAGCCTCCCGCTCGGCCGCGGCGATGTGCGCCGGACCAATCTTCTGGTTGGAGAAGAACGTGCCCACCGCGACCGCCGCCAGCACGAGGAGGCCGAGGAGCCCCATGTACGTGGTGACGCGCCGCTTCGACAACCGCCGGAGTTCAGCCTTGTACAGGCTCATGCGCCCCGCCCTCCCGTGCCTGACGTCGTGCTGACGGCCACCGACTGTGCACTCTGACTCGCCTGACCGGGGATCGACGCGGTCTCGGTCAGCTCCAGGAACACGCTCTCGAGATCAGCGGTGACGGGCGTGAGTTCGCTGACGTAGAGATTCCGCGCCGCGAGCGTCCGCGTCACCCACGCCGGCTTCTCCGCCGACTCGACCATGAGGTGATCGGTGTGGACGGTGACCCGCGCGCCGGCCTGGGTCAGGACCTCGGCGGCGACGGGCAGATCGGTGACGGCCTCCAGCCGTACTCGCAGCCCACTCCCCGAGTGCCGCGCGAGCACCTCGGCCACCGGGCCGGCGGCGACCCGACGCCCCTTCGAAATGATCGTTACCGAATCGCAGATGAGCTGGATCTCGGCGAGGATGTGGCTGGAGAGGACCACGGTCATTCCCGAGTCGGCGAGATTGCGCAGCAGGGTGCGCATCTCCCGGATGCCAGCGGGGTCGAGACCGTTGGCCGGCTCATCCAAGATCAACAGTTGGGGTTCTTTGAGCAGCGCCGAGGCCACCGCGAGTCGCTGCTTCATGCCGAGCGAGTACGACTTGACCCGATCCCGAGCCCGCTCCGCGAGGCCGACGAGGTCGAGGACCTCCCCCACGCGCCGCTGCGGCACCCCACCAGCTTCGGCCAGCAAGGAGAGCGTGTCGTACGCCGTGAAGTGCGGGAAGAACTGCGGGCTCTCCACAATGGCCCCGATCCGCCCGATCACTCGGGGAAGGGCAGCCGGCACCTCCTCACCGAAGATCGCCATCCGCCCGCCGTTGGCCCGAATCAGACCGAGCAGCGTCCGCAGTGTCGTCGTCTTACCGGAGCCGTTAGGGCCAAGAAAGCCGTGGACCTCGCCCTCCTCGACCACCATGTCGAAGCCGTCGAGGGCTCGCCGTACCCCGTGTCGACGACTTCGATACGTCTTCTCCAGACCCTGGATTTCCAGCACCGGCGCCACGCCTTGGCCCCCAATCATTGATGCGAACGTGTGCCACCGACACGCTAAGCCCTGACGGGAGCAACAAGGGCCGTGTTTGCCCCGGAAAAGTCCCGGATTGACCCCTGATCGCTGCCCTGATCCCGATTGGGGATAACCCGGAAGATTGACGGGATCAGGCGGTGATGACGTTCAGTCCGGCGGCGCGGAACGCCTCCACCATGGCCGGGTCGGCCCCCGAGTCGGTCACGAGGGTTTCCACCCGCTCGATGGGGCAGATCCGGGCGAAGGCGTGCTTCCCCAACTTCGACGAGTCAGCGATGATCACGACTCGTCGCGCCCGCGCGGCCATCAGCGCGTTCATCGCCGCCTCGCCCTCGTGGTGCGCCGCGGCGCCGAGCTGTGGGTCGATCGCGTCGACGCCGAGCAGGGCGAGGTCGAGGGTCACTTCGCGCAGCAGGGCCGCCCCGAGGGGACCGACCAGTTCGAACGACTGCGGTCGCACGACGCCCCCAGCCACAACGATCTTCATCCGAGACCGGACGAGCAGTTCGTTGGCGATGTTGAGGGCGTTGGTGACGACGGTGAGTTGTCCCTCGGCGGTGGTGTTGAGGTCGGCCCGCACGGCCAACGCGCGCGCCACCTCGGTCGTGGTCGTCCCGCCGTTGAGCCCGACGACCATGCCGGGGGACACCAGTCCCGCCGCGGCGGCGCCGATGCGCTGCTTCTCCGCCGAGTTCTTAGCGATCTTGTAGCGAAGCGGCAGGTCGTACGACACGCCGTTGGCGACCGCCCCGCCCCGCGTCCGCGTGATCATCTGCTGCTGCGCGAGCTGTTCGAAGTCGCGGCGGATCGTAGCCTGGGAGACGCCGAGCCGGTTCGCCGCGTCCTCGACCGTGATCCGGCCGTGTTCCGCGAGCAGCTCCAGCAACGCGTTCCAGCGAGCGTACCGATCCACTCCGCCTCCATGCGCAGACGTGGCGACGAGGGGCACCAGTGCGCGAAACACGCGCGGCTGTGCGCGCACATGCTCGTTAACCGCACTGCGTGCCACAATTTCCCCACTTTACGCAGTCCTTTGCGCGAAACTGACGTCGATCACGCGAGAATGCGCAGACATCTCCTCATCCCGGTTCGGTCCCCCTGTCCCTCGGCCGGCCCCACGCCGGCCCCGCGTCCACACCCGGTAGGCGCCCTATGAAGATCGGCGGCCGTGTGGTCACTCCGCAGGGAATTCGCGAGCCGGGTTACCTGGAGATCGACGGCGACGCGATCGTCGCGGTCGGGGACGGATCAGCCGGGGAGCGCGTCCCGCCGGGGCACTGGCTCGTCCCCGGGTTCGTCGACATCCACACCCACGGCGGCGGGGGACACACCTTCACCACCGGTGACCCCGACGCCGCCCGGCACGCCGCCGCCTTCCACCTCGCACACGGCACCACCACCCTCGTGGCCAGCCTGGTGAGCGGGCCGTTCGCGCTGCTGCGGCACGCCGCCACCGCCCTCGCTCCCCTGGTGCGCGAGGGAGTCCTCGCCGGGATCCACCTCGAAGGCCCCTACCTGTCGCCCGTGCGGTGCGGCGCCCACAACCCCGCCTACCTGCGCGATCCGTCGCTGGCGGAGTTGCGGACGCTCATCGAGCTCAGCGACGGCGCGATCCGCATGGTGACCCTCGCGCCGGAACGCCCCGGCGCCCTGGAGGCCATTCACGTCCTCGCCACGCGCGGGGTGGTCGCCGCCATCGGACACACCGACGCGACGTACGAACAGACCCTCGCCGCCATCGCCGCCGGGGCGCGCGTCGGCACCCACGTCTTCAACGGCATGCGCCCACCCCACCACCGGGACCCCGGCCCGGTCTACGCGCTGCTCGGGGCGCGCACCGTGATCTGCGAGTTCATCGCGGACGGGGTCCACCTCCACCCCGGCACCCTCGCCTTCGCCACCGCGGTCACCGGCCCCGACCGCGCCGCCCTCGTCACGGACGCGATCGCGGCGGCCGGCATGCCGGATGGGGAGTACGAGCTCGGCGGGCAGGCTGTCACCGTCACCGGCGGCGTGCCGCGGCTCGCCCGGGACGGCGCGATCGCCGGAAGCACGCTCACCATGGACGCCGCGCTGCGCGCCGCGGTCGCGGCCGGGGTGCCGATGGCCGACGCGTGCCGGATGGCCGCCACCACCCCCGCGCGCGCGATCGGGCTGGGCGGCAGGGTCGGCGCGCTCGCCCCCGGATACCGCGCCGACGTCGTCCACCTCGACGAGGAGCTGCGCGTCGTGCGGGTCATGCGGGCCGGGGTCTGGGTGGCCGACGGCGCTCCGACTCACCGGTGACGCCGGAAGGCCCGGTGCCGGACGGCGAAGCTCACCGCGCCGACGGCGAGGACCGCGAGCCCCGGCAGCACGCTACTCGCCGGCAGCGTCACGGCCAGGGCCACGGAGCCGATCAGGCCGCCGACGGCCATCCCCCGCACCGGGAGACGCCGCCCGGGGTCCCGGCCGAGGGTCAGCGCGGCGCCGTTCGTGATCGCGAAGTAGACGAGCATGGTGAAGCTGGCGAAGCCGATCTCCTGCCGCACGTCACCCAGCGCCACCAGGGTGATCACGACCGCGGCGACGGTCAGCTCCGCCCGGTACGGCACCCGGCGGCGCGGGTGCACCGCCGCGAGCGCGCGGGGAAGATCTCCCCGGCGGGCCATGGCGAGCGTCGTCCGCCCGACCCCGGCGAGCAGCGCCAGCAGGACACCCACCACCGAGACCGCCGCCCCCACCCGGACGAGCACCCCGAGTCCCGGCAGCCCTGCCTCGTCCACCACCGCGGCCAAGGGGGCGGTGGCCGAGGCGAGCCGACGTGGGCCGAGGACGCCCAGCGCGACCGCCGCCACGAGCAGGTAGACCACCACGACGATGCCGAGCGCGAGCGGCGCGCCCCGCGGGATCGTGCGCGCGGGCTCCCGCACCTCCTCGCCGAGCGTGGCGATCCGCGTGAGTCCGACAAAACTGAAGAAGACCAAACCGGCGGCGGTGACCACACCGGCGGGGTGAGCGCCCGCGGTGTCCCCCAGTCGGGACCACGCGAACCCACCCGCGGCGCATCCCACCGTGGCCACCACGGCCAGCACCGCGAGGGTGAGGGCGACGAGCCACCGGGTCGTCCGCGCGGTGCGGTGGACACCGCGCAGGTTGACACCCACCAGGGCGAGCACGACGAGGATCGCGACCAGCCGGAGGTGGTCGGGCCACAGATACGCCCCCACCGTGAGCGCCAGCGCCGCGCAGCTCGCGGTCTGGCCGACCACGAACCCCCAGCCGGCGAGGAAGCCGGCGAAGGCGTCAAGGTGCTGTCGACCGTAGACGTAGGTACCGCCGGACTCGGGGTAGCGGACCGCGAGCCGTGACGAACTCACCGCGGTGCAGAAGGCGATGATCCCCGCGATCACGATCGCGGCCAGCAGCCCAGGGCCACCGGCGGCCGCGGCGGCGGGGGCGACGACGACAAAGACGCCCGTGCCGAGCATCGCCCCCAGGTTGACGGCCACCACGTCGGCGCGGTTGAGCGCGCGTGCGAGCGGCGGCACGTCCGACATGGCCTATCCCAGCCCGGCGGGCCGCTCGATTCCCCCGGGCAGCGCCGGCAACGGCAGGTCATCCCACGGCACGCGGGCGAGCAGCCGATCGAGGACGATCCCCACGAGCAGACCGGCGACCGAGTCGGTCAACCAGTGGAAGCCCAGGTAGGTCGTGGTACAGAGGAGCACCACCGGCGGACCGAACCGGATCAACCGGTGCGTGGTCGTGGACAGGTCACGCCGGCCCGTGCGCCGCAGGAGCGCGCCGAGCAGCACCGCGAGGACGCCGTACCAGACGACGGCGTTCGCGACGTGCCCCGAGGGGTAGGCGTGCCCGCCGATAGGGTCGCTGAACAGCTCCTCGGGCGCGGCCAGCTCCTCGTTGTGCGGATACCCCCGGTAGAGCAGCAGCTTGATCGGGAGGATGGTGATCCCGGTGATCGCGGTCGCGGCGACGACGAGCAGCAACGGCCGAATAGACCGCGCGTGCCAGCCGACCGCGACGGCGAGCGCCCCGGTCACCGGCAGGAGGACGAGACCGCCCTGTCCCAGCAAGTTGAGGGCGCGGGCCGCCCAGTACGCCGGGGTCGGGCGATGGGCGTCGACCCAGTCGCGCACCGCGACGTCTACGTCGAGCAGCCATCCGCGGGCGAGTGCCGCGGTCAGCGCGACGAAGCCGACCACGAGCACCCCGTCGAACCACCATCCAGCGGGGCGCACGGGCCGCGGCTGGAGCCGCGTCGCCCGCCGGGTGGTCACCGTCTGCTGCACACCCTCACGCTACCGTCGCTCGCCGGCCCCAGCCGCCGCGGCGGCGCACCAGCCGCCCCCGGCGGCTGTCCCCGTCACTGCGACGACTGATCCGTCTCCAGGTCCTCACCCGTCCCGGTGTCGGACGGCACGGACTCCGCCGGCGACGGCTCCGACGACCCGTCCTCCGCAGGCGACGCGGCCTGCTTGAGCAGCCAGCTCAGCCCGGACCGGCGCGCCACCACCACGATCCGATCCCGGGCGCTGAGTCCCAGCTCAGGTAGCGGGCGCCACATCGGATACGGCTGACCATCGCGCGCCAACGCGATCACCCGTACGTCCGGGGAGGAGCTGACCACGTCGAGGCGCTGCCCGTCCAACGGGGACCCGGCGCTGACGGTCACCTCCGCGACGATGAGGACGTGCCGGTCCACCGGGATGGTGGCGATGACGACCCGGCCCATGAGAGCGGCGGCGAAGGCCGGCGCGGCGAGGGCGGAGACGCTGTGGGAGACGGCGATGTCGAAGGCCTTCTGAATCCGCTCGGCGAAGTCGTTGTCGAACAGGCGCAGCACCACGCGCAGGTTGCGGACCACCATCCGCCCGGTGAGCGCGGCGTGCAGGTTGGTGACATCGTCAGAGGAGACCACTACGAGGGCCTGGCAGGTCGCCACCGCGGCTTCCCGCAGCGTCTCCTCCTGCGCCCCATCCCCGATGACCACGGGGATGCGCAGGCGACGCGCGACTTCGATTCCGGGCGCGTCGGGGTTCTTGTCGACGGCGACCACCTTGACGCCGAGCGCGTGCAGCTGGTGGACCACTAAGGCACCGACGTTGCCGAGGCCGAGGACGATGACGTGCCCCTCGCGGGTGCCGGCGAGCCGCCCGGCGTTCACGGCGAGTCGCGCCGTGACGATGCTCTCGACCACCACCGCGGTGATCAGCGGGACGAACGCCAGGCCGGTGATGGTGAGCAGGAGCTGGAGGGCCTGGCCGAGAGGGGTGTAGTCCTGTTCGACTTCCCCACCGGCGGTGGCGGTGAGCAACGTGACGTAGAGGGCTTCCCACCATCCGTCGAAATCCTCGGCGTACGCCAACCCGAGGCCGGTGAACACGATGACCAGCAGCACCACGAGCGCGGCGATGACGGTCTTCCGGCTGAAGAAGGAGCGCACCGCGCGCCGCAGGGCGAACGCCCGCATCCGCCGGCCGCGCAGCCGCAGCCGGCGGGCGGCGCTCCTCGTGCGGGCCTCCACCGCGGATTTCGCCGTCGTGCCGACCGCCCAGGCGAGCACGAGGTCCGCCGCGGCATCGTCGTCGGGCAGGAGATGGGGATGGTTGGGTTCCCGGATATCGGCCAGCCCGCAGATCACGTGCGTGGGGCGCACCTGGGAACGGCGCGCGACGTAGAGCGTCCGATTGCCGTAGGAGAAGTAGGTCGGGGCCACTTCGCTCAGGGCCGAGGCGACGAAGGCGGGCGCCGCCATGGACGCGTCGGAGAGCACCTGACAGTTCGCGAAGAGCAGTTTGACCTTCTCGCCGAGGTCGGCGTCGAACATCCGGATGACGAGGCGGATATCCGGCGCGACCGCCTGCGCGCACAGCGCGGCGTGAATGTTCAAGACGTCGTCCTGGTGCATGAGGGCCAGGCCGCGTGCGCTCTCTAACCCGGCCGCTTGGAACGTCGTCTCATCAAGCCGGTTAGCCCGAATGATCCGAATACCCCGGATGGTGCGGATCTCCGGCCCTTCACTGCGCGGGTTCGGTGGAACGATCACCGTCACCCGGGCTGACGCGGCGAGCAGTTCCTGGACGAGGTAGTAGGCCAGCGAGTCCTGGCCGCACACGACGTAGTGCGGCCGAGGGTCCGCACTGGGGCGCAGCCGAGTGGTGACGACCCGCCGGGCACGATACCGCCACGGGTCCGCGGGCATGTCCGGATCGTAATGAAGCCCGTCACTGGCGTGCAGCCCGTCACGAATCGGGATCGCGCCGCCATACTCTCCCCGCCCGGGGCGCTGCCCACTGGGCCGATGCCCGCTTTAGCGCTGCGGATCAGCCGCGCTGCGCGTCCGGACCCGAGATGCCTCTGAGCCGAAGTTGCACCGCTTTCTCGTATTCGAGACGCTGCTGCCGCGCCGCTTCTTCGAGAATCGCCCGGCGCTGTTCTTCCTTTATCCGCCGACGTACCCACGGCAACCACGACCACTGTGGTCCACGCATCTCACGTCCTCCCAGGCGGAGTCGGTGTGGCCTCACCATCGGCGCACGAGACGCGGCCGTTAGCCGTGGACCCAGGATTCCCTCGCGCGGTAGCCGCCGTGGCGGCTGCGACCGAGGGCTCGGCGCCGATCAGTCGGAGACAGGTATGCGTCGGCCACCGGCCTGCCGCTGAAGTTGGCATGCGCAATGACAATTTATTGGGCAGTTCATGGCAACGCATCCACCAAGAGCGGGATCCGCGCCCGCGGAGGCGCGTGAGACGCCACCCCGAGCGACGGGGTACGCCGACACACAGCCGCGGCCGGCACCCCATCCGGATGCCGGCCGACGGTGACGGACGGTTGCTGCTTAGCAGTTGACGAGGTGGGGAGCCTGGTTCAGGAGCTGCGCGCGCGGCGAGACGAACTCCTTGTGCGCGGCGCCGTCGACGGCCTCTGGACGGAACAGCGCCACCTTGCAGCAGTTCTGGAATTCCACGCGGACGCCGAAGTGGCGCTCCACCGCGCTCCGCATCGAGCTGCTCGCAAGCAGCCGCAGTAGCTGGCCCTGCTCAACAGGGCTCGGCGGCGGGGTGTTGTCTTCCGCGAACTCGCCCCCTTCCCGCTTCAGCCGCTCGGCCGTCCTGCTGATGACCTCCCATGCGTAGGGCAGGCTCTCGCGGATGCACGTCAGGAACTCCTCGTCGGTGACCGTCCCCGCCTTGGCCCGTTCCAGCAGAGCCGGAGCCACCTTGAGCGACATGGGCGCCTCCATCAATGTGATCGGGACCACTTCAGGCCGTCATGCTGATGACATCCGCATTTATCGAAGTCGTCAAGACGCAATCGGCGTGTCGTTTATGCCAGTCCATAAGGACTTTTATGTCATGAACATGGACAGCAGATTCCGATCATTCAATTGATCGAAAATCCGGGCCCACGATCTCCACCTCTCATAATGATCGCCACTCCGGCACGTCGATAAGGAGGCGTACCTATCAAGGCTGAGCAGCGACGTTGGGATGCCATCCTGACCGGCACTGGCCCCGGCTGCCGCTCGCCCGTATCGTCCTTTATGGAGCGAGGGAATGACGCTCCGCGTGCTCAAGCGAGCCGACTCCTCGATGCCGAGAAGGGAGTGTCCCGTCCGATGGGCCGCTGCGTGCCTGCCTGGGATCCCAGCCGCTCGGCCACCTGGGGTTGGCAGCCGAACAGAAGTGACGAAAATCCGGGAAGTTGATCTATTAAGCTGCTGGTCAGGAAGGTGTTCCCCGCGCATGCGGGGGTGATCCGCTGACGCCGACGCCACCAAGCGGCGCGCTCACGTGTTCCCCGCGCATGCGGGGGTGATCCGCGTTCACGAGCCCGCTCCGACCATTCGGGCGCGTGTTCCCCGCGCATGCGGGGGTGATCCGTCACCACCGATGACCGCCCGCTGGTCGCGGCGTGTTCCCCGCGCATGCGGGGGTGATCCGACCTCGCTAGCGAGGAGCCGGCCGGCCTCGGCGTGTTCCCCGCGCATGCGGGGGTGATCCTAATTCGCGCCGAAATGAAGGGCGCAGATCGGCGTGTTCCCCGCGCATGCGGGGGTGATCCCGACGAGCAGCCGAGCACCGATCCGGTGCACCGGTGTTCCCCGCGCATGCGGGGGTGATCCACCGGCCCACCACCTGGCGGAAGAACAGCTCCGCGTGTTCCCCGCGCATGCGGGGGTGATCCCTTATGTCAGCGCTAGAGCCTGGCGCGCACGTGGTGTTCCCCGCGCATGCGGGGGTGATCCGGGGCGACGAGCAGCGTCGCCAGAGCGCTGGCGGTGTTCCCCGCGCATGCGGTGGTGATCCATGAGGGAATTGCGACGAGCTGCCAGCCGTCGGGTGTTCCCCGCGTATGCGGGGGTGATCCTTCAACTCGGTCCCGTCAGGGGCGGCCGTGACCGTGTTCCCCGCGCATTCGGGGGTGATC
>DATCMA010000059.1:0-30914 GCA_036563645.1 Micromonospora sp.
GTGGCTGCAGAGCCGCTCCACCACCGCCATCACGTGGCTGGAGAAGATCACAGTCCCGCCGCCGGCAACGTACCGCTGCAGGATCTCCCGGATCAGCGCGGCCGAGACCGGGTCCACCGCCTCGAACGGCTCGTCCAGCACAAGCAGCCGCGGCCCGTGCAGCAGCGCACAGGCCAGCCCGATCTTCTTCTTCATGCCGGCCGAGTAGTCCACGACGAGGGTGTTGCCGGCGTCGGCGAGGTCGAGCACGTCAAGGAGCTCCCGGGCGCGCTGGTCGACCACGTCCGGGTCCATGCCGCGCAGGAGACCGTGGTACGCCAACAGCTCCGGGCCGGTGAGCCGGTCGAAGAGCCGGACGCCGTCGGGGAGGACGCCCAGCAGCTGTTTGGCGGTGATGGGGTCACGCCAGACGTCGTGCCCGAGCACCCAGGCGCTCCCCGCGTCGGGGCGCAGCAGCCCGACGGCCATCGACAGGGTCGTCGTCTTGCCGGCGCCGTTGGGCCCGAGCAGTCCGTAGAACGAGCCCACCGGGACGTCGAGGTTGACGCCATTGACGGCCAGCTTGGTATCGAAGCGCTTGACCAGGCCACGCAGGGCCAAGGCGGGGTGGCTTGTCTGAGTCACGAGGGTGACGGTATCGCGTCCGCGCACGTCCGCCACGTGGCCGAGGCGCGCGAGCGCGGTCAGAAGCGCAGACTGTCGGGGGCGTGGAGGCGCAGCATGATGGCGCCGACCGTCGTCGGGACCCGTTCGCGGGTGGCGAGTGACGTAAGGATCATCACGGCGAAGGCGAGCGGCACGGTCCAGGCGGCGGGGTGCGCGACGAGGACCGCCGGCCACCCGTGCAGGGGTGGGCCGAACACGGTGACCAGCACCGCGGTGGCCGCCGCCCCGCCGCCGGCGAGAATCCCCGCCGCGGCCCCCACGTCCGTCAACCCGCGCCACCAGACGCCGAGCACGAGCAGGGGGCAGAAGCTGGAGGCGGCGACGGCGAAGGCCAGCCCGACCACCTGCGAGACGTCCAAGCCGGAGATGTACAGGGCGAGCAGCATCGGCGCCGCGCCGGCGATCAGCGTGGCCCGCCGGAAGTCCCGGACCGATCCCCGGCCGAGGACATCGGTCGAGATCACGCCGGCGACGCTGGTGAGCAGCCCGGAGGCG
Organism: Micromonospora sp.; assembly: GCA_036563645.1. Classification (GTDB taxonomy): domain Bacteria; phylum Actinomycetota; class Actinomycetes; order Mycobacteriales; family Micromonosporaceae; genus DATCMA01. The sequence continues at coordinate 1,162 of DATCMA010000059.1, forward strand.
GTGGAGAGGAACGCGGCGAAGGCTCCCGCCGCGAGCAGCGCGGCCAGCAATCGGCCGGTGAGTCCGTCGCCGAGCGCGGCCCCGGGCAACAGCACCACCACGGCGTCCGACGCGCCGGTCATCAGCAGCTCGGGGGTGTAGACCCGGCCCAGGACGCCGTAGAGCGTCGGCAGCAGGTAGAAGAGGCCGACGAGGGCGAGCACCCCGAGGGTGGTGCGGCGGGCCGCGGCGCCGTCGGGATTGGTGTAGAAGCGCACGAGGACGTGCGGCAGTCCCATCGTGCCGAGGAACGTCGCCAGGATCAGCGAGTACGAGGCGAAGAGCCCGTGTTCGTCGTCGCCGAAGCTGCCGGGCAGCAGCCAGTCCATCCCGCGAGCCGAGGCCACGGTCGAGACTTCGGGCACCGGGTCACCCGCGGCGAAGGTGAGCTCGTCGCCGGGGCGGACGTCCAGGGTGGTGCCGTCCCCTAGGGTGAGCGTCGCGGGGTGGTCGATGACCACCGTGGTGGTCTCGCGAAAGACCGGCCCGTCTGGGGGAGTGATCGGCGGTCGGCCGTCCACCTGCCACTGGAGCACGAGGAAGACCGCGGGGACGGCGAGCGCCGTCAGCTTGAGCCAGTACTGGAAGGCCTGCACGAAGGTGATCGCCCGCATCCCGCCGAGCGCGACGTTCGCGGTCACCACGGTACCGACCAGCACCGCGCCGACCTCGTACGGCGCCCCGAGGAGCGTGCTGAGCGTCAGCCCGGCGCCCTGCATCTGCGGCACGAGGTAGAGCCAGCCGATGAAGATGACGAAGAGGGTGGCGAGCTTGCGCAGCCTCCGGGAATGGAGTCGCACCTCGCAGAAGTCCGGCAGGGTGAACGCGCCGGAGCGGCGCAGCGGCGCGGCGACGAAGAGGAGCAGCGCGAGGTATCCGGCGGCGAAGCCCACCGGATACCAGAGCATGTCGACGCCGTTTTTCAGGATGAGTCCGGCGACGCCGAGGAACGATGCGGCGGAGAGGTACTCCCCGCCGATCGCGGCGGCGTTCCAGGTGGGGCTGACGACCCGGGAGGCGACCAGGAGGTCGGAGGTGGTTCGGGCCAGGCGCAGGCCGTAGAAGCCGATGGCGACTGTGACCAATGTGACGGCGATGATCGCCGGCAGAACGTACGGATTCGATAGGGTATTCATCGATCTGGCTGCCGAACCAGCGCCGAGAAGTCCTGTTCGTTGCGCTCCGCGAAGCGGACGAAGATCCAGCCCACGCCGACGAGGAAGGGGTACGCGGCGACGCCGAGCAGCAGCCACGGAAGGTTGACGCCGAACACCTTCGCGGTGCCGACCGGAGGTGCGATCGCGAAGAGGAGGGGAAGCCCACCGAGCCCGATAGCGACGACGACGGACAGTCGTATGGCGAGAGCGAGCTGAGCGCGGACGAGGCCGCGGACGAGGGCGTCGCCGACCCGTGTCTGCTCCGCGAGTTCTCGGCGGGTGCGATCCCCGTTACCGCGCTGACGCGCCACCTCGGCGAGCACGATGCGGGTGCGCTGGGGACGGTTGGCCTCGCCCGCGGACCCGGTTGGCGCGCCGGATGTGGTCATGGGTGGCAGTTTCGCTGCCATGTGTCGAATGTCAAGAGATCACGTCACCCGTGATCGTCCGTTAGCGGCCCCAGTTCTGTTTGGCGGCCCGCACCAGCCTGTCCTTGAGCTCGCGGGTGTGCCGCCGCGACACCGGCAGCTCGGTGCCGTCGATGACCACGACGTACCCCGAGTTGACCAAGCGCAACTCGGCGATGAGCTGTAATCGCACCAAATACGATCGATGAATGCGGACGAAACCGGCGTCGGCCCAGCGTTCGGCGAGCGTCGCGAGCGGCACCCGGACGAGGTGGGACCCCTCGGCGGTGTGGAGCCGGGCGTAGTCCCCCTGGGCCTCGACCCAGCGGACCGCCGAGCGGGGCAGCATCCGGGTCGTCCCCGCCAGTTCGATCGGGATGGCGGGGTCGTCCTCCATGCGGGACATCACCGCGGGATGGGTGGGGACCATCCGCGACTTGATCACCCGGCGGAGCGACTCGGCGAGGCGTTCGGCTTGCACGGGCTTGCGGACGTAGTCGGTCGCCCCGAGGTCGAAGGCCTCCACGGCGGCGTCGTCGTACGCTGTGACGAAGACGATCGCGGGTGGTCGGGCGAACCGGTTCAGCACCCGAGCCAGCTCCATGCCGTCCAGCCCGGGCATGCGGATGTCGAGGAACACCGCGTCGATGTCGTTGTCGCGCAGGACGCGCAGCGCGTCGGTGGAGTCCTGCGCGGTGTACACCCGGGCTACTCGCGGATCAGTCCTCAGCAGGTAGGCCAGCTCGTCGAGCGCCGGTGGCTCGTCGTCGACGGCGAGTACGCGAAGGAATGCATCAACCAACCTGTCTCCCGTTCCCCGCTGGTGATGCCGGTGCCCGCGTCATCATCGTCCGGTCCTGACGCCGGGGTGGAATTTCGGCACCCGCATGCTGACTTTGGTGCCCGCGCCCAGGCCGGTCTCCACGACAAGGCCGTATTGGTCACCGAAGACGGCGCGCAGCCGTTCATCCACATTGGATAGACCGACGTGTTGGCCCGACTCGTCGGAGTCCGATCCGGGGTTGGCGATACCCGCGATGAGCACCGCCGGATCCATACCGACCCCGTCGTCTTCGACGGTGATGTGGCACTCGGCACCCGCGTCCAACGCTTCAATGCTGACCGTACCGACACCGGGCTTGCGCGACAGCCCATGCCGGATCGCGTTCTCGACGAGCGGTTGCAGACACAAGAAGGGCAAGCTGACCGGCAGGACCTCCGGTGCGATCTGTAACCGTACCTGGAGTCGGTCGCCGAAGCGCGCCCGCTCGATGGTCAGGTACCGGTCGATGGAGCGCAGTTCCTCGGCGAGGGTCGTGAACTCCCCGTGGGTGCGCAGCGAGTACCGCGTGAACTCCGCGAACTCGAGGATCAGCTCGCGGGCCCGTTCGGGATCGGTACGGACGAACGAGGCGATCGCGGTCAGGGCGTTGTAGATGAAGTGCGGGCTGATCTGGGCGCGGAGCGCCCGCACCTCCGCCCGGGCCAGCCGCTCCCGGGAGCTGGCCAGCTCCGCGAGGGCGAGCTGGGTGCCCGCCCAACGGGCCGTCTCCAGGGTCGCCTGCACGAGACCCGGCGCGGGGGGCTCGTCGGCGACCGCGACCAGCGCGGCCAGGGCTTTGCCGTCAGGGGCGACGAGCGGCGCGACCACCGCGCCGCGGACGGGGCAGTAGTCCCGGTCGCAGCGCAGCTCGTTGGGGCGGAGCACGGTCGAGCGACGCCCGGCGATCGCCCGCTGCGCGGCGGCGACGAACTGCTCGTCGTGGTGGTCACCGACGCCGTCGACGGCGAGCACGGTCGTGCTGTCGACGAGCGCGAGACCAGGGGCGCCGACCAGGCTGCGCAGGTGTCGGACGGCTTTCGCCGCGCTGGTGGGGGTGAGGCCGGCGCGGAGGTGCTCCGCGGCGAGCTCGGCGATGTGCAGGACTTGGTACGTCGCCCGCTGGGCGGGGGTGGCGATACTCCGCCGGGACCGCAACCGGATGACCGCGGCGACGGCGACGGCCAGCGCCCCGACCAGCGCCATGACCGCCACGAGCGCGGAGAGATTCGCCTCCACGAGCAGATCTTGACAATTGTCACGCTCGATAGCCAAGAGCCTGCCGGGAGGCGATCGCGCGTGGCCGGCGTCAGTAGGCGCCCTTGCGGGTCAACACGACGCCGATGGTCCGCCACAAAATGCTCAAGTCGTACGTGAGGGACCAGTTGTCGACGTAGTAGAGGTCGAGCCGCACCGCCTCGTCCCACGACAAGTCCGAGCGCCCGGAGACCTGCCAGAGCCCGGTCATGCCGGGACGCACCAGCAACCGCCGGCGAACGTCCCCGAGGAAGTCGCCGTCGTCGGCGGGGAGGGGCCGTGGGCCCACCAGCGACATCTCCCCCTTGAGCACATTGATCAACTGGGGGAGCTCGTCGAGGGAGGTGACGCGCAGGAAGCGCCCGAACGGGAAGACTCGGGGATCGTTGCGGATCTTGAACAGCAGGCCGTCGGTTTCGTTCTGGTCGATGAGCGAGGCGAGCCGCTCCTCGGCGTCGACGTACATGGTCCGGAACTTCCAGACCCGGAACGTCCGCCCCTTGTGGCCGACGCGCCGCTGCCGGAAGAACACCGGACCGGGGTCGGAGATCCGGATCCCGATTCCGATGATCACGAAGAGCGGGGCGAGGAGAATCAGCCCGACCAGCGCGACCACGCGGTCCATGACGTTCTTGACCACGAGCGCGGGCCCCGACAGCGTCGGCTCCTCGACGTGCAGCAGCGGCAGGCCCTCGATCGGGCGGATGTGCACACGCGGACCCGCGATGTCGGTGAGCTGCGGCGCGACCACGAGATCGACGCCGGTTCCCTCCAGTTGCCAGGCCAGGCGCCGCAGTTCGCCCGGCTCGGTGCTGGCCGACCCGCACACCGCGATGGTGTCCACCCCCAGCTCGCGGACCAGTTCCAGCACGTCGCGGCCGGCGTACACCGGAATCGGCGTCTCGAGCCCTCGGGCGGCGGAGTAGCCGTCGGTCAGGTGAATGGCGACCGGAATGAGCCCGGCTGACGGGCTGCGGGTCACCGCCTGGTGGACCTCGAGGGCCTCGGGAAGGGTGCCGACGAGCAGCATCCGGTGCGTGGCGATCTTCTTCTTGCGGCGGAGCACGTGCAGGACGTACCGCGCGATAAACCGCTCGATCAGGATGAAGAGCATCGCCCCGACCAGGGCGGTCGCCACGGAGAGCCGGGAGAGATCGGTCTTGGTGGAGAACGCCAGGAAGGAGACGGTCGCGGCGACCCCCACCGCCGCTCGGATCACGCGTTTGAACTCATCGGTGCCGAGGCCGAGGTACCGGCGGTCGTACGCCCGGTTGCCCCACAGGATGATCAGCCAGCCGAGCGGAAGCAGGACGTAGGCGACGGTGTGGAACCAGAGGGTGCCGTCGTCGTCGACGTTGAAGCCGGCTTTGGCTTTCTCGAAGAGGGAGATGGAGAGCAAGCTCGCGAGCGCCGCGCCAAGGTAGTCGAGCAAGAGGAGGATCGCGATGTATGGCCGGTGCCAGCGAGCGATTCGACGCGACCGAGCCCAGGCCGAACGCGGTACTCCGTTGTGCGGGCGCGGTGGTAGCGCCTGGATATCGAACTTGTCGCCGTGACGCACGGTGCTCTTCCGGCCTGTGCTGCTTTCCGGGCGCTGGAGGCTCGTTGTCACCTCACCCCTGTCCTCCCGCGTGACACGTGCCGCCCAGTTGCCCATTAGGCTCCCGTCGCCCACCGGCCAAGTCTCCCACGGCTTGCGGATGTCGCCGAAATCCGCAGGGACATCGCGCCCCGCCCAGGGCTGTGGGGCGGCCCGCGGTTCTGCGCTGAAGCACTGGGACCGAGTCACTATACCGACGGAATAAGGGCGGGAAAATCTCCGATCTACCTGGTTTCCTGCCCGTGTAGGCGGTGGTTGACCTCCTGTGTCATATCGATTACCGAGCGAATAATCGACGACAGCAAATGATTGAGTGTGGTCGTTGACGGGGGTGCCCGAGAGGCGTACCTAGAGGAGGACTATCGCAGGGACTATCGCCCCACGCGGGGAGGCGGGGCCGGCGTGGACTCTCCGGGGCACACCGGCGCGGGTAGCGTGGGGCGTCGTGGGTAAGAGGGCAGCCGCGTGAAGGTCGTCGTCGCGCACAACCGCTACCGGACGACGCAACCGTCCGGCGAGAACACCATCGTCGACTTCGAGATCGCTCAACTCACCGCCGCGGGCGTGACAGTATTGCCCTTTTTGCGTAGCTCGGATGAAATCGCATCCTTGTCAAAGCGTGAAAAGGCGCTGCTCCCGCTCTCCCCGATCTACGCCCACCGGGCCCAGCGGGAGCTGAGTCGACTCATCGAGGAGCACCGCCCCGACGTGCTCCACCTCCACAACCCCTACCCGCTGCTGTCGCCGTGGGTGGTGCGGACCGCGCACCGGTACCGGGTGCCGGTGATCCAGACCGTGCACAACTACCGCCAGGTGTGCGCCTCCGGGCTGTACTTCCGAGACGGGCGCATCTGCCAGGAGTGCCGCGGCCGCCTCCTCGGCGTGCCGGCAGTGCGGCACCGCTGCTACCGCGGCTCCCGCGCGCAGAGCGCCTTGATGGCGACCACTCTCGCGGTGCACCGGCCCACGTGGCGCTCCGTCGACCGGTTCATCGCGTTGACCTCGGCCATCGCCGACCACCTGCGCGACTACGGCATCCCTGACGACCGCATCGTGATCAAGCCGAACGCCGTGCCCGACCCCGGACCACCCGGTCCCGCCGGCGACGGCTTCCTGTTCCTCGGCCGCCTCTCCCCGGAGAAAGGCCTCGCCCTCCTGCTCGACGCCTGGCAGCGGCACCCCGAGGGGACGCTCGGCACCTTGCGCATCGCCGGCGACGGGGAGCAGCGTCCGCTGGCCGAAGCGGCGGCCGCGCGCCGCCGTGACGTGGTCTACCTGGGCCAGCTCGACCGGGACGGCGTCCGGGAGGCGCTGCGCGCCACCGCCGTGGTGGTGGTCGCCTCCACCTGGCACGACGTCCTGCCGACGGTGGTCATCGAAGCGCTCGCCCACGGTCGGCCGGTGCTCGGCACGGCGTTAGGGGGCATCCCGTACGTGATCGGGGTGGACGACCCCGCCGGCGCCGCGGGGTGGGCCGTGCCGCCCGAGGTCGACGCGTTCGCCGCGGCGCTTCCGGTGGCGCGTGACCACGCCGCCGCCCTCAGCGGCCCGGCGCGCGCCCGTTACGAGCGGCTCTTCCACCCCGACGTCGTCACCAAGCAGCTCATCGCCATCTACAGCGACCTCGTGGGGGCCTGATCCGCGCGCCGGTCGGCGGCCGTGGGGTCGGCGCGCGTCGCCGAGTAGGCGCGCCGCGCGGCGAAGGCGATACTCGCCAGCAAGAAGCCGCCGTTGATGAGGGTGAACGCGGCGATGAGCCACGGCGTCGCGCGGGGCACGACGGTCAGCACGAGCCCGGCGACGGTGATCACCGCCCCGTAGTCGCGGACCAGTTTGACGACGCGGACGGGCAGCGCGGTCGAGGTCACCATGCTCGCCGCGCTCGGCCCGGACTGCATGACCGAGGTGACGAGGTTGACCATCCACGTGCCGGCGAACGCCGCCACCAGCCACACCGGAGTCGTCGGGCGGACCGCCACCGCGACCGCGGACAGCGCCGTCACCAGTCCGATCTGCGCCGCCACGTCACACAGCACGTCGACCCGCGCCCCCACCGGGCTGGTCCGCTGGGTCACCCGGGCGAGCTGGCCGTCGGCGCAGTCCAACCCGTACGCGACCTGCCACCCGACCAGCGCGAGCAGCCCGATCGCCCACAGGCCGTGGTCCGGCGCCCGCTCGGCGCACGCGACGACGACGCTGGAGACGGCGAGCCCGAGCACCAGGTTGGCGATGGTCAACGTGGTGGGCGACAGCCCGAGACGGTGGGCGGCCAGCGCGATAGCCGCCCCCAGACGCTGACTCAGCGCTTCGCTGAACAGCCCGCCGCCCCGGTTGACGCGGTAGAAGTCGCCGAAGCCCGGGCGGGTGGGCTCAGCCGATGTGATCTCGGAGTGCATCGAGGTAGTCGGCGAGTCTGCGGCGAATCTCGTCGGGCCCCAAGTTGAGGTGCTCGAGGATGGTGTACCGGTCCGGCCGAGTCCGCGGCGCGTACGCCACCGCGGCGACGAACTGGTCCTCGGTGAGCCCCAGCTCGGCCGGGGTGGTCGCGAGGCCGTGCCGGTGGAGGCAGGACGCGAGCTGGCCGAAGCGCTCGGCGTCGCCCCGGAGGAAGGTGCAGAAGAGGGCGCCGAGCCCGACCTGCTCCCCGTGCGAGCTCGTGCCCGGGTAGAGGTGGTCGATCGCGTGGGAGATCTCGTGACAGCCGCCGCTGGCCGGCCGGCTCGAGCCACAGACCGCCATCGCGATCCCGCCGAGGATGAGCGCCTCCGCGAGCGTGGTGAGGAACCCGTCGTCGGTGATCTTGCCGGGGTGGTTGAGCAGTGCCTCCGCGCCGGTGCGGGCCAACGTCACCGCGAGCCCGTCGATCGGCTCGCCCCGCACCCGGTGGGCGAGCTCCCAGTCGGCGACCGAGTTGAGGTTGCTCACCGCGTCGCCGATCCCGGCCTGGGTCTGCCGGTCGGGTCCGTTCTCCACGAAGTCGAGATCCACGATGACCGCGATCGGGATGTGCACCCCGTACGAGCCCTTGCCGCCCTCGTGCTGCAGGGAGGCGACGGGGGAGGCGAGGCCGTCGTTGGCCAAGCTCGTCGCCACGGACACCATCGGGATGCCGTAGCGGGTGGCCGCGTACTTCGCGGTATCGATGGTCTTACCGCCGCCGATGCCCACCACGGCGTCGTACGACCGCTTGCGCAGCTGCTCGCCCAGCTGGTACGCCGCCTCGAGAGTCCCGCCGGCGACGGTGAAGACGTCGGCGCGGTCGAGCCCTGGACGGATCAACTCGGCGATGCGCTCGCCCTGCCCCGGGCCGACGACGACCGCGACGTCGCCACCGGCGGAGATGCGTCGGTCGGCCAGCAGAGAGCCCAGGTTGGCAATAGCGCCGCGGCGTACCTCAATGGCGAGAGGGGTGGTAACCGTTCGGGCTAGTAGTGGCACGCGATCTCCCGGGCCCGCTCCAGGTCCTCGAGGTTGTCGACCTCAACCCACGGCACGTCGCCGATGGTCGCCGCCCGCACTTCGCCTCCGCGGTCGGCGTACTCCTGATACCCGTCTTCGTAGTAGAGGCTGGGATCGCGCCGCCAGGTCGCCTCGAGCGCTTCGGCGAGGCCCTCGGCGGCGTGCGGCTCGATCAAGGTGGCTCCGATGTACTCGCCGAACGCCTCCGCGGGATCCATCTGCTTGGTGATCCGCACGAGCTGACCCGAGGCGTCGAAGACCGTCTTCATCTCCTCGTCGGCCAGCTTCTTGACGTTGTCGATGGCGAGGAGGACCCCTGGACCGCGCTGGGCGAGGAGCGTCTGCTCCACGCTCACCGGGTGCACGGTGTCGCCGTTGACCAGCAGCGCGCCCTCAGCGAAGTGCTCCCGGGCCAGCCAGAGGGAGTACGCGTTGTTCCACTCCTCGGCCTTGTCGTTGTACACGAGCGTGAGCTTGACCCCGTGCCGCTGTTCGAGGGCGCGTTTGCGGTCCTCGACCGCTTGGGCGGCGTAGCCGACGACGATGGTGACGTCGGTCAGCCCGACCGCGGCCAGGTTCCGCAGCGCGATGTCAAGGATCGTGGTCTCGCCGTCCACCGGCACGAGCGCCTTAGGCAGGTGATCGGTGTACGGGCGCAGTCGACGCCCCGCACCTGCGGCGAGCACGAGACCGATCATGACTGATCCTTCCGAGCGGTGGCGCGTACCGGTGGAGGATAGCGCCGGTCTCGTTGGCCTGGGGCGACGGGCCGTGGCCGGAGCGGGCCCCGTACGCTGGCAACCATGACCGCTGCTCAGCTGATCTCGTTTGCCCGTGGGGCGCCGTCGCTGGACATCGTGGATGTTGAGGGCCTGAAGGCAGCCGCGGTGCGCGCCTTCGAGGCCGATCCCGCCGGTGTCACCGCTTACGGCACATCGGTGGGGTACCCGCCCCTGCGCAAATGGATCGCTGAGAGGTACGGCGTCGACGTCGACCAGGTGCTGGTGACCAACGGCTCGTTGCAGGCGGACGCGTTCCTCTTCGATTACTTGGTCAAGCCAGGGGACGCCGTCATCGTCGAGCGGCCAACCTACGACCGCACCCTGCTGAGCCTGCGGGAACGGGGCGCCGAGGTGCACGCGGTGACCATCCAGCCGGATGGGCTCGACGTCGACGAGCTCCGCGGGCTGCTGGAGTCCGGGGTGCGGCCGAAGCTGGCGCACATCATCCCGAACTTCCAGAACCCCGCTGGGGTGACCTTGTCGCTGGAGAAGCGCCGGGCGCTGCTCGACCTCGCCGCGCAGTACGGATTCACGATCTTCGAGGACGACCCGTACGTCGAGATCCGGTTCCGGGGCGAGCGCCTGCCCTCGATGCTGTCGCTGGACACGCGCGGGGTGGTCGTCCACGCGTCGAGCTTCACGAAGACCGTCTGCCCCGGTGTCCGCGTGGGCTACCTGATCGGGCCGAAGCAGGTCATCGCGGACATCGCCAAGCAGGCCACCAACACCTACATCTCCCCGGGCATGGTGGCGCAGGCGATCGTCTACCAGTACTGCGTCACCGGTGAGATCGATCGGTCCATCGAGACGGTGCGTACCGCGCTCGCGGAGCGCGCCCGCGTGTTGGCCGAGGCGCTGCGCACGCACATCCCGGGCGCCCGGTTCACCGAGCCGGATGGCGGTTACTTCCTCTGGGTGGAGCTGCCCGAGGACGTGGACGTGGAGAAGCTGGCGCCGGCGGCGGCGGAGCGCGGGGTCGCGGTGGTGAAGGGAAGCGACTTCGTCCTCGAGGGGGGTCGGCACGCGCTGCGGCTGGCGTACTCGGCGGTGACGGTCGACCAGATCGAGGAGGGGGTACGCCGACTCGCGGCGGCGATCGAGGACGTTCGGGGTTGAGGCGGACACCACGGCGAGACCACCGCGGAGTGTCAGATTCCTGACAATTCCTTCCGCTGGTTGATCTAGGGTTTCCTCCGGGGCAGCCTGAGCCGCACAATGCTGCGAGCTTCACCGTGGCGGTTGACCACGATCAGCATCCCCGCCCCCCATAGCGCCGGGTGGGCCGCTCGCACCCCCCGTCCCCCGACGTGACCGGTCCACCCGGCGCCCTCCTGTTCTCCTGACGAGCCCGACGCGGCGGGCGAATGCCCGGCTAGGTGGGCGTAAGGTGCACAACGCGGGGCACGGGGCAAGGGGCACGGTCACATCGAGAGGCGGAGCTGCGATGGCGGATCAGGCTGACCGCGACCGGGGCATGCCCGAGGAGCACAAGCCCTTATCCCGCGCCCTGGCGGCACCCGTGCGGGCGGTGACGCGCATCCTCAGCGCGGCGGACGGGCACACCGGGCAGGGCACCGGGGCGTCCGAGGAGCGACACAGCGCGATCGTCGACTGCGCCCTGTTCATCGATGGAGTCCGCCAGCCCGGCAGCTGGGACTACGCGGAGGCGATGAGCGCCGCCAAGCGGTCGGCGAACGCCTTCGTCTGGCTCGACCTCCACGAGCCGACGCAGGCCGAGATGGCGCGCATCGCCCACACCTACGGGCTCCACGAACTCGCCGTCGAGGACGCGGTCAAGGCGGAGCAGCGCCCCAAGCTCGAACAATTCGGCGACGTGCAATTCCTCGTGCTGCGCACCGCCCGATACATCGAGCACGAGGAGCTCACCGAGAACTCCAAGGTGATCGAGACCGGCCAGGTGATGCTCTTCATTGGGCCGGGATTCGTGATCACCGTACGGCACGGCGACGCGTGCCGGCTGCCGCCCCGTCGCGCCGACCTCGACGACAAACAGGACCTCATGGCGCACGGGCCGTGGGCCGTGGCCTACGCGGTCACCGACCGGGTCGTCGACTTGTACCTGGAGGCCGCGGACAAGATCGAGGTTGATCTCGACGCGGTCGAAGCCGAGGTCTTCTCCCGTGAGGGCCGGGGCAGCATCCAGAGCATTTACCAGATGAAGCGGGAGCTCGTCGAGTTCAAGCGGACCGTGACGCCCTTGCAGCGGCCGATGGTGACGCTGACCGCGGAGCACAACGACGTGGTCCCCGCGGAGATCCGCAGCTACTTCCGGGACGTGCAGGACCACGTCACCCGCACCGTTGAGCAGGTCATGTCCTTCGACGACCTGCTCAACTCGATCCTCCAGGCGCGGCTCGCCCAGGTCACGGTGGACCAGAACAACGACATGCGGAAAATCGCCGCGTGGGCGGCGATCGCCGCGGTGTGGACCGCGCTCGCCGGCATCTACGGCATGAACTTCGAATTCATGCCGGAGATTGGCTGGAAGTACGGCTACCCCTCGGTCCTCGCCCTGATGCTCGTGATCTCCCTGATCCTCTACCGCTGGTTCCGGCGGAACGGCTGGCTCTGAGCACGGGGAGCGGCGGGCGGACGACCCGGCGCGTCCACCGCCGGACGCCCCGGGCCGCGTTCCCGAACGACCCGCGGATGCTGACCAGGGCTGGGCCTCACTGACCCGTGCCGGCGCCGGTCGCGCTCGCCGCAGCGGTGGCGCTCCCCTCCGCCGCGCTCACCGTCCCAGCGGCGATCTGCCCCACGAGCGTCTCCGGGCTCGCCATGTCGTCGGGCATCGTCGCCAGGCCGTCCTCCGGCAGCAGCCCGTTGGCCGCCCGGCGTTGCCGCAGCACGAGCCCCACGGTCCCGGCCGCGGCCCCGAGCGCGAGCAGCCCTGCGATCATCGGCCAGCGCGACCGCGCGCCACGCGTGCCCGTTCTCCGGACGCGCGTGCGCTTCGCTCCGTTCGCCCGTGCGGCGGCCTCGCTGGCCTGGCGGACCTGGTCGGCCGCGGCGACGACCAGCGGCGTGAGCGTGGCGACGGCGGACTCCCAGCCGGTGACGGCGCGCCGCCGCAGCCGCTCGGCGGTCGGTCCGACGAGGGCGCGCGCGGCGACCACGCGCGGCCCGACCTTCGCCCCGACCCCGTTCGCGGCGTGGGTGGCGGCCCGTACGAAGTGATCAAAGCTTTCGCCCAGCTCATCCTTGACGAGCTGACCGGGCGTCTTGCGCGGCCGGATACGAAACACCGTCCCCCACCTCCCCGGGTGCTTTTTCCCTATCCTCCACCTTTGTATGGCTTATTCGGGCGGGAACGGGGGCATGCGAGGATTCGTAGGCAATTCCACTGACGAGAAGGAGCACCCGTGGCCACGGCGACCTACGCCACCCTGCACACCTCCTTTGGGCCGATCCGGCTGGAGCTCTTCCCCGATCACGCGCCGATGACCGTCCGCAACTTCGTCGAGCTCGCCGAAGGGACGCGCGAGTACATCGATCCCCGGACGGGGAAGCCGGGCCGTGGGCCGTACTACGACGGCACCATCTCCCACCGCGTGATCAGTGGGTTCATGATCCAGATGGGTGACCCGACCGGCACCGGTCGGGGTGGCCCGGGCTACACCTTCCCGGACGAGTTCCACCCCGAGCTGCAATTCGACCGGCCGTACCTGGTGGCGATGGCGAACTACGGCCCCGACACCAACGGGTCGCAGTTCTTCATCACGGTCGCCCCGACGCCGCACCTCAACAACCGGCACACGATCTTCGGCCAGGTCGCCGACGAGGCGTCCGCGCGGGTGGTCGACGCGATCGCGAATACGCCCACCGATCCCTGGGATCGACCCCTCACCGACGTCATCATCGAACGCGTCGAGATCGAGCGCAGTGAAGTCTGACCGTCACTCCGGGATAACCTGGCCCTTATGAATGGGCACTCCTGCCCGCGTGGAGCGGCGGCATGAGCGACCACGCGGCGACAACTCCGGTCTGTTACCGCCACACGTCCCGCGAGACCTGGGTGCGCTGCGCCCGGTGCGAGCGGCCGATCTGTCCCGACTGCATGCTCGAAGCGGCAGTCGGGCACCAGTGCCCTGAGTGCGTCGCCGCCGGGAGACGGAGTCAGCGCCCGGCCCGCGGCGCCTTCGGCGGCGGGCCGGGCGGTCGGGCTGGCCTCGTCACCAAGGCGCTCATCGGGATCAACGCGCTGGTCGCGGTGATCGGGATCGCGCTCGGCGGCACCCGATCGCTCTTCGACGGGGGCTTGTTCACCACGGCGGGGCCGATCCACATCATCGGCGCGGTCGTCGGGCCTTCCGTCCCGCTCTACACCCCCGGCCTCGGGTTCGCGATCTACCCCGGCATCGACGACGGGGGGATCTACCGGCTGCTGACCGCGATGTTCATCCACTACGGGCTGGTGCACCTCGTGATGAACATGTGGGCCCTGTGGGTGCTCGGTCGCGAGCTGGAGGCGGTGCTGGGGCCGGTGCGCTTCCTCTCGCTGTACGTGCTCTCCGGGCTGGGCGGCAACGTCGCGGCCTACCTGATTAACCCGAATTCCCTCTCGGCGGGGGCGTCGACCGCGGTGTTCGGGCTGTTCGGCGCGTACTTCGTCATCCTGCGCAGGCTGCGGATGGACACCTCCGCGGTCGTCGGGGTGCTCGTGGTCAACCTGGTCCTCACCTTCGCGATCTCCCAGGTCTCGTGGGCCGGGCACCTCGGTGGCTTGGTGGCCGGCAGCCTCGTCGCCGTGGTGCTGGCGTACGCGCCCCGGCCGTACCGGACGCCGATCCAGATCGCGGGCAACGTGGCCTTGCTGGTCGTGCTGCTCGCGCTGGCCATGTTGCGGATGCTCACGCACTGACCGGCGCCGCGGGGCATCGCCGGGGACGGGCGCGCGCCCGGTGACACGGGCATGACTCGACTCAATTCATTGAATGAATTCGATCAACTGCGTGCCCGGTGTGGTTGCGTAGTATTGGCCACACCACAAGTTACTGGGGAGTAATGATGAGGGACGCGGTCATCATCGGCGCGGTGCGGACCCCGATCGGGCGCCGGGGCGGGGCGCTCGCCGACGTTCACCCCGTCGACTTGTCCGCCCACGTGCTCCGCGCGCTTGCCGAGCGCGCGGGTTTCGACCCGGCCGACGTCGACGACGTGATCTGGGGCTGCGTGTCCCAAGTGGGTGACCAGTCGTGGAACATCGCCCGCAACGCGGTCCTCGCCGCGGGCTGGCCGGAATCGATCCCCGCGACGACGGTCGACCGCCAGTGCGGCTCCAGCCAGCAGGCGCTGCACTTCGCCGCGGCCCTCGTCAGCTCCGGGCAGGCGGACCTCGTCATCGCCGGCGGCGTCGAATCGATGACCCGGGTCCCGATGGGCTCCACCGTCGGCGACGGATCCCCGTACGGGGAGAGCGTCCGGGCCCGCTACCGCGGCCGCGAGGGGTTCGCGGCCGACGCGCCCGTCCCGTTCCACCAGGGCATCGGCGCGGAGATGATCGCCCAGCGGTGGGGCTTCACCCGCCGGCAACTCGACGAGTTCTCTCTCGCCAGTCACGAGAAGGCGGCCGCCGCGCAGGACGCGGGAGCCTTCGACGCGGAGATCGCCCCGGTGGTCGTCGACGGCCGGAAGGTCACCGCCGACGAAGGGGTCCGCCGGGATACCTCACTGGAGCGGTTGGCCGCACTGGCACCGCCGTTCCGCGAGGACGGAGTGATCACCGCCGGCTCCTCGTCGCAGATCTCCGACGGCGCGGCCGCGCTCGCCGTCACCACGTCGGAGTGGGCCCGCGCGCACGGGATCACGCCGATCGCCCGGATCCACACCGCGGTCGTCGCCGCCAACGACCCGGTGATCATGCTCACCGCCCCGATCCCCGCCACGGAGAAGGCGTTGCGCCGCTCCGGGCTGACCTTGCGCGACATCGGGGTGTACGAGGTCAACGAGGCGTTCGCCCCGGTCCCGCTCGCCTGGCTCGCCGAAACCGGCGCCGACCCGGCGCGCCTGAACCCCCGCGGTGGCGCGATCGCTCTCGGCCACCCTCTCGGCGCGTCCGGCGCCCGTCTCATGACGACCCTGCTGCACTACATGCGGGACAACGGGATCCGGTACGGCCTGCAAACCATGTGCGAGGGCGGCGGCATGGCCAACGCCACCATCGTGGAACTTCTGTAGACGCAATTTCCACCATTCCGCCGCGTCACTTCTCGGCGACGGATCGTTACCTGAGCATGGACGTCTTTACACGGACATTCATGCCCGCCGCCGCGGAGTTCGGCGTGGCGATCCCCACGGTCAGTCGGCACATGCCGATCTTCCGGCGCTGTGTCGAGCCGGATGACGTGGCGCTGCTCGTCAGCAAGTGCGTGCGACCCGACCGTCTGATGTCCGGCGACTTCCTGTTCCTGCTGACCCAGCGGCGGTTGGTCGTCACACACGAGACCAAGCTGCTGCACAAGCTGCGCCTGCACCTCAACACGGAGCTGCACCACCTGACCGGCGTCACCTGGAACGCCGATCCGCGGCTCGGCACGGTCGCGTTTGCCGGCACGGCGGTGGATGGGATTCGGGAGCGGTTCCTCATCAAGGTGAGCCCGGCGAAGCAGGTGTGGCACGTGGACGCCTTGTTCACGTACGCCTTCCGGTCCCACCTGCGTTCGGCGCGCGTCGGCGCACGCCCGGCCACCGCCGCGGCGCGGCAGCCCGCTGACTCCTCCGCCGCCCACTCCTCTGGCGCCCCGGCCGCTGGGTCGGCCTCCGGTTCCCGCCAAGAGCCACCGACCCATGAGTTCGCGACCGTCGGCCCCCGGTAACCGCGATCGGCGAAGGTGCGCAGGGGAGATCGCGGTGTGACGGGGATATGGCTCAATCGGTGTCCGGGCAGCCTGGGTGCGGCCGTGAAGCTACCCTAGGACCCGTTCCGTCGTCAGCCCGTGGAGACTCCCGTGAAGCTCTCGATCCTCATGCCGGTCTACAACGAGGAAGACCGCGTTGCGGACGCAGTCAAAGAGGCGCTGGCGGTCGACTATCCGTGCGAGATCGAGCTGATCATCGTCGATGACGGTAGTCGCGACGGCACGGCGGAGATCCTGGGTCGGATCGACGACGATCGGGTGCGGGTTATCACGCACCCGCGCAACGTGGGCAAGGGCGCGGCGGTTCGGACGGCCGTGGAACATGCCGAGGGCGACTACATGGTCATCCTCGACGCCGACCTGGAGTACGACCCCCAGGACATCCCGAAGCTGCTCGACCCGGTGCTCGACGGGCGGGCCACCGTGGTGTACGGCAATCGCACCTTCGGCAGCCACAGCGCCTACAGCTTCTGGTACGTGATGGGGAACAAGGCGGTTACGACCGTCGCCAATGTCCTGTTCAACTCGTACATCGGCGACCTTGAAACCTGCTTCAAGCTGCTCCCCATCTCCCTGTTCCGGTCTCTGGACATCCGCTCCCGGGGCTTCGGGATGGAGGCCGAGATCACCGGGAAGCTGCTGCGGCGCAAGATCCGCCCGTACGAGGTGCCGATCAGCTACCGGGCGCGCAGTCGGGAAGAGGGCAAGAAGATCACCTGGAAGGACGGCGTCGAGGCGATCTGGATCCTCGGTCGCGAGCGCGCCCGGCGCTGGAAGTAGCCGCGGGGAGGCTCACTCCGTGACGGTGAGGAGCACCTTGCCGAAGTGCTCGCTCGCCTCGACGATCCGGTGCGCCTCCGCGGCCTCGGTGATCGGCATGCGCCGGTCGATGATCGGGCGGATCGTCCCGGCGGCGATGAGCGGCCAGACGTGCTCCCGCACCCCCCGTACGATCTCCGCCTTCTCCGCGACCGGACGGGCGCGCAGCGTCGTGCCGTGCACGGACCCCCGCTTCGCCATCAGCAGGTTGAGGTCGAGCTCGCCCTTGCGGCCGCGCTGAAGCCCGATCACGACGAGCCGACCGCCGGTGGCGAGGGCGGCCACGTTCTGCGGCAGGTACGCGCCGCCGATGATGTCGAGGATCACGTCCGCGCCGCCCGCGATCCGCTTCGTCTCCTCGACGAAGTCCTGGCTGGTGTAGTCGATCGTGTGGTGCGCGCCGAGGGCGCGCAGCCGCTCGTGCTTCGCCGCGCGGGCAGTGGTGATCACGGTCGCCCCCAGCGCGGCCCCGAGCTGGATCGCGAAGGTCCCGATGCCGCTCCCCCCGCCGTGGACCAGCAGGGTCTCACCCGCGGTGAGCCCGGCGAGCTGGACGACGTTCGACCACACCGTGCACGCCACCTCGGGCAGCGCCGCGGCGTCGGCCAGCGATACCCCCTCCGGCACCGGCAGGAGTTGCCCCGCGGGCACCGCCACCTTCTCCGCGTACCCTCCACCGGCGAGCAGCGCGCAGACCTCATCCCCGACCCGGAAGTCGGTGACGTCGCGCCCCACCGCGCTGATCACGCCGGAGCACTCCAGCCCCGGGTACGGCGGCGCGCCGGGCGGCGGCGGGTAGAAGCCCTGCCGTTGCAGGAGATCAGCACGGTTGACCGCCGTCGCGACGACGTCGATGACCACCTCGTCTGGGCCGGGCTCGGGATCGGGCACCTCGCTCCAGACGAGCGCCTCAGGCCCCCCGGGCTGCGGGATCATGATCGCACGCATGCTTCGTTTCTACCGCGCCCTGCCGGGATGACATGCCGGAGCCCCGCGGATGGGCTACCCAGCGAGCGGGGCGGCCGTGGCAGACTATGTCTTCGGAGGCGGTTGCTCCGGGCCGCGGAGCGGCTCGCTCCCCGGCCGTGGTGTGCCGTCCCAGAGGAGGGCTCGCCTAGTGGCCGATGGCGCTGGTCTTGAAAACCGGTAGGGCGGGTGACCGCCCTCGTGGGTTCGAATCCCACGCCCTCCGCAAGAGCTGACCTTCACCGGGTCGGCGGTGTGCGTTGTGGCAGGGGTGGCTGGTGGGTTGGTTGTGGTGAGGGCATCCACCACCTCTGTCGTCTCCACACGTCACGGCAGCAGGGGGATCCTGCTGCCGTGGTGAGCGGTCGGTCTCGTCAGTCCTGGGTGGACGCGGCGACGCTACTGCCGCTGCTGCTGACGAGCGCGGTGCGCAGGGACGCGATCTCTGAGGTCACGTTGGCGAGCTGACGGGAGAGGTCATCGCCGACCCGGCGCAGCTCGGCCACCAGGGCGCCGGTGGTGTCCGATACGTCGCGCGCGGCGAGCGCCTCGATCGCGGCGGCGATGGCGTCCACCTTCTTGTCGAGCTTGCCCACCGCGACCTTGGTGAGCGTCGCCTCCCGCACGGCCCACCCAAGGGCGAAGCCCGTGGTCATGTGCGTGTTGCCCGTAGTGATCTCCTTGCCGTTCTCGTCGTACCGTTGGATAAGGTCCGCGGCCCCACCGAGCCAGAACTCACGAACGGTTGGCATGTCGTCCTCCTCCAGTCGTTGTTTCCAGACGGTCAGTAGGTGGTCCCAGGGGAAGTTCGGGCCAGGGTCGACGTGGTCGGTGCCGCCCCACGCCTGGCGCATCTGGTTGTGGTCGTAGGCTCCGCGGACGCGCGGATTGGCTTTCATCTCCGCGACCGTCACGCGCACGGGCGGGATGTTGTGGTGACGGCTCACCGCGGCGAACACTTCCGCGGTCTTCTCCCACGCGATGCTCGACATCCACTTGGCGCGTGACCAGGTGGCCAGCCCGGTGAACTCGACCGCGATGGCGTATGTGTTGCCTTGGGTGGAGCCGGCGTGCCCAGCGATGTCGTTGGTGTCGAGGGATTGGATGACCTCGCGATCGTCGATGAAAAAGTGAGCGCTGACGCCATCCGTGCGCCGAGCGGCGTATTCGGCCTCGTTGCGCGCGGGCGCGGTGTTGGCGGTGCAGTGCACGGCGATGGCGTACTTGGTCGACGTGCCATACCGATTTCTCCCTTGAATAAAGGGAATTCCGGGGACTTTCATGGGGGCCACGCTCTCTCGGTGTCCGATGTGGTCGGCTCTGTGGCGTTCGGTGGATTAGCCATGCGCGGAATTCCACTGTGAAAAATCGGTGGCTGACCTAGCGTGCGGTGCTCGGCCCTGCCAGCGGGATGGAGGCTGGGCCTGGCGCGATCCCCGCGGTGGGACGAGCTATCCTTGTCGCCTCGCGCACCATCGGCATCCCCTCCCGGCACGGGAAAGGAGCAAAATCAGAATAGGGTTCACTTTTTGTCGTTGCCGATATCGACGTGAATTTGTGGTGCCGGCTCTTTAAGCATAGCGCTCTCGATGTGAATGTATTTCAAAATTGGGCCGGTTGGCATGCCATCCAGCCACTCCGACCCGGAATCGCGACGTAGCCGACCGCGGCCGGCGGCGCCGGCCTGAACCGGGTGAGAAGGCCCCAACGGACGATCAGCGGCGTGCCACCCCAACGGGGGAGGTCACGCACGGAGCGCGAGTTTTCAGTAAGGATTGCTGGTATGAATCTCGAACGACCAGTTGCTCCGAACCCGTACGACCTGCTACCGCCTGTCCCGTCTTTCCAGCTCACCAGCATCGACGTCCGGGACGGGGAGCCGATGGGCCTGGCCCACGCCCACTCCAGCGTCGGAGGCGCCAACCTCTCGCCGCAGCTCGCGTGGTCGGGCTTCCCTGCCGAGACCCGCAGCTTCGCGATCACGTGCTTCGACCCCGACGCGCCCACCGGTAGCGGTTTCTGGCACTGGGTGCTGGTCAACGTGCCGGTCTCGGTCACCGAGCTGCCCCGGGGAGCGGAGACCCCGGCCGGAGCGCTGTCCATCCGCACCGACTACGGCACGCGGGGCTACGGCGGCGCCGCCCCGCCGGCCGGCGACCGTCCGCACCGGTACTTCTTCGCCGTGCACGCCTTGGACGTGGAGACGCTTCCCGTTGACGCCGACGCCACCGCCGCGTTCGTCGGTTTCAACCTGACCTTCCACACCCTGGCGCGGGCGACGCTGGCCCCGACGTACCAGGTCAAAGGCTGACGGGCGACGCGCATTCTGACTGATATTCGCCCGATATTCGCCCATCATCCACCGGTCCCCGGCATCACCACCGATGCCGGGGACCGGTCGTCACGGCAGACGTGAGGATGACTCATCATGCTACGCCTGCCGGCGTCGCCATTCCTTGCCTTCGCACACACTTCCCACGATTTTTCTATTCGCACCGCCAAGTCAGCCAACTCCCATTGGGATCACGAATGGGGAGGCATCATGTGGTGCGAACGTACGGATTAGCCGGGTCAGCAGCGCGCCATCCCTCCCCTCCTGGGTCGCGCCATCACCCGCGTGCGTTCGTGGACAGAAGACGGTGACTTGGGCACGGCGTACTCGGTGAGGCGACGCGAATTATGACTACCCGAGATTTGGGCGGTGTGCCCAGCGCGGATACGAGGGATCAGGCGCTCGATACGGTGACCACGTCAGCGAGTGGCGACAAGCCGTTGGAATTCAGTGACGGGCTCAGCGGCGACCCCATAGGCCGGGAGGCGTCGGCGACGCGCCGAGGCGGATGGCTGGCGCGATGGCGTCACCGCTGGTGGGACCTGGCGGCGGTGGCCAGCTACGGCCTGCTCGCCTTCTGGGTCACCGCCCGCGTGTGGTGGCACCTCGACCACGGCCTCGCCGATAACCGCATGGACCAGGCGTTCTTCGAATGGATGCTGGCCCACGGCGCGCACGTCGTCACCGATTTCGCGTACCCGTTCGTCTCGAAACAGATGAACGTGCCCGACGGCGTCAACATGATGGCGAACACGTCCGTTCTCGGCATCTCCATTCCGTTGGCGCCGGTTACGCTTATTTTCGGGCCGCATATCGCGTTCAACGTTTTTCTCACCGGCGCGTTGATAGCGACGGCGACCTCCTGGTATGTCGTCCTTTCGCGGTGTCTCATCCGGAATCGCACCGCCGCGTGGCTTGGGGGATTGTTCTGCGGCTTCGCCCCGAGCATGGTCTCGCACGCCAACGCGCACCCGAACATCGTCGCCCAATTCCTCGTACCCGTGATCGTTTGGCGCGTGCTGCGCCTGCGGGAGCCGGGGCGGTGGCTGCGCAACGGGCTCTTGCTAGCAGCCGCGATCATCTGGCAGGCGTTCATCAACCTGGAGATCCTGCTGCTGGTCGCGGTCGGGATTGGGCTCTTCCTCGGCGTCTACCTGCTCCTGCGGCCCGAGGCGCGGCGCGACGTCCCCACCGTCCTCGCCGGGCTCGGCGTCGCCGCGGTGGCCTCCGGGATCGTGCTCGCCTACCCCCTGTACATCCTCTTCTTCGGCCCGCAGGCCTATCACGGGCTCCCCCACGACATCCGCCGGTACGGCGCTGACCTCGCGTCGTTCGTCGCCTTCTCCCGGGAGTCCCTCGCCGGTACCCCCGCGGCGGCCGCCCCGCTCGCCCAGAACCCGACCGAAGAGAACGCCTTCTTCGGCTGGCCGCTCGTCGTCCTCGTCGCCGCGATCGTGCTGTGGCTGCGGCGCTCCGCGGAGGTCATCGCGCTCGCGGTGGTCGGCCTGGTCTTCGCCGCGTTCTCCCTCGGCCCCGAGATCCTCTTCCGTGGGCAGGAGACCGGCATTCCCTTCGTGTGGCGGCTGATGGTCAACATGCCGGTGCTCCACTCGGTGGTGCCGACGCGATGGGCTATGGAGATCGCTCCGGTGGTGGGGCTGCTCCTCGCGATCGCCTGGACGCGGGTGAGCGAGCTGGCCGGTCGCCACCGCGACCTGTCCCGGGGCATCCGCGCGGCCGCCGCCACCGGGTTCGCCATGGCGTTGGTGCCGATCGCCCCAACCCCGTTGCCGAGCGTCAAGCTCCCCACGACGCCGGAGTTCATCACCGCCGGCATGTGGAAGCAGTACGTGGGGGAGGGGCAGAGCGTCTGCACGTTGCCGCTCCCGTCACTGTCCTATTCGGATCCCCTGCGCTGGTCGGCGATGACCCGACTGGAGATGGCGATCCCGCGCGGATACTTCCTCGGGCCGCGCCGCGATCCCCGTCGGCCCCATGACCGGACGGCGAGCTTCAGCCCGCCTGCCCGGCCGACCGCGACGCTCATCGGCACGATCCAGCGCACCGGCACCGCCCCGCCGATCACGCCCGGGATGCGGGTGCAGGCGCGCGACGACCTCCGCTACTGGCGCGCGGCGGTGGTGGTGCTCGCCCCGCAGAAGCACGACGCGGTGTATCGAAAGACGATGACCGAGCTCACCGGCATCCAGCCGCAGTGGATCGGCGGCGCCTGGGTGTGGGACGTCCGCCCGTTGCTCGCCGATTGACCGGGCCCGGCCGGCCCACAGCCGGGGTGAGCGGGGCGCGGCAGCAGGACTTGTTACGCGATCGCCGCCCGGTCGGCCGCCTTTTTCACGCAGCAGCCGGGGCAGACCTTGGGCTCGGGGAGCGTGAAGGCCAGGCAGCAGGTCCGCCGCTGCACGGTGAGCGTGCCGTCAGGGCCCGGCACGAGCTCGACGAGGTCCTCAACGCCGAGCGCGGTGAGCAGGGTGGTGATGGTCTGCTGAATCGAGCCCGGCAGCACGTCCGCGGCGTAGATCAGCCCGTACGCGATGCCGGAGGCGAGCGCGCCGAGCAGGGTGCGCGGACCGATACGGACCAGCCGCCGGGTCGCCTCCACGAGCGGGGCGATGTGCTGGTCGAGGAGGCTGTCGCGGAAGACCCGCAACAGCTCGGCGTCGTCGGCGACGACTAGCACCTCGGAGGGGTGGGCGAGCGCCAGCGGGTCGGTCGGCAGGGTTGCGACGCGGATCGAGCGACGGAAGCCGAGTGTGATCACGGAGAGTTCGCCGTCGAGGCTGAGCAGCACGTCCTCGGGGGTGGCGAGGGGGACCCGGCGCGCGGACGCCCAGCCGAGCGCCGCGGGCAGCGCCAACCAGTACGCGTAGAGCTTCCAGGTCAGCGCGGCGGCCACGTGCGGGGCGGCCTGCCAGCGTTCCTCGACGGTCTTGAGGAGCGTGGCGAGCAGGGGACCCTCGATGAGGTGGGTCGCCGGGATCCAGCCGCGGTCGTCGTCGACGACGAGACCGGGGACGAGACCGCCCACTTGGTCCGTGCCGAAGATCGCGCGGAGGCTCGCGCTGATCGGCGCGAACCGCGTGTCGGTCTGCTCGAGCTGAGGAGTGCTGACGGATGCGATCACTTGGCGGCACCCACCGACGTCGCGCCCGAGGTAACCTGCTCCGGTCGATGTGCCCCGCGTCGCATCGCTGCCACCTCGAGAACCCTCCTCCCGCTCACTAGCTAAGGCAGACCTTAGCTTGCTTAGCCTTACCTAACTAGTGGCTGAGGAAGAAGGTTACCCGCGTCACGTCGGGCGCCGTGCCGAGATTGGCCAGGTCGGATGGGGGATGGCACGGGAGGCGACACGGGGCCACCGGCCGGGTGTCGCGGGGATACCCGAATCGCTGAGCTGATAACGCGCCGAACAGAAGAGTGCGCAGAGCGTAGCGATGCGGTGGGTAACCGTAACCCAATCGTATTGCTAATTGTGAATGAAGATTCGAATTTTGTCAAGCGATACGTCGTTAATGTGCCAGTTCAGCCCGGATGCCGAATCGGGCACGCACACTGAAAGTCCCGGCCTGAGGGACACGTGATGACGACGTCGCCCATCGAACGGGCTGCCGACAGCTTCGCGGCCGAACTCACCCAGCGGCGGATCGAGCGAGGCATGACCAAGAAGCAGCTCGCCGCCCGCATGGGATTCGACCCGTCGTACGTGAGCCACATCGAAGGACGGCGGCACCGCCCGACCGAGGACTTCGCCCGGCGCGCCGAGGCCGTCCTCGCCGCCGGCGGCGCGATCTGGCAGCGCTTCCAGGAGTACGACGAACTGCGGCGCATGCACGGCGGGCAGCCGCACCGGGAATCCTCCTCGAACCACTGGCTGCCACCCCACGCCGGATTGATCGTGGAGCGGGAAGAGGCCACCCTGTCGTACCGCGACGGGGCCTACCGCAGCACGGTGCGGCGCACCCTCTACAACGCCGGCACCGAGCCCGTCACCCGCTACCTCATCCGCATCGCGGTCGACCGCTACCCCAACGACCCGGAGCGGTCCAACCGCCACCACCGCAAACACCCCCTCAGCTACCGCGAGCTGGGGCTGACGGCGTACTGCGGTGGCGCCGAGAGCCGCGAACCCATGGATTGGCGCACCAAGCAGGATCGGGACGCGGTCAAAGAGGTGTGGCTGCTCTTTCAGAACTCCCGTGGGCAGTTCCCGCTCTACCCGGGACGGCGCGCGGAGATCGAATACTCGTACACCGTCGGTGAGGAGAAGTGGGGACCGTGGTTCCAGCGGGCGATCCGCTTGCCCACCCGCCGGCTCACGGTGCGGCTGGACTTCCCGGTCACCCTCAAGCCCCACGTCTGGGGCGTCGAAAGCTCCCTCTTCGCCGGTGACACCCCGCTGCGGACCCCGCTCAACCGGCGCGACGAAGACGGACGCGCGATCTTCGAGTGGTCGACTGAGGCTCCGCCCCTCAACACGCGCTACCGCATGGAGTGGCATTTCCGTGGGCGGGACGGGGAGGAGTCCGACCTCGCCTCCCTCCGGGCCAGCGACCGGATGCGGGCGGCGGGCATCGTCCAGCGCGGGGCGGAGGTGCTGCACCAACGGGCGCGGGAATTCGACCTGCCCAGCGAGGAGGCGGTGGCGCTGGAGGTTGTGGCCCAGTTGCGCGACGCGCTCGCCCGGGTCGACGAGATTCACCACTTCAGCAAGGGCGTCGGGCTCGCCGCGCCGCAGCTCGGACTCTCCTGGGCCGCCGCTGTGGTGCGTCCGCCTGATCCCACCGCGGAGCCCGTCGTACTGCTCAACCCTCGGATCGTCGACGCGTCACTGGACACCGACGAGCAGTACGAAGGGTGCCTGTCCTTCTTCGACGTCCGAGGACGAGTGCGCCGGCCGCTTCGCATCCACGTTGAACACTCTCTTATGGACGGAAGCCGGGTCATCACCACCTTCGACCGCGCGATGGCCCGACTCGTCGCCCACGAGATCGACCACCTGGAAGGCCGGCTCTACACCGACCGGATGCCCGACGGGGAGCCGTTGGTGCCGATCGAGGAGTACCACGAGACCGGTCAAGCCTGGAGCTACTGCTGACCGCGCCGCCGATCACTCGTCGGGGAGCGGGTCGTAGGCGATGCGGGTCGCTGGCACCTGGAGCTCAGCGAGCGTGCGCAGCGTGGCTTTGACCATCGCCGGCGGGCCAGAGACGTAGAAGTCGTGCTCGTCCCACGGCCCGTATCGGGCCACCACGTCGGAGATGAGCCCCTGCTCGCCGGCGAAGTCCGGATCGTCGCTGCACGCGGGGACGATCGTCAGCCACGGATACTGGGCGGCCAGCTCGATGAGCGCCTCCAGGTCGTAGAGGTCGCTCCGATGCCGGGCGCCGACGAAGACGTGCACCCAGCGGGTCCGGTTGTATCGGGTGAGTTCCTCGACGAGCGCCTTGATGGGCGCGAGCCCGGTGCCGCCCGCGACGCAGACGATGTCCCGAGTGGACGAGTGGTCGAGGGTCATCGAGCCCATGGGGGCGGCGATCCGGATGAGATCACCCGGCTGGACGCGGCGCACCAGGGCGCCCGAGACCCACCCCGCGCCGATGGCGCGGACGTGGAACTCGAGGATGTTGTCCTCGCGTGGCGCGTTCGCGATCGAGTACGGGCGCCACTCCCGCGGCCGATAGCGGGGCACCTCCACGCTCACGTACTGCCCGGCCTGGTAGCGGAGCGGGAATTCCAGCGGACGACACGTGAGAACCGCGATGTCCGGGGTGCGCCGCTCGTGGGTGACCACGACCGCCTCCCAGAAGGGGGGCTCGGACTCCTCATCCGCGGCGGCCCGCATCCGCTCGGCCATCATGTCGTACGCCTCACGCCACGCCTCCTCGTACACCGGGCTCCACCGCTCACCCGCGTACTCCCGCAGCGCCGCGATGAGCGCCTCCCGCATGAGGTCGTAGTGGTGGGGTTCGACGAGGAACTTGCGGTGGTGGCGGCCCAGGGTGCGCAGGTACTCGTCGAACTGCTCCGGGCTGTCGATGATCTGGATCGACGTGACGATCGCCCTAATGAGATGTTCCCGCTGCGCGTCCATCCGTGCGGGGAACAGGGCGCGCAGCTCCGGGTGGGAAATGAACAGGTGCGCGTAGAGATAGTCAACAACGTCGTCCTGGTGCTCCTCGACAAGAGCCCAGCTTTCCTTGAGCAGATGCGACACGTTGTCCATGGACGCCCTCTTGCTGGTGGGTACGCGGCGTCGTGCCGGCGTGACGCGCGATAGGTCGGCAGGGATCGGTGGGTCGATATCGGTGGGTGTGTGTCGTCATGCGCGACGCACGCGACGGTAAGGGTCGCGCATCGCCCCCACGGCCGTCGGACACGGAGTGCGACTCGTGTTCACTTTGTCTGAGTGTTGACATCCCCCTTGTGGGCCCGCGATGACACCCGCCCTGCCCGCGGATGACCCGTCCGCGGAGGACGCCCCGCCGCGCGAGCGTGATCCACCCGCACCCACCTACCCCGTGGACGGGCCCGTCAGGCAGAGTGGTCGCCGTGACGGTCGACCTCGGCACCACACCGCTGCGGCGGACGTACCGCAACGAGCTGCTCCTGGTCCTCGGCGTCTCCCTCGGCCAGTCGGCGATCTACGCGGCGGTCACGCTCATCGCCCGGCTGACCGCCGAGGTCCCCCTCGCCGAGCAGACCGCCACCCTCAATGCCTCGCGCTCGCCCCGCCCGCTGCTCGACCTCACCTACCAGCTCCTCGGGATCTTCTTCGCACTCGTACCCGTGCTGCTCGCCCTCCACCTGCTCAACCGGGAGCAGGCCGGCGCGCGGCACCGGCTCGGCTTCGACGCCCGCCGCCCCGGCTTCGACCTCGCGTGGGGCGCGCTGCTCGCCGCCGGTATCGGCCTGCCCGGGCTCGGGCTGTTTTGGCTCGCCGCCCGGCTCGGCATCAACGCCACCGTCGTCCCCGCGGCGTTACCGGACATCTGGTGGGCCGTGCCGGTGCTCATCCTCTCGGCCATGCAGAACGCCGTCCTCGAAGAGGTCGTGGTGGTCGGTTACCTCATGACCCGCCTCCACGACCTCGGCTGGCGGCAGACCGGCGTCCTCGCGGCCACCGCGATCCTGCGCGGCAGCTACCACCTGTACCAGGGCTTCGGGTCGTTCATCGGCAACGCGATCATGGGCGTGGTCTTCGGGCTGTTCTTCCTGCGGACCCGGCGGGTGATGCCGCTGGTCGTCGCGCACACCCTGCTCGACGTCGTGGCCTTCGTCGGCTACGCCCTCCTGCCCCGCAGCTGGTTCAGCTGGCTCTAGCGCGGGCGGCGCGGGGAGACCTCGCGCGACCCCGGGTGGGTCCGGCCGTCAGTGATCCGGCGTGCCGCGTGGTGATCTTCGCGGTCGGGGCCCCGGGCCGCTAGGCAGCCCCGCGGTAGCGGGCGATGGCGCGAGCCGCCACCCGTTCGGCCGCCGCGTGGGTCGACGCCGCGGCGAGCACCGCCGCGGCCCCCGGCACCACCCGTCGCGCCAACCGCGACACCAGCCACCCCCTGGTCGGCCCGACGAACGGGGTGGCCAGCCGCCACACCCGCCCCACGGCCGTGGCGAGCGACCGGTCCCCCGGGCGCGGCGCCCGCACCGCGGCGTCCAGCGCCGTCCGGGCGCTCTCCTCATCGGGGTGCACCTGGGTGAGCACCAGCAGCTCCACGGCCCGATTGGGGTGACGCGGGTCGTGCCCGTAGGCGGCGGCGAGGTGCAGCACCAGGGCAGCCTGCGTCCAGGCGGCCGCCGCCAGGCCAGCGAGCGGGGCGAGCGGGCCGGTGACCGCCGCGAGCGCCCCACCGGCGCGGGACAGCCGCAGGACGCGCTGGGTGGCGAGTCGGGCGAGCCCGTCGGGGGTCGCCTCCGGGTAGGCGGCGCGGATCTGCTCGGCCCAGGCCTCGGCCAGCGGCCCGAGGGTGCGGACCGCCGCGAGCGCCAGCAGCTCCGGGGCGTACGCGGCGTGGTCGAGCAGCCGAGGCAGAGGTGCCGGTACGGCCCTCGGAGCGGGCGAGGTCGCTCGCCGCCGGCTCGTGGTCTTCCTGGCGCTCGGGGATGTCCCGGTCGCGGTGGCTCGCGTGCGGCGCGCGGTGTCCGCCGTGGTTGTCGTGCCCGCCTCGGCCGACGCTGCGGTCGTCGTCGTAGCGGAGGCGGTCCGTTTCCCGGCGCGGGTTCTCGCCGACGATGTGGTGGCCTTCTTGGCGCCCGATGTGGTGGCCTTCTTGGCGCGCGTCCGCTTCGCGCGCGTGGCGGCCTCCGAGGAGGTATCCGCCGCGGGGGAGTCCGGTGGTGCGGCGGACGTCTCGTGCGACGCGGACGTGCGGGTGTCATCAGACGCGGGCGCGGCCGGAGGCGTGTCGGCGGGCTGTTCTCCAGTGCGCGCCGAGCCGCTCGACGTCGCGCTGCGGCGAGGGGAGGCTTCGGCCGGCTTCTCCTCGGGCACAGGTGTGGGAGGTTGGAAGAGTACGGCGGGAGCCATGCGCGGTGTGGCCGGGCTGTCGAGGGGGACCTCCTCCATGCTCCGCAGCCTAATCGTCGTTGTCTCTTTTTCTAGGCAGGCACGATCGCCGATTCGGCGCCACACCAGAACGATCACGTCGGCTCGGGGGTTCGGGCGAGAACTGGACTGGTTGGGGTGAGATCGGACACGAGTCGGGCCGGGGGTGATCGAGGTAACCGCTTCCGCGCCGGGATCTTTCGTCGGCTTCGTCGGCAGAGGCTTCGTCAGCGGGGGCATGGCGACAGGCGCGGCATGCGGGGGTACGGCGGGCATGTGTGGCGTCTCACGGCCGGCGGAGGAGCGGCGCGGGGACGGGAATGCCGGAGTTCGCGGAGACGTTGACCCTGGTGAGCGGGCAGTATGTCCGGACCCGCGGGTCTCTGGCCCGCCGACGCACGCGCTGGTCGAGGCCAAGGCTTTTGCCCTCCCCGCGCTAGGCGGGGTATCCTCGAGCAGCAGCGGACTACAACCGCTGAAGGAGACTTCGCCTAGTCTGGTCTATGGCGCCGCACTGCTAATGCGGTTGGGGCCTAACGGCCCCTCCCGGGTTCGAATCCCGGAGTCTCCGCTCAGTGGCCAGTGTGTGTACACTGGCCTCGAACTGCGCCCGTAGCTCAACGGATAGAGCATCTGACTACGGATCAGAAGGTTAGGGGTTCGAATCCCTTCGGGCGCGC
>DATCMA010000061.1:0-62974 GCA_036563645.1 Micromonospora sp.
GGGGGAGAGGTTGACGCAGCCGTGGGAGACGTTGCGGACGCCTTGGTCGGCGACGGACCAGGGGGCTGAGTGGATGAATTCTCCGCCCCAGGTCAGGCGCTGGGCGTACTCGATGTCGATGCGGTAGCCCTCCTCGGGGCCTAGCTCGTCGTAGGTGTCGAAGACCGTCTTGCGGAGCTTCTCCATCACGACCATCGTGCCGCTGGACGATGGCGTCCGCGGCGCGCCGAGGCTCACCGGCATCGTGCGCACCAGCTTGTCGTCCTTGAAGACCTGCATCGATTTGGTCTTGTTGTCGACGACCATGACGAGCTTCTCGCCGATCTGCGCGGTGGCCGAGCGGTCGGTGTCGCCGTAGCGGCCCGGCCCGGTGGGGTGGCCACCCACCGCGATCCGGACCGAGAGCGTCGTGCCGGGCTTCCAGAACTCCGGCGCCCGGTAGTACGCCTGGGTGCCGTCGTCGAGCCAGTGCCACGTCCCCGGCTGCGGGGGATCCGTCTCGACGAAGAGCCGCTTCTGCACCGAGGCGCGGTACTTCTTCGGCACCCCTGGGTGGAACTCCACCACGACCGGCATCGCCACGCCGTAGACGCCGCCGTCGAAGAGGTAGAGGCCCGTGCCGGTGAACGACGACGGCTTGCCCATCGTGCGGAACGTGGCGGTCTTGGTGACGGTCTCGCCGCTGTCGCTGGTCGCGGTCACGGTCGCCACGTACCGCGTGTCGTACTTGAGCGGGGTGTCCGGCACCCAGGAGGAGCGGTCGTCGCGCCACCGGCCGGAGACGGCGCGGCCGCCCACCTCGGCCACGCTCACCGTGGTGATCGTCGCGCCGCGCGCGCTGGCGGTGATCTCCGCGCTGGCGGGGACGTCCGTGGCGCCGTGCGCTGGCGTGATGGTGATCTCCGCTGGCGTCGTCGACGCCGTCGCGCTCGGGCTCGCGGCGGGGACGAAGAGCGCCGTGTCCGTCCCACCGGCACGCCCGCAGCCACTGAGCGCGAGGGAGGTGACCGCGGCCAGCGCGCCCGCCAGCACACCGACGTACCTGATCGTGCCCATCCCGTCTCCGATCTTGAAATCTGGACGACATGGTGCCCTATCGGCCGAATGTGAGCTACTTTCGGTGCTGGTGTCGCGGCTGGTGGACCTGGCTGGTGGTCCTGATGGCGCCGGTCGTGGGAGGCGCGGCGACCACGGGGATGAGCCGCGGGGGGACCAATCGGGGAGGCCCGATTGGAGTGCAAGCCGGGTGGCGTGCTAGTGTTGCCCCCGTTGCTGGCGCGCGCCGCTAGCTCAATGGGTAGAGCAGCGGACTCTTAATCCGCGGGTTCGGGGTTCGAGTCCCTGGCGGCGCACAGCAGATGAGCCCAGGTCACAGGCATGATCGCCTGTGGCCTGGGCTTATGTTGTCATGGCGGTACAGCCACTGGTACAGCCAGCTGAGGTGCCGCGCGCCGCGGTTGCGCAGAGGAACCATCCCCCGCAACGTGCGGGGAATACCCCCAGAACTACGGGCTCCCCCTCCGGGTTAGGGGACCATCCCAGGAGGCGCGGGGAACACGAGGAGCTGTTCGAGCACTACGACGTCGTCTGCTGGATTACCCCGCATGCGCGAGAAAGACAAATCTTGTCGAATCAATTGTCATCGAAGCGACGGTTTTCGCCAAGAGTGTAAAATCCCTGCTTGCACTTGAAAATCTGTTGCTCTACGAGAGAGTTTGTCAACAAGGTTTCGAATTCGCTCGCCAAGTCATATCGGCCGGAATCTTCGGTATCGTCGCGCTCCTCGAAGGCGGGGCGCAACCAATTCTTCACACGTTTGACTGACTCCTGATTTCGTTCGCTAACCCAGTCGCCGCCACCAGGGATGTCAAGCTGTTCCCCAATGCCACTCAACAGGCGGTCTGCCAGCTCGTAGTCCTTGATTACTGCATGTCCGGAATATGGTCCTCTGGAGTAGATATTCCTGGTCCGTAGGCTGGATTCTGGGCTCAGCCGGGCGCGGCGAGGGGTGTTGGTGCACGTGTCGGCCTGATCATCTAGCGATATGCAACCTGTCCGCTGAAATGGCATGGACAAAAATGAACTCAACTGCAGCTGGATCGGCTATCGATTGGCCTGAAGTACCTCTTAGTGATCGCTCGGTTGGCGTCCAGGGCTCGAAGTGGTCCGCGTGTGGTCTGCAAGCATTGTCCCCCTTCTCCGGTCTGGCGGTGGAATAAGGTCGTGTTTGGACACTCTAGTTTGCTCGCCGGTACTTCGCTACATTCGGATCATCGGTGCCGGCGGGACGGTCGCCTACTGGGAGGACGGCAAGAGGTATGGAGCCCAGCTATGCGCATGATCCCGATTGAGTTGATTCGCCGCGGTGACGTATGGCGTGACAAGGGCGAAGGCGTCCATTGGTGACGCTTTGCCCGCGACAAGTTCGCTTTATAGCCTACGTGTCGAAGTACGCGCCCTCGGCACAGCCCCTGCCCAGGTAGTCCTCTCGACCGAAGTACCTGCGGAGCAAACTGATGGCCTGGCTGTCATCTGGGGTTTGGAGCGCTTCGGGAAGTCGGAGGGTGATCGCGTTCCCTCACCCGTTGCTGATATGGCGGCGGCTACAGCCGTGCGTCGACGAATATACGTCTCTAGGACGGTCCTGTCACCCGGGACTAGCGGACCGTAGGTAGAAGGTTTCATCTGGTAAGCGAGCCGAGGTCGGGCAGCTTGGAGCCGCGGCGTGGGAGGACTGAGCTCTGGATTATCGACTGCTTTCGGTGGACTTGCCACGAAGGTCCTAAGGGGATCAGCCCGCCTGATTTGGATGAATGTTCTTGTGTTGGCATGGCGCGAATGACATTCCGGTATGCCGAACGACTGAGGGAGGCCTAGCTATCCGAGGGAGTCAATGTGCCGATCGGTGTAGCGGGCACTGGCTTGACGGGTAGCACCGCACATGAGGTCCGCGCGGTAGAACAAGGGACGCGCCTGGCTCGCTTGCCGATGGAGCGAACCGAGGGCCCATATTGGACTTGGTTGGTCGACTACGTCGCGCTGCGTAAGCCGGGATGCAACCTTGTGCCGACGGTGTGGTAGCCCTGCTACAGCTGTCAGCGGTTTGGCAGGCCACGTCGCACACCATGACCAGGCTCTTGGCCGTTTTCTGTCTCGAGTTTTCCGTGGAGCACCCGAGCAATGACGCCCGCGACCTCGCCACACGGAGTGACGTTCGGCTACTTCCCCGATAGCGTGCGGATCGACACGGCTCTTGAGTACGGTCCTTTCACACGTGCGCTTGTCATCGACATGCCGGTGCGGTCGCTCATCGACCATGTGAGCGAGTGCTGGGTGCTCTGGCAGCCAGATGTGGAGCTTCCGGAGGGCATCTACTGGTTCCACGGGGTTGACGGCGGCTCACTCCTCATGCAGGTGGCGACTGGCGCACCGCCGGGGGGCGCTATGGTGGAGTCGCCCGACGACCTTGACGCCGAGCATCCCCTGCGTGCCGCCTTGGCGTGGGCCGAAGAGCTGTGGCATAGGGCCACGTGTGTTCCCCCGCCACGCTTTGCCATCAACGACGTCGCCATCACCGAGTCCGGCGGGGTGGACGTGGTGGTGCGTGACCGTGAGTTCTTCATGCACGGCTGGTCGTACACCGTGCGGGTGGACGGGCGGCAGCAAACCGTTGTGGAGTCAAAACTGCGGCCCGTTCCAGACATTGAAGGTCCGGCGTCATGGGTCACCTACGAGCCCACTCCGGCGAGTCGATTTAGCGCGACGCTGACTCGAGCCAAGTTGCTCGGAAAGTTTGCCAACACGCTCTATTCCTTCCGCGCCACCCGTACCGTGTTTCGGCCGTACCAGTTCAAGCCGGTGCTCAAGCTATTGCAAACCGGCAAGGCGCGGCTGCTCATCGCCGATGAGGTTGGTCTCGGTAAAACGATTGAGGCAGGTCTCATTTGGACAGAGCTGGAGGCGCGTAGCGAGGCTAATCGGGTGCTGGTGGTGTGTCCGTCGAGCCTGGTGGGCAAGTGGAAAGAGGAGATGGAGCAGCGCTTCGGGTTTGAGCTCACGGAGCTCGACACCCGGGGCCTCGGATCGTTCCTCGAACGTCACCAGCAAAACCGGCTGCCCGGCCGCTTCGCCTACATCTGCAGCCTGGAGCGGCTGCGCAAGTGGGACGGCTTGAAGGAGCTGGCCGCGCTACCTCCGGAGTTTGACTTGGTGATCGTTGACGAAGCGCACGCTATGCGTAACAGCGACACCAAGAGCTACGCGCTTGGTGCACTGCTCGCGGAGTGGGCGGCGAACCTGGTCTTCCTCACCGCGACGCCGATCAACCTCGGCGAGCAGGACCTGCTCAACCTCCTTGAACTTCTCGTCCCCGAGGACATCGGCAGCCTCGACGACTTGCAGTTGCGGCTCGAACCAAACCGAGTCATCAACGCGGTCGCCGCTCGCCTGAGCGAGAAGGGAGTCCGAGGCCGAGAACTCCTCGTCCAGCTCGACGAGCTCGAGAATTGTCAGCTCGGCCGTACTCTCATGCAGCGGCCAGACTTCGCGCTCCTGCGCGAGGTGCTCGCCAAGGACGACCTGACGCCTCGCGACGTCGTCGTCGCCAAACGCTACCTCGCTGGGCTCAACACCCTGTCCGCGGTCACTACGCGGACCAAGAAGGTTGAGGTCGACGACCGTAAGGCCAAACGGGTCGAGGAGCGGCAAGCCGTCGAGTGGACGCCGGAGGAGTCGGCCTTCTACCAGGAGTATCTCGAGTGGTGCCGGCGACGAGCGGCGGCGATGGGGAGCCCGCTCTACTTCGCGATGCAGATGCCGCTGCGGCTAGCCAGCGCATGTCTGCCGGTGGCGCGCCAGATGGTGCTGAACCCGCGGTCCGTAGGTGAACTCACCGACGCAGATGCGCGGGAAGAGGACGTTGCCGCGGCCAGTGACTTGACCCGGTGGATCGATCCGCATCCTGAGCTCGTGGAAGCCGCTCGGCGACTGCCCGAGCATGTGGACACCAAGTTCGACGCCCTGCGGGATGTGCTGTGGGAGCTGCATCGGCAGGGCCGACGGGCGCTGTTGTTCACCCACTCCCGCCCGACCCTTGCGTATCTCGTCAACCGTCTCAGCGCCGAGTTCAAGGTCGCGGTCCTGCATGGGGACGTCAGCCGCGAGGATCGGCGTCGCATCATGGCCGACTTCCGCGCTGGGGGTTACGACTTCGTGTTCGCCAATCGGGTGGCGAGTGAAGGTCTCGACTTCGAGTTCTGTTCGGCAGTAATCAATTACGACCTGCCGTGGAACCCGATGGAGATTGAGCAGCGCATCGGTCGAATCGATCGGATTGGGCAGAAAGAAGAAGCGATCCTCGTCATCAACTTCATCAACGAGGAGACAATCGACGAGCGGATCCTCGTGCGCCTCCTTGACCGCATCAAGATTTTCGAGTCATCGATTGGTGAGCTCGAGCCCATAATCTCCGCCTACGCGCCGAAGATGCTGCAGGCTGGCTTCGACTTCACGCTGACCAAGGAGCAGCTGGAACAGAAGCTGCACGAGGCGCTAACCGCCATCGAAGAGCATCGTGCCGGCTTGCGCGACGTCACCGACGCCTCAGCTGCGCTGCTCATGAGCAACGACGTCGACGTCGCTGGTCTCGAGGACGAGCTGGTGCGTACCGGCCGCTACATCGGTCAGCGCGAACTGGCCCTGCTGCTTGACGACTGGGCGCGTATTGATGGCGCGCCTGGCGTGACGATCGCGCCGGATGGGCGCACCTTGGAGCTGCGGGGAAACGCGGCAATGGCGGCTCGGGTGGACGAGCTCGCCCGGTCAGCGCGCCGCTCAAGCTCTGAGATCCGGCCGATCTCATCGCGGCTGCGCCACGAATGGCCGATCACGCTGGTGCTCGACCAGGAGTATGCCCGCGCTCACGGTGGGACGCTGCTTACCGCGACCAGCCCGCTTGCCATGGCCGCGGCGGCAGTCCCTGCCCATCGGCAGGCCCGGTTCGCGTCGCTACGAATCAGCGCGGATCCCGGCAAGGTTGCCCCCGGCACGTACGTGGTCGTCCTCGCGGTGGCGGAAACCTCCCACAACACGGCAATGTTCACGCGAGGTGACGAGATTTGGGGTACCGCGGTCACCGAAAGCGGGCGTGACGCGGGCGAGGGGCCGGTCGATGCCCTGCTAGCCGCACTGGCCGAGGGGAGACTCCGCGACGCACCACTTCCTTCCATCGAGCGACTCAGCAAGCTCGCGGAGCGGGCAATGCATTACCTGCACATGCGGCACCACGAGGAGCAGATGCGCCGCGACGCGGAGTTCGAAGCGCTCCGGGAGCTCGGCTGCTGACCGTTCAATCCCAACACGAGCGGAAGCTAGCGGCTATCCAGCAGCGTATTGAGACTGCGCGGTCCCGTGGCCGCGGGCCGAGAAGCATCGACTTGTTCGAGCGCCAAGCGCGCCTCGCGCAGGAGAAGTACGACGCGCTGCGCAAGCACATCGAAAGCGCGAAGCAACCCGAGATCCGGCTGCAGCCGCTCGCCGCGTGCGTTGTCCAGATCCAGGGATGATCAAGGGTGGACACGAAAAAGCTCGATCTCGAAGATGAGCGGACCGCGCAACGGCGCTACCGCCGTGCGCTAAACGAGAAGAACCGCCGATCCTTCCTTGCGGAGGCGTCCCGCAACAATCTTTGGACGCGAACCGGGTTGCCTTACGACACGCCTCACGAGTCGGGGACGCTTGTCGGCAGGGTCGCGCTTCGCCGGCCGAACACGGAGATTCTCGACGGGCACCAAGACTTCTACATCGGAGACCGATACGCCGAGTTCGACGGTGTCTACGTCTTCAGCTGGGCGGCCCCGGTCGCCTGTACCTTCTTCCGCGGCTCGCGTCACCACGAGCTGTGTGACGAAGTGGCAGCTATCCGCACCTTCGAGCATCAGGGTGACGACATCGTCGATTTCCAGGAGGAGCGAATCGGGGATGAGCTACCCGCGTCGCCGTTCCGAAAACGGCCGCTCACCATCCCGGCCGCGCCGCAGCGCCGCAACGCACCGCGTTTCCCCGAGCCGTCCCGCATGACTCCTCCCCGACCCTCGGTGGCGGCTAGGGCTGCAACGTCAGCGCCGCCGAGCGCGCTCGCGAACGGCGCCGCGCTGCTAGCGACGACCGATGTGCCGCGGGTGCCAGCCCCACGCCAACCAACCTCCACCGATCCTGCGCCGCGTCGGGCCTCGGGCTCCGCACAGTCGTCGTTGCGCGCGCGGAGGAGCTGCTGAGGGCGCGGCTCGCCGCCCCGCGCGGGAAGAGGCTCGCCCCGGTGCTCGCCACGCTGCAACCGGACCAGTACGACTTGGTCACCGTGCCGGCGATGGACAGCATCGTGATCGAGGGTTAACCCGGCACCGGCAAGACGATCATCGCATCGCACCGGGCGGCGTACCTCATCAGTGACGACACCCCGCCGGAGAACAGCCTCGACGGCAAGGTCCTCCTGGTGGGACCTACCGATAGCTACTCGCGACATGTGCAAACGGTGGTCGACCGGCTCACCGGCAGCTCGGACCGGGTGATGGTGCTCGACCTGCCTGCGCTGATGCGGACCATCCTCCGGCTGAGCCCTGCCCCCATCACCCCGGTGTCCCAGTGCTGGCGGGACGCTGCCGCGGAGCTCGCCCTCTTTGCGCGGGCGGCGGTGGCGCGTCTGCGCGTTGCTCGTGAGAGGTTGAAGAGCGGAGACGTCACCCCTCTCAAAGTCGACGAGGTCTACGAGTACCTCCGTCGTAACGGCAGCGGTGACCACCCGCTCACCCGGGACCCGGAGTGGGCGGAGTATTTGTGGGCGCTGCCACCGATCACGGATCCGCGTACGCGCTACGCACATCTATCGTTGCTCGCGACCATCCAGTGGGAGATTGCCAAACATCCCGATCTCATAGGCATCGAGCACATCATCGTCGATGAGGCCCAGGACGTGACCCCGCTGGAGTGGATGCTGCTCGCAACGATCAACGAGGCTCACGCCTGGACCATCATCGGAGACCTCAACCAGCGGCGCTCCGACCACACCTTCGGGTCGTGGAAGCAGGTGTTCGAGCTGCTCGCCATTCCTTACGGCGACCCACCGATCTGCCGGCTCGACCGCGGTTATCGGTCGACCCGTCCGATCCTGCGCTTCGCTAATCGCCTGTTGCCCGCAGCGCAGCGGAGCGTGCGGGCCCTGCAAGAGGACGGGCCGGAGCCGGTGGTTGAGAAGTGTCAATCTGGTCTCGACGCGGCCCTCATCCGTCAGCTCCATCGTCTGCGGCATGCGTATCCGACAGGGACTGTCGCGATCATCACGATGAAGCCGACGGAGGTGCAAGCCGCGCTCCGTCGCGAGGGCTGGGGGAAAGCGGGCGGTGACACCGTGGTGTGGCAGCACGCGGAGCACGGCGAGGTGACGGTCGCCCACCCAAACGTCGCGCGAGGGCTGGAATTCGACGCGGTCATTGTGGTCGAGCCGGCGGATTTCCCGCAGAACCTCGGCCGGCACGGCCTGCTCTACACGGCGTTGACCCGGGCGAACCGCGAGCTGGTGGTCCTGCACACCAAGCCGCTGCCGGACAAGCTCAGGAAGCGATGACACGTCCTCGACGTGAGCTTCTTCCACCTTGGTGCTGTTAGTGGCCCAGTTTGAATGAAAAGTCTGATTTGCCTGATTCTTGCTATGCGAACAGAGCCAGTGGCGTGCCTGGGCGGGTGTTGGGATGCGCGGAACGTCTCCGGCGTTTCGACGTCGAGGTGGGCTGGCTTGCTCAGTCTCGCCGAATCTTCTGAACCGCCAACCCAGCTGTGCGATTATCGCACCATGACGAAGGAGTTGGCGTGGGACGCGATCGGGGAGCGAGTCCGGCAGGCTCGCCTGTCGTTGGGGCTCTCGCAGAGCGATCTCGCGCAGGCTGTTGGCCTCGATAGGACGATGATCGCCAAGATTGAGTTAGGGAAGCGGAGGATAAATGCTATCGAGCTTGTCCGCTTGTCCTCCAAGCTTGGCGTGTCGCTCGATTACCTCATCCAGCCACAGCCCAGGGTGATTTCGCACCGGTCAGCGCCTCTGACCGAGGACACGGATACGACCATTACCCGTCAGTCGCAACGGATGGAGATTGTGCTCACTGAGTGGCTGCGGGAGGTGCGCCAGCTGGTAGACCTCGGCACGCTCAGTCCACGTGAATGCCTGATTTATCCAAACCGCGTGTCATCTGAGCACGACGCACGAGAAGCAGCTCGCTGGTTACGAGATCGGCTGGATTTGGGAAATGAGCCTATTGGTAGCATGGCAGCAGTCTGTGAACGTGCTGGCCAGTTGCTTCTCGTGACCGACGTCCAAGGCGAGGGAGCATCCGTGGTTGACGGCGATGTGGCCGTCGCTGTGGTCAGCCGCTATCCCGATCCAGGGCGACGCCGGGCGACCGCTGCCCATGAGCTTGGTCACCTGGTTCTTGGCGATGAGTATTCGAGTGATCTCGGGCTTCACGCGTCCCGTGCGGAGCGGGAGGCGCTGGTTGATGCGTTTGCCGCCGAGTTTCTCTTGCCAGTAACGGCGATAATGGCGTTCGCTAATGCTAATGCAATTGATCTGCCGATGCAAAGAAAGCACGTCGTTGAGTTGGCTGCCCGTTATCGCACTTCCTGGTCGCTAGCGCTACGCCAGGCGGAGCTGGCAGATGCGATCTCACCAAATACGCGACGGCAGTGGAGTGCCTCGAACCCGACTCTTGCTGAGTTCAAGGAAGCTGTCGGGTGGACACCACAGCCAGACTTGGACGACGAGCTCGTGCCACCCAGTTTTGCTCAGGCAGTTATTGAGGCGTGGCGACAGCACCTTATCACGGGTGCCCGGGCAGGCGCCTTGATGCATGGCCAGATAACCGAGCAGGACTTGCCGATACGGGACGAGCCGGAGATCGCGCCGTGACCTCAGGCGCAACGGCCGGGCGGCGAGCACTGGTGCTTGACACAATGTGCCTGAGCCAGTTCGCTCGAACAGACCGTTTGGATGTCCTTGAAGATCTGCTTGATGAATGGGACTGCTGGACAACCGGATTCGTTATCGATGAACTTCGCCAAGCTAGCACTGACTATCCTGAGTTAGGTGCTGCCTGCGAGCTCAAGTGGCTGTCTAAAACCGATCTTGAGACTGCTGAGGAGATCTTCTCCTTGGCCCAATGGGTAAGAAGAATTTGTGGTGGCAGTGACCGGGGTAGGGGAGAGGCGAGTGTTTTCGCTGCGGCCGAGGTACGTGACGGTATCGCGCTGACGGATGATCGCGAAGCGACGAAGGTGGCAAGGCGCCACGACTTAGAGGTGCACGGAACGATCTGGCTCCTGGCAGCTGGATGCCGCAGTGGGAAACTAACTGCGATCAGCACAGGTAACCTGATTGATGACTTTCGTGCGTTGGGCGCCCGACTGCCATGCAAAGGTTCTGAGTTCCGAGATTACGCCCGGAAGCATAGGTTGTTGTAGCGGTGGTGATACGACCGTTACGTCAATAACCACCTTGCGGTCGCTTTAGGAGAGCTAACACGCGGGCCACCTCTTGCGTCTGTACGTCGTCGGGGCCATAGCTCACACACAGAGATCCTCGTACAGATCCGTGAAGGTCTTGGCTGCCTCGTCGGTCTTCCGAGCCGAGAGCAGCAGGAACCCGATGTCGCGACGCAGCCTCAGCGCGGTTGCGGAGGCGTCGCCGTGTTGGGCGCGCACGTGGGGAGCACCTGCTGGAACTGCCGCAAAGCCGCGGTAGTCTGCCCGAGTTGGGCCCGGCAGTGAGCCGCCTGCCGGAGACAGACCGGAGACAGAGTAGCGCGTCCTCGCTCGTGGGGCCGGCGGTGCGGGCGTAGGCGTCGGCGAGCGCGTCGAACTCCGGCAATGGCCGGTGAGAATCCCCGCCGAGGACGAGGATCGCCGCCAGGCGAGACCGGACGTTCAAGATGCGTGTTCGTTATCGTCCGGGGGAAGCAGCGCCCCGGTGGTGAGGCCGGCCGCCAACGTGCGCGCGATCTCATTGGCGAGCTGGCCGGTGGTCTCCGCGGCCGCCCGGAGCGCCGCTAAGCGTCGAAACGCCTCGCCATAGCGGCGCTGCTCCGCCAACGGCAGCAGCGGAACCCGTAGCCGCCGGATATCGACCCGGACAATCGAGGAGCCCGTCGCCGCCGCCTGTCGATTCTGATCAGCACCCAGAAATCCGGCGAGAAACCATGAATCAAGACGGGCCGGATCGGGGCGCAGCAGGCACAGGTGTCGGTTGAGCGGTGCGCCGGCGTCGCTGGCTTCGGCGACCCGGGTGGCGTGCGGGGGAGAGTGCAGCAGCTCAGGCACGATGACGTCCCCCGCCTGGACCTCCACTTCTTCCGGGGGCTCGCTCTTTCGGTTACTCCCCGCACGCAGGAGGGTGAGCGCCCCACCGCGCAGCAGGTCCGCGCCACGGTCGCGGTGCGCCACGACCTCGCCACAGCACCCGCTGGGGCCCAGTCGAGGATGGTGCTTGCCTCCGTGAGCTCCGCGATCGAGGTGCGCAGCCGGTCACACAACGCCCGCACCGACTCGGCGACATCGGCGGGACGAGTGGTCGTCGGCACGGCGCGTACGAGCCGGGCCGGCGTGAGGTCGATGGTCTCGTCCAACAGGTCAGTCACCGGCACCGCGCGGGCCGTGCCCGCCATGCTTTCGAAGCCATCCGGATCCGCCGCGAACGACGACCAGGCCTCCAGGACAACCTGGTGGAGCCTTGACCAGTCCACTGTGGTCTTCTGATCGGACTGAGTGGCATGCCCGTCGCCGGTCGTGTCGACGAACAGCACCTGCTGAGGGACGGGCGAATCTGGCCCCGGCCGATGCAGCACCCACAGCTGTAGTCCAATGTGGAATGGTGCGGCGATGCCCGCGGGCAGGGCGACCACCGCGCGCAGGGCACCGCGGCGCAGGAGTTCGCCGCGGATACGCCGCCCAGCGGGGCGTTCCGCAGTCGCCGGTGGCATGAGCAGCACTGCGACCCCGCCGGGGCGCAGGTGCGCGAGACAGTGCTGCACCCACGCGAGCTCCGGCTCGCCGCGTGGCGGCAGGCCATACACCCAGCGCGGGTCATACGCCAGCTCCTCGTGACCCCAGCTCCGGTCGCCGTAGGGAGGCGCACACAGCACCGCCTCAACGGTCAGGGACTGGAAAGCGTCGGCGCGCAGACTGTCGCCGCTGCGGAGCTGGGCCGTCGCGTGCGGGGCGGCGAGGTGCAGCCGGACGGCGGCCTGGGCGGCTTGAGTCGGCACGACGTCCTGGCCGTAGAGCTCGCGCGCTCCCCGCACCGCCGCAGCGACGAGGAGGTGGCCCGCGCCGCACGCCGGGTCGAACACGCTCGTGGGATAGGTCTGGTCAGGCCGGGTGAGCAGGCCGGCCATGAGCGTGGCCAGCGGCTCGGGGGTCTCGTAGGCGCCAGCCGCGTCGCTGGTCTCTAACGCGCGCTCGGCGAGCACGTCGAGCGCGGCGCGCGCTCCCTCCGTATGGATACAGCGCAGCAGCGCGCGAATCAGTCCGGCCTCGTCGACCCCATACGACACGCCATCCGCGCCAGGAATGTCGGCGGCGTGCGGCCGGACCAGCTTGTGCGCGCGTCGCGCGAGCTCGTCGTCGGGAAGCTCAAGGAGTGCCGTCAGCTCGACCTCGTCACCCCACGCTACGGCGCGCACCAGGGGTAGGAGCCGGCCCGGGGTGGTGGCGTCGGCCGGAGGCGTGCGTATGGCGGCGCGCAAGTCATCGGCTGCGGACTCGGTCGGAAGCTGGCCGCGGGACGCCAACCACGCCCGCACCGCGGCGAGGTCGTAGGTGGGGCTGGCGTCGCTGCCGCCGACCGGGGCGGGGAAGTCCGGGTGGCGGCGCCGCCAGTTA
Organism: Micromonospora sp.; assembly: GCA_036563645.1. GTDB lineage: Bacteria > Actinomycetota > Actinomycetes > Mycobacteriales > Micromonosporaceae > DATCMA01. The sequence continues at coordinate 12,922 of DATCMA010000061.1, forward strand.
CTGACGGTGGCTCGGGTGACACCGGCCAGCCGAGCGATGTCGGCGGCGGTGACCTGGGCGGATCGGTGGGGCATCGGACGTCGTGAGAGCAGACTGCGCGTGCTGCGCACAGTTTACCTGACGATCAACTGGATCCACCGATTGGCAGTGTTTTCACGCTTTGCTTTCCTAGTGATGCTTTCGCATCTCTCCCTGCTCCCATCGGTTACGGCAGCCAGTGGCTGTCGCCTTAGCAGAACGAGGAGAGCCCATGACCCATCCCCCGAATCCTCCATCGTCGAGCGGCACGCCCGTCCATCCCGCGCCTCCTTCTCCTGGATGTCCCTTCGCACACCAACCACGGGGTTCCACCAGAGGCTGGGTCATCCTCGGATGCGGGGTCGCTGCCATCGTCGGCGCGTTCCTGCCGTGGGCTAGCGTCGTCGGCCCTTTCCTTTGCGCAGCGAACGTGTCCGGAATGGATGGCGACGTCGGATGGATCGTCGTCGGTCTTGGGATTGCCCTCATCAGCTACGGCGGCGCTCTCCTGCGAGGTCAAGCGTCTCGCGTGCTCGCCGTTGTCGCAGGCGTGGCCAGCATCGGACTGATCGCCATCAGCTTTTGGAAGACCGGCGACCTCTCAGAAAGAGAGCGCGCGATCTATCAGAAACTCGCGCGGCTCGCGGCCGACGACGTACTCGGAATTCAACTCGCGGTGAGCCAATCCTTCCAGATGCGCATGGGAGTGGGGTTACGGCTTATCACTATGGCTGGCCTGGTGGCGGCTATCACCATCGTCTCCATGCTTGCGGCCCGTCGCCGCGCCGCCCGGCACACGACGCCCGCCCTCTCATCAGGCTACCCCAGCGCGTAGGTTGCGCTGTCGTTCAGCACAGGGGTTTGCGACATGAGCACAGCGAGTGAGACAACCGTCGACAAGCTCATCCTCGAGCGCCTCAAGCAGGCCACGCTGTCGGAGAAAGCGAAAAATCTGATCATCGCTGCCCTATGGGGATCCGACCACCTGGCATCAGCGCTTGAAGGGAAGTCCTTTGAACCGCCGCCACAATCGCATTCGCTCGGCGCGTCCGAGCACGTGGCCAGCGGCACCTTCCTCACCAGCATTGAGGTCACCGGATTTCGCGGTATCGGGAAGACGGCTACGCTCCACCTGCCCGCTGGGCCAGGGCTGACGCTTGTGGTCGGTCGGAATGGATCCGGAAAGTCGAGCTTCGCCGAGGCTGCCGAATTCGCCCTTACCGGAGACAACAAGCGGTGGTCCGGTCGGAGCGCCACGTGGCGAGAAGGGTGGCGCAACCTCCACGCGCAAGAAGGCGGGCTTAGTCCTCGTATCGAAGTTGGTCTTCGGTTTGATGGTCGTGGCTATGGCGCGACCGTCACGTGCGAGTGGACGGGTGACGCTGGCCTCGATGGCTGTTCGACGACCGTGGAGGTGCCGGGTAAGGGAAAGCAATCCATCTCGGATCTCGGGTGGAAAGAGCCGCTGGAGCTGTACCGCCCTTTCCTGTCGTACTCGGAGCTTGGCGGCCTGCTTAGTGGCAAACCCACTGAGATGCACGACTCGCTGCAGCGCGTCCTCGGCCTCGGTCGGCTCGTAGAGCTCGAGGGCATGCTCAAAGAGGCCCGCAAGAATAAGGACAACGAACAAAAAGCCGCCGGCGAGCAGCTACCTCTTTTGCGCGCCGAACTGGCGATGTATTCCGATCCGCGCGCCCGCGAGGTTGAGGCCCTGCTCAGCGATAAGGTGCCGGACCTCGACCGGCTGGAGGAGCTGGCGACCGTCGATGATGCGGCCGATGCCGTCGTTCTCGCACTTCGCCAAATCGAGACACTCGCCCTGCCGGCGCGGGACGACATCGTCGCGACTGTCGGGAAGCTGCGCCAGGCACTACGCGAGATTGACCGGCTGGCGGGCACACCGGTCGAGGAAGCGCGGACCATCGCCAGCCTGCTGGAAGGCGCGCTACGGCATTTCGAGAGCCATCCTAACCAGCTGTGCCCGGTGTGCCAGGGCCGCGAGCTTGACCAGGCTTGGGCTGAGCAGGCGCGACGTGAGCACGAGCGGCTCACCCGGCGTGCCGATCGGTTGGTCGAGGCGCAGAAGGTGGAAAAGGCCGCGCGACAGGCGTTGCGGGAGTGGGTGCCAGTGCGCCCACCGGCCACAGTGCGCGATCTCAACGTCGAAGGGGTCGACACCAGCGCGCTGCTGGTGGCCTGGCAGCACTGGGGTGAACTCATCGGCGGTGATGACGCGGGCGAGATAGCTGATCACGCGCTCGCGGCGTTTGACGCGCTCGCAGCTGCTCTGTGCGAGGTTCAGGCCGCCGCGCGGAAGGCGCGTGAGGGACGGGAGCGGGCATGGCGGCCTGCCGCGGACCGTATTCGCCAGTGGGTCGCGTCCGCGCGCAAGAGCCGGGAGGCCGCGGAAATGTACCGGGAGCTGCACAGCGCGGTGGTTTGGCTTCAGAAAGTCAGCACCATCATCCGCAACCAGCGACTAGAGCCGCTCGCCGCTGAGACCAAGCGCATCTGGGCGATGCTGCGGCACGAAAGCAACGTCGACTTGAGCGAGATTCAGTTGGTGGGGGCGGGGCCAAAGCGACACGTGCAAATGGGAATCACTGTAGACGGCGTGCCCGGCGCGGCGCTGGGCGTGATGAGCCAGGGCGAGTTGCACTCCCTCGCGTTGGCCCTTTTCCTGCCCCGCGCCACGATGGCGGAAAGCCCGTTCCGGTTCCTCGTCATCGACGATCCCGTACAGTCCATGGACCCCGCCAAGGTCTATGGGCTGGCTCACGTACTCGCTGAGGTCGCGAAGACGCGGCAGGTCATCGTCTTCACGCACGACGATCGGCTGCCGACCGCCGTCCGCCACCTGCAGCTGCCAGCCCGCATCATCACCGTGAGCCGGCGGGAGGGATCCCAGGTGGAGGTGAGCAGCGACAAGGACGGAAACCCGGCCAAGCGTCACCTGAAAGACGCACGGGCGATCACGCAAGACGCGGGCATGGATCCCGAGGTGCGCGCTCTCGTCGTCTGCTCTCTCGTCCGTGAGGCTATCGAAGTGACGTGTAAGGACCTCACCTACATGCGGGCGCTTCGGGAGGGGATCGCTATCACCGATATCGAAGACCTCTATAACGCAGCGAATTCCGTGCGGGAGAAGCTCGCGCTGGCGCTGCTCGGCGATGCGAAGCGGCACGAGGAGCTGTCGTCGATTCTCGACAAGGTTGATCATGCCGCGTCCCGTGTGGTCAAAGCTGCCAACAAGGGCGTCCATGGCGACGAATTGGGCTCCCTTCCCGAGCTTGTGAAGGACGCGGAACGCCTCGTCCAGAGGCTGGTGACGTTTAGCGAGAAAGGGCTGGCTTCCGCATGACGCCTCGGGATCTCCTTGTCGCCGCCGACCAGCTCATGACACAGCGGCATCCGACCCTGCGCCGCTGCTGGCAGCGCGCGTGCGCGTGTCTCATCCGCCTGGCGTGCGAGCAGGCGCTGGAAATTTATTGGCGTCACACCGTGCCATCGATGAGGGGCCGGCCCATGCGGCACCAGCTGCTCGCGCTCACCGCTCTTGCCGGCCCCAGAGAGGCCACCCTCGCCCGCGCCGCGTGGTACGGACTATCCCGAGCCTTACACCACCACGCCTACGAACTTCCCCCTACTGTCGGGGAGCTCAGAGGCTGGCATCGGAACGTCGCCGCCCTCATCACCTCGCTGGAACAGCGGCTGAGGCAACAAGCGGCGTAGCGGGTAGCGCGAGCGCGCGGTGCGGTCGTGCGGGTGCGGTCGGCACCACCGCCTGGGTGACGTCCGCACCCGCGAGACCTCGGGGGAAGGATGGACCCGGCGCGGCGAGGAGGGCGGTCCGCGCCGGGCCCGCGAGGGGGTAGGGCACGTGGGGCGGCAGGGAGTTACCGGGCCGAGCAGGTGGGGGTCATGCCCGTACCGGTCCCTGTGCCTTGGAAGCCGAACTCCGTGGTCTGCCCGGCGTTGAGTGAGCCGTTGTAGCTCATGTTGGTGAACTGCACGGTGCCGCTATCCGCGCTCGGCGTGGCGTTCCACGCGTTCACGATGCGCGCCCCACTCGGCAAGGTCATCGTCACCGTCCACCCATTGATGCGGGAGGAGCCCGCGGTCACCCGCACCGTGGCGACGAAGCCGCCCTGCCACTGGTTGAGCGACACCGTCGCCGAGCAGCCAGCGCCACCCGGCGGGGTCGTCGGGGGCGTCGTCGGCGGAATCGTCGGGGGAGTCGTGGGCGGTGTCGAGGGCGGCGTGGTCGGCGGTGTCGTGGGCGGAGTCGTAGGCGGCGTGGTCGGGCCGTCGGCGAGCGTCGGGGTCGACCAGTCCCGCCACTGCGCCAGGTTGCCCGCCTTTCGGCTGGAGATTCGGAACGTGCCCGAGGCGGTGCCGGTCTTCAGCAGGAACTTCTGGATGTTCTGCTGCAGCGGGGTCCGCCACTCCCCGCGGGTCGCGCAGTGGGTGCCGTCCTGGACATCCGACCAGTACGTGATGTTGTCGCCCGCGCCGAGCGCCTTGTAGATCTCCGCGCCGCCGAGGGCCGCCACACTGCTGGACTGCGCGCCCAGCCAGTCGATGTGCGGGTTGTCCATGATGAACAGACCGCGCGGCGCGATCATCCCGATCATCTGGTGGGTGTCCACCGGCAGGGCGGCCGGGTTGCCGGTGTACGAGCCGAACGCGTCACCCAGCCACGGCTGCTCGGAGTACGCGCTGCTCAGCGGCTGTGCCCCACCCTCTTGGGCGACGGCGCGGAACGAGTTGGTGCCGCCGGTGCCGGACTCGATGGGCATGGTGAGCGCGATGCGCTGGTCGAACACGCCGGCGACGAACGCGCCTTTGCCGAAGCGCGAGCAGCCGGTGACGCCGATGTCCGTCCGGAGGAGGTTGCCGCCCGACTGCTCGATGACGTCGATGATGCGGCTCACGCCCCAGGCCCAGGCCATGAGCAGACCGGTGCTGCTGGTGGAACCGTAGAGGGTGTAGAAGGCGCCCTGCTTGTTGTTTCGAGGCGTGCCTTCCCGACCGACGCTGTATGGGTCGTAGCTGATGACCGCGGCGCCGGAGTTTCGGATGGTGGTGGTGTCCGCGCCGAAACCGCCGTAGACGATGACCGCGGGGTAGGGGGCGCTACCGGTCGTTGGGAGTTGCACGCTCGCCGAGAAGCTCGCGCTGCGTCCGTTGTGGGACACGGTGACGGTGATGCTGCTGCTCGTCACCGTGCCCGTCACGCTCTGCGGTTTGGGTGGCTTGTCGCCGTAGACGTACCGCTCGGCGAGCTCCCGGATCTCGGCACGGCGGCACCGCCAGTCGGCTTTGCTCGTGACGCGCGTGCCGTCAAGTCTCTGGAAGGGGTCGGGAAGCCGGGGGTTGGGCGGAATCGAGCCGGGAATGGTGACCGGACAGTCCGCGCCTTCGTCCTCCACTGTGGAGGCGGCGGTCACCGCGGCGGTGCTCGCGAGGGCGACAGATCGAGGAGCTACCGCTACCGCTCCAGCGGCCGTGAGTGCGGTCACCGCTGGCAGGACGATCGCCATGCGGACCCTGGAGCGGCCCGATCTCATGGTCACTCGGGCCCCCTTTCGACGACAACAAATCGACGATCACGGATGTTAGTTCCGTCAAGTTTCGACACTTCCTCGAAACATGTCAATGTCCTGGTGTCGCGGTGAGGTCCTCGTCGATCTCGCGATATGGGCGCCCCGTCGGCGCGTCATGCCTGGTATATGCCCGGTGACCGGCGGAAAGGTGGCGGTACTCTCTCGCGGCGCGGCGCGCTGTACCCCACCGCCCCGCCGGGAGCATTCGAAAACTCCGCCGTGACTGCGGCGGGATGCGTCGATAGCTCTCGAAAAGTTTTCGATAACTCGCCCGGGTGACCGTGGCGCGAGGGTGGGTGGCGTCACGGCGCTGGCGCGCGGCGAGAGGAAGCGGCGAGTACGGACAGCAAAGAGATATACACTCTTCGATATGAGATGCCGATCACAGATTGCCGCCGGGTTGGCGATCGCGGTCGCGGTCGGCGCGGGTTTCCTCATCGCGCCGGCGCGTGCGCTCGCCACGAGTGACCCGATCATCGTGCCGACGACGAGGCCGCCGGCGGCGCCGTACGTGGATTACCTGCCCCCGAGCCGACCCGGCCCGCTCAGGATCGACTTCTCGGATGGCATCACGCTCACGTGGGGCGCGTCGACGGACAACTCCGGGTCCGTCTCCTACGAGGTCTACGCTGGCGGTCACCTCATCGCGACGGTGCGGGACACCCGATACGTCTACTCCTCGTCGCTTCCGACGGTGCGGATTCAGCCGTACTTCTTCGCGGTCCGTGCTGTGGACGCGGCCGGCAACGCCTCGCTGAAGGTGTTTGGCCCCGAGCACCCGGAACCACCGACCAACGTGGTGGTTGCGCCACCGCAGGGTCTCACGGTTGAGGACTGGACGCGCGGATACATCCGTCTGGTGTGGAAGGAACCAGCGGCTATTTCGCTCACCAGCCTTCCGTTGGCTGGCTACGGCGTGTCGGTCTCTGGGGCGGCGCGGCCGATCGTCAACCCAGTGATCGAGTCGGGCAACACCTTCCTCGTGCTGCCGGCCCCACCGCCCGGCCGGTACCGGTTCGCCGTGTGGACCATAGACGCCGCCGGCAACACCTCGAGGCCGATCACGGTGAGCGTCGTGCGTGAGTGAGGCACTGTCGCTGGGGTTTCAGGTCACGAGAAACGGGCCCGTGCGGAAGGCACGGGCCCGTTTCGTGGCGGTGATTGGTGGTGGCGTTACGCGCTCGTGCAGGGCTGGCCGTTAAGCGTGAACGCGCTGGGCCGTCCGGTGTTTCCGGTGTGGTTGGCCTGGAAGCCGATGGTGGTCGACCCGTTCGGCGGAATGGTGGCGTTGTAGTGGAGGTTGCTCGCCGTCACCTGCCCCGACGTGGGCACGTAGTTCGCGTTCCAGCCGGAGATGATGGTCTGTCCGGCGGGCAGGGTGAAGACGAGCGACCAGCCGTTGATGGTCGTCGTACCGGTGTTGGTGATGGTGATGGACGCGGTCAGCCCGGTGTTCCACGCGTTGACCTCGTAGCTCACGCGGCAGTTGGCGGTACCCGGAGGTGTGGTCGGCGGCGTGGTCGGGGGGATGGTCGGAGGAATCGTGGGCGGCGTCGAGGGGGGCGTGGTGGGCGGGACCGTCGGCGACTGGTTGGTCAGTCCGAAGAAGGCGATCGCCTCGGCCGCCATGCCGCTCTCCGGGAGGCTGTGGCCCGCCCCGTTGACGGTGATCGCCTCGACGAGCACCGTGCCCTGCGCGTTGGCGTACCGCTGCCGCCTCCAGTTGGGACGCGGCTGGTCGGTCGACGTGGGCGTGGTGCTCAGGCCGTGCACGTTGGTCCACTGCTCGACCGCTTCTTGAAGCAGGTTGTACGGCACGACGGTGTCGTTGGTGCCGTGCCAGAGCTGCACGCGGGGACGAGGCCCGGTGTAGCCCGGATACGCCTGCCGCACCAAGTCACCCCACTGCTGCGGGGTGCGGTTCATGGTGCCGCTGGTGCAGTTGCTGACCCAGGGCGCGTAGTCACCGGCGCCGGAGAAGCAGGCGAACGGAGTGCCCATGAAGGACGCGCCGGCCTTGAACACGTCCGGGTAGAGGGCGAGCAGGTGGTTGGTCATCATGCCGCCGGAGGAGCTCCCGGTGGCGTAGACGCGGTTCGGGTCACCGCCGTACCGCTGCTGGGCGTAGGTCACCATCGACATGATCGACACCGGGTCGCTGCCGGCGTCGCGGCGGGTGGACGCCGGGGACCAGGTGTCGAAGCAGTTGCCGAACCCCGCCTGCTGGGTCGCCGTCGGGTAGATGACGATGAACCCGTAGCGGTCGGCGAGCGAGGCGAACTCGCTGCTGGCGTAGAAGCCGGGTCCGGACCCGCCACACCCGTGCATCGCCACGACGATCGCTGGATTCCCGCGAGCGGAGTCCGGCACGTAGATGTGCATTCGCATGTTGCCGGGGTTGGGTCCGAAGTTGGTCACCTCCACCAGCGACGCGGCGTGGGCTGGCTGGGTGCCGATGGGGGCGAGGGTCAGGCCAGCCGCCGCGAACGCGATAGTCACCCCGGCGGATAGCCACCGTGTGGTGCGCATGGGGATTCCTTTCACGGCGCATCCTGCGCAGGGTCGGCGCACGTGACGGGACGCCGGGTGAGTCGGCGTACGGCACGACCCTGCTTCTGTAATAGATGACGCCAAATATCCCGACAAGGCGCCCAGATGTCAATCGACTGAAATCAATTGATAACCGTGTCCGAGCTGGCGCTGCGCACTCGGGATGGTCGGGTGGATGCGCCGGGCGGCTTCCTAGTAGATCGAAGATCTTCTACAGTCGGGACGGGGTGACGTCCCCCGGGAGGCCCCCTGGTGAGTCCGTTCAACGACCAAGAGATCCTCCCCGACCTCGCGCACGGCACGTTGCGGATTCCCCGCCGACCCGCGGTGGAGAGCCCGCGTGCCCTCGCCGTGACGCTGCTGGCGGATTACACGCTGCGACACCGCGCCTGGCTGCCGTCCGCAGCGATCGTAGCGCTGCTCGTGGAGTCGGGGCTGACCGCCGCGAGCGCGCGCACGGCGATCAGTCGGCTAGCCCGACGCGGTGTGCTGGAGCGGACGCGGCACGGGCGGCAGAGCTTGTATCGCCTCACCCAACCAGCGGCGGCCACATTGGCCGCTGGGGGCCGCAGCGTCGTCGCCTTCGCGCTCGAGGCCGAGTCGTGGGACGGTCACTGGACCCTCATCGCCTTCTCCGTACCGCAGGAGCGGGAGTCGGTCCGGCGCGTGTTGCGCAGCCGGCTGCGGTGGATGGGATTCATGCCGCTGTACGACGGGCTGTGGGTGTCGCCCAACCCCCCACCGACGGAGATCACAGCGTTGGGCGGCAACGGTATCGGGGCGGTGACCGTTTTTCGTGCCCGTCACGTCGACGTCGCTGGGTGTGTCGCGCGGGATCCTCGGCAGGCGTGGGACATGGCGGCGATTGACGCGCACTACGCCGCTTTCCTCACGCGCTGGGGGCCGCTCGTCCCGCGGGTGGCGACCGGCGACATCACGGGGGCGGAGGCGTTGCGCGCCCGCACCGAGGTGATGGAGATCTATCGACGGTTCAAGCTGCTCGATCCCGCGCTGCCGATGCGGCTGATGCCCCCGGGATGGCTGCGACACCAGGCGCGGGAGACCTTCATGGCGCTCTACGACGGTCTCGCGGATCCGGCGGTGCAGTACGTGCGGCGAACCGTGGCCCGGGTCGCCGAGGGCTTCCAGCCCGGCATTCGCGCTCACACGGTGGCGGAGATGGTGGACGGGTTGGTCCCTGGTGAGGAAGCGCCCGGCGGGTAGGGGGTTGCCACACCCGCCGGGCAGTGGGAGTGCGCTGCGAAGCGCAATCGGTCACCGTTTGCCCTTCATGCGGTCGGTGACCTCCCGGATCTTCTGCTGGGCACGCGGCACCTGCTGCTTGCCCTGCTGCGCGATGTCCTTGCCGCGTTCCTTGATGCGGTCGGTCGCCTTGGCCATGTCACAACCCTCCAGCTAGACGTGGTCAGCCGTTTACGTACCCCGCATCTATCGGCTTACCCATGTCTCGGCCGTGACCAGCGAAAAGTGGCGGCGCGAGGGCGGTGAGGTTTCGCTGTCGTTACGAGACCATTGCGGTGGGAGCGTTCCCATGCCATGATGACTGTCAATTAACGCGGGGGAGCCAACGTCACAGGGTCGCCGAGGGCAGTCCGGGAGACCGGAATCGGCGATCGTGCGCGCCCTGAGCCGTCAGGGGCGCAGGGCAAGTCAATCCAGTACCTAACCCGGCCGTCATGGCTGGGTGACCCGCGATGTCTGAGGAGACATTTCGCATGAATCCGAAGAACCAGACGAGCACCTGGGGTGCGCGATGGCGCCGCGGCCTGACCGCTGGCGCGGCGGCCTTGCTGGGCTCTGGTGCTCTGGTTGCCCTGGCCTCCTCGCAGGCCAGCGCGGCTGCGGGCTGTCGGGTTGACTACCAGGTCAACCAGTGGAACACCGGGTTCACCGCGAACCTGACCATCACGAACCTGGGTGACCCGATCAGGGGCGGGTGGACCCTCGAGTGGGAGTTCGCCGGCAACCAGCAGATCACGCAGGCCTGGAACAGCGAATACACCCAGAACGGGCAGCGTGTGACGCTGCGGAACGCCGCCTGGAACGCCGACCTCGGCACCAACCAGAGCGCCTACGTCGGCTTCAACGCGTCGTACTCGGGGAGCAACCCCGCGCCCACCACGTTCCGGCTGAACGGCGTGGTCTGCAACGGCTCGACCACGCCGACGACGCCGCCGAGCACGCCTCCGAGCACCCCGCCGAGCACGCCTCCGAGCACTCCGCCGAGCACTCCGCCGAGCACGCCTCCGAGCACTCCGCCGAGCACGCCTCCGAGCACCCCGCCGGGTGGTGGCGGCCAGCGGGTGGACAACCCGTACGCGGGCGCGAAGGGCTACGTCAACCCGGAGTGGAAGGCCAAGGCCGAGTCGGTGCCCGGTGGCGAGCGGGTCTCCAACACGCCGACCTTCGTCTGGCTGGACCGGATCGCCGCGATCTACGGGACGCCGAACAGCAGCTCGAACGGCCCCATGGGCCTGCGTGACCACCTCGACGAGGCGCTGAAGCAGGGCGCCGACTACGCGCAGTTCGTGATCTACAACCTGCCGGGTCGGGACTGCTCCGCGCTGGCGTCCAACGGTGAGCTGGGTCCGGACGAGCTGCCGCGCTACAAGAGCGAGTACATCGACCCGATCGCCGAGATCATGGGTGATCCGAAGTACCGCGACCTTCGGATCATCACGATCATCGAGATCGACTCGCTGCCGAACCTGATCACCAACACCGGTGGTCGGGAGGGCGCGACCGAGATGTGCGACCGGGTGAAGCAGAACGGCGCGTACGTCGAGGGTGTCGCCTACGCTCTGCAGAAGCTCGGCGCGATCCCGAACGTCTACAACTACGTCGACGCGGCGCACCACGGCTGGATCGGGTGGGACGACAACTTCCGCGCCACCGCCCAGCTGCTCTACGAGGTCGCCGTCCGGTCCGGCAACATCCGCAACGTGCACGGCTTCATCACCAACACCGCGAACTACTCGGCGCTGGTGGAGCCGTACTTCAAGGTGACCGACACCGTGAACGGCGTGTCGGTGCGCCAGTCGAAGTGGGTCGACTGGAACAACTACGTCGACGAGCTCTCCTTCGCCCAGGCGTTCCGCCAGGAGCTGATCCGCGTCGGCTTCCCGAGCGACATCGGCATGCTGATCGACACGTCCCGTAACGGTTGGGGTGGCCCGGACCGGCCCACCGGCCCCGGCCCGCAGACCAGCGTGGACGCCTACGTCGACGGCAGCCGTGTGGACCGCCGTATCCACAAGGGCAACTGGTGCAACCAGGCCGGCGCTGGCCTCGGTGAGCGGCCCAAGGCGAACCCGGCCGCGGGTATCGACGCCTACGTCTGGGCCAAGCCGCCGGGCGAGTCGGACGGGTCCAGCCGGGAGATCCCGAACAACGAGGGCAAGGGCTTCGACCGGATGTGCGACCCGACCTACGGCGGCAACGCCCGTAACGGTTACAACCCCACCGGTGCGCTTCCCAACGCTCCGATCTCCGGTGCCTGGTTCCCGGAGCAGTTCGAGGAGCTGATGCGGAACGCTCACCCGCCGCTGGAGTGACGCGGCTCCGTCTCGTGGGGATGGAACACCTGCGGGGCCTGGAGTAGCCGGGAAACCGGCCGCTCCAGGCCCCGTCGTCGCGACGCGCCCGTGCCCCACGCCGCGATGAGTCGGCCGGCCGTGTTACGGCACGGTCTTCTCAATCGCCGCCGGACCGCTCTCCTCAAGCTCACGCCGAGCCCGCTCGACGTTGCGGGGCGTGGGGTCCTTGCCCTGCGCGCGGGCGAGATCCTCGGGATCCCACGGTTGCTCCGCGCCGGTCCGGGCCGTCACCCGGGTGCCGCCGACCGCCCCCGGCTCGCCGAACCGGGGCGGCTGCGCGCCCGGGCCGCCATCGGTGATGAGCTGGGGTACGGTGCTCTCGTCCTCGACCGCCGCGGCCGCCTCGGGAGTTTCCTCCAGCGGGCGCGCTGCGGCTCGTTCACGCTCCGTCATCGCCGCCTCCTCGCTCGCGCGGTCAAGGCTCCTCCCTACCCGGGTGCGGCGTGACCTATGCGTCGCGGGCCGGCTCGGACCCGTCGTCGCCCCGGGGCTCGGGCCCGGGCGCGCCGTCACTCGGGGAACTCCGCCCGCCCTTCGTCGACCATCCCGTCGCCGTCGGCCACGGTGGTGTCGGAGCGCGGATCCTCTAGCTCGGTGCGGTCCGGCCCTGCGAGGGCGGATGCGGCGACCGCTCCGCCCACGGTGCTCGCGCCGAACGCCGTCGGCGGAGCGGGGGGTTCCCGGAACGGCGGGGGCGCCGCATCGGGGCTCGTCGTCCGCTCCGATGGCTCACTTCCCGCGGGTGCGCCCCGCGTGGCGTCGTGGGATGTCGCCGCGGACTGTCGCTCGTCGCCACTCATGCCGCCTTCCTCGCCTCCCGTGGATGCTGTCAAGGCGTTGACTCCGCCGCCGGGCTTTCCCCGCTGGGCGCCGGTTCATGTCCCCAGCGCCGGGTCTCGCTCGGGGCCGCGCCTTGGTGGACGGCGGGAGACCGCGGAGGCCGCGGCGACGGAGATGAGCGGTCATGTGCTAGGCGCGAAACGAGGAGATTGCGTATCCTGCCGGAAACATCGCCGTCCATGCGTGCCTCGCTGGTGAATGGACGGGATGAATCCCGCCGCTTTCAGGTTGAGGATCGATGAATACCCGCAACTGGTCGATACCTTCGAAGATCGTTGCGATGGTGTCCGTGCCGGTTGCCGGGCTCCTAGCACTGTGGATTGTCGTGGTGGCGCTGGTCTGCCGCCCCGTGCTGCGCCTCGCCGACCTCCGAACCCTCGTTGACGAGCTCGTCCGCCCCGGCGAGCGGGTTGTGGCGGAACTGCGCGACGAACGCCGGCTGGCTGTGGCGTACCTCGTCGACGTGGCTGCCGCGCCCGGCTTAGCCGAGCAGCGCGCACGCACCGATGAGGCGATCGCCGCCTTCCGTCGGCGCGTGAGCGACCTGGACGTGCGTGACCTCGGTGGGGCGCCGCTCGCCACCCGTGTCGATCAGCTACTCACCACATTGGATGATCTTCCGTCCACACGAGATGCGCTCGATGCGCGGCGCATCGATCGGACGGGGCTGTTCGAGGTCTACAACGGAATCATCGACGCCGCCTTCCGGATGTTCACTGCGGTCGCCGCCGTGCCGGAGGGGGCGGTCAGTCGCGAAGCCCACGCGCTGGTCGAGTTCGGCGTCGCCGCGGAGATGGCGGATCGCGCGGATGCCCTCCTCGCTGGGGCGTTCCACGCCAACCGGTTCGGCCCGGGCGAGGACCGCGATCTCCTGCGGTATCTCGGTGCCGCCCGCGCCCTACGCACCCGCGCCGTCGCTGACCTTCCCCCAACCGGGCGCGCCCGCTACCAGCAGCTCGCCGACAGCGCCGAGTTCGCGCGTGTTCGCGCGCTGGAGGAGCGGCTGCTCGCCGCGGGGAGCGACGAGACCGCCCCACCGATTGCGGCGGGGGAGTGGCGAGCGGCCTACGACGCGGTGCGCACCCAGCAGCGCCAGCTCGCGCTCGACATGGTGGACGAGCTGGGGGAGCGGAGTTGGCCGAGCGTGCGGCGCGGGCTGATCCAGGCCATGGCGGTGGGGTGTCTCGGGCTGGCCACGGCCGCCGTCGCGATGGTCCTCGCCGTCCGCGTGGGGCGCTCGTTCAGCCGTCGGCTGGCCGGGATGCGGACCGTCGCTCTCGACGTGGCGGGCACCCGGCTGCCCGCGGTCGTGGCGCGCCTGCGCGCCGGTGACGCGGTTGACCTCCAGGCCGAGGCGCCCTCGCTGGACTACGGCACCGACGAGATCGGCCAGGTGGGCCACGCGGTCGGCGCGGTGCAGCGGAGCGCGATCCGGTCCGTGGCCGCCGAGGCGGCGGTGCGCCGGGGATTCCGCGAGATCGTCCTCGCCGTCACCCGCCGCAGCCAGGTGCTGCTCCACCAGCAGCTCAGCCTCCTCGACGCGATGGAGCGGCGCGCGACCGACCCGGTTGCGCTGCGGGATCTCTACGCCCTCGACCACCTGGCGACACGGCTGCGCCGGTGCGCGGAGGACCTGCTCCTCCTCAGCGGGGCGCGACCCGGCCGGGGGTGGACCCAGCCGGTGCCGATGGTCGACGTGATTCGGGGGGCGATGTCGGAGGTCGAGCGGTACGACCGGGTTGACCTCGACCCCATCGACGGCGCGGCGCTCGACGGGCGTGCGGTCGCCGACGTCACGCACGTGCTCGCCGAATTGATCGACAACGCGACGGCGCACTCCCCGCCGGAGGCCCGGGTGCGGATTCGAGGAAGTCGAGGCGACGCCGGGTACACCATCGAGATCGAGGACCGTGGCTTCGGGATGACCCGGGCCGCGATCGCCGAGGCGAACCGGCGGCTCGCCGAGGCGCCGGAGTTCGACACCGCGACTGGTGAACAGCTCGGCCTGTTCGTCGTGGCGCACCTCGCCGCCCGGCACGGCGTCGGAGTGTCGCTGCGGCCGACGGAGGTCGGCGGCGTCATCGCGACGGTGCGGATCCCCGCCGACCTCGTGGTGACCGACGTCGCCGCCCCACCAGGGGGCGCCGCTGCCCCCGACCCGCCGTTAAGCGGCGGAAAGCCCTCCGAATCGAGCGGCGGGGAGCCGACCGAATCGAGCGGCGGGGAGTCCGACGCGTTGCCGCGCCGACGCGCACCGGGGCTGCCCCGGCGGCGGGCGTCGCTGCCTGTTCGGCGTCCGGCGCCCGCGGAAAGCGAATCCGCCGACCCGCCGGGTGAGCCACCGCGCGGTGACTCCGGCGTGGCCACGCCGGCGCCGGTGACCGAGGAGGAGCCCCAGCCGACGCGCTCGCGTGGTGGCGGTGAGCTGCCGCGCCGGGTACGGCAGCAGAACATGGCGCCGCAGCTTCGGGAATCCAGCGGCCCATCCGCCTCCGCCGACAGCGGTCGGCTGCCGACGCGGCGCTCCCCCCAGCAGGTGCGGTCGGTGGTGGCGGCGCTTCAGGCGGGCGCGGCACGGGGCCGGCGCGAAGCGGCGCTGCCGGTGAGCACGCCGGCCGCCGGCGCGCAGACCGCCGACGCCGACCGGGGAACCACCGAAGCCGAGAGGAGCCGCTAGTGGCGCGACAGACTTCCGGGTCTCATGGGTAAGGGTCTCGATACGCACCCCGAGTGGCTGGACGCCGAGGCGGGCCCGGTGGTGCGTCCGTACGTGGTGACCGCCGGCCGGGTTCCCGAGTCCGGCGACGTCGACGGGGCCACGCTGGTGGTCGCGGGCCCGCCGGACGACGGTGAGCGGCGGTGGGCCCCCGAACACCGCGCCATCGTCGCGGCGGCGCAGCAGCCCCGCTCCGTCGCCGACCTCGCCGCGGAACTCGATCTCGCGGTCAGTGTGGTCCGGGTCCTCCTCCGTGACCTCCTCGCCGAGGGTGTCATGCACGTCTATGAGCCGCCCGCCGTGGACGAGGGGCCCGACGAGGGCGTGCTCCAAGCGGTGGTCGATCGCCTGCGGTCGCTGTGACCGTCGTCAACTCCCTGTCGTCGTGCCGCGGTGTGGCCGACCAGCCGATACGGCGGCGGGGGTTCTGGTTGGATCAGTGGTGGCATCACGCGCGGAGGTGAGGCAGCGGTGGGTGATGGCCGGATCGTCCACATCGGGTGTTACACGCCGGCCAGCAGCGGCGGCCGCGGGGAGGGCATCGTCGCCGCCCGTCGTGATCCGGAGACGGGCCGGCTGGAGCTGCGGGGGGTGGTCGCCACGACCCCCTCGCCGTCGTTCCTCATCCGGCACCCCACCCTGCCCGTGCTGTACGCGACCAACGAGGTCCGCGACGGGCGCGTCAGCGCGTGGGCGGTCGGGGATGACGGCGCCCTGGCCCCGTTGGGGGAGGTGTCGACGGGCGGCGCGGATCCGTGTCACGCGGCGGTCCTGCCCGGGGAGGGGTATCTCGTCGCGGCGAACTACACCGGCGGCAGCCTCGCGGTCCATCCCCTGGATCCCGCCAGTGGGGCGGTTCTCGAGCGGACCGAGCTGATCGGGCATCACGGGCGCGGGATCGATCCGGAACGCCAGGAAGGACCGCACCCGCACATGATCTCCCCCGATCCGTCCGGGGATTCCCTGCTCGCCGTCGATCTCGGGACGGACGCGGTGTACCGCTACACCCTCGACGCGGCGGCGGGTCGGCTCGTGCCCGACGGCGGGCCGGCGTGGCGTCGCGCGGGCGCGGGGCCCCGGCACCTGGCCCGACACCCCGACGGGAAGCGCTGCTACGTGGTCGGCGAGCTCGACGCCACGGTGACCGCCTGTGAGATCGGCGAGGACGGCGCGCTGCGTGAGGTAGGGGCGGTGCCGACCACGACGCACCGAGGCCACGTGCAGCCGTCGGAGATCGCCGTCCGCGCCGACGGGCGGTTTCTCTACGTCGCCAACCGCGGCCCGGACACCATCGCCGTGTTCAGCGTCGACGACCCGCTGCCCCGGTACGTCGGTGAGGTGTCGACGGGTGGTCGCTGGCCTCGGCACTTCGCCATCATTGATGACTACCTTTATGTGGCGAACGAGCGGTCACATTCGGTCGGTATCTTTCGATTGCATCCAGAAAACGGCCTGCCGATCTCGCTGGGTGATCCTGTCGACACTCCGAGTCCAACGTGCATTGCGCCGGAATAATCCGGATCCCCGCTTGCGGGCTGTCACGTTTTCATCACCCAGTGACGCGGCGAGCGAGATTTATGTGAATTCGACCTCGATTATTCAAACGTAGCGAAACCGAAACATTACGCTACGTAACGTATTGATAGTCTCTTGTATCTCATCCGCAACTTTTCGCCAATTGTCCCTGGTGAAAACGCCTGCGGATGCGCATTATTGATCGCGTGCCAGGCCGCCACCGCATGCCTAGTCGTTTTCCCGGATCAGGCGCCATCGCCGCGTCGGTTGTGCTCGCCGTCGTGGCCGCTGGGGCGTGGTTTGGGTATCAGCGGCTGGCCGGGCCTCGGTGCGAAGGGGAATTGCCCCTGACGGTCGCGGCCGCGCCCGAGATCGCGCCGGCGGTCGACGCGGCGGCAAGGCAGTGGAGCGCCGACGGCGCCGCCGTGGACGGCGTGTGCGTCACGGTCCAGGTCAGCGCCGTCGATCCAGTCGACGTGGCGGCCGTCGTGGCCAGTCAACACGGTGTCGCGCTCGCGGGGGTGGGGCAGGCGAGTGGCGACGCGGTCGTCCCCGACGTGTGGATCCCGGACTCCAGCACGTGGCTCGCGCGTCTGCGCACCGCGGCGGCGGGCTTCGCGCCCGGCAACGGTGGCTCGATCGCCAGTAGCCCTGTCGTGATCGCCATGCCGGAGCCGGTCGCGGCGAGCCTCGGCTGGCCCAGTAAGAAGATCGGGTGGAACGACCTGCTCAAGCAGGTCACCATCGGGACCAAGCTGCGCACCGGGATCGTGGAGCCGAGCCGGGACGCCGCTGGTCTGTCCGGACTGCTGGCCCTCACGGCGGCAGCGCAGGCCTCCGGCGCGGACGCCCAGCAGGCCACCACCGCTGCGTTGCGCGCCCTCGCCACCGGCAAGTCCGCCCTGCGCGACGACCTGCTCGCGCGCTTCCCGCGGTCGACCGACACCGCGACGGTCGCCTCCGCCTTGAGCGTCGCCCCGCTGTCGGAGGAGGACGTCATCGCCTACAACGCGGCGAAGCCCCCGATTCCGCTCGCCGCGCTCTACCTCGAACCGGCGCCACCGTCGCTGGACTACCCGTACGCGATCCTGCCCGGCACTGATCCCGCCAAGACCGCGGCGGCGCAAGGGCTGTATGGGGTGCTGACCACCGCCTCATTCCGCAGCCGGTTGGGTCCGCTCAACCTGCGGGCACCCGACGGGACGTGGGGCGAGGGCTTTGTCCCGCCGGTCGGCGCGCCGAGCCCGGCGGGGAGCGTGACGCCGAGCCCGGCTGACGGTGGGGGGACCGCGGCCGGGGGCCTCGACCCGGATGCGGTGGACCGCGCCCTCTCCGCGTGGACCGCGGTGACGCTGCCGGGCCGGATGCTCGCCGTCATCGACATCTCGGGATCCATGCTGGAGCGGGTTCCCGCGGCGGGGAACGCCACGCGGATGCAGGTCACCATCGCCGCGGCGCAGCGCGGCCTCGCGCTCTTCGACGACTCGTGGGCGGTGGGCCTGTGGGTCTTCTCGACGGAGCTCGACGGCACGCGCCCGTGGCGGGAGATCGCCCCGATCGGGCCGCTGAGCACCCAGCGCGGCGAGCTCCAGGCGGCGCTCAACGCCATCAGACCGAAGGTGAACGGCGGGACCGGGCTGTACGACACGACGCTGGCCGCCTATAAGAAGGTCCAGGAGGAGTGGGAGCCGGGTCGGGTCAACTCCGTGGTGGTCATGACCGACGGGGTCAACGAAAATCCCGGCGGCATCTCACGGAAGAAGCTTCTCGATGAGCTGAAACGGATCGTTGATCCCGATCGTCCCATTCAGGTGATCATGCTCGGTATTGGGCAGGGGGTTAACAAGGCCGAGTTGGAATCGATCGTCGATGTGACGGGGGGTGGCGCCTTCGTGGCGGAGGATCCGACGAAGATCGGCGATATCTTTCTGAAGGCCATCTCCTTGCGCCCTCGGACCAATCGGTAGCCAGGTCGCGGACGTGGTGAACGTAACGAACGGACGGGTGCGATTACCGCCCGTCCGTTCGCTGTCACGGTCCGTGGCTTTGTGTCGATGATGTTGTATTCAAGTGACGACTTTCTGTCAAACCAACGTTTATGAGAGTTCATCGGGTAATGATTGCCGGGGAACACCCCGGTGCCCATCCGTTTCGGACGGGGGCGGCGGCCAGGGTGGTGTCCACATGAGACAGCTGGGGGAGGGCTGGTGACCACGACTGTCCTGACCCCTGCGGTAGCCCATCCGGAGGTCGCACCGCAGGAGCAGATGGCGGTACGGCACGCCGAGAAGCGGGCCTATGTCCGCCAGATGGTCCTCATGGACGCGGCCGTGCTTACCGTTGCCGTGGTCTGTGGCTACCTCGTCCGGTTCCAAGAACCTGACTTGGTGGGGCCGCGGCTTCGCCACCTCGTCGTCGGCGGCGGGCTGATCGTGGCCTGGCTGCTGTCCCTGAAGCTGATGCGCTGCTACGACGATCGCGTGCTCGGCTACGGCGCGGACGAGTATCGCCGGGTGGGCGCGGCGAGCATGCGCCTCGCCGCCGCCGTCGCGATCGCCGGGTACGTCATCGACGCGGGTATCTCCCGCATCTTCCTCGCGATCAGCTTCGCGGTCGGCACGCTCGGTCTCGTGGTCGCCCGGTACGCCGCGCGCAAACAGCTCCACCGCGCGCGCTCCCGGGGCGAGGGGTGGTTCCGCCGCGTGCTCGTCGTCGGCGACACCCCGCACGTCCTGGAGCTAGTGCACACGTTGCGTCGGGAGCCGTACGCCGGCTACCAGGTGGTCGGCACGTGTATCCCGGACGCGCTGTTGGCGCCCGTGCCGCAGCGCCTCGGCGACGTGCCCGTGCTCGGGTCCTTCCGCAACATCTGCGAGGTCGCCAAGGAGGTGGGTGCCGACACCATCGCGGTGACCGCCTCCGGGGAGCTCACCGCGACCCGGTTGCGCCGTTTGGGGTGGCAGCTCGAGGGCACGGGGATCGACCTCGTGCTGGCGCCGGCGCTCACCGATGTGGCCGGCCCGCGCATCCATACCCGGCCGGTCGCGGGGCTCCCGTTGATCCACGTGGAGGCGCCGGAGTTCCGCGGCACCCGCAAGCTCATCAAGGGCTTCGTCGACCGGGCCGTCGCGCTCATCGGGCTGATCATCGCGCTGCCGGTGTTCGCCATCATCGCCATCGCGGTCAAGCTCGACAGCCCGGGCCCGGTGCTGTTCCGGCAGGTTCGCGTCGGCCTGGGCGGGCGGGAGTTCAACGTCTACAAGTTCCGCACGATGGTGGTCGACGCCGACAAGATGTTGGCCAGCTTGGCGGACAAGAACGAAAAGCGCGACGGGCTGCTCTTCAAGATGCGCAACGACCCGCGGGTGACTCGAGTCGGGCGGGTGTTGCGCAAGTGGTCTCTCGATGAGCTGCCCCAGTTGGTCAACGTCCTGCGCGGCGACATGAGCCTGGTGGGGCCGCGGCCTCCGCTGCCCTCGGAGGTGGCGCGCTACAACGGCGACGTGGCCCGCCGGTTGCTGGTCAAGCCCGGGATGACGGGGCTGTGGCAGGTCAGCGGACGCTCCGACCTGTCGTGGGAGGACGGGATTCGACTCGACCTGTACTACGTCGAGAACTGGTCGCTCGCGGTTGACCTCGCCATCCTGTGGAAGACCATCGGGGCGGTTCTCAAGCGGCGCGGCGCGTACTGAGTTCAGGCGTCGGCTGACGAGTCGGCGGGCGCCGGCCGAGGACTGGCGCCCGTCCGGGGTGCGGCGACGCGGGCGCCGCCGGTGGCGAGCCAGCGGGCCGGGTGCTCGTGGATGGCCCGCACCACCGATCCGGCGGCGCCGACCACTGCGGCGTCCCCGCCGAGCACGGAGACCCGGACGGTCACGGGCGACCACGCGTTGGTCAGCACGCGGCGCTGAAGTTCGCTCTCCAGGGGCGGCCGCAGCCACGCGGCGAGGCGCGCGTACACCCCGCCGAGGACGACCGTATCGACATCGAGGAGATTCACGACGCTGGCCACGGTGACCCCGAGCGCCGTCCCGGCGTCGCGGAGCGCGCGCAGGGTTGTGGGGTCGCCGGCGCGCGCCGCCTCGGTGAGTCGGGCGATCGCGGCGTCGGGGGAGAGACCGGCGGAGTCGATCCCGGTCTCCTTCAGGAGGCGCTCCTGGCCGGCGTACTGCTCGAGGCAGCCGCGCCCGCCACAGCGGCAGGTCGGCCCGTCCGGGCGCACGGGCATGTGCCCGAGCTCGCCGCTCCAGCCACGGGCACCGCGGAACAGCTCGCCGTTGAGCACGATCCCCGCGCCGATGCCGATCTCCCCGGAGATGTAGAGGAAGTTGGCCAGGTCGGTGCCGGCGTGGAGCTCCCCGAGGGCGGCGAGGTTGGCCTCATTGTCCACAGTGAGCGGAAGGTCCGCGAGCGCGGGATGGTCGCCGACCAGCCGCGGCACGTCGACATCGCGCCACCCCAGGTTGGGGGCGAGCCGCACGAGACCGTCGGCGGTGACGAGACCGGGTACGGCGAGCGCGGCGCCGACCGGGGTGAGGCGGTCGGCCGCGGCGGCGTCCCGGACCGCGGCGGCGAGGTCGGCGAGGTCGGCGAGGGCCTGCGCGGGGGGATGGGGGCGTTGGTCGGCGCGGTGGACGATCCGGTGGCGGACCGTGCCGGTGAGGTCGACAATGCAGGCCGCCACGTAGTCGACGTTGACCTCGAGGCCGAGCCCGGCGGGGCCGTCGGTGGCGAGGACGAGCCCAGCGGCGGGGCGACCGGCGCCGGTGCGCGGCGCGGGGTCGACTTCGGTGAGGAGCTGTCCGTCGATGAGGTCATCGACGAGGGCGGAGACGGTGGCCCGGGTCAGCCCGGTGGCGGCGGCGATATCCGCCCGGGACGGGGGGCGTGGGGCGGACGCGACGTGCCGCAGCACGAGCCGGAGGTTGTGCTCCCGGAGGCTGGCTTGGCGTACCGGCTGGCCGGGTGGGGTGTGCGCGAGGCCGTCCGAGCGTCGACCCCGGTGAGTTCCGCCGCTGCGCATAGGACTCCGTCTTCGGTGGTGGTCTTGACAGTGGTATAGGTCACCAAAATAATTCAGCCAATAAACAAATCCCTGTGGAGGATCTGACATGGCACCGAAGCCCACTCCCGCCGACAAGTTCTCGTTCGGTCTCTGGACGGTGGGTTGGAGGGCCCGCGACACGTTCGGGGACGCCAGTCGTCCGCCGCTCGATCCCGTCGAGACAGTGCACCGGCTCGCCGAGCTCGGGGCGTGGGGCGTCACCTTCCACGACGACGACCTCGTGCCGTTCGGCTCCGACAACGCCCGCCGCGACGCGGAGATCGCTCGGTTCCGCAAGGCGCTCGACGAGACCGGCATGGTCGTGCCGATGATCACCACCGACCTGTTCACCCACCCGGTGTTCAAGGACGGTGCGTTCACGAGCAACGACCGGCGCGTGCGGCGCTTTGCGCTGCGCAAGGTGATGCGCAACATCGACCTCGCCGCGGAGCTCGGCGCGAAGACGCTGGTGATGTGGGGCGGTCGCGAGGGCTCCGAGTACGACGTCGCCAAGGACGTCCGCGCCGCGCTCGACCGGTACCGCGAGGCGGTGAACATCCTCACCCAGTACGTCATCGACCGCGGCTACGACCTGCGCTTCGCGTTGGAGCCGAAGCCGAACGAGCCGCGCGGTGACATCCTGCTGCCGACCGTCGGGCACGCGCTGGCCTTCATCGAGACGTTGGAACACCCCGAGATGGTGGGCCTCAACCCCGAGGTCGGGCACGAGCAGATGGCCGGGCTCAACTTCGCCCACGGCATCGCCCAGGCGCTGTGGCACGGCAAGCTCTTCCACATTGACCTCAACGGTCAGCGTGGGGTGAAGTTCGACCAGGACCTCGTCTTCGGCCACGGCGACCTGCTCAACGCGTTCGCCCTCGTCGACCTGCTGGAGAATGGCGGGCCGAACGGCGGACCGGCCTACGACGGCCCGCGGCACTTCGACTACAAGCCGTCGCGGACCGAGGACATCTCCGGGGTGTGGGCCTCCGCTGAGGCGAACATGCGGACGTACCTGCTGCTCAAGGAGCGGGCCAAGGCGTTCCGAGCCGACCCGGAGGTGCAGGAGGCCCTGGCCGCGGCCAAGGTCGGCGAGCTGTCGATTCCGACGCTCAACGACGGCGAGTCCTACGCCGACCTGCTCGCTGACCGCAGCGCGTTCGAGGACTTCGACCCGAACGCGGTCGGCGCGGAGGGTTACCACTTCGTCCGTCTCAACCAGTTGGCGGTCGAGCACCTGCTCGGTGCTCGCTGATGTCCTGACCCCTGGGGTCGGGGCGGGCGCGTCCGCTGCCCGCGCGTCCGCCCCGATCCCGCTCCCATCCTGAGAGGCGCCAGAGAGGCCGGAGATGACGCTCGTCGCCGGAGTGGACTCGTCCACCCAGTCGTGCAAGGTAGTGATCCGCGACGCCGACACGGGAGAGCTCGTACGCCAAGGGCGGGCTCCCCATCCCGACGGCACCGAGGTGCATCCGGACGCGTGGTGGCGCGCGCTCAACGACGCCATCGCCGAAGCGGGCGGCTTCGACGACGTGGCGGCGGTGAGCGTGGCCGGGCAACAGCACGGCATGGTCTGCCTCACCGACGCTGGGGAGGTGGTCCGGCCGGCGCTCCTGTGGAACGACACCCGGTCCGCGCCGGACGCCGAGGATCTCATTGCGGAGTTCGGCGGTGGCGAGGCCGGCCGGCGTGCCTGGGTGGAGGCGACCGGTTCGGTTCCGGTGGCGAGCTTCACGGTCACCAAACTGCGCTGGCTGGCCCGGAACGAACCCGAGGCGGCCGCGCGCACCGCGGCGGTCTGCCTCCCGCACGACTGGCTCACGTGGAAGCTCTCCGGGGCGCGGGGGATTGAGACGCTGCGGACCGACCGCGGGGACGCCAGCGGCACCGGGTACTGGTCGCCGGCGACCGGCGAGTACCGGATGGACCTGCTGCGGCACGCGTTCCAGCGGGAGGCGCTGCTGCCCACCGTGCTCCCCCCGACCGGCGTCGCCGGCGAGCTGCCCACCGGCGCGCTGCTCGGCCCGGGCACGGGCGACAACGCCGCCGCGGCGTTGGGGGTTGGCGCCCGTCCAGGGGACGTCATCGTCTCGATCGGCACCTCGGGCACGGTGTTCAGCGTCTCCGAGAAGCCGGCGGCGGACATCTCCGGGGCGGTCGCCGGTTTCGCTGACGCCACCGGGCGGTTCCTGCCGTTGGTCTGCACCCTGAACGCGGCCCGAGTCCTCGACGCCGCCGCGACGATGCTAGGGGTGGATCACGACCGCCTCGCCGAGCTGGCCCTCTCCGCCCCGCCCGGTGCGGACGGCCTCGTCGTCGTGCCCTACCTGGAGGGGGAGCGAACCCCGAACCGGCCCCTGGCCACCGGCGCCGTCCACGGGTTGACCCTCGCCACCGCGACCCCCGCGCACGTCGCCCGGGCCGCCGTGGAGGGGATGCTCTGCGCGCTCGCGGACGGGCTCGACGCCCTGGTCGCCCAGGGAGCGCAGGTCAACCGCGTCATCCTCGTCGGCGGTGGGGCGCGCTCCGCGGCGGTCCGCCAGATCGCGCCGTCGATCTTCGGCTGCCCGGTCTTGGTGCCGCCGCCCGGGGAGTACGTGGCCGATGGCGCGGCACGGCAGGCCGCGTGGGTGCTGCGCGGGGGTGACCAGCCGCCGGAGTGGACCACCGGCCAGATCGAGCGCTACGAGGCGCCGGCAGTGCCGAGCATTCGCGAGCGGTACGCGGAGGCGCGCGACCACATCCTCAACCGCCGCGGCTAGGCTAAGCAGGACCGCGTCGGCCTCGCGGGGACACGGCCCGTGTCGTCTCGGCGGGTCGCCGTCGCACCGCGACCTCGTCGTGCTTCAGTCACCGCATGTCCCGTCACCGGCCACGAGTCCGCGGCGGACGCACCCACCGGCGTTACAGCGTGGTGGTGTTCATCGTCCTCGCCTCGCTGGACAACGTCGCGATCGGCTTGGTCCCACCGCTCTACCGCAAGATCAGCGCGGCGCTCGGGGTAGGGCCGGGAGCGATCAGCGCGGTCACCGCCGCGACCTTCCTCATCAGCGCGGTCGCGGCGGTCGCCTGGGGATACACCGGGGACCGCTCCGACCGGAAACCGCTCCTCATGATCGGCACGGTGATCTGGTCGGCCGGTACCGCCGCGACCGCTGTCGCCGGTAGCTATCTCGCGTTCGTGTGCGCGCAGCTCATCGCCGCGGTCGGGCTGGGCGCGGTCGCCTCCGTCGGCTTCTCGGTGGTCAGCGACCTGATCGCGCCGGCGCGTCGCGGACTGGTGATGAGCCTGTGGGGGCTGTCGCAGGGGGTCGGCACCGTCGCCGGCACCCTGGTCAGCGGGCTGCTCGGACACACCGACTGGCGGCGTCCGTTCCTCGTCCTCACCGCGCTCGGGTTGCTCGCCACCGTGGCGTACTTGTTCACAGTGGATATCCGGCGGGGCGAGAGCGAACCTGAGCTGGCCGCGGCGTACGCGGCCGGTGGCGAGTACGACTACCGCATCAGCCGGCGCGACCTGCCGCGCATCGCCGCCTGCCGCACCAACGTCTGGTTGGTGCTCCAAGGACTCCCCGCCCAAGTGGCGTTCGGATCGCTGGTGTGGCTGCCGGTGCTGTTCCAGACCCGGGCGGTCGCCCAGGGCTACTCCGAGGCGACAGCGATCATCATCGGCAGCGTGTTCGCCACGCTCTTCCAGGTCGGCGGCGGGCTGTCGATCCTGGGTGGCCTCGTCGGCGACCGGCTCCAGCGGCGTACCCCCCGGGGCCGGGCGTTGATCGCGGCGATCGGGATCCTGGCCGCTGTCCCCCTCTACCTGGTGTTGTTCTTCATCCCGATGCGGATCACGGTGCCTGACGGGGCGCCGACTGCGGTCGTGGTCCGCGCGGTGCTCACCAGTGTGGTCACCGAGCCGACCATCGGGTTCAGCCTGCTGCTCGCGCTCGTGGCGTTGGCGCTGACCTCGGCGAACTCTCCGAACTGGTACGCGCTCATCGTGGACGTCAACCCGCCGGAGTACCGCGGCACCGTCTACAGCCTCGGCAACCTGGTCAACGGGCTGGGGCGGGCCATCGGCAACGCCACGTTCCCGGTGGCGCTTAGGGCCCTTCAGGGGGCGATGTCCGCGCCGACGGCGTTCAGCGTCGCGCTGGCGGCCTTCCAGCTCTTCTTCGTCCCGTCCGGCGTCATGTACTGGCTCGCCTCCCGCAGCGCGCCCGCCGACATCGCGGCGGTCCGCACCCTGCTCGATGATCGGGCTTTCCTCGCCACCGCGCGGATGCGGCCGCCGGGCGATCCGCGTCGCCGTTCCGATTGATCAGGGTGAATCCGGGCAGCGCGCCCAGACGGTGACGTCGGTGGGAATTCGGCCGTGCGCGTCCAGGGGAGCACTGGTGAGGATCGGCGTGGCCTCGGCGGGGAGCGTCGCCGGCTGGGCGCCGAAGTTCGTCACCACGAGGAGCTCGCCGTTGCGGAACGCCAGCACGTCCGCGGGCGCGTCCACCCAGCGCAGCGTGCCGCGCCCGAGGCGGTACGCGCGGCGCAGCCGCACGGCGCTGCGGTACAGCTCGTAGGTGGAGCCGGGGACCCGGCGCTGGCGGTCGAGGGCGTACTCGGCCCACACCGCCGGCTGCGGCAGCCAGCTCTTGTCGCTGGGGCCGAAGCCGTACGAGGGGGCGTCCGCCAC
Source organism: Micromonospora sp. (assembly GCA_036563645.1). Classification (GTDB taxonomy): domain Bacteria; phylum Actinomycetota; class Actinomycetes; order Mycobacteriales; family Micromonosporaceae; genus DATCMA01. Next base: position 39,512 of record DATCMA010000061.1, read on the forward strand.
CCACGGGATCGGCACCCGACAGCCGTCCCGGCCCCGCTCGGTGTGCCCGCTGCGCACCCAGGTGGGGTCTTGGCGGGCCTCGTCGGGCAGCGTGGTGTGCTCCGGTAGCCCGAGCTCCTCGCCCTGGTAGAGGTACGCGGCACCGGGCAGAGCGAGCATGATCAGCGTCGCGGCGCGAGCGCGGCGCAGGCCGAGCGCGGTGTCGGGCTGGGGATCGTCCGCCCCGATGCCCCGGGGGATCGGCTCCCCGAGGGGCAGGGCGAGCCGGGTCGCGTGGCGCAGGACGTCGTGGTTGGACAGCACCCAGGTGGTCGGCGCGCCGACCGCGCGGGTGGCGGCGAGAGACCGGTCGATGACCGCGTACTGGGCCGGCGCGGTCCAGGCGGCCATGAGGTATTCGAAGTTGAACGCCTGGTGCATCTCGTCCGGGCGGACGTACAACGCCAGGCGCTCGACCGGCTGCACCCACGCCTCGGCGACGAGGATCCGGTCCCCGGGATAACTATCCACAATGGAACGCCAGTCGCGGTAGATCTCGTGCACCCCGTCCTGGTCCCACATCGGGGGACGTGGCCCCTCGATCGGGGCCCCGGATACCGGCTCATCCGGGTAGTGCCAATCCGGCAGGCCCGTCTGTTTGACCAAGCCATGGGCGACGTCCACGCGGAAGCCGTCGACACCCCGGTCGAGCCAGAAGCGCAGGATGTCTCGGAACTCGGCGCGGACCTCGGGGTGATCCCAGTTGAGATCGGGCTGCCCCGCGTCGAACAGGTGGAGATACCACTGCCCCGGGCGTCCGTCCGGCTCGGTGACTCGGGTCCAGGCGGGTCCGCCGAAGACGCTGCGCCAGCCATTCGGCGGCTGCGCGCCGTCCGGGCCGCGCCCGTCGCGGAAGATGTAGCGGTCGCGGGCCGGGCTGCCCGGGCCGGCGGCGAGCGCCTCGGTGAACCACGGGTGCGCGACCGAGGTGTGGTTCGGAACCAGATCGATGATCACCCGGAGCCCGAGCGCGTGCGCGCGGGCGAGCAGCGCGTCGAAATCGGCGAGCCGCCCGAAGATCGGGTCGACGTCTCGGTAGTCGGCGACGTCGTACCCGGCGTCGGCCTGGGGGGACGGGTAGAACGGCGAGAGCCACACCGCGTCCACGCCCAGATCGACGAGGTGGTCGAGCCGGGAGGTGATGCCCGGCAGGTCGCCGATCCCGTCGCCGTTGGAGTCGGCGAAGGAGCGGGGATAGATCTGGTAGATGACGGCGTCGCGCCACCAGGGGGTGTCCGCTTCGGGAGCGGTCGCGTCGTGCGTCACCGACTCTCCTCCTCTCCGTCGACGTCGCCCATGGGGTGCCGCGGGTGGCTAGCCCTTGACGCTGCCGGCGAGCAGACCGCGGACGAAGTACCGCTGCAAGGAGAGGAAGACGATCAGCGGGATGACCATCGAGACGAAGGCGCCGGAGGTCAGCCGCTGCCACTCGTTGCCGCGAGTACCGGCGAGTTCCGCCAGGCGGACGGTCAGCGGTGCGGTCTGGGGACCGCCGCCCGCGAAGATCAGCGCCACGAGCAGGTCGTTCCAGACCCACAGGAACTGGAAGATGCCGAACGACGCCAGCGCCGGTGTGGTCAGCGGCAGCACGATGCTTCGGAAGATCTTGGCGTGGCTGGCGCCGTCGACCCGGGCCGCCTCGATGAGGTCCTCAGGCAGCTGCGAGATGAAGTTGTGCAGCAGGAAGATCCCCAAGGGCAGCGCGAAGCAGGTGTGCGCGAACCACACCTGGATGAAGCGCTCCTCGCCGGTCAAGTTCCAGGCCGGCAGGATCTGCACGCCGCCGATCGTCACGCCCTGGGAGAAGAAGCTCAGCAGCGGCACGAGCGCCATCTGCAGCGGCACGATCTGGAGCGCGAAGATTCCGATGTAGATCCAGTCGCGGCCCCGGAATTTGATCCACGCCAGCGCGTACGCCGCGAGCGCGGCGAAGGCGAGGGGGAAGAGCACCGACGGGATCGTGATCACCAGGGAGTTGATGAAATACCCGGCGAGCTGGCCGGAGGAGGCGGAGCGCCCGAAGAGGACCTCCTGGTAGTTCTCCAGCGTGATGCGGGGGTTCGCGAAGAACGTCCACCAGCCCGTGGTCTTGATGTCGTTCTCCGGCCGGAATGAGGAGATGAAGAGGCCGAAGGTTGGCGTGGTCCAGAGCACCGCGATGATGATCGAAACCACGGACGCGATCCGCGTGTTGAGCCGACGGCGGACTCGGGCGGCGATCCCGCCGGCCTGAGGTGGCGTCGCCACCTGAGAGGGAGTTGATGCGACCGCTGTCATCGTCTCAGGCCCCCTGCCTCCGGAGGTTGCGAATCTGGTAGATCACGAGCGGGATCACCAGGATGAAGAGCACGACCGCCAAGGCGGAGCCGCGTCCCACCTGGCCGTACCGGAACGCCTGGTTGTACATCTCCGTGGCGATCACGTTGGTCTCGAAGTTGCCGTTGGTCATCGTCCGGACGATGTCGAAGAGCTTGAGGGTGGCGATGGAGATCGTCACCACCACGACGACGAGCGCCGGACGGATGCTCGGCAGCGTGATCCGCCAGAACATCTGCCACGCGTTGACCCCGTCGAGCCGGGCCGCCTCGATGATCTCCGCGGGGATCGCTTTGATCGCGGCGGACAGCACCACCATGGCGAATCCGGCTTGGATCCACACCATGACGATGATGAGGAAGAAGGTGTTGAGCGGCGGGTTCTGCAGCCACTGCTGCGGCTCACCCCCGGCCCACACCACGAGCTGGTTGAGCAAGCCAATCTGATCTTGCTCGGCGGAGCGATAGGCGTAGACGAACTTCCAGATGATGCCGGCGCCGACGAACGAGATCGCGGTCGGCATGAAGATGAGCGCCTTGGCGAACGACTCAAACCGCGAGCGGTCGACCAACACCGCGTAGATCAGGCCGACCGAGGTGGCCAACAAGGGCACCAGGATCACCCAGATCAGCGTGTTCCGCAAGACGATGAGGCTCTCGTCCTGCGAGAACATCCACGCGTAGTTATCCAGGCCAACCCATCGCTGTCCGGAGCCATCCATGAGGGACAGCACGACGGTGCGGATCGTCGGCACGACCAGCCCGATGAACAGGAGCAGCACCGCCGGCAACAGCAAGAAAAACGCGAAAACCGCCTCGCTCCTGCGGGAGCGCCGTCGGGCTCGGGCGGTCGAGTCCTGGGCTTGAGCCGCGGCGGTCAGCCGGCGCTCGGCGCGGCGCGCGAACCAGTTCGGCACGGTGTCGAGCAGGAAGAGCAGCCCGCCCACGACGACGACAAAGGCGAGCAACCCCCAGCCCAGTATCAGGAGCTTCTCGCCGGCGGCGGCGACGTCGAATTTCATCCACCCTCCCTCCGATGTGCGAGCGGTGGTGGCCGGCCCGCGGACGCGGGCCGGCCACCACGAACGGTCACCTGGGCCAGGAGTTCTCGATGAAGTCGAGGGTGGCCTTCGTGTCCTTGCCGTTGACCCAGTCGACCAAGCCCTTCCAGAAGGTCCCCGTGCCGACCGCGGCCGGCATCAGGTCAGAGCCGTCGAAACGGAACGTGGTATTGGGATCCTGCAGGATCTGGACGGAGAGCTTGTCGATCGGGTTCGCCACGTTGTTGAGGTCCAGTCCCTTGTTCGCCGACACCCAGTTGCCGAGCTTGGCACGGCTGTTGGCGTGCTCCGCCGAGGCGAGGTAGGTCTGCACCGCCTGGACCTCAGGCCGGTCGGAGAAAGCGACGACGAACTCACCGCCGCCGAGCACCGGCTTGCCCTTGCTCGGGTCGATCGGGGGGAAGTAGAAGGCGTAGACGTCGCCGTCCTCACCGACCTTCGTTCCCTCCGGCCACTGGTTGGCGTAGAACGACGCCTGCCGGTGCAGTGCGCACTTGCCCTCGAGGATGGGCAGACCGGCTTCCTGGAACGAGGTCGAGGCGATGGTCTTGACGTCGCCGAAGCCGCCGTTGACGTACTTGGGGTTCTTGAGGATCCGGCCAGCCTGGTCGAACGCCTCCGCGACCCGCGGATCGTTGAACGGGATGCCGTGCGTGGTCCACTGGTCGTAGACCTCCGGCCCTTGGGTGCGGAGCATGAGGTCCTCGATCCAGTCGGTGGCCGGCCAGCCGGTCGCGTCACCGGATTCGATGCCCACGCACCACGGCTTGATGCCCGAGTCGGCGATCTGGTCGCTGAGCGCGAGGAGCTCGTCCCAGGTCTCCGGCACCTTCCAGCCCTTCTCCTGGAACATCTTCGGCGAATACCAGACGAAGGACTTCACGTTGGAGCCGAGCGGTGCGCCGTAGAAGGTGCCGTTGACCGTGCTGTACTTCAGCCAGTCAGCGGGGTAGTTCTTCTCCGCCATCGCCTTGGTCTCCGCCGAGGCGGGCTTGAGCTTGCCGGCTTCGGCGAAGCGGGTGAGCAGCCCCGGCTGCGGGATGAAGGCGATGTCCGGCGGGTTCCCACCGTCCACACGCACCTGGAGCTGCGCCTCAAACTCGCCACTGCCCTCGTAGGCGATGGTGATGCCGGTGCACTTGCTGAACTCTTCCCACGATTGTTCGAGCAGATCGGCCTCGACGTCCCGAATGGAGGCGTAGATCGTCACTGTCGTGCCGTCGTGGCCCTGGTACTGCTCGTATGCCCCGCAGTTCTCGCTGCTCGCCTCCTCACTATCGGACGAGCACGCGGTGGCACCGAGGGCCAGGCTCATCGCGCTGGCGATCGCGATGGCGTGGCGCGTCCTGGACAAGGCCGCCATGGTCCTCCTTCCTGTCGGCGTCGACGAGCCGATAGTCGATGGTCGTCGAGCGTCCTCACATGCAAGCGCTTTACCTGGTGGACCGTCTAGACCTGGGACAACACGAGCCCGTAACGATTGAGCGACCTGTCCGACACAACGCTGAAAAATGGACAGAAATCTCTGTCGTGAGATCTGGGTAGGAAGGAGGAAAGTTCCCAGAAAGGCTGAGGTTTCCCCGAGCCCGACGGGCTGGCGTCGCGCATCCGCCCGGCGGGTTACGCCGCAGACGGCGCGTCCACGGTGAGGTGGTAGATGCTGTACGCCTGCTTGATCACCGGATGGGCGACGTTGCGCACGTGGACCCCGCCGGGAGTCATGCCCCGTTCGCTGCCCGCGTGGGCGTGGCCGTGCACCGCGAGGGCGGTCGGCGCCGAGTCGATCGCCTGCCCCAACAGGTACGAGCCGAGGAACGGATAGATCTCCAGCGGCTCGCCAGCCAGCGTGTCCGGCACGGGGGAGTAGTGCGTCAGGGCGACGCGGACGTCGCACTCCATCTCCCGCAGCGCCTGCCCGAGCCGATCCGCGATCGACTGCGTGGTGTGCACAAAGGCCTTCATCTCCGGCTCGCCGAATTCGCTGGCGCACCGCCCGGCGAAGCCGCCGCCGAAGCCCTTCGCGCCCGCCACGCCGAGTCGGATCCCGTTGATGGTGAGCACCGTGCTCGTCCCCTCCAGCACGGTGATTCCGGCGTCGGTGAGCACCCTGACCACCTGCGACACCTGATCGCAGTGGTAGTCGTGGTTGCCGAGGACGGCGATCACGGGCACGCCGAGGTCGCCGAATTCGTCGGCCACGCACTGCGCTTCGGAGACGGTGCCGTACCGGGTGAGGTCCCCGGCGAGCAGCAGGACATCCGCGCGCTCGGGCAACCGTTCCAGAGCCGGTCGATACCGACCGACGACGTCCTTGTCCATGTGGACGTCACCCACCGCGGCGATGCGGATCACGACAGCTCCTCTGCCTCCGCCGGCTCCCGGGCGCTGAGCACCCCGATGTCGACCGACAGGGCCACGTCGGGGAAGTACTCGGTCACCAAGCGCAGAATCTCCTCCCGGCGCTGCTGGCTGGCGACTTCCCCGCAGAGCAGCAGCCGCTGGTCACGCCAGGAGACCGAGATGCCCTGCTCGGCGATGTGGGTGTGCTCGGTCAGCAGCCGTTGTACGGCCGCCTCGACGTACTCGTTCTGCGGCTGCCGGCTATCCCCGGTCATGGACGATCTCCTTTCCTGGCGACGGCAGCACGCCGAGCCGGTCGAGCAGGACGAGGAACGCCTCCGCGTACGGCGAGCCCGCGGTCTCCTCGCGAACTCGCGCCCAGTCGATCTGCTCGCGCAGCGAGCGGGCCAGGGGCAGCCCGCAGGCGAAGTCGCAGAAGTGCTGGGAGAAGCTCAGCAGCTTGTGCACCATGAGCTGGGTCGCGGAGACCGCGGGCAAGGTCACCGCGCCGACCGTGCGCGGCACGCTGTCGGCGAGGGTTTCGTCCGTGACCGGATGTTCGACGGGACGGTGAATGAGATCGACCGTCCGCCCGTCCCCGTCGAAGACTTTCACCAGCCAGTCCTCCGGAGGGCGTTCGACGGTGAAGCCCGCGCCGGCCAAGGCCTCCAGCGCGCGGTCGACGTCCTGCTCGCGGATGAGGAAGTCGACGTCGTGGTCGCTGGGCTGCCCGCCGTGCGCGTAGACCGCGAAGCTGCCCCCGAGGGCGAACGGGATCTTCGACTGTTTGAGGATGGCGGCCACGCGCTTGAGGGTGCGCAGGAGGCCTTCCTCCCCGTGCTCCGTCATGCTGAAACTCCCGTCGAAGCCGGTCGCCTCTCCCTTGTCGAAGCCGGTCGCTTGACAAGGGGGTACCCGAGGGGTGATCCGTTACACACGCCCGCGGCCACACCCGTCGGCGGGGGCGATGCGGCGCGGCGGGTCCGGCGACGGGATCGTGGCGGTCTGTCCGGTCAGTGCGCGATCGCACTCGTGATCCCCGATGGCGGGTTGCCTGCCCGCCCTAGCCTGAATGGCGTGATCGATACGCCACGACCGGGTCGGACGGCGCGCCGGGCCGGTGCGCGGCGGCTGCGCGCTGTCGCGTTGGTTGGCGTCGATGGATCGGGGAAGACCACGCAGGCGCGGCGGCTCGCGGAGGCGCTGACCGCGCAGGGGATTCCGGCGCGGTACCGGCAGAACGCCGGCGGCCGGCGGTGGCTTGGCCGGTGCGCGCGGCGGCTCGGGCGACCGAGCGCCGAGGCGCTCGTGGGGCGGGCTGGTCTGCTCGTCATCGAGTCCACCCTGCGCTGGCTGGCGATTGCCCGTTCGGTGCTCGGGGCTGTCTGCGATCGGCGGGTGGCGGTGCTGGACCGGTACGCGGTCTGTCAGTACGCCAGCTTGCGCGCCCGCGGCGCCCACCAGTGGGAGCCGCTCGCCCGGCGGGTGTACGCGCTCTTCCCGCCGCCGGACGTGACCTTCCTGCTGGTCGTCGATCCCGCAGAGGCTCAGCGGCGCATTGAGGCGCGCGGCGAGGACGTCGAGACGCTGGAGTTTCTGCGCGCGAGCGACGCGGCGTATCGCTCACTGCCCGAGGCGGACCAGTTCGTGGTCATCGACGGCAACGCTCCCCCCGACGAGGTGGAGCGCGCGATCCGCGACGAGCTCCAGCGGTGGCTCGCCGCTGGTGGAGCGATCGCCGTCCGCTGACCCGAGGGCCCGCCGGCGGCGCGCGGCACCCTGCCGCGGGCACGGGAAAGGGCCGACCGGTGGTGAACCGTTATCACCATCGGCCCGTACATATAGGCGGTGACCAGGATCGCAACGGGATAGTGACTCGGGTCGCTGTCGGGGAGTAGTGATCATGTGATGATTCGGACAAAACGTCCGAACCATGGGCGGCCACGACCCTGCGCCGCCCCAGCACGCCTACTGATAGGGGGTTGGGCCAATCTTAACCACACTCTCAGCGAATACTCAGGCACGCGTGGCACTTTCTATCCACCTAACGGAATCCCCGACGCGTCCCGAATGTTGTGTAGATGCCAGGACCGCACGGCACGTCGCTTCGGTCGACCGAGGCCGAAGCCGATAGGGGACGACGAACGGGGGAGGGCCGATGAACGGAGCTACCGCAGGCAAGACGGCACGCCGGCTGGATGAGGGGATCGTGAAGACTGTGGATACCGACCTGGTGATGCGAACGGACGAAGTCGCTGAGGAACGCGATCTGGTCGGTGTCTACCTGCACGAGATCTCCCGCACGCCGCTGCTCGACGCCGCCAAGGAGGTCGACCTCTCCAAGGCGATTGAGGCGGGCCTCTACGCCGAGCATCTGCTCGAGAAGGGCACGATTCCCGAAGGCGTCAGCCGGGAGGAGCTCGAGCTCCTGGTGGCCGAGGGGGAACGGGCCAAGGATCTCTTCATCCGCGCCAACCTGCGTCTGGTCGTTTCGATCGCCCGGCGGTACGTGCGCTCCGGGATGCCGATGCTCGATCTCATCCAGGAGGGTAACACCGGCCTGGTGCGCGCGGTCGAGAAGTTCGACTACGTCCGAGGCTACAAGTTCTCCACCTACGCCACGTGGTGGATCCGCCAGGCGATCAGCCGGGCTATCGCCCAGCAGGAGCGTACCGTCCGTCTGCCGGTGCACCTGGTCGAGGACGTCAACCGGATGCGGAACGTCGCGCGTCAGCTCACGCGTGAACTCGGCTCGGATCCCGAGCCGGAGCAGATCGCGGACGCGCTGGGTGTCCCGGTGGAGCGGGTCCTCGAGCTGATCCGCTGGTCGCAGGACACCGTGTCGCTCGACACTCCGGTGGGCGACGACGGGGACACCAACCTCGGTGACCTCGTCGCGGATGACGATGCGCCGTCGCCGGAGGACATCGTCCTCACCGGCCTGGAGCGGCAGCGGATCGAGGGTCTGTTGGAGCACCTCGACGACCGGTCGGCCGGCATCATGCGTGCCCGGTACGGCCTGGAAGACGGGCGGGAACACTCGCTCACCGAGGTGGCGTCGCGCTTCTCGCTATCCCGGGAGCGCATTCGCCAGCTGGAGATTCAGGCGTTGGGCCGGCTGCGCGAGCTGGCGCGCGCTGAGGGTATGCAAGCTGCGTGAGCAAACGGCGGATGGCGGTCACACCGCCATCCGCCGTTTCGTATGCGGTCACCCTTCTCGCGCCCCACGTCGCGGTCACCCACACCCGCACCCGCGCCGGGGAGCGCCCGGCGCGGCCAACACTGGGCTCCTTTTGTGTTTTTCGCGTGCTTTTTCTTGATAGTCGCATTCAAACCGTTAATCACTATTAGCAGATCTATGGACGCCGAAGCGGGATAAATCCGAATAACAGCCGCAAATAGGTGTCCATAGCGCTTGCTGCACTCTGGCATTCTGCCAGATAGCAGATTGCTGATTCTCTATCGGGCACAGCGCATCGTGCCAAGGAGACCCAAGCCGGGCCACCCGCAGGGATCTCCGCAGAGATCCCGCGACAGCGACGCACCAGAAGGAGCGGCGACGGACATGGCTGCCCGTCAGCCGGAGCACCGAGACCACCGCGCGAACCAAGGGAGAGACCCATGCAGTCCCTTCGTCGTATCCCCTCGTCGGGAACCCCGCCCGCCGCCACCGCCGCGAAGGCGGTCGACCACGCCGCCGACGACCTGGGCGGTCTCACCCTGTATCGGCAGCCCGGCATCCACGTGACGCCGGAGTGGTTCGTCGTGGCGGGGCGCCGATTCCCCGTTCGCGAACTCAGCAACCTCCGCACCACTCGGGGCGCGCCCGACCGGTTCACCGTGCGCGCCGTCACGGCGACCGCGCTGGTCCTCGTCGCGGTCGGCGCCGCCCTGGGGTATCGCGGACTCGATCGATTGAACGCGACGACCTGTCTTGCGCTCCTCGGCGCCGTCTTCGTCCCCGCGCTGCTGGCGTGGGTCGGCCATCGGCGGCGTCCTCGCCCCTACGAGCTGTGGGGCACCTACCGCGGCATGGACACGCTGCTGTTCCGTAGCGACGAGGAACGGCAGTTCGGCCAGGTCACTCGCGCGCTCGTGCGCGCCCGGGAGATCTCCCAACTCGGCGGACTGGCCGAGCCCATCGCCGATGGGATCATCTGGATTCCGCAGCCGGTCAATCGCCCCGCGCCCGGTCGCTCGTCGACTCGATCAGCCTCGTAATGAGGAGGCGAGTCTCGGCCGGGCTCAAGGCGAGCTCCCGTAGCCGGTCAAACTCCTCGCGGAAGGCGCCGACAACCTCGGGGTGATCAATCACATCATCAGTGGCGGCGCTCTCGACGTACATCACGTCCGGATCCGGCTCCGGAAACTCGAGGATCGCGAACGGGCCACGGAACTGGCAGATCCCGGCGGTGAAGGGCAGGACCTGGATCGTGATGTGCGGCCGATCGCCCAAGGCCCGCAGGTGCTGAAGCTGGTCGCCGAGGCTGTCCGGCCCTTCCGCGATCCGCCGCAGGACCCCCTCGGCGACGAGCGCGACGACCTGCGGCGGGTCGGGCCGGTCGAGGAGTTCCCGCTGGCGCGCCAATCGCACGGCCACGTGGTGCTCGTCGCCGCGGAACGTGTTGGCCGCCACGTACGCCGCGGTCTGGAACAGATTCGGCAGCCCGGTGGGGTGGTAGTGGCGGATCGAGGTGGACTCGGCCTCCAACCCGATGTAGGCGGCGTACGGCGCCGGCAGGTTCCGCCGCAGCGACGAGAACCATGGGCGCCGGCGGGAACGCCGGGCCAGCGTCACCAACTCCTCGACGCGCCGCGGATCGGTGATTCCGTAGAGCCGCACCAAGGCGCGCACATCGGTGGTGGAGACGCTCACCGCGCCAGACTCGATGCGGATCACCTTGGAGAGGGACCACTCCATCGCAGCGGCGACCTGCTCCTGGGTGAGGCCGGCCGCGAGTCGGGCCGCCCGTAGTGCCGCCCGTAGACGGCGTCTGCCGAGCGCCGGTCCGTCTCCAGGCGACACCGCTCCTCCTCGCTCAGCCCAGTTCGCTGGCGATCTTCGAGATCAACGCGATCGAGTCCTCCGGAGAGAGGGCCTTCTCTTGCAGGCGCGGGAACATCAACTGGTACGACCGGACCGCGTCCGGATTGTCGATCACGTCTTGGATCATCGCCGCTTCGACGTAGACGACGTCCGTGTCGTCCGGATCGGCGAAGCTCAGGATGGTGAAGGGCGCGGCGACCGCGTAGTCGGTCGCGGTGAAGGGAAGCACCTGGATGGTGATCTCCGGTCGTTCGGCCATCGCGACCAGGTGCTCGAGCTGTTCCCGGAGGCACGCGGGCCCACCGGTTTGACGGTGCAGCGTCGCCTCGTCCAGGACCACCTCCATCCGCGGCGGCTGCGGCCGGTGGAGGACTTCGCGCTGCCGCCGCATCCGGACCTCCACGGCGAGATCGACGTCGGCCGGTGTGGTCCGCTCCGGTGGGGCCGACGCGGTGAAGATCGCTCTGGCGTACGCCTCGGTTTGCAGCAGGCCGGGAATGCCGACCGCTTGGAAAAAGCGCAGCACGACCGCTTCGCTCTCCAGGCCGATCAACGCCGTGTAGCTCGGCGGCAGGGCGTCGCGATAGCGCGACCACCACGCGCGGCGTCGTGAGACGCGGGCGAGCTCGACGAGTTCGGCGACTTGGGCGGGATCGGCGACGCGGTAGTGCTGCAGGAGGGCCTTGACGTCGTTGGTCGAGATGGAGACCGCGCCCGCCTCAATCCGGATCACTTTGGACAGTGACCAGTCCATTGCGGACGCGACCTGTTCCTGGGTGAGCCCTGCGGCCTCGCGGGCGCGCCGTAGCGCGGCCCGCAGCCGGCGGCGCCCTACGGTCGGTCCCTGCGCGGTCATCGACGCACCCTCCGACGCGATCGATCACCGAGGTGTCCCTCGGTGTCGCGCTGTCTGGTGGTGTGGTGCCGCTTCGACATGGCCCGATCTGCTACCTGGCGGGTCGCGACCTGGCGTGACTCCAGATCGCCATGAGGGTACACCGTGTCGGTTACGCCATCGAGACTCGTGGTATTCGAGGCGGGTGCCGGTGCCGCCGGTGGATCCGTCACCGCGCCGTCGAGGTCAGTTGACCGGCGGCCACCGCGTGGCAGAACGCCCGCCACATGGCGGCGGACACCGTGAGCCATGGTCCGTCCGGGCAGGCGGAATCGCGGATGACGACTCGGTCGCCGTCGACGCGCATCTCGAGACAGGTCTGGGTGTCACACCGACTACTGCGTCGCCATGCCTGATCCCGCATCCACGCTCCCTCCGGCTGACGTCGATGCCTATGGCAGCGGTCGGTCCGCTCTTGACGCTTGACTGTGCCACAGCGGACCGTGAGCGGGTAGAGCACGCGACGTGAATGAACGATTGTCGCGCGACGACCCGGGCGCGATGACTACCGCGGCTGGAAGACGCCCGCCCGCACGGCCGCGAGGAACCGGTTCCAGTCCGGCGTGGAGAAGCGAAGCCACTGGTCGGGGTGGGTGGAGTCGCGCACCGCGGCGGCGTCTCCCACCCGCGCCACCTCCACGCAGTGGTGGGAATCACACCGACTGCTCCGGCGCCACATCGGCGCGTGCGACGCCCCGTTCAGGCCCATGGTCGCTCCCTTGGACATACGTAGGTTGGGCAGACAGGTGTGTTCGGTGAGTGCCCCGGACATGCGGCACCAGACATGTCCCTGGTGCGCAGTCGGTGGTCGGGCACCGGGATCGTGTCCAATGGGTGCCCGGGGAGATGGGCGAGACGCCGGTGAACCTTATCGATCAGCGGATGTTCCGACAAGGCCGCCGGCGGGGTCGGGGCGGGCGCCCGCAGCTAGCGGGCGGCGGTCAGCTCGTGAGAGTCGGTCGCCGCGGCGGTCTGCTGCTGCACCCAGCGCGACACGGCGCGCTCCGCGACGAACGACACGAACGGAATCGTGCCCGCCAGCATCACCAGCACCATCCGCGTCAGTGGCCACTTCGCGCGCCGGGTGAGGTCGAACGCGGCGAGGATGTAGACCATGTAGAGGAAGCCGTGCGCGGGGCCGACGACCTCCACCACGATCGGCCGATCGAACAGGTACTTCAACGGCATGCCGATCAAGACGAGCACGATGAGCACCACGCCCACCACGTAGGCGATCACGCGGTACCGGGTTAGCGCACCCTGCACGATCTCCGTCCTTTCCTGCCAGCGCGCTGTCCTGCCAGCGGGGTCAGCCTGGGTAGTCGCTCGGCCGAGCGCCGGGGTTCTCGTTCAGCCACGCGAGGTAGCGGTTGTATTCGGCCAGTTCTGGATCGGCTTCGCCGTCGACCGGTTGGAGGGGGCGGTGGACGCGGATCGGGCGCCGGTACCCCGACGCGGGCGCGGGCTCCGATGTCGGAGTCGGTGGCGGGGCGTTTCGCCACCGCTGCCGTACCTCGCGGAACCAAACGAATAGCACAAAACCGGCGAAAACTGGCCACTCCAGGGCGTATGCCCAGCTCTGGAGGTTGCCCGACACCGCCCGGTTGATCTGCCACCAGCCGAGGGCGAGAAACGTACCGACCAAGACGACGGTGACCACGTGGAGGGCGATCCACCCCGGGGTCAGCAGCCGTTTCATGCGCCCGAGCGTACCTGTGGCGGCGGACGTTCTCCGACTGGCCGTCGTAGTTCATCGGTGATCCTCGCCATGCCCGGTCCGATCGGTTTGATCGTCCGCGCCTCGGGAACCCACCGGGAGCCGACCGAACGAGAGTGACCGGGAGGCCCGATGAACGACTCCGTCCGCTACGGCGAATACTCGTCGGCCAATTCGGGCAAGGCGTTTCCGCCGAGCGCGACACCGCGGCGGCCGAGCTGGGACGGTGACCACCTGCGCGACGAGGAGCTGATCGAGCCCGACGAGGAGATGGGCATCGATCCCGCCGATCTCACCGACGAAGACCTGCTGCGCGAGATGAGCAGCCTGCACCGCACCCGGCTGCACACGCTCCGGCACGCCCCGGACCCGGCGCTCGCCACACACCTGCGGCGCACCGCCGAGCTCGAGACCGAGTACCTCAGCCGGCATCCGGGCCGGGAGGTCGACCCCGGGCGGCTCCGCGATGGCGACTGACCCGGTCGTCTGCGTTGAGCGGGGCATGTCCGTGCCCGCGGAGGTGGTGTTCCACACCGCCACCGATCCCAGCCGGGCCTCGGCGTGGTTGCCCGTCCACATCCGTGCCGCGTGCGCCAGCCCGACGGCGCGGCACGCCGGACTGAGCGCGCGGTGGGCGAGCCCCAACGGGTGGGCCATCGTGCTGCGCGTCGAACCCGGCACCGTCGGGGGCGCCACCGTGTGGTTGGCGCTCACCGGCACCGCGTCCATGCCGCGTCTCGCGGCGCTAGCCCAGGAAACCCTCGCCAACCTCGCCCGCGAGGTGGCTGACAACTTGAACGTCGGATGAGCCTTCAGGAACGTCTCCGTCGCTTGCGCGAAGCGTACGCGCCCCATGACTACCGACCACTCGGCGGCTACCTGGCCGCGATGGGCGTCTACACCAGCGTGACGCTCGGCATGGCGGCGATCGTCCGCCTCACCAAGCGCCCTGTGCCCGAGCGGGTAGCGACCAGCGACGTGGTCCTACTCTCCATCGCCACGCACAAGTTGAGCCGCGTCGTGGCCAAAGACGCGATCACGAGCCCGTTGCGGGCGCCGTTCACGGCGTTTGAGAAGCCGATCGGCCGCGGTGAGGTCATGGAGCAGGTGCGTGATCAGGGCAGCACCGGCCGCCACGCTCTGGGGGAGCTGTTGAGCTGCCCATTCTGCTTGGCGGTGTGGATCTCCACGCTCTTGACCGGTGGGCTCGTCATCGCCCCTCGGCTGACCCGTTTGGTCTCCACCGCGCTCACCGCGATCGCCGTCTCGGACTTCCTGCAAATGGCCTACGCCGCCGCGCACCGGCTGGCGAATCCCCCCAACAGTTAGGCGGTGTCGCCGGCCGTCGCCGCGCGGTCGACACCGGGGCGGACGAGGCGCGGTCGAGCCGGGGTGGACGAGGCCCGACAGCGCGGCTCAGCCCGCCTCGGGCCGGAGAGCCGGACCGGCCCCGACCGGGGTGGCGCGCTCCTCAGTCGACTGTCGCATTACGACGTTCTAAACCCGACCACCCGCGGGGTGACTCCGGCTCCCGGTCGTCGGTTCCGGTCAGGATGCTCTCGTCGACGGCGGTGTTGTCGTGTTCGCCGGCGAAGTCGTTGTCGCCATCGGGGAGCGGCTGCGCGTCGGGCTCCCCCAACGCCGGCAAAGGCCGTTGACGCTCGGTCATTCCTTCCAGCTACCCGACCGGGTGCGCGTCAAACCCCGGAGGGGAACGGCGGGCGATATCGCGGCGCGCCACGGGCGATTCTCCAGCTTGCGCCAGGCTGGGCATGTGCATTTCGCGGTGGGCGGGCAACCCAGTCTTAGGGCCGAAGCCGGCACGCGGCGAACGCTGGTGCTGTGCCGGCTCCCGCAAGGCCGAAGTCCATATTGGCGCGGCCGGAAGGGAGAATCATGATCGGGACTATTCTTTGGGCGCTGATCGGAGGGGCCATCATCGGAGCCTTGGGCCGCCTGGCGGTTCCTGGGCGCCAGAACATCTCGATTTGGGCCACGATCGGGATTGGTATCGCCGCCGCGTTGGTCGGCGGGGCCTTGGCACAGTGGCTAGGCGTCGGCACGACTCGTGGCATTGACTGGATCTTGCACCTCATCCAGGTCGCCGTCGCCGCTCTCTTCGTCTGGATCGCGGCCCGCATCATGGCGAACCGAACAGAAGCGGGGCAAACGCGGTAAGCGGCGGTCCGGGCCGGCATCCGGCCCGGACCCCCATCGCTTCGCCGCGAGGCGGCGTCAGGACGTCACGTACTGGCTGGTGACCGTCGTGCGTCGCGCCGCCACTGCCTTGGCCAGACGCTCCAGGAGACGTTCCGTCTCCTCCCAGCCGATGCACGCGTCGGTGATCGACTGGCCGTACACCAGCTCCCGGGTGGGGTCGAGGTCCTGTCGTCCGGGCACCAGGAACGACTCCATCATCACGCCGACGATCCCCCGCGAACCGGAAGCGAGCTGTTGGGCGATGTCCTCGACCACCAACGGCTGCCGGCGGTGATCCTTGCGGCTGTTGCCGTGGCTGGCGTCAATGACCACACGCTCCGGCAGACCAGCGTTGCGCAGCAGGGCGAGCGCGTCGGCCACCGCTTCCGCGTGGTAGTTCGGCCCGTCCTGGCCACCGCGCAACACGAGGTGGCAGTCGGAGTTCCCTCGGGTACGCAAGATCGCCGGAGTGCCGGTGATGTCGATACCGGGGAAGACGTGCGGCACGCTCGCCGCCCGGATGGCGTCCACCGCGGTGGCGATACACCCGTCGGGCCGGTTCTTCATGCCGACCGGCATCGACAGTCCTGAGGCCAGCTGCCGGTGCACCTGACTCTCCACGGTGCGCGCGCCGATCGAACCCCAGGAGACGGTGTCCGCGATGTACTGCGGCATGATCGGGTCGAGGAACTCGCAGCCCACCGGCAGTCCGGTGCGCAACACGTCCAGCAGGAGGGTGCGCGCGATGCGCAACCCGGAGTTGACGTCACCCGAACCGTCGAGGTGAGGGTCGTTGATGAGGCCCTTCCACCCGACCGTCGAGCGGGGCTTCTCGAAGTACACGCGCATGACCACGAAGAGGTCGTCGGAGAGGCGCTGGGCGACCTTCGCGAGCCGCTGCGCGTACTCCAGCGCGGCGGTGGGGTCGTGGACGGAGCACGGACCGACCACGGCGAGGAGCCGGTCATCGACGCGGTCGATGATGCGGGCCACGGCCCGTCGGCTCTCGACCACCGCCTCCGCGAGTGAGGGATCGAGTGGCAGCTCGTGATGCAGTAGCGCTGGCGTGGTGAGCGGGACAACTTGCTCGATGCGTTGATCCCGGACCCGGTTGGGATCCGCGGGGGCCACGAAACACTCCTCTCGCCGGCTATCACCGGGGCCGGCACCCGGATCGAGCCGGCAACTCCTAGACAGACAAAAAGGCAGGGAATCTCCCTGCCCGATGCCGGCTCTGGTGCGGGACGTCAGTTCACGGCTGAGTCACCGGCACCAGGGCCGGCTTCCCAAACCATCGATACCACCGCACCATGTCATCTAGAGTACCTCACTTTTCGTCGATTGGCTGCCCGTTCTCGGCACCGCTTTTTCCGCGCCCCGATTTGATCTGTCGGGCCCGTGTTGAGGCCAGGACGCCCGCGATCCGATAACGTCGGCGGTATGTCGCTCAACGGGTACCCCTGGCCGATTGAAACCACCCGCTTGGCGAACGGCCTACGGGTGACGGTCAGCCCGGACCACAGCGCCCCCGTGGTCGCCGTCAACCTCTGGTACGACGTCGGCTCGCGGCACGAGCCCGAGGGCCGCACCGGCTTCGCGCACCTCTTCGAACACCTCATGTTCGAGGGCTCCGTGCACGTGGCCAAGGCCGAGCACATGCGGCTCATCCAAGGCGCCGGTGGTTCGCTCAACGCGACCACCAACCCGGACCGCACGAACTACTTCGAGACCGTCCCGGCTGAGCATCTCGCGCTGGCGCTGTGGCTGGAGGCGGACCGGATGGGCGGGCTGGTACCCGCGCTGACCCAAGAGACGCTGGACAACCAGCGCGAGGTGGTGAAAAACGAGCGTCGGCAGCGCTACGAGAACGTGCCCTACGGCGACGCGTGGCTCCGCCTGCTGCCGATGCTCTACCCGCCGGGCCACCCGTACCACCACGCCACCATCGGGTCGATGGAGGACCTCAACGCCGCCGACCTCGACAGCTTCAAGGAGTTCCACGAGACCTACTACGCGCCCAACAACGCGGTGCTGACCGTGGTTGGCGACACCGAGCCGGAGGAGGTGTTCGCCCTCGCCGAGAAGTACTTCGGCGCGCTGCAGCCGCGCCCCGATATCCCGCCGGCGCCCGACGGACGGCACGTGCCGCCGCGAGGGCCGGTGCGGGAGCGCGTCCTCGCCGACGTCCCGGCGCCGCGGGTCTACCTCGCCCACCGCACCTATCCCTACGGCACCTCCGAGTACGACGCGGTCACCGTCCTGGCTACCGTGCTCGGCACCGGTCGGGGCAGCCGGCTCTACCGGGAGCTCGTCGACGGGCGTCGTCTCGCCCAGCCCGAGAACATCGCCGCGTACGGCGTTGACCTGGCCTACGCCCCCGCACCGCTGATCGTGACCGCCACCGCGCGGGCGGGGGTGACCATCGATCAGCTCACCGACGGGCTGGTCGCGGTGGTGGATGAGGTGGCCGCCAACGGGGTGACGGAGGCGGAGGTCGAGCGGGCGCACGCGCTGCTGACGACGAGCTGGTGGCGGCAGCTCTCCACCTTCGAGGGGCGCGCCGACATCCTGGGGCGGTACGCGGTGCAGTTCGGCGATCCCGCCCGGGCGGCCGAGCGGCTGCCGGGGTGGCTGTCGGTGACCGCGGAGCGCGTCAGTGAGATCGCGGCCGAGGTGCTGCGGCCAGAGGAGCGAGCGACGTTGACGTACGTGCGGGAGGCCCAGGAGTGACTCTCATCGCGGAGCGGCCAGCGCCCGGTCAACCCCGTCCCTACCGCTTCCCCCCGGTGGTCCGGCACACCGTCGCCGGTGGCGAGGTGGTCGCCGCGCACCTCCCCGGTCACCAGTTGGCGGTGGCGACCCTGCTGCTGGACGCCGGGGCGCTGCGGGAGCCCGTCGGACGGGAAGGGTTGGCCGGGGTCGTCGCGAAAGCGTTGGAGGAGGGGACGGCGGCGCGGGACGCGACCGCGTACGCCATCGCCTTGGAGAGCTTGGGCACTGAGCTGGCCACCGCCGTCGACTGGGACTCGTTCCGGGTCACGGTTCAGGTGCCGATCGATCGACTCCCGGCCGCGGTGGAGTTGCTCGCCGAGGCGGTGCGCACCCCGCGGCTCAACCCCGACGACGTCGCGCGGGTTCGCGACGACGAGGTGACCGCGCTGCGGATGTACTGGGCGAACCCGGGGCCGCGGGCGGACGCCGCGCTGCGGGCCGACATCTTCGGTTCCGACCAGCGGCCCGGGCGGCCGATGAGCGGCGACCCGACCTCGGTGGCGGCGGTGACCGTCGACGACGTCGTGGAGTTCCACCGGACGTGGCTGACCCAGACCGGCACACTCCTCGTCGTCGGTGACTTGGAGCGGCTCGACCTGGCCGCGCTCGGGGCGACGGCGTTCACCGGCGCCCGCGCCGGCTCGCCGTCGGTGGATCCGCCGCTGGAGGTGTCGATCCGCGACCACCGCCGGATCATCCTGGTGAATCGGCCCGGCTCGGTGCAGTCGACGCTGCGGCTCGGGCACGCCGCGCCGCACCGGACCCACCCCGACTACGTCCCCATGACGCTGGCCGGCACCGTGCTAGGCGGCGCCTTCACCTCACGGCTCAACCACCTCATCCGCGAGATCCGGGGCTACACCTACGGCATTCGCTCCGACTTCGCCCTCTCCCGCCGGTTTGGCCGCTTCGTCGTGAGCTCCGCGGTCCAGACCGCGGTGACCGCGGCGGCGGTGCAGGACGCGGTCGCGGAGATCGCCCGTACCGAGGAGACCGGAGTGACCGAGGAGGAGCTGGCCGTGGCGCGCTCGTGGCGGGCGGGCCTGCTCTCCGTCGAGCTCCAGACGCCTCGGGCGATCGCCGGGGCGCTCGCCACGCAGGTCCTCTACGGGCTGCCCGACGACTACCACGTCCGGCTGCGGGAGCAGCTCCTCGCCGCCTCGGTGGAGGAGGTGTCGGCCGCGGCGGCGCGGCATCTGCACACGGAGGGTCTCGCGCTGGTGGTCGAGGGCGACGCCTCGGTGATCCGGGCGGATCTCGCGGCGACCGGGCTGGGGGAGCTCGTCGAGCTGGATCTCTGAAGCGAGAGCGGGCGCCGGGGAAAGCGGCCAAGGCCACAGGGGGGAAATGGCCACAGGCTGGGAAACGACTGCCGGCTGCCGCTCGGGCGTCGGTAGCCTCGCCGCATGAAGATTGGCATCGTGGGGGCCACCGGCCAGGTCGGTGGCGTCATGCGGCAGCTCCTCGCCGACCGGAAGTTCCCGGTCGAGGAGCTGCGGTTGTTCGCGTCGTCCCGGTCGGCGGGGCGGACGCTGCCCTGGAACGGCGGCGAGGTGACCGTCGAGGACGCGGCCACCGCCGACTACCGCGGGTTGGACATCGTCCTGTTCTCGGCGGGGAAGGCGACCTCGAAGGAGCTGGCGCCGCTGGTCGCGGAAGCCGGGGCGGTGGTGATCGACAACTCGTCCGCGTGGCGGTTGGATCCGGACGTCCCGTTGGTCGTCGCGGAGGTCAACCCGCACGCCCTTCGCCACCGGCCGAAGGGCATTATCGCCAATCCCAACTGCACGACCATGGCGGCCATGCCCGTGCTGCGGCCGTTGCACGAGGAGGCCGGGCTGGTCAGCATGGTCGTCTCCACCTACCAGGCGGTTTCCGGTGCCGGGCTCGCCGGCGTGGCCGAGCTGGACGAGCAGGTCCGGAAGGTGATCGACCGGGCGAGGACGCTGACCTACGACGGATCGGCGGTCGACTTCCCCGCGCCACGGGCCTTCGCCAAGCCGATCGCGTTCAATGTGTTGCCGCTCGCCGGGTCGATCGTCGACGACGGTTCGGAGGAGACCGACGAGGAGCAGAAGCTCCGCAACGAGAGCCGCAAGATCCTCGAGATTCCGGACCTGAAGGTCTCCGGCACCTGCGTCCGCGTGCCGGTCTTCACCGGGCACTCGTTGCAGATCAACGCCCGGTTCGCTCGCCCGATCACGCCCGAGCGGGCGCGGGAGCTGCTGGCCGACGCCCCGGGTGTGGCGCTCTCGGATGTGCCGACCCCGTTGGAGGCCGCGGGGAAGGACCCCACGTACGTCGGCCGCATCCGCGTCGACGAGACCGTCGAGAACGGCTTGGCCTTCTTCTGCTCCAACGACAACCTCCGCAAGGGCGCCGCGCTCAACGCCGTCCAGTTGGCGGAACTCGTCGCTGCCGAGCGGTGAGACGGGCTCCCTCCCGGCCACGTCGGGTGCGGGAAGGGGCCCGTCTACAGAGGGGGGTGCGGGGCGGCGCGATCGGACGTGAATAGACCATCATCTCTGACGGTGGTTTCCGTCCGATCGTCCGGAGGTTCCGTGCGCACCCAAGTCGCGATCATCGGTGCCGGTCCCGCTGGCCTTCTCCTATCCCACCTGCTGGCACTGTCCGATATCGACTCGGTGGTGCTGGAGGTGCGCAGCCGCGAGTACGTCGAGCGGCGGGTGCGCGCCGGCGTGTTGGAGGACCCGACAGCGCAGCTCCTGCGTGAGGTTGGGGTCGGGGAGCGGATGGACCGCGAAGGACTGCGGCACGCCGGCGTCTCCCTGCGCTTCGACGGTACCGATCACCGCATCGATTTCGCCGCGCTGACCGGCAAGACCATCACCGTGTACGGGCAGCAGGAGGTGGTGAAGGACCTCATCGCCGCTCGGCTCGCCGCCGGTGGGGATCTGCGGTTCGAGGTCACCGACGTCGCGCTGCATGACCTCGACACCGAGGAACCGCGCGTGACGTTCCGCGAAGCCGACGGCACGCCGCGGGAGCTGCGCTGTGACGCGGTCGCTGGCTGCGACGGGTTTCACGGGGTGAGCCGGGAGACGATCCCGGCGGGGGTCCGCACCACGTACGAGCGCACGTATCCGTTTGCGTGGCTGGGCATCCTCGCGGAGGCGCCCCCGTCGCACGAGGAGCTCATCTACGCCTACCACGAGCGCGGTTTCGCCCTCCACAGCATGCGCTCACCGCGGCTGTCCCGCTTGTATCTCCAGGTCGCGCCCGACGAGCGCATCGAGAATTGGCCGGACGCGCGCATCTGGGAGGAGCTGGCGATCCGGCTGGCGGCGGACGGCTTCACGCTGAACGAGGGGCCGGTGCTGGAGAAGTCCATCACCAGCATGCGGAGCTTCGTCGTCGAGCCGATGCGCTACGGTCGCCTCTTCCTCGCCGGGGACGCCGCGCACATCGTGCCGCCAACCGGCGCGAAAGGCATGAATTTGGCCGTCGCCGATGTGCTGCGGCTATCCCGGGCCCTGACCGCCTGGCTGCGGGAGAAGCGCACCGACCTCATCGACTCGTACGGCGAGGACTGCCTGCGCCGCGTCTGGCGCGCTCAGCACTTCTCCTGGTGGATGACCTCGATGCTCCACCGCTTCCCCGACGACGACCCGTTCCAGCGTCAGCTCCAACTCGCGCAGCTGCGCTACACGGTGTCCTCGCCCGCGGCCGCGACCAGTCTGGCCGAGAACTACGTCGGTCTGCCCTTTGACTGATCCGCCTCCCTCGCGTCGGTGTTTCTCGCCAATGGCCCGGGGTACCCCAGGAGAGGCGCCGACAGAGAGGAGCGCAGGATGACGACCGTCGCAGAGTTCATGACGGCGAGACCGCTCACCCTCGATGCGTCGAGCACCGTTTGTGACGCGGCGCGCCAGATGCGCGACGCGGACATCGGTGACGTGATCGTGACGGAAGGCGACGAAGTGCGCGGCATCATCACGGACCGGGACATCACGGTGCGTGCGATCGCCGCGGAGCTGGACCCGAAGACCACGACACTCGACCAGATCCTCACCGAGGACGTGGTGGTGGTGTCGCCGCAGGACGACGCGGTCGCGGCGGCTGAACTCATGCGGACGTACTCCGTCCGACGGCTGCCGGTCGTGGAAGACGGCCACTTGGTCGGGATCGTCTCCCTGGGCGACCTCGCTGTCGAGTGGGAGCCCGACTCGGTACTCGCCGATATCAGCTCCGACGAACCCAACAACTAACCCCTGACAGAAACCGACCACAGGCGGCCGATTTCCGACCGGGTGGTGGTGGGTGCCGCAGGCGTCCCCGCCGGGCCCCACCACCGCGTTTTTTTCCCGTCTCATCCGCGTCGACTTCCCGTGCGTCCGCGAGGCGCCGGATTCGGTAGATCGCCCCGTAGCCGCCGCCGTCGGTGACCGCACGTCCCTAGGGCCCGTCAGGGGTCGGTGTGCCCTCACGAGTCGATCGGAGGCGAGATGAACCGACCGCGCGTCGTGATCGTTGGTGCCGGCTTCGCCGGATACCACGCTGCTCGTACGCTGTCTCGGCTCGCCCGCGGGGCGGTCGAGATCGTCGTGGTGAACCCCACGGACTACTTCCTCTACGTTCCACTGCTCCCTGAGGTGGCCGTCGGTCTCCTGGAGCCCCGCCGGGTCGCGGTGTCCCTCCCCGACACCTTGCCTGGCGTGCGACTGGTCATCGGCGAGTTGACCGCGGTCGATCTGGAGAAGCGGCGTATCCACTACGTCGATCCGGAGAGCCAGGTGGGGCAGCTCGACTATGACCGGCTCGTGCTCGCGGCCGGGAGCGTGAACAAGTCGCTGCCGATCCCCGGCGCCACCGAACACGCGCACGGCTTCCGTACGCTGCCTGAGGCGTTGTACCTGCGCGATCACATCACCGAGCAGATCGAGCTCGCCGACGCGACCGACGATCCGGCAGAGCGGGAGGCCCGGTGCACCTTCGTCGTCGTCGGCGGCGGATACACCGGCACCGAGGTGGCCGCGTACGGCGCCCTGTACACCTCGGCGCTGGCAGACCGGCATCCCCGCCTCGGCGCTCAGCGTCCACGGTGGATGGTGCTGGAC
>DATCMA010000027.1:0-147228 GCA_036563645.1 Micromonospora sp.
CCACGAGCGTGGTCAGGGAGTACGGCGGCAGCGTCTGCCGGGTCGCGCTCCCGGTCTGCGTCGTGGTGATCTCGGTGGCGCCGTTCGTGTAGGTGTGCACCGTCGGCGCGCCCGGAGCCGGGGTGAAACCGGCGTAGTCGATGGTGACCGAGTAGCTGGTGTCGGGGTCCTTGTTCAGCAGCAGCACCGCGAGTTCCCCGTTCCGTCGCCGCACCGCGTGCGCGCTGACCAGCGGTTGATCCGTCCCGGCCCGGATGAACTGATCGCCGGCCTTGGCGAAGAGGTTCATCATCGACAGCGCGTAGTACGGCGCGAAGGGGGTGTTCAGCGGCGGCTCGCAGACGGAGCCGTCAGCGGTGCAGCCTCCGCTGGAGAGCAAGCCGAAGTCCCCGTAGTCGGTCTGTCCGGCCACGGTTGACACCGTGCCGATGCCGTTGTGCACGTTCCACCACTGCACGGTGAAGACCCCGTGAGCCAACAGTCCACTGTAGGCGTCAGCGAGGAACAGCGCGCCCGGCTGGGTGTTGCGCCCGTCATCGACGTTCAGCTCCGTGACGCTGATGCCGATGCGCGCGGCGTGCTCCGTGCCCGCGAAGCGCTCGATCTGCTGCCGCAGCAGGTAGATCGCGTCCGGGATGTGGCTGATGCGCTCCAGCGACTCCGCGGCGCTCCCCCCGGGGTACCAGTGCACGTCAATAAAGTCGATCTTTGATCCCGCGATGGAGAGCACCGCCTGGTTCCACGGCCCGGGATCGCCGTCGGCGGTCAACCCGTCCGGCCAGTTGCCCGGCATGGTGACCACCGCGCCAACCTTGATCGTCGGGTCGACCGCCTTCATCGCGTCGACGTACTCGACGACCTTCTGGGCGTAGTAGCTCGCCCGCTTGTCCGGGTGCTCATCGGCCTCCCAACTCGCGCCGTAGAGACCGTTGCCGTAGTTCTCGTTGCCGATCGTCCAGTACTTCACGCCGTAGCGCTTGGTGACATTGGCGTAGCGCACCCACCCGGCCGCCTCCTCCGGGGTGCCGGTGCCGTAGTTCGCGACGATCATCGGCTCGGCGCCGACGCGCCGCGCGGCGGCCATGAAGGTGTCAAAGTCGGTATTGGGCGCGACGTACCCACCGGGCGCGGTGTGGTCTTCCCAGTGGTAAATGTCCGCGTAGGAGCCGCCGGGGTAGCGGAGCATCCGCACCCCCGCCGCGCGCAGCAGATCGGACGTCTCGTCGGATCCCAGGTGCTGATCCCAAATGGCGTGGTTGACGCCGAGGCCGAGCGCGGACATCGTGGCGAGCCCCGCTCGGGTGTTGACGGTCACGGTCACGTCGACCGCCGCGTGGGCGCTCGACGGGCTCACCCCGGCGAGGACCCCGGAGGCGAGCAGCACGCTCGCGGCGACGGCCGTTCGCCGTCCACGCGGACGCCACCGCCGCGGTCTTTCGGTGATGGGGTTATCCATAACTCTGAGGTCCTTCATTGATCACGATCGTGCTCGTCGGCCCTCTGGGCGACCGACACACAACGACACAGAGGCCTTATATCGCCGTATTTCAATTTGCTGGATGTCCGCGTTCCGCCCTCGCGGACACCACGCCCCGCGCGATCGTGATCGACGGACAAGAATGCTCCGCTGCTGAGGGAATCTCAAGCCGCCACGCGCCGAGCGGCCCCCGACAGGGCACAGGGATGCGTCGTTATCTCAACCGTGGACCTTCCGGATGTATCCGCCTACCGACTCCATCGCGTCGTCCCCGACATCGATCTCGACGGAGTCGTCGTCCCGGGATTGACCGCTACCTTCTACCGGCGAGACGAGGGCGACCGCATCCGCACGGTCGGGGTGTACCGGTACGCCGGTGTCGCGGTGGTCATGGCGTGGGGATTCGTCGGTGAGGCGCACTGCCGGTACACCGCGGTCCGCCGCACAGACGGCGGCTGGGATCCTCCGCGGCCCGGTTGTCCACCAGTGGAGCGCATCGAAAGCGCCGGACGGATCAGCGCGCTGCGTGTCGGCCCGTGGGTGTTCCCCACGGCCGACGGCTCGCGGACGGCCGCTCCGCCTGGTCTCCCCCGCGCCACGAGCCGTCGGCCCGGCCGGGACGGGCCGACGGCTGATCGGGAACGCGATTAGCGCGACTCCGGCGCGGCCGCGCGGGATGACGCCGACGACCGGCGTACCGCGATCAGGGACGCGACGGTGAGACCGAGCCCCAGCGCCAACGCGAACGTGTGCAGCAGCGGATTCGCGATCGGCACGAAGGCGATCACGGCGACCGGAAGCTGGACCACCGCGATGAGCGCCAGGAGCAGTCCGCGCCGGCGGCCACCCCACAGGTATGCGGTCCACAGTGGTGCGGTCACCACGGCCAGGGAGAGCACGTCGAACACCGCGTGCAGCACCGGATTGGTGACCCGGTCGTGCGCGAAGGCGGACGCGGGAGTGGCGACGGCCAACACCGCCACCGTGACGCCGACCACGATTGACACACGCCGCACGGCCCACCTCCGTCCGTGTCGCTCCAGCTCCACGCAGTTAGGACCGTAGTGGCGCAGACCACATCGAGGGAAGCCTCAGCGACGTGAATGAATTATTCAGGAATTCCGTTCCGCGAGCTCCTGAGCGCGGCGACGAGCCGCCTCCACCGCGTCGAAGAAGGCCGCACGCAGGCCGTGTTTCTCCAGCTCCCGGATCGCGGCGATCGTGGTGCCGCCCGGTGAGGTGACCGCCTCCCGGAGCTTCACCGGGTGCTCCCCGGTGTCCTTCACCATCAGCGCGGCTCCCACCGCGGTCTGCACCGCGAGCTGGTGGGCGACCGGACGCGGCAACCCGAGCGCGACACCGGCGTCCACCATGGCCTCGACCACCAGGTAGATGTAGGCGGGCCCCGATCCCGACAGCGCGGTCACCGCGTCCTGCTGCGACTCCGGCACCCGCACCGTCGCGCCGAGCGGCGCGAACATCTCCTCGGCGAGGGCGAGGTGTTCCTCGGTCGCGGTGACGCCAGCGGAGATCGCCGTCATCGCCTGGCCCACGGCCGCCGGCGTGTTCGTCATGACGCGGACCACCGGCGTGCCCTCCGGAAGGCGACGAGCGAAGAAGCTGGTCGGCAAGCCGGCGCAGAGCGAGATGATGAGCTTGTCGGCCGACACCTTCGGCTTGATCTCATCGAGCAGCGCGGCCGCGTCCTGGGGCTTGACGGCGATGGTGAGCACGTCCGCCAGGTCGGCGGCGGTGACGTTGTCGACGGTGCGGATCCCGTAGCGCTCGGCCAGCTCCGCGGCCCGCTCCGCGCGCCGGGTGGTGGCCACAAGCCGCTCCGTCGGCCACCCCGCACGCCGCAGCCCGGCGAGCACCAGTTCACCGAGCTTCCCCGCCCCGAGCACCGCCACGGTGGGCGCACCCGGCTCCGTCGTCCGTCCCTGTCCCACGTCTCGTTACCCCCGCCTCGATGCCGCCACCATGAACCGGCCGGCCGGGGAGTGTAGCCCCCGAGCCGGCCGGCCGCCACGAGTGGCTGGTGGTCGCCTCAGCTCCCGAAGAAGACCTCGGCCTCGGCGTAGCGCTCCAGCGGCACCGTCTTGAGTTCGCGGGTCGCCTCCGCGAGCGGCACGCGCACGATCTCCGTGCCGCGCAGCGCGACCATCTTGCCCCAGTCACCCTCGTGCGCCGCGTCGATCGCGTGCAGGCCGAAGCGGGTGGCGAGGACGCGGTCGAACGCGGTCGGGGTGCCACCGCGCTGGATGTGGCCGAGGACGACGGTCCGCGCCTCCTTACCCGTCTTCGCCTCCAGCTGCTCGGCCAGCCACTGGCCGATCCCGCCGAGCCGGACGTGACCGAAGGCGTCGCGCTCCTGGTGCTGCACGAACAGCTGGCCCTCGATCGGGTGGGCGCCCTCGGCGACGACGACGATCGGGGCGTACTGCTTCTGGAACCGCTTCTCGACGTAGTTGGCGACTTGATCGACGTCGAACGGCCGTTCGGGCAGCAGGATCACGTTCGCACCGCCCGCGAGCCCGGCGTGCAGCGCGATCCAACCCGCGTGCCGCCCCATCACCTCGACGACCAGGGTGCGGTGGTGGCTTTCGGCGGTGGTGTGCAGCCGGTCAATCGCCTCCATGGCGATGTTGACCGCGGTGTCGAAGCCAAAGGTGTAGTCAGTGGCGCTGAGGTCGTTGTCGATCGTCTTCGGGACCCCGACGACCTTCACGCCAAGCTCGTGCAGTTTCGTGGCGACGCCGAGAGTGTCCTCGCCACCGATCGCCACGAGCGCGTCGACACCCAGCGCCGCGAGGTTCTCCTTGATCTTCTCAACGCCACCCTCAATCTTGAACGGGTTCGTCCGGGACGAACCGAGGATGGTGCCGCCGCGGGGCAGGATTCCCCGCACCTCGGCGATGCCGAGAGGCTTGGTCAGCCCTTCCAAGGGCCCACGCCAGCCGTCGCGGAAGCCGACGAACTCGTGCCCGTACTCGGCGACGCCCTTGCGCACCACCGCTCGGATCACCGCGTTCAAGCCCGGGCAGTCACCGCCGCCGGTGAGCACGCCGATACGCATGTTTTGCTCATCCTCCAGGGATTGTTGGGTGCAAGCCCTGTACCTCAGCCCCGGGTGCGCAGTCCGGTTAGACCATCGGCGTCGTTGCCGGCCCGGGGCGGGCCGTCAGAGCGCACTGTAGTCCTCAAGGCGAATACCCACCACCGCATGACGCACCGTAGGCCGATTGACGCGCGCCGTTATGGTATTGCGCACTCTTCGCTCACGGCTGATGACACTCCGCACCGACCCGCGTGACAGCCGTCGGGGGCACCGTCACCCGGGATGGTGGGACGGCTGGAGGACGCGCCAGCGGGCGAGGTTGTGCCGCGCGTCCGCCAGGGCGTCATGCCGGCCGGACTCCGCCTCGGGCAGCTCCGGTCGCCCGCGCTCGTCCCAGAGCTGCCGCAGCTCCTTGGTGAACCGGGGAATCTCTGGTGGCAGCTCCGGCATCGCCCCCCAGAGCTGCACCAGCGCGACATGGTCGTACGCCCCATACCACGCCCAGAGTTCGAGTTCTTCCCCGGGACGGTCGCGGACGGGTTCGATCAAAAATTCGTAGAGGTCGTCACGGATCCGCTCGCGCGAACGCCAGGCGCGGTCCGCAGGGGAGGGCAGTTTGTCCAGAACGTTCCGGCGCACCCACGACACGGCGCGCGAATGATCGAACTCGGTGGAGACCGCGTAGAACTCGCGGCCGTATTCGTCGACGACGCCGATCGACACGAGGTCGATAACTCGGCCGTCTTCGATGAACTCGCAGTCGTAGAAGTAGCGGTAGACCATCTCGGCCATCCTCGCCGATCGGCGGCGGTACCGATACGGCGGGGCGCCTGAGGAGGGACGCGGTGGCCCCGGTGACCCACCGGCGGCTGGCCGAGGGGTAACCGCCAGCGCCGCCACGCCCTGCACGCCCTGCGCGCGGTCCGCCAAGTCAGCGGCGACACTGTCCGCCACAGGGTAGGCAACCGTCTCTGGGACACAGGAATGTCACAGAAACGATTCCCGGGGTGTACACCCAGCGACGTGACAGGACATGATCTCATGATCTATGTTGACATAGCCTGAGTACCATCGTTCTCGGTTTGCCTGCTTCGGGCAGGGTGTGACGTGACGAAAGCAGGCCAATCGGTCGCTACCGGGAAGGGATGGGGCCGTGGAGGTTCGCCTGCCGGAGCCCAATGACGCGCTGACCGGTGTCGAGATGTTCGCCGGTCTCGAACCCGAAGCGCGTCAACGGGTGATCGCCGCGGCGGTGCCCCGCACCTACCGCAAGGGACAGCTCCTCTTCGTCGAGGGTGACCCCGGGGAGTCGTTGATCGTGCTCCGCCGAGGCGCGGTCGCCGTGTTCCGCACCGCACCGACTGGCGAACGTGCGGTCCTCAACGTGGTGCGTCCTCCCGGCGTGCTCGGCGAGGTGTCACTCCTCGACGCCTCGACGCGCTCGGCGTCGGCTGAGGCGATCGAGGATTGTTCCGCGCTCGCCCTCTCCCGCGCCGCGTTCCTCGAACTCGTTCACTCTCATCCGCGGATCCTCGACGCGGTGCTGCGCTCACTCGGGGCCCTGATCCGCCGGTTGACCGAGCAGAACGCGGACCACGTCTTCCTCGACCTGCCGGGGCGGGTGGCCAAGACCTTGGTCCGGCTCGCCGGGGACAGTCAGGCCCCAATGATCACTATCGAGCTCAATCAGAGCCAACTCGCGGAGATGGCGGGCGGCTCGCGGCAGAGCGTGAATCAAGCCATCGGTTCCTTCGCCAATCGTGGCTGGCTGCGCACCGAGGGCCGGCGTATTGTCGTCACCGATCTCGCCGCGCTGCGCCGCCGCGCGGGCATGACCGAACGGTAGCCGTCGCTGATCGTGTCCGGTGCGTCCGCTGACCGGGGCGGGCGCCACCTCTCGCCCACCCCGTCATCGGATGCCACGTCGGTGGTCTCATCAGCGGCCCTGGCCGTCGGTCGGGAGGCTGGGGAATTCAGCCGATCACACCGCTACGGACGGCTGCTCGTGGGAATCGTCCGTGGTTCGCTCGTCGGGCCGGCCCACGCGGTCGACTCCTTACCTGTGCCGGCACGCCCTTTGTCGAGGTTCCCGACAATTCCACGGGCCTCGAGATTCGCCAACGTCACAGGATCCACGTCGACGATCTCGCCCGCTCCGTGCGTGACGCCGTTGTCGTCAGTCCACTCCGCG
The DNA here is from genome assembly GCA_036563645.1 of Micromonospora sp. Taxonomy (GTDB): domain Bacteria; phylum Actinomycetota; class Actinomycetes; order Mycobacteriales; family Micromonosporaceae; genus DATCMA01. The sequence continues at coordinate 6,727 of DATCMA010000027.1, forward strand.
TCGAGCCGCACGTAAACCATGAAATCTCCTCATGACTTTTTTCCTCGGTCCCTCACATCATCGATCATCAGTCCGAAGTGGGCACATCGACTGACCGACTCTATCCGGCGGTCCTGACGGGCACTGTCTCCTACCCAACAGGCGGCTTTCCGACAGAACAGTCAACGGCGATACTCAATACGGCGGCTCGTCCGCCGCCGTCCGCGCTTCTCCGACCACGCACACAGGAGGCTGGCATTCCTGCCCCATGCGCTCGATGTGGCCGGATCGCCGCTGACGGAGACCGCTTCTGCGCCGGGTGCGGCGCGAAGCTGGCATCGGTCTGCCGCCACTGTGGTCAGCCCCTACCCGCTGATGCGGCCTACTGCCCCTCGTGCGGCACCTGCGTGGCGGAGGGAATTCGGCCCGCGCCCTTGGAGGATCGACGCCGGGTCAGCGTTCTCTTCATCGATCTCATCAGCTTCACCCCGTACGTCGAGCGCTCCGATCCCGAAGTCGTCCGCGCGATGCAGACGGCGTTCTTCTCCACCGCCCGGCGCGTCATCGGACAGTACGGCGGCATCGTGGAGAAGTACATCGGCGACGCCGTCATGGCGGTCTTCGGCGCCCCGGTGGCGACCGAGACCGACGCGCTGCGCTGCGTCCGCGCCGGGTTGGAGCTCCAGCGGGTCCTAGCCCGGTTCACTCCCGGCGGCGACCTCAACGGGACGAGCGGCGAAACGCTGCGCTTCCGGGTGGGCGTGGCCACCGGTGAGGCGCTGGTGGACCTCACCGCCGCGCGCGACGGCGGCCAGGGCATCGTCTCCGGCGATGTGGTCAACACCGCCTCCCGGCTCCAGTCCGTCGCCCCACCGGGCGGTGTCCTCGTCTGCGGCACCACCTACGCGCTGACCAAGTCGGCTATCCAGTACGAGGCCCGGGAGCCCGTGGTCCTGCGCGGACGCTCCTCGCCGACAGAGGTCTGGCTAGCCGTCGCCCCGGTCGAGCAGCCACCCGCCGACCGCGAACACGACGCCACCCCCCTCATCGATCGGGAACACGAGCTCGGCCTGCTGGTCAGCGCCCTCCAACGCTCCGTGCGCGACCGGGTGCCGCAGGTGGTCACCGTGCTCGGCCCCGCCGGTATCGGCAAGACCCGCCTGGTGCGGGAGCTGCGGCGGCACGCGGAGCGCCACCTGGACGAGCCGCTGACGTGGTGGACCGGGCGGTGCCCACCGTTCGGCGAAGACGTCACTTTCGCGGCGCTCGCCGACATCGTCAAGGCCGAGGCGGGGATCCTCGACACCGATACCGCGACGACCGCGGAGGCCCGCCTGACCCGCGCGGTGGCCGAGCTCGTACCCCCGCGCGACGCTGACCGGATGACCGCCGCGCTGCGTCCGCTGGTGGGCCTGCCCGGCCCGAAGCTTCCGGCGGAGGAGACCGAGTCCGCCTGGCGGCGATTTTTGATCGCGCTCGCCGCGCGCCAGCCGACCGTGCTCGTCTTCGAGGACCTGCACTGGGCCGACACCACGATGCTGCACTTCGTCGAGCTCCTGGGCAGCGCGGCGCGGGACGTCCCGCTGCTGCTGCTGTGCACGGCGCGGCTGGAGCTGGTGGACCGGCGTCCGAGCTGGCGGGGAACCACCCCCGGTTCGCTGACCATCACGCTGCCGCCGCTGCGGGACAGCGGCATCGCGGCGCTATACACGCACCTGTTCGGGCAGGCCGCGCTCCCCGCGGACCTACTCGGCCCGCTCGTCGAGGTCGCCGGCGGCAACCCGCTCTACGCCCACGAGTACGTCCGCATGCTCATCGAGCAGGGCGCGCTCCACCAGTCTGGACGGACGTGGTCCCTGGAGAAGAGCCAGCCCTTGCCGATGCCGGAGAGCGTGCACGCGGTGATCGCCCATCGGGTCGACCTGCTCGACCCGCAGGACCGGGCCGTCCTGCTCGCCGCCTCGGTGGTGGGGATGCAATTCTGGCCGGGGGCGGTGGCCGCGGCGTTGGGCCAGCCTGTCGAGGTGGTCGAGCGATCGCTGCGCCGGCTGGAGGAGCGAGACTTCGTCCACGAACAGCCCACCTCGATCATGGCCGGGCAGACCGAGCTGCGCTTCACCCACGTCCTCGTCCGCGACGTCTGCTACCAGCGGCTGCCCCGTACGGAGCGGGTGGCGCGACACGAGCGAACCGCGGATTGGTTGGACGCGGTCTCCCGGGGCCGCGACACGGACCTCGCCGAGGTGCTCGCGCACCACCGGTGGGCCGCACATGAGATCGCCCGCAGCCTCGGGGCCGACACGTCCCGCTACGCCCCGGCCGCGCGTGAGGCGCTGCACCGCGCCGCGCGCCGGGCGTACGCGCTGCACGCGCTCGACGCGGCCGCCGGGCACCTGGCGCGCGCGCTCTCCCTCGCCGACGACAGCGACCCCGTGGGGCGGCTCCAGCTGGAGCTGTTGAGCGCGGAGATCGCGCTCCACCGCGAGGGCAGCGGCTTCCTCGCCCAGGGCGGGACCGAGCGACTGACCACCCTGGCCCACCGCCTGCACGCCCTCGGCGACCAGACCGGCGCTGCCCGCGCCTGGACCCTCTTGGGCAAGGCCGCGTGGCTGAGCGCGGACCGCGGGCTCGCGCTGTCCTATTTAGAACAAGCGGTGGCGCTCTTCGCCGAGGCCCCCGACAGCGCGGAGAAGGCCGACGCCTACGCCGAGCTGGGCCGGCTTCACATGCTCAACTACGAGCGCGATCCGGCGATTCGCGCCGCGGAGATCGCCGCGGACATCGCTGACCGGCTGGGGATCATCGAGACTCGAGCCGACGCCCGGATCACGATCGCGGTGGCGCGGTATCAGGCGGGCGACCGTACCGGCCTCGACGCACTGCAGGACGCCACCGAGTTCTGCCGCCAGCATCGCCTGCTCGCGCTGCCGCGGGCGTTGCAGAACCTGTCGCACGCGATGCGCGAGGAGGGCGACTACCTCGGCTCCGAGGCACTGCTCGCGGAGGCCGCCGAGGTCCAGGGCCGCGCGCTGACCACGGGGTACTCGGCGGAGGCGATGAGCGCGTACTTCGCCGGTGACTTCGGCAAGCTGCTGACCGCGGCCGACGCGTTCCTCGACACCCCCGCCGGACGCTGGGACATGCACATCCGTGGGCTCCGCTCGTGCCTGCGGGTGCTGCGCGGCCAGCCGGTCCCCCGTCGCCCCGCCCCGCGCGCGCCGGCCGCGTCTGAGACCACGGCTTCCTCTGACGCCATGCCCCACGCCCTCCCCGCCGCGGAGGCCGACGACGTCACCGACGCGGTGGAGACCGGTCGACGCAGCGGATTCCACCGCCTGCACTGGACCGCGCTCAGCTTCGGCGCGCTGTGCCGGGCCCTCCAGGGACGGCACGACGAGGCGACCGCGCTCCTGCGCGAGCTGGCCACGAGCTGGTCGGCGGTTCCCGCGCTGGCCAGCGGCGAGTGGATCGGGGCCGCGGGGTACGCCGCGGCGCTCGTGGGTGTGGAGACCGCGGCCCTCGTGCGCGGCATGCTCAGCCGTCCCGGTCATCGCACCCCGTGGGCCGAAGCCGCGATGTGCACCGTACGGGCGGCGCTCGCCGCGGACGACGACGACCACGCGCACGCCGCGCAGCTCTACCTCACCGCCGCGGAGACATACGCCCGCATGCCGAACGTCACCGACCAGATGGTCGCCCTCGCCCTGGCCGCGCACGAGCTGCGCGAGGCCGGCGAGCACAGCGCGGCCGAGGCGGTGCTGTCGGAGGTGCGACCGTTCGCCCTGCGCAACCAGGCGCCTGGGCTGCTGTGGCTCGCAGATGGCCACACCGCGTTCACCTGGCGCATCGAGCACGGCAGCCGGCGCCCGACGATGGCCAGTTAAGCGGGGCACGCATCACGTCACACGCTGGTCTTCCCCGCGTGACAACGCCCTCCCGCAACCGGCGGTCGACGTGTCACGATTCAGTACAACGGCACGCAAACACGCGCCGCGAATCGAGACGCTGCGATGCGACGGTAAGGGGTGTGGTCGGTGTCACCGGGTGGCGCGCGCCGCGGACGACGCGACAACGGTCTCGATGCGAATGAATACGCGGTCGTGGGCGATGTCGACCCGCGGATTGGGGAACACCTGCTCGACGTCCTCGCCGCCGGCGGTATCGCCGCCTATCTCCAGCCCTCCGCCGACCTCAACCCCATCACCCGCACCACGACCGTGCCCTCCCGTCCGGTTGACCGGCTTTATGTCGACCGGGCCCACCTGCAGACCGCCCGTGATTACTTGTCCCAATTGACCCGGGAAGAGGCGACTCGCGCGGATGACGCCACGGGCGACCTCGACACCGCGTGGGCCCGCGTGATCGCCGGCTACCACACGCGGGTCGACCCCGCGCACGCGCCGTGGCCCGCCGCGGAGGACCTCCCGGACTCCTCCGGCGCGTCGAGCGCCCCTGAGCGGGAGAGGCCGAACGGGCGCGCCGGGGTATCCCCGTTGCCGTCCGCCGTCGATATCGCGGGCATCTCCGTGGATCCGCGGACACCGGAGTCATCGCTGTTGGACAGCCTGGAGGCGGACGTCCCGGACGACGACGAGGAGGGCTACACCCCGCCACCGCCGCCACCGTTGCCGCGGGTGTCGAAGTACGCGATGGTCGGAATAGCCGCCATCGTCGTGGGGTTCGTGCTCTTTTTCTTCCCCGAGCTGCTCCCCATCAATCGCGGCGTGGTTACAGTCATTGGTTTCGTGAGCGTCCTCGCGGGTTTCGTGACGCTTATCGGACGGCTACGGCCGGATAAGGACGAGGACGAGGATCCCAACGACGGCGCCATCGTCTGAAACGGGGGGCGTTGGGCCGCTATCCCCGTTCCCGCAGATGACGGAGGCGCTGGCGACGACATATCCCAATATATGCCAATGTTTTGCATGCCACAGCTACTCCAAGAAATGCCCTGACTCCGTAACGTTGGTGTAACTTCGCATCAGTAGGAATACCTCGATAGATCGGCTACCGCTCACGTGTCCCTGTGACATGGCGGTTGCCGTTGGGAAAACGAGGTGTCCAGATGCGACGAAGTTCCCTCGTAGTGGTCGCCAACCGTCTCCCCATCGACGACGGCATGGCCCGCGACGGCGCCTGCGAGTGGCGGCGCAGCCCTGGTGGACTGGTTGGCGCCCTGCACCCGATCCTCCAACACACCACGGCGACGTGGGTCGGCTGGGCAGGCGAGGCCGGGCCCGCTCCCTCCCTGCCGGACGTCGACGGCGTCCGCATGCACGCCGTTCCCCTGTCCGCCGAGGAAATTCGCGACCACTATGAGGGCTTCGCGAACGCCACCCTGTGGCCGCTCTACCACGACTGCGTCGAGCAGCCGACGTACCACCGGCGGTGGTGGGAGGCGTACCAGCGGGTCAACCAGCGTTTCGCGGAGGCCGCGGCGGAGGTGGCGGAGCCAGGGGCGCTGGTGTGGGTGCAGGACTACCACCTCCAGCTCGTGCCCGGGATGCTCCGCAAGCTCCGCCCCGACCTCCTCATCGGTTTCTTCCTCCACGTGCCGTTCCCGCCGCCCGAGCTCTTCATGCAGCTCCCCCGGCGCGCTGAGCTGCTGTTGGGGATGCTCGGCGCCGACCTCGTGGGTTTCCAACGCGCACAGGCCGCGCACAACTTCGCCCAGCTCGCCGCGACGGTCCTCAAGGTTCCGGTGACCGATCGGCGCATCGCGATCGACGAGCGCATCGTCCGCATCGGGGCGTTCCCCGTCTCGATCGATACGGCCGAGATGGAGGCCCTCGCCTCGCGCCCCGACGTCGCGGCCCGCGCCGCTCAACTGCGCAGCGACCTCGGCGACCCCCAGCATGTGATCCTCAGCGTCGACCGGATGGACTACATCAAAGGCATCGAACACCGGCTTACGGCCTACAGCGAGTTGCTCGCGGATGGGCACATTAAGGTCCGGGACACGGTGTTCGTGCAGGTCGCCGTGCCCAGCCGAGAACGGGTGGCGCAATACCAGGTGCTGCGCGACCGCGTCGAACGCGAGGTCGGGCGCATCAACGGCGAGTTCGGGCGCGTCGGTGAGCCGGCCATCCACTACTTGAATCAGCCGTTCGACCGGCTTGAGCTCGCCGCCCTCTACCGGGCCGCGGACATCATGGCCGTCACCCCGCTCCGCGACGGCATGAACCTGGTGGCCAAGGAGTACGTGGCCGCGCGAGTGGACAACACCGGCGTCCTGGTGCTCAGCGAGTTCGCCGGAGCGGCGGCCGAGTTCCCCCAGGCGTTCCTCGTCAACCCCCACGACCTCGATGGCCTCAAGCAGACTCTCCTGCGCGCGCTGGAGGCCGACCCCGCTGACGCCGCGGAGCGCATGCGCGCCATGCGCGAGCACCTGCGGGAGCACGACATTCGGGCGTGGGCGCGCTCCTACCTCACCGCGCTCGATCGCAGCGGGACCCTCGCCGCTCGGCTCGCCCGCTAGCGCGTGACCTCCTTCTCCAGCCAGTCGAGGATCGCGTCGATCGGCTCTCGCCACCGCGCGTCGAGCATGAGGTCATGCCCCATCCCGGGGAAGAGCAGCGGCGCTCCACCGTAGCGACGCGCCACCCGTTCCAGCGCGCCGCGCGGCACCACCCGGTCATGCGGGCTGCCCACCACCAGCACCGGTGGGTTGCCGACCGGCGGGTGCGGATCCCGGTGAAGGAGGAGCTGCCACTGCGCCCGCGCGGAAGCCCGCCCCACCTGCTCGACGTAGCGGCGCGCCGCCTGCTCCGGCAGCTCCGCGCTGAACAGCTGCCGTGCCGTGAGCCCCAACCGGCCACCGAACAGCGCCGGTATGGTGCCGAGGGGGTTGGCGCGCAGCGCGGCCGCCAGCGTGGCCCACCCGCCGAAAACCGGCGCCACCAGCACCGCGGCCCGCGCGGGGTAGCGCGCCAGCGCCCGCGCCACCACGAGCGCTCCCGCGCCGTGCCCCACCAGGACCGCCTGCCGCGGCAGGCTCGCCGCCACCTGCACCACGTCGTGCACGTACGCCCGGAGAGTCGCCGTCGGCGCCGGGGCGCTGGCCCCGTGCCCCCGCAGACTCATCGCGTGCGCGACAAACCCGCGGGACGCGGTGTGCTCCAGCCAGTGCTCGACGAAGACCCAGGCGCCGTGCCCGAAACCGGGGACGAACAGCACAGGCGGTTTACCCTCGTCCACTTCCGGCGTGGCGGAGACCACCTCACGGCGCGCCGGCGGCACCGGATGCGCCCAGTCCCGCAGCTGTAGCACCCGCGACCGGCGGCTCATGCCGTCACCTCCAGCTCGTCGAGGGCTCGCTCGAGCGCGCGTAGGTAGTCGATGGCGCTGACCGTAAACCAGTGTCGCGTCGCGGTCGTCGACGCGCCCCGGTGGTAGCGGCGGCCCGCCTCCGCGTCGATGCGGGCGTGGAAGGCGCGCGCCCGCTCCGGGGCGACGCGGCGCAGCCGAAGCCACCGGGCGATCGCGACGGTCTGCCAGTGCACCAGGGGCAGCAGCCCGGAGTCGGGCTCCAGCAGCCCCGCCACCGCCAGCGTGGGGTACCGGCGAGGGAACGCGTGGAGGAAGAGGGTGGGTCGACCGGACGGGTCCGGGTCCAGGAGGTCGAGGTCGAGGAACTCGAACCGCGGTTCGTAGCCCGTTGCGAAGATCACCAGATCCGGCTCGATCTCCTCTCCCCCGACGAGCTCCACCGAGTGCCGGCGGAACCGCGCGATGTCCGGCACCGGGGTGATGCGACCGTGTCCGATGGCGTACGGGAGCTGGCTGGTGACGACGGGGCGCGTCTCGAAGATCCGATGATCGGGCTTCGGTAGGCCGAAGCGACGGGGATCCCCGACCGTCCACCGCACCGCCCACTCCATGAGCCACTGGCGCACCCGCGACGGCACCCGCAGTCGGTGAATCGCGCTGTGCACCTGGTCGAACGGTCGGCCGAGGAGGTACTTCGGGACGTACCAGTAACCGCGCCGGGCCGAGTGCCAACACTTCGCCGCGTGCTGCGCCGCGTCGACGGCGATATCGCACCCGGAGTTGCCCGCGCCGACGACGAGCACCCGGCGCCCGCGCAGCTGCGTCGCGTCCTTGTACGCCGAGGCATGGATGACCTCGCCTCGGAACTCGGCGAGACCGTCGTACTCGGGCATCCTCGGCGCCCAGTTGTGCCCGTTGGCGATGACGACGGCGGCGTATCGGTGGGTGCGCTGCGCGCCGGAACCGCCCGTGCTCCGGCTGGTCACCTCCCAGCGGTCGCCGTCAACCGGCGTGACCCGGACGACCTCCATCCCGAACCAGATCTGGGAGCGCAGGTCGAAATGCTCGGCGTAACGCTCCAAATAGGACAGCATCTGGCTGTGGTGGGGGAAGTCGGGCCACGAGTCCGGCATGGGGAAATCCGGAAACTCCGCGATCGGGCGCGACGCGATGAGGTGGGTGCTGGCGTAGACCGGGCTGCGGTCGTGTCGCCAGTTCCACGCGCCGCCGATTCCCGACTCGCGCTCGAAACAGTCGACGGCGAACCCATGCTCCCGGAGATTCTTCATCGCGGCCAGGCCGCTGGCGCCGGCGCCGATGACGCAGACCGTGTCCCCCCGGTCGTACACGGCGTTGTCATCGCGCTCCGCAGCGGCCGGCGGAGGCGTATCGCGGTCGGTGGAGGTGGACACCGAATATCTCCTCTTGTCCCGCACGGATGCCGGACGTGCTGCCGAATCTTCTCGACTCGCGGCCATTGTTGTCCAGCCCCGGTCTCCGCCGCGCGCCCTGTCCGCCCCGCCGCGGACCGCACCCGGGCGAGGGAGGCCTGACCGCTACCCCACCGCGACAGGGACGTCACGCTCCGCGACCAACGGCGCCCACCAATCGACGTTGCGGCGATACCACTCGACCACTTCGGCGAGCCCGGTGTCGAACGGCACCTGCGGCGTGAAGCCGAGTTCCTCACGCAGCTTGGTACCGTCCAAGGCGTACCGTCGGTCGTGCCCCTTGCGGTCGGGCACGTAGCGCACCGCGCTCCAGTCTCGGTCACACAACGTCAGCAGGCGGCGAGTCAACTCCAGGTTGCTCAGCGCCGTACCGCCTCCGACGTTGTAGATCTCACCGGGACGACCGCGGTGGAGCACGAGCTGCACCGCTCGGCAGTGGTCATCGACGTGAATCCACTCCCGGATGTTCTTCCCATCGCCGTAGAGAGGAACCTGCCGGCCACGCAACAAGTTCGTGATGAAGTGGGGTATGAGCTTCTCCACGTGCTGGCGCGGGCCGTAGTTGTTCGAGCAGCGGGTGATGATGACCGGCAATCCATGGGTGCGCCAATAGGCGCGCGCGATCAGGTCGGCGCCGGCCTTCGAGGCCGCGTAGGGCGAGTTCGGGAGCAGCGGCTCGTCCTCAGACCAGGCCCCCTCGTCGATGGAGCCGTACACCTCGTCCGTCGAGACGTGCACCACCCGAGGGACCCCGGCGCGCAAACAGCAGTCCAGGAGGTTCTGCGTCCCGAGGACGTTCGTCCGGACGAACTCCCCCGCTCCGACGAGCGACCGATCCACGTGTGACTCCGCGGCGAAGTGCACCACGGCGTCCTGCCCGCGAACCACACGCTCGACCACCGTCGGATCACACACGTCTCCCACGACGACGGTCAGCCGCGGGTGCCCGGTTGGCAGGTTGTCGAGCCGGCCAGCATAGGTCAGGCGGTCCAATACGGTCACTTCGGCGTCCTCGTAACCCGGATATTCGCCGTCGAGGAGCGCTCGGACGTATCGGGAGCCGATGAATCCCGCCCCACCGGTGACCAATATGCGCATCGCAGGCTCCTTCCCACGCTGGCCGCTCGTGGTGGCCCATCGCGCTAACCGTCATGAGTTTTCGGTCCGCGCCTTGAGCCGGGCTCGAAGAAAACCGGCGGATCGCTGGGACGCGCGACCACGAGGGATGGGGCGCGATGCCCAGACGTGTGGCCGCGCTGGCGCGATCCGCCGGATGCGGTCAGACGGAAGCGGGAAGCGTCTCGCGCGCCGGCTCCTCCTCCCGGAAGGCCCGCGACAGCGCGGTGCGCTCGTACCACCGGCTCAGCCCGCGCGGCGCCCACCAGTTGCCCCGGCCGAGGACGGTCATGACCGCGGGCACGAGCAGCATCCGCACCACCGTGGCGTCCACGAGGACCGCGACGGCGAGGCCGAGGCCGATCTGCTCCAGCGGACTCGATTCGGCCGCGACGAACGCGCTGAACACGACGATCATCAGTACGGCGGCGGCGGTGATGACCCGACCGCTGCGCTGAAGCCCGTGCCGTACCGCGGTCGCGGTGTCCTTGCCGGATCGGACGTACTCCACCACCCGGCTGAGCAAGAACACGGTGTAGTCCATCGAGAGGGCGAACGCGAAGGCGAAGACGCTGACCAGCGAGAACGGATCGAGTCCGCCCGTGGTGAGGGTGTTCAGCACGCTCGCGAGCCACCCGTGCTCGAAGACCCCAACCAGGACGCCGAAGGTGGCCCCGAGCGACACCACGTTCATGAGCATCGTGGTCAGCGGGACGACGAGGGAGCCGGTCATCAGGAACAGCAGCACCACCATGACGATGAGGGTCGTGCCGATCGCCCACGGCATCCCGCGGATCAAGAGCTCGGACATGTCCAGCAGGGAGGCGGCGTTGCCGGTCACCCACGACTCCACCGGAGGTCGATCGGCGCGAATACGACGCACCAGGTCACGCGCCGCACCACTGTATTCGGAGACCGCCAAGGTGATATCCACAGTGGAGAGATTCGGGGCCACAGCCTCCGCGGGTTCGACCGTGCGTACCGCCGGGTCGCCGCGCCACCGCGCCGCCCACGCGTTCAACTGATCGGGCCCGGTCCGCGCCACGACGGTCACCGCCGGAATCGCGCTCATGCCGAACCGCTCCGCCATCTCCTCGGCCACTTTCCGGGACTCCGACGCGTGCGGCAAGGACTCGATCCCCCCGACCCGCAGCGTCGCGGTCAGCAACGGAGTGCCGGCGCTGAGCAGCAGGACGACCGTGGTGACGATGACGATGATCGGACGCCGCTGGACCGCCCGCGCCAACCGCGCGAAGACGCCGGTCTCAAGCTGTTCGCTCCCCCCAGCGCCGATGAGCCCGATGCCGAAGCGCCGCCGGCGTCCCCCCGGGACGCCAATCCACCGGCCGACAAGTCCGATCATGGCGGCGGGGATGGTCAGCGCGGCGACCATCGCGACCAGCGCGACGGAGATCCCGGCCGCCGCGGTCGTGCGCATCGTGGGAATGTCGAACATGAACAGACCGGTCAACGCGGCCGCCACGGTGAGTCCGCTGAAGGCCACCGTTCGTCCCGCGGTCGACCAAGCCCGCTCGACGGCCTGCCGCGCCGGGAAGCCAGCGACTGTCTCCTCCCGGTACCGCGCCACCAGCAACAGCCCGTAGTCGATCGACAGGGCCAGCCCGAGCAAGGTGACCACGGAGAGCATCTCGGCGCCGAGGTCAATGAAGAGACTGAAGCCGAGCAGCAGGACCATCGCGGCGAGCACCGAGCCGATCGCGGCGAGCACCGGCAAGCCAGCGGCGATGACCCCGCCGAAGACCACGATGAGGACGACCAGTGTCAACGGCAGGGAGACCAACTCAGCGCGCTGGAGATCGGAGGTGAACTGCTGATTCCACTCTTTGTTGATGAGGACGTCGCCACCGAACCGGACCTGAGCGCCGGGAAGTCGGGTGCGCAGCTCGCGAATCTGTGCGGTGACCGCCTCCGCCGCTTCCTCCTGCGCGGCTTCGTCGGCCTGGCTCAGCGTGGCGATAACCAAGAAGGCGCGCCCGTCGGCGGATATCAGGTTCGCGATGGGCTGCTCCGTGAGGTAGGGATGGTTCACCTGGTGGACCCCGGGCACGCTGGCGGCACGAGTAGCCACCTCGGACACGGCCTGGCGGACCTCGGGTGAGGACGCGTCAACCCGGTCCACCAGCGCGACCACATGCCCACCGACCTCGCTCTCGCGCTCGAGGATGGCGGTGCCGCGCGCGGATTCCATGGGATTGGCGGTGGCCGCCTGCTCGATCTTCTCGAAGATGGGTCCGGTCGCGAGCACGCCACCGACCGCGACGAGCAGCCAACCGAGGAGGACGAGGTATCGGTGCGAGAAACAGACCCTGCCTAGCGCCGCAAGCATGCCCTTCACTCCCTACGCGATCTGCACGGTCGTGTCGTTCGTTGGTTGTCTCGGGACCCGGGGGCGGGTGCCCGATGCGGGAGACAGCGGTGGGCCGGGCACGGTCAGAACCAGCTGATCCGGCCCGGGACCGGTGGACGAGTCACCCGGGCTTGCCAAAGCCGGGCCGCGACCATCACGGGCAGCACGGGCGCGAGGAGCACGCTGAGCGTCCGCAAGCTCTGCTCATCGGCCGAGGCGTGGGCGAGGGTCATCCCGGCTGGCGCAGCGTCGAGATACACCAGGAGGTACGGCGCGCGCGCCGCGGCGAGGAGCACCACCACGGCGCTGAGCGCCGCGCCGGAACACACCAACGCCGCGCCCAGCGCCCCCCGGGCGAGACACCAGATCAGCAGCCCCACCAGAGCACCGACTGCGGCGAGCCCGGCCCAGGCCACCGCGGGCTGCTGGGTCGCGACGCGGACCGGTCGGCTCACGACCGCCGTGGCGGCAACCACCGCGACGGCCACGACGCCGAAGGACGCCAATCGGCGGCTTATCCGCCGGGCGCGCTCCGCCACAGGGCCGCTCAGCGCGCGCGCCGCGTACAGGGATCCGTGCGCGGTGACGGCGAGGAGCGCCGCCACCGCGCACACGATCGTGAAGGGCGCGAAGAGTTCGGACGCGCCCACCGCGAGCCGCGCCTCGCTGGTCACCGGCAACGCGCGGTAGATCAGTGATCCGATCGCGCCCCAGGCCAGCGCCACGACGGCGCTGGAGGCGACCAGCGCCACCTCCCAGCCGCGCTGCCACCGCCGCCGCGGTAGCCGTCGACGCAGGTGCAGGGACGCGTCGCGCACCACCACGGCCGTCACCAAGAGGATGATCACCGGATAACAGCCGGAGATGATTTTGCCTTCGAGGCTGGGGAAGGCCCCGAGGAGGATCCCGACGATGACCACCAACAGGACCTCGTTGCCCAGGAAGGACCGGCCGATCGCGGCGATCACCGCGTCGCGATCCCGACTGTCCCGACATATCGCCGGTATCGCCACCGCCATCCCGATGACATAGCCCTCAAGCAGGAGGTAGGCGACGACCGCACAGCCGAGCAGGCTCAACCAGACCACGGGCCAGTTCATGCGACCTATTCCCTTCCCGACAGGGCGAACGCCCGCTCGGGCAACGGCCGGTGTCCGCCATGTCCGTCGACGGGGTCGCCGATCAGCCAGCCATCGGGGCCACGGCGGGCATAGCGAACGAGCAACGCCCAGTTGATGACGGTCAACGTGGTCAGGAGCACGGTGAAGAGCACGAGCGAGGTCCACAGGGCGCCCGCGGAGACCCCGGGACTGACCGCCTCATCGACCCGAAGCGCGCCGTAGATCGCCCACGGCTGACGTCCGTACTCGCGGAAGACCCAGCCGCTGATATTGGCGACAAACGGCAGCGGGATCGCCGCGACGAGCACCACGAGGAGCGGTCGGAGGATTCGGCGCCGCACGAGCGCCCGGCGAATCAGGGCGACCGCCGTGACGATCGCAAGCAGACCGAGAACCACCCCGATGTAGAACATGAGGTTCTCCGCCACGGCCAGCGGGGTGACCGGCGGCAGATAGTCGCCTGGCCCGAATTGCTCGACGAACCGCTGCTGCTGTTCGGCCGCGAGCTCCGGCTGAGTGGCCACGAGCTTGGTCGGCTGCTCCTCGAGGATCAACGGGAACTGATTGAGCCCGAACAGGAGCGTCAGCGGCGTGACGACCGGCGCGAGCCATCCGGCCAGACGCAGCGACCGGGTGAAGAACTCGGTGTGCGGGGTGCCGCGCCACAGGTGGTAGGCACTGACGCCCGCCACGACGAACACCCCGGTCGTCAGGCTCGCGGTGACCACGTGCGGCAGCGTGGTCCAGAGCGTCGGGTTGCCGACGAGCGCGGTGACGTCGTCCAGCAGCATCCGTCCGTCCACAATGGCGTATCCATCCGGGCGCTGCATGAAGGAATTCGCCACCAGCACCCAAAACGCCGAGAGGTAGGCGGTGGCCGCGACGAGCCAGATGAGTGCGAGATGCACCCAGCGGCGCAGGCGTCCCCAACCGAAAATCCACAGCCCGAGGAAGACGGACTCGAGGAAGAAGGCGCTCAGCGTCTCGACCGCCAGCCCGACGCCGAAGACCTCGGCGAATGAGGTCAGTCCCGCCCAGTTCAAGCCGAGCTGGAACTCCATGACCAGGCCGGTCACGATACCCAGCGCGTAGTTGATGACGTAGAGCTGACCCCAGAACTTCGTCATCCGCTCCATGAGCGGCTGGCGGGTAATGGTCCACCACGTCTGGAAGAGGACGACGATGGTGACCAAACCGAGCGTCAGCGCGACAAACGAGTAGTGGATGGACGAGGTCACCGCGAACTGGAGACGCGCCAGGTCCTGAGGGTCCATTGCGCCTCCATTCATTCTCATCCATCGATACGGCGTCAGCCGACGCAACGACGACGCTCACTTTACCAGGTAAAAACTCTGATCGGATACACCCTCCTTTCGTGGCCGCTTTGCGCCGCCCGCGCGCCTCACCGGGGTTCCGCGGAGATCACCGCCCAGTCACCGACCACCGGATCGCCGGTCAGCGCGAATCCCCCCGCGGCCAACAGCTCGCGCCACTCCGCCACGGTGCGCTCCCGGCCGCCGAACACCACCAACATGTCGATATCGAGGAGCTTGGCGGGATCCCACTGATTGCCCGGCTCCACCACCTGTTCCAAGATCAGCAAACGAGCGGCGCGGTCGCCGATCGCCGCTCGGACCTGGCGCAGGATGCGCACCGCGTCCTCGTCCGGCCAGTCGTGCAGGACGTTCTTCAACAGGTAGAGATCGCATTCGCCCGGCAGCGGTCCGACGAAGAAGTCCCCCGCCATCAGGCTGACGCGGTCGGCGACGCCATGGGCCCGCAGCACCGGCTCGGCGCCGGCCACCACCGCCGGCCGATCGAAGAGCACGCCGTACGCCTGCGGATAGCGTGCCAACAGCGCGGCGAGAAAGTACCCCGCGCCCCCACCGATGTCGGCGACCCGGTGGAAGGTTCCGAAATCGAACCGCTCCAGGTACATCCGCCCAAGCCGCCGACTCATCACCGTCATCGCGGCGTCGAATCGACGGGATTCTTCCGGATGGGCGTCCAGGTAGGCCCAGAAGGACGTGCCCGTCATCTCCTGAAACGCGGTCCGCCCGGTCCGCAGCGTGGTGAGGAGATGCCCGAACGATTGCCAGAAATACGGCGATCCATCGAGCAGAATCGCTTCGCGGACTCCGTCGGGAAGGTCGCTGCGCAGCCCGTCGCCGAGCTCGGTGAGAGCGAACCAGCGCGGGCGCACTTCGTCGAAGACGCCGAACATCGCAGCCACGCGCATGAGCCGGTAGAGGGTCGGCGCGTGACACCCCGTGAGGCGGGCGAGCTCATCGACCGGTCGGGGGCCGTCGACCAGGTGAGCCGCGACGTCCACCTCGGCGAGCGCGCAGATCACGGCAGAGATCCGCTGTCCGTTCGCGAGGAGCATCAGCTTGAGCCGAGGCGACATCTCCTCGGTCGGCAGGGTGGTCGGCGGGGACACCACCACGTCGGCGGGTCGGCTGCTCATGGTTGGGCTCCTTGCATCTGGTTGAAGACATGCGCCGCATACGCCTGAGCGTTCGGTCCAAAGCGCAACGCGAAGTGACTCGCCGCGCTGTGCACGTCGCGCCACGCCCGCTGAACGACGCTGCCGTCGGCCTGTCCGCGCGCTCCGCCCATCCGGAAAATCTCGTCCATCGCCGCGACGAGCAGGTCGGCGACCATGGAGAAGTCGCGGGGACCGCGGACGACTTCGACCTCGGTGAGATCGCCTCGGTCGGCGACGGCCGCGGCGCGCTCGCTGAGCAGCCACGCCGCGTCGATACGGGCGCTGGCCCTCGCGAGGGCGAGCTGCACGAGTTCGGAATCCCGGCTTCGGCCGCCGGTGACGTCGCGCTTGTCGGCGATCCACGCCGACCACACGCGGATGGCGGCTCGTGCGGCCCCCAACGCGGGACCAATGAAGGTCAAACCGTTGACCGCCTTGAAGGGAACCCGGTGACAGGCGTCCGCGAACGCGGGAGCGCGGCCAGCGGCGAGGTCGGAATTGGGGTACGAGAACTCGGCGGGGACGAACACGTCGGACAGGACGACCGCGTTGCTATCGGTGCCCCTCAGCCCAAGGTTGAACCACGTGTCCACCACCCGGTAGTGCCGGCGGGGGACGAGAAAGAACCGATACTCCGGGCGCGGATCACCAGGGGCCATGCCGCCGAGGAGGATCCACTCCGCGTCCGAGGCGCCGCTCGCGAAGGTCCACTCACCACTGAGTCGCCAACCTCCGGGGGCCACCTCGACCCGGCCCGCCGGGGCGACCGACGCCGCGATCCGGGTGTCCGGCCCGTGCTGCCACAGCGCCTCCTGCGCCGCGATCGGCAGGTGAGCTGCCATCCGGCCGAGGATGGCGAGCACCGCGCCGATCCACGCCGCCGACGCACAGCCCTCCCCCACAGTGGCCACCGCGCGAAGCAGCTCGACATAGGAGCCCCCGCGCCCGCCCCACCGTGTCGGCACCAGGTGCCGGGCGAACCCGGCGTCGACGAGCATGTCGAGGAGCTCGGGCGCCACTCGGCGAGCCGACTCCGTCTCGGCCGCCCGTCGTGCGGCCTCGTCCCGGACGACCTCGGCCGCCACCAAGAAATCGGACTGTATCGCTTGCGTCATCGTCGTCGCCTCTCGTGTCGTGACGACCGGCATGCGCCGGTTCATCGCTGCGCCAGGGGAAGGAGGCGGCCGAAACCGCGCCGGAAATACAGCAAGGGCTCGCCGTCGCCGGCTTCTGCCCGGTGCACCTCGCCGAACACGACTACGTGGTCGCCGGCGTCAGTGATCCCCGTGGTGCGGCACTCCAAGCACGCCAAGCTGTCGCCGAGCACGGGGACCCCATACGCGCCGGGTGCCGTCGCGACCGCGGCGAACTTGTCCGCGCCCCGCGTGGCGAACGTCCGGGCGATCTCCTCTTGCCCGAGACGGAGGATGTGCACCGCGAACCCCGGAGCCGCGCCGAACACCGGCCGGCACTGCGCGGAATTGCTGAGGCAGAACGCCACCAACGGTGGATCGAGGGACACCGGGGCGAACGACGTGGCGGTAAATCCCCACGGCCGTCCGGTGAGGTCCACCGTGGTAATCACCGTCACCCCGCTGGCCCAGCGGGAGAGCACCTCGCGCAGCAGCGTCTGGCTGCGGAGCGCGGCAGCGGCCTGGTAAGTGGTCATCGCCGCCCTCACCCGGTGGCCAACGCGACGAGCTGGGGCACGATCTCCGCCGGGCTCGGCTGGGCGAGCATCTCCTCCCGCAACGCCAGGGCCCGTTCGCGGAAGCCAGGATCATCGAGGATGCGCGCGACCGCCTCTGCGATCGCCTCCCCGATCTCCTCCCCGAAATCGTTCTGCGCCAGGTGAAGACCGGCACCGACATCCTCCAGCCGGTCGCCCGTCATCATCTGCTCCGGACGCGGAGACACGATCACCTGAGGCGTACCCGAGATGCTCGCGGTCATGGTGGTGCCGCCACCACCCTGGTGCACGACGACGGCGCAGGTCGGCAGCACCTGGTACAAGGGGATCGGACCGGCGGCGACGACCTCCTGCGGCAGGTCGCCCAGGGCATCGAGTTGGGCCGGAGTAACCGCGAGGACCACCTCCACGCCGAGCTTCGCGATCGCGGCCAGCGTCGCCGATAGGGCAGCAGTGCCGCCGCCGGCCCCGATCCGCCCGGCCGTCACCCCCCAGGTGAGGCACACCCGGGGCCGACGCACCGGATCGAGCACCCACGTGGGCATCGAACCGGGACCGTTGTAGGGGACGTAGCGATAGCTGACGCGCCGGTGCGGGCCAGGCACCCGCAGGCTGAGCGGACACGGGTCGAGCCAGAACGCGGGATCCCACCGCGGCTCGACGCCGAACGGCTCGAACAACTTGACGTAGCCCGGCAGCGGCTGGTCCGTGCCGAGCTCCCGCTCGTTCCGTGGCACCGCCGTGCTCCCCCACATGGTGGCCACGGTGGGCACCCCGACGACCGCTCCCGCTACCGCCCCGGCGAACGTCACCGCGTCATGGATGATCAAGTCGGGCCGCCAGCGCTGGGCCACCGTGACCACGCCGTCGGCCATCACCTCCGCCATCCGGATTTGCTTGCCACCCAACGCCCGGAGCAGGTCGACCTGCGCGCGGTTGAGTCGACGGGGGTCGAGCCACCAGTCGCGGGGCCAGCGCTTTTGCGAATGCCACGCGGCGAGCCCGTCCCGGGTAGCCATCCCCGCCAGGTCCGGATCGGGGCCAATGTCCACGGCGGTCAGTCCGGCCCGGTTGACCGCGTCGACGAGGCCGCTCGTGGTCGCGACCCGGACGTCATGTCCGGCGGCCTGAAGCGCCCACCCGAAGGGCACCATCGGGTAGAGGTGTGATGGCCACGCCCAGGTTGTGAAAAGCACTCGCATCCTGGGACCCCTCCTGTCGTACGCGTCGCGGGTCGACTGTGCCGCCGTCCGCTCGACCCTCGGTCGAGCACCCCTCAAGCCCAGCCCCGCACTGTCGGATGCGACTCCCACGGCTACGAGCCGGCACCTCGTCGAAAGGGATGTCGATGGACATGGGATTGACAGGCCGGCGGGTGTTGGTCACCGGTGGCAGTCGGGGCATCGGATTGGCGACCGCGCGCGCCTTCGCCCGGGAGGGCGCGCGCGTCGCGATCACCTATGGATCAGATGAGGCGCGGGCCCGGTCCGTCGTCGCGGAGCTCCCCCACGCCCGCTACCTGCGCTGTCGCCTCGAGGACCCCGACGACCCACCACGGGTGATCGCCGAGCTGACCGAGTGCTGGGGCGGTGTCGACGTCCTCGTGGCGAACGCCCTGCGCCGTGGTCGCCGCCGGCCGCCGACGGAGCATATGGAGGATGTCGACCCGCGGGAATGGGCCCCGCTCATCGACGACAACCTCGGGGGAACCATCCGGCTGATCCAACAGGTGCTGCCCGGCATGCGGCGCAACGGTTGGGGCCGCATCGTGCTGATCTCGTCGCACGTGGCGCACGACGGCAGCAGAGGCCAGGAGTTCTACGGCGCGACCAAGGCCGCCCTCTACGGACTCGCACGGAGCCTGGCCTGGGACGTGGGACGCGACGGCGTCCTGGTCAACGTGGTCAGCCCCGGTCTGACCGCCACCGAGGGGGTGCTGACCGCGCTGCCGGAGGCGGTTCGGCGGCGGGAGGCCGAGCTCACCCCCACGGGACGGCTGAGCCGACCGGAGGAGGTGGCCGCGGCGATCGTCTTTCTCGCGTCAGCGGCCAACGGCCACATCAATGGGGAGAACCTCACGGTGGCGGGCGGACGCTGATCGCCTCACGCCGCGTGTCACGGTCGCGAGAGGTCACACTGCCCTGGCCGCGCGATCAAGCTGCCGTAGCCAGCGCGCGACCAAGGAGACACGGCTCACGTCCCACAAGGAAAAAGACGGGATGGTGCCGGGCTTTTCCGGCACCATCCCGGCGGATTCAGCGGGCAGCGGGCTCCGTGACCGCCTCACCCGGGCTCTCCGCCGCCGATTGGTGGCTCGCTGACTCGACCTCGACGAAGACATCCGGCTCGGGAATCGCGTGCGCGCCGAGCAGCTTGACCTGGCTACGGAATCCCTCGCCCTGCATCGCCGCGCGGTGCTGCTCCGCGCTCGCCCAGTGCGCGATCTCGACGTAGACCTTTGGATTGCGCTGTGACCGGTACAGGGTGTGCCCGAGGAAACCGGGCTGCGCGCTCATGTACTCGGTGATCTTGCCGAGAATCCGCTCGAACTCCTCGGTGTCACCCGTGACTGTCAGCCGATTGATGACCGTGGCCACCGTGGCCCTCCTTCCTCGTTCGCTCTCACACGGCGTGCCCGCCCACCGACGCGTGACCCAGGCTCGACGCGTGCTGTCCAAATCGGTCACGCAACCTGTGCCGCACGACGCGGCGCAGAATCTTTCCGTTTCCTGAGCGGGGAATTCGCTCGGTCCGCAGGAGTCCGTGCAACCGCTGGTAGTAGGGAACCTGTCGGTTGACGTACTCCATCAGCTCCGCGAGGTCGCCGTCGTCGCCCTCGGCGAGCACGACCTCGCCGTACGCGACGGCGCCACTGAACGGCACCGGCACGTCAGCGACCGCGCAGTCCACCACCCGGGGGTGGGTGCGGAGCACGCGTTCGATCTCGCTCGGTGCCACGAGCCAGTTGTCACACTTGAAGACGTCCTTGATCCGGTCGACCAGGAAGAGGTAGCCCTCGTCGTCCTGGTATCCCAGATCCCCAGTGGAGAACCAGCCGTCTTCGTCGAGGTGGGCAGAATCGGGCTGCCCCAGGTAGCCCCGCATGACTTGGGGCCCCCGCACCTGCACCTCGCCGAGCTGTCCCGCCGGTAGCTCCGCCCGACTGTGCACGTCGACGATTCGGCACTGCGTTCCCGCGACGACCTGCCCGACCGACCCTGGTCGGGGCCGCTCCGGACGATCGCAGTGGGTCAGCGGAGACGTCTCCGCCAGCCCGTACCCCTGCACCACAGGGATCCCCCAGTGGCGGCTGAGCACCGCCGCGGCGGCCGGATCCAGCGCCGATCCGCCGGAGAAGACCGCTGTGACGGTCTGGAAGCGCAGCTCGGGAAGCCGGGGGTCGGCCGCCATCCGGGCCAGACGGACCGGCAGGCTATAGAAGTGCGTCGCGCCGTACCGATTCGCGGCGTCGACCGCGCCGACCGGATCCTCCACGGGATAGAGCACCTGGGTGGCGGCGGCGAAGACCGCCGAGTTGAGGTGCATGGGGTGGTAGGTCGGCAGGTTGTTGAACGCGACCGAGGACTCGCCGAGCCGATGCGCGTCGACGATTTGGCCGGCGTTCACCACGAGATTCCTATGCGTGAGCTGGACTCCCTTCGGATCCCCTGTGGTGCCGCTCGTGAACTGGACACACACCACGTCCGTCACCTCGCGCGCGGGCGGCAGCTCCGCGGACGCCGGCTCGTCGTCCGCCCACCGCTCGGGGACGAGCGTCTCGCCGAGGACGACGACGTCGCGCAGGGACGGCAACTCCGGGTGCAGCGACGCGATGGGCTCGGCGAGCGCGGCTGAGCTGAGCACCAGAACCGCGCCGCTGGTGGCCAGGACGTGGCGCAGCGCGTCCCGGCTGAGCACCGCGTTGACCAGCACGATGACGTTGCCGCTGCGGGCAATGCCGTAGTAGGCGGCGGCGAAGGCTGGCGTCAGCTCGCTCACCACCGCGACGGCCTGCCGCGGCGCGCCGAGACGGCGACGCAGGGCGGCCGCGATCGCGTTGGCCGCCGCGTCGAGCTCGGCGAAACTCGTCCGACCTCCGGCGGCGTCGATGATGGCGGTCCGGTCGGGTGCGCGGAGCGCCGCCCGCCGCAACAAGCCGTCGAGGAACTCGTCGGCGACGGGCGGCGGCGTGCCACCGTCCGTGGGCATCTCAGACACCAGCCCGCTCTTCGGCGTAGGTCTTGGCCAGGAAGAGGTTCTTCATGCTGTTGGCGGACAGGACCCGGCGCAGGTAACGGCGGGCGTCCGCGACCGTGGTGCCCGGGCCGAGCACCTCCAGCGCCGAGGGCTTGATGGTGACGGTGTGCCGCGCCGCGACGATCAGCCCTTCCTCCGTCGGGCTGAATCTCCAGTGACCTGTGTGCGCGTCCAAGAGCACAGGGAGTTTGATCTGCTTGTACACGATGAGCCGGTACGGCAGACACACCCGCACCGAGCGGGTGGTGTGAGACCGCCCATCGGGTGTGGTGGTCTCCATGTCGAAGAACTGGATGCCCGGCTCCGGTTCGACCATCTCGAGGCGGGAGACGTGCGCGATCCGCTCCGGCCACTTATCCGCCTCGTACAGCATCTGGTAGGCGTCCTCCGGACGGCCGGCGACGAACAGCGGGTCCTCGAACGAGAGGACGAGCCGCGGCAGCTCGGCGCGGGCCCGGGTCGCCTCGCTCAGGCTGTCGAAGATGACGGTGAGCCCTTGTTCGGCCTCCGTGGGGTCGACGTCCCCGTCGATGGGGTCGGCGCGGACGATCCGCATCTCCACGCGGGTTCGCTCCTCGGCGAGCGAGGAGATCCGCCACTCGACGCTTATCGCGCCGGGCTCGGTGACCGGTTCGGCCTCGGTGACGTCGTTGCCCACGGTCACAGTGGACCGGACCCGCCACTGTCGAACGCGCTCGTCCCCCGCCAACGACCACACGGTGAGCCGACCGTCCGCGTCACGCTCGGTGTGCACGACGGACGGGATGAACTGGGGCCAGAGCGCGACGTCGGTGAGGAGCTCGGCGAGGATCGCGGCGGGACCGTCGATCACGTCTTCCCGTCGGGCGATCACGGTGCCGGCTGCTGAGGTAGCTGAGGCTGACGAAAGAGACACGGATAGCTCCTTTCTTCCGCCGGGCGGGGAGGAGAACCCGGCGTCACGAGTGAGTCCGGATGAGCGCTTGCGATCCGCGGAGGTCGGCGCCGCTGTCGGGCGAAGCCAGCCGCCGTTAGTTCTGTCCCGCGATGGCGTCCAGGTAGGTGTCCCGTAGGTGAATGCGCCGCAAGGCGGGCGCGAGCGCCGCTTCGCTCAGTTCGGGGCCCCGAGCGGCGAGGTAGCCGTCTGGGCGGATCAACATCCAACCGCCGGCCAGCAGCTTGTTGCGGAGTTCGCCACCGGCGTCGACGAGTTCCCCAGGGACGCCGCTGTCCGGGCTCGCCGTGACGGAACGAACCGAGAGCCACCCGCTGTGCGCGTCCGCGAGCCGCGCCAAGACGCGCCGCGTCTGCGGCCCGCGGGTGGCGTCGGCGAGGAGCGTCCACCGGGTATCCCGCAGCTCCGCCAAGAGCTGCTGCCACCCGGGTGTCCGCGCTTCCTCTTCGCTGACCTGCGTGACCCGTTCACCCGGCGCTGGCCGCGGGCCGCCCTTCGGACCGGGGACGGTCAACGGGCTCGTGGCGTAGTGGATCGGCAGCGCCGACATCCCCGACATGATCTTGCGCTCGATGCGGTGCTTGATCGCCGGCACGTTGCGGACGACGGCGAACGCCAGCGGCATCGTGATGGCCATCAGCGCGCTCTTCAGCGCGACCAGCGACGTGGCGGTCTCCGTCGAGCTGAGCAGCCGCTCTCCGATGGGGACCCGCTCAATCGAATAGCTGTCCAGCAGCTTCTCAGTCGCGTATCCCTGCACCACCATGGCCAGTTTCCAGGCCAGGTTGTACGCGTCCTGAATGCCGGTGTTCAGGCCCTGCCCGGACGCGGGGCTGTGCACGTGGGCGGCGTCACCGGCGACGAAGCACCGTCCGACGCTCATCCGCGGGACGAGCCGCTGCTGAATCGTGAACACGGAGATCCAGGTCGGCAGGTGGACGTTCGCCGGCCGACCCGCCGCTCGGCTCAACTTGCGCGAGAAGCGGGCGGCGACCTCGGCCGGGTTGTCGGCGCCGTGGACGTCCACTGTGTCCAGCAAGCGCCACTTGCCTCGGTCGGGGAAGGGCACCAGCATCATGGTGCCTTTGCCCGCGTGGAACCAGTGGATCGAATCCTGCGGAAGGTCAATGTCGACGATGGCGTCCGCGATGAGCCACGTCTCGCTGGAATCCCCGATCAGCGGGAGGCCCAGCAGCTTCCGCACCGTGCTGTGCCCGCCGTCGCAGCCGACCAGCCATGGCACGGTCACCTCCTCGACCTCGCCACCGGCGTGGGTCAAGGTCGCGATCACGGAGTCCGGCTCCTGCCGCAGCCCTGTCAGCCGTACGCCCCACTCCACCTTGACGCCGTGCCGCGCCGCGCATTCCCGCATGACCTCTTCGGTGATCGCCTGGTCGATCATCAACGTCAGCGGATACCGCGTCGGCAAGTGGGAGTAGTCCACCCCCATCCGGGCCAGTTGCCGACCGCGCTGGTGCATCGTGAACGCTTGAATTCGCCGCCCGCGCGGCATGAGCTCCTCGATGACCCCCATCTGGTCATAGATCTCCAAGGACCGCGCGTGCGTCGCCAGCGCTCGAGAGGTGGTCGCGGGCCCAGAGGCCGCGTCGATCAATCGGATTCGGACGCCCCGTCGGGCGAGCTCGTACGCCGCCACCAAGCCGACGGGGCCGGCGCCAACCACCAGCACCTGCGGAGGACCGTTGCCATTGGTGGATTGGTTCATCTCACCTCCTCGCTGTCGCGCCGCGGAGCTGGCCGATGCCGGGCCAGCGTCGCGGTGGGGATGCGATGCCTTCACCGTCGGGCAAGCGGCTCAAGGGAAACTCGAAAGCCAATCAGGACGGATTGCCGACGTGCACGACGCAATGGCTGCCGATCAACAAGCGGTGCCCACGCTCCGGTGGATCGCTTCGGCGGACGGTGGCGTGAGGCCCAATGACCGATCCGACGATGTGGGTCGGCCCGTCCAGGTGAGCGTGATTCATGATGATCGAGTCCTCGACCACCGCGCGGCGCAGCACGGCCTGCGGCCCGATCGAGGTATACGGCCGGATGTCGCTCTCCACCACGAGCGCCCCAGCCCCGATGACCGCCGGCCCGACGCAGCGCGAGCGAACGATCCGGGCGCCCGGCTCGATGAGGACCGGGCCGACCACTTCGCTGTCCTCGTCGACAAATCCGGCGCGGCGGTCCGGAATGGTGTCGAGCACCAATCGGTTGCACTCCAGCAACTCCGGCGGCGAGCCGGTGTCCCGCCACTGTCCGGTGATGAGACAGGCGTCGACCGGCTCTCCCCACTCCACCATCTGCTGGATGGCGTCGGTGATCTCGAGTTCGCCGCGCTGGCTCGGGGTGATCGCCGCGATGGCGCGGTGGACGGCGGGTGTGAAGAAGTACAGTCCGGTGATGGCGAGATCACTGACCGGGCGGACAGGCTTTTCGACAACCCGCCGAACGCGGTGATCGTGGTCGACCTCGGCGATCCCGTAGGAGCTCGGGTCAGTGACCTTCGTGACGGCGAGCTGGGCGGCGGGCCGCCGCCGGCGAAACCGATCCGCCAGCTCCGTGATGCCGTCGAGGAACACGTTGTCGCCGAGGTACATCGCGAAATCGTCATCGCCGAGGAACTCCCGAGCGACCATCACGCAGTGCGCCAGCCCGCGCGGCTTGTCCTGCGGCAGGTAGGTCAACCGAACACCCAGCCGAGCGCCATCGCCGAGCGCGTCGACAAATTGGTGACCCTTCTCGTTGACGACGATCCCAATGTCCTCGATTCCCGCGTCCCGCAAATTGGTCAGGCAATGCTCAATGACCGGTGTGTTCGCTACCGGAATGAGCTGCTTGGGCAGGGAATAGGTCAGCGGACGCAGCCGCGTCCCCGAACCACCGGCGAGCACAAGTCCTTTCACGGTGGCTCACCTACTCGCATCCGCTGCCGCGATCGACAGCGATTGACGGCCAGATTGGTTTAGCACCGGATATCCCCGGTCACGAGGCACGATGTCGCCGACCCGCTCAGGCGAGGTCGTCACGGGTCACGGTCCGTTCCCGCACCTGAAACTTGCCGTCGACGCGGACGAGGATGTCCTCGCAGACGCAGGTGCGGTGCAGCCGCGGCTCACCGCCGCGGGGAGTGGCGAACACCAAGGCGTAACAGCGCACGTGGTACGCCCCATCGGGGGTGGGACGGACGTTGAGCATGCCGTGCCAATGCCGGTGCACCTCGCCGGCGGCGGCCAGCGCGGCGTGTGTTTTCCGCACCGCTGCGGCGAGCGCGGGCCGACCTCGCACCGGCTCAGGGAGCGTCGGTACTCGGAAGACGCCGTCCTCGGTGAAGGTGGCGGCCCACTCCTCGGCTCGCCCCGAATCGAGGAGCTGCATATGCTCGGCGTAGAACTGCTGAATTTCGCAGTAGTGGTCGATGCTGCCGCTCGTCGCGGTGTCGAGTTGCGAAAGCACGTGATCCTCCCGGACGAATAGTCAGTCACGCCATGGACGACGCGCGTGACAAAGAACGTCAGTCGTCGATGAGTGCGACTGCACGTGTCCACCCCGCGCCGGCGCCGGCGATTTTGACGGGGAAACACGCGACCGTGAATCCATACGGCGCGGGAAGCTGGTCGAGGTTCGTCAGTCTTTCGATTTGGCAGAACTCGCGGCGTCGCCCGAGGAAGTGCGCGGGCCAGAGCACCTCGGGATCGCCGGTCCGCCGGTATCGCTCGATCATGTCGGTGAACGGCGCGTCGAGACTGAACGCGTCCGTCCCGATGACTCGGACGCCGAGGTCGAGCAGGAGCTCCGTCGCCTTTCCATCGAGGCCGACGAAGTCGGTGAAGAACCGCTCGGTGCCGGCGTACCGGTCAGCGCCGGTGTGCAACAGCACGATGTCGAACTCGGCTGGTCGGCGCCCGATGCGCGCGAACTCCGCCTCCAGGACCTCGGGGCCGACCGCGCCGGGCGGGTGACCACGCAGGTCGAGCACCATACCGGGGCGGAAGAACCAGTCCAGCGGCATTTGGTCGATGTGCCGCGGTGGGCCGTACTGGGTGACGGTCCCGTAGTGGGAGGGAGCGTCCACATGGGTCCCGGTGTGGGTCGTCAGGGTGAGCGTGTCGATCGACAAAAGCTCGCCATCGGGCAAGGCGGAGACGTCGAAGTCGATCCCGTAGTGCGTGCGCATCTCCTCGGCCATGTGCCGAGCGCCGTCAGCCGGTGAGAGCACCGTGTGAGAGATGGGCTCCGGTTCCCAACCGGATGCGTCGATCGGCCACGACAGGTCGATGATTTTCATCGGTCACCGCCGTCCGCTCGCTACCGCCACGAACAAGTCCCGGCGGACGTGGACCGGCGTCGGGCCGAACGCGATCATATTCGTGATCTTCTTTCCGATAGGCGTGTGACTGATCAGCTTCGCCGCCTTCGGCCGGATGAAGTCCGCGACCGGACTGCTCGACAACATTCCTCGGCCTTGCATCTGCTGCACCTTCATCACCCGCTCGATGTCCGGGCGGCGCCGACGGGCGAACTGATCGAGAAAGTCCGCGCTCGCGTCCCCCGTCGCGAGTGACTGAACCAGAATCGGATGCAGCAGAGCCGCGTCCTGCAAGGCGAGATTGATGCCTTGCGCGCCGAGCGGGCTGTGCGTGTGGGCGCTATCGCCGATGAGGACGAGACCGTCGATGCTCCACTGCCGGGCGGTCGCGGAGAACACGTCGAGCAAGGTGAAGCTCGACATATCCGTGATCTGGTCGGTGATGAGATCCGCAAAGCTCGGCAGGGCGCGCACCAGCTCGTCGCGCACCGCCGCGACCCCTCGCTCGACCACGTCCCGGTACCGGCCATGCGGTACGGTCACGCCGATCTGGACGCAGTCGGGGTACGAGTCGTAGAGCAACACGGGACTGCCGGCGGATCGGTGGATCCGGACCGTCCGCGTCAGCCGCTCCGGCGCCTTGATCCGGCACCAGAGCACGTCCAGACCGACCATGTCCATCCGGTCCGTCCCGATGCCGGCGAGTTGGCGCACCTTCGAGTACCGCCCGTCCGCGCCGACGACACAGTGGGCGTGGACGTGCCAGCGCGTACCGTCGCCGCTCTTGCCCACGACACCGACGACGCGCCTGCCCTCCCACAGCAGCTCGCTGGCGCGTGTGCCGGCCAGGTAGTGGAACCCGTCCCACTCCTGGCAGCGGTCCAGCAACTCGGCGAGCAGGTGCGCCTGTGGGATCGACAGCAAGTGGTCGTACGGGGGATCGATCTGCCGATAGTCGATATTCAGCAGAACCCGATCGTCGCTGGTGAGTTGGAATCGGTCGAGGCGGAAGCTGCCCCGGCTGCGGGCGGCGTCGAGCACGCCAAGCTCGTCGAGGATCACCATTCCGCCGGGCTGCAGAATCTCCCCCCGGAATTCCCGGTCAAGGCTGCTGGCGCGCTCGAGCACCGTCACCCGAACACCGGATTGGACGAGCATGAGCGCTAACGCCATCCCGGCGGGCCCTCCGCCGACGATGCAGATATCGGTGCGCAAGGTCTTCTCCCCTGCGGCCATGGCACACCTAACCTCTCACGCTCAGACCGCCGTCGACGGTGATCACCTGTCCGTGAATCCAGCCCGCTTCCGGGGTGCAGAGCAGCGCGACCACGTTGGCGACGTCCTCCGGGGTCGTCAGGCGACCGCCCGGGGTACGGGCGGCGAGCTGCTCGCCGATCTCCGGATTCGGGGTGTGGGACCCTTTGTCGATCTTTGCGGTGCTGACCGCGTTGACCGCGATACCTCGTCCGGCCAGTTCCACGGCCAGATACCGCACCAAGCTCTCCGCCGCCGCCTTCGCGATCCCCGCGCTCACGTATCGGGGCGCCGCCACCCGAGCCCCATGACTGGAGATCACGATGATGCGGCCACCGTCCGCCATCAATTCGGCGATGGCTGAGGCGCCCAGCAGCGGCACCAGTGCGAGGCGGACATCGGCTTCGACCCCAGCGGGATCGATCCCCAACGCGGACATGGCGTGGAGCGTTCCCGCGGCGTGGACGAATACGTCGATCCGGCCATAGCGCTGGCGGGCCGCGGCCAACAGTCGGGCTAGCCCCGTGGGCGAGGTCAGGTCGGCCGCGACCGTGGTCACGCGCTCGCCATACGCGGTCTCGAGGTGTTTGGCGGCGAGGTCATCGCGACGGTAGCCAGCGACGACATCGACGCCGCAGCTGATGAGTTTTCGGGTGATGGCAAGCCCGACTCCTCGGGTCCCGCCGGTGACCACCGCCACCGTGCCCGAGAGGTCGAGCTGCCTGCGTGGTGTGTCGTTCATCGTTGTCGCCTCACGTCGGTACCGTGTGCGGGCGCGGGCTAACGCCGGCGGAGCACGAACTGGCGAATAGATTGGACGACGAAATTGAGCATTTCCTCGGTGATACCGGGGTACACGCCGATCCAGAATGTGCGCTCGGTGATGATGTCGCTGTTGGTCAGGTCCCCTACCACGCGGTGCGGCACATCGGCGTATGCCGGGTGGCGCAGGAGATTGCCGCCGAAGAGCAGCCGGGTGCCGATATTCAGCGATTCGAGGTAGGTGACGATGTCATTGCGCGTGAATGTGGCGTCCTCGGTGAGCGTAATGGCGAAGCCAAACCAGCTCGGCTCGCTCCCCGGTGTCGGTTCTGGCAGCAAGAGTCCGGGAAGGTCGTCCAGCTCGGCGCGCAGGATATTCCAGTTCCGCCGACGAATGGCGACGAACTCTGGCAGGCGGCGTAGTTGACTCAGTCCCAGGGCCGCCTGAATATCGGTCGCCTTCAGGTTGTATCCGATGTGCGAGAAGGTGTACTTGTGGTCGTACCCGAAGGGAAGCAATCCGAGCTGGTAGTCGAAGCGCTTGAGGCATCGGTTGTTCTCGCCCGGCTCACACCAGCAATCTCGGCCCCAATCCCGCATCGACTCCACGATCCGCGCGAGCGTGAGATTGGAGGTGAGGACACACCCTCCCTCACCCATGGTGATGTGATGCGCGGGGTAAAAACTCACCGTGGCGAGATCGCCAAATGACCCGGTCAGCCGCCCGTGATACGTCGAGCCGACCGCGTCGCAGTTGTCCTCGATGAGGAACAAGTCGTGTTCAGCCGCGAGTTCCGCGATCTCCGTCACGGGAAACGGATTGCCCAAGGTGTGAGCCATCATGATGGCCCGCGTACGCGGTCCAATGGCGGCTGCCACTCGGTCCACCGTGGTGTTGTACGTGCCCAGTTCGACATCGACGAATACCGGGACCAGGCCGTTTTGCACGATCGGATTGACCGTCGTCGGAAAACCCGCTGCCACGGTGATGACCTCGTCACCTGGCCGCAGCCGCGCGTCGCCGAGCTGCGGCGAGGTCAGCGACGCCAAGGCGAGGAGGTTCGCCGAGGAACCAGAGTTCGTCAGGTGGGCCTTGCGCCGGCCGAGAAACCGGGCGAACTCACTTTCAAATCGGCGACAGAGTACTCCGGCCGCGATACGAAGATCGAGCGCCGCCTCAACCAGAGCAACCCGGTCCGATTCGTCCAGCACCGCTCCGGAGGGAAGAACCGGAGTGACCCCGGGTACGAAGTGGACTTTCTGTTCTTCTTGGTGGTACTTGCGGACCTGCTCCAGCAGGTCTTCCTTGGCACTCGTCACGGTGGCCTCCAGGGACCGGCGCGCGTGTCGGGAAAAGCCGGCAGGCTCTATACGACCTCCCTCGCCTCGCGGCCATCTCGAACCTCGCTCGAGTAGCGCGGCGACCACGCCGCCGGTCCCAGGAGCTCCACTACCCGCTGCGCGGGGGTGGGCATCGCGGCGATGGCGGAAGCCAGCCGGCGGGCGGACTCCCGGTACGCCGCCCGCCCGAGGAGGTCGTCGAGCGCGGTACGGACCGCCGAGCGGGTCTGCTCGGCGGGATCGAGCAGGATTCCCGCGCCACAGGCCGACAGGCGTTCCCCGAACTCCGCCAGCACCGGCGCCTGCGGCAACACCAGCTGAGGCACTCCCGCTGCGGCGGCGGTCAGTCCGGTGCCGGATCCCCCGTGGTGCACCACCACGTCACAGGTGTCGAGCAGGAGGGTGATCGGCACGGATTCGACGACCCGCACCACGGACGGCAGCTCCGGGAGGTGTGGCCGAACCATCGGACTGACCGCCAGCACCACCTCGACGTCGAGGTCCGCCGCCGCCTCCGCCACCGTCAGGAAGAGGGGGTGCCCCCCGGTCGGACTGGCCTTGGCGCCCGAGACCCCGCCGGTGAGGCAGATGCGGACCCGATCGGCAGGGCGGGCGAGCCAGTCCGGGGGCACGGTCGCCCCATTGAACGGCACCGGGCGAACGGGAATCCGCCACGTGGGGCGCGGGTCGGGAAGCCGCATCGGGGGCGGGCATGGGTCGAGCCAGCCCTCCGGCGCGGACCGCGGAGCGACGCAGTAGCGGGCAAACAGCCGCCGAAATTCGGGTCGGAGCTGATCGCCCAATCGCTCCATCTCCACCTGCATCACGGTCGCCGTGCCCCAGGTGTGCCCGTACGCGGGCACGTCCAGCACCGCCGCCACCACCGGGCCGGCCAAGGAGATGGCGTCATAGACCACCAGGTCAGGCCGCCACCAGCGCGCGAACTCCACCAGGTCGTCGAGCATCGCCTCCGCGACAGCCACCTGTTTGGCAGCCAGGGCGTCGAGCACCCGCACCGCTTCCGGGGGCAGCAGCTCGGGACGGCTGGCCCAGCCGGGCGGCCAGCGGCCGGGACGGCGCCACGGTTCGAGGGCCCGCAGGAGATCCGGAGTCATCACCGGATCAGCGCCGACGACCACGGGAAGGAGCCCAGCGGCGGTCACCGCCTGCGCTCCCGATGGCGGAACCGCAACGCGGACCTGGTGCCCGGCGGCCACCGCGGCCCACGCGAGCGGAACCATTGGGTAGAGGTGAGACGGAGCCGACCATGTGACGACGAGAAGGCGCATGCAATCCCCCAGCCCACGGATACCGCGGGGGCAGCGTCCCTCTCGTCGGTCGACGAATGGTCGGAGATGACTTGACCCCGGCTCAGGCCGCGGAGACCGAGGCGTCGTGCGGCGGTGAGTCCGCCCGCGGACCGGAGTCCGTCGGGACATCCTCAATGCGCTGGTTGGGCAGGAGGATGGTGAGCAGCACACCGATCGCCATCAGCACGGCGGCCACCGTGAAGACGCCGTCCGTCGCCCGCACCAACCCGTTGATGACCATGGGCACGAGATCAGGCGGCAGCTGCTGACCGCCGTGGGCGATGGCCGCGGCGGGAACCCCTTGGACCACGCTCTCGAAGCGGCTGACGAAGATGACCCCCAAGACGGCGGTCCCGATCGCGCCGCCCATGGTCTGGAGGAACCGAATCGACGTGGTGGCCGAACCCAGGTAGTCGGCGGACACCGCGTTCTGGACCACGAGGAGACCCAACCCGACGATCTGGCCGAGCCCTGCCCCCAACAGGAAGAGGTCGAGGCTGACCTGCGCGGTCGAGGTATCCCGGCGCAGCAGGCTGAGCAGTGCGAGCCCCGCGGTGGCCACGAAGCAGCCGGCGACGAGCACTCCCTTCGCGCGGCCCAGACGAGCGATCAGCCACCCCCCGACCGCCGATCCAACGATCATTCCCGCGGCGATCGGCAGCAGGCGCAGGCCCGCTTCGGTCGGCTCACTGCCCTGCACGGTTTGCAAGTACAGCGCGACGTACACGGTGCTGCCGGTCAGCGCGAATCCGGTGACGAACTGGAGTGGAGCGGCCACTCGGAAGACGCGGTTGCCAAACAGCGTCATCGGGAAGATCGGGTCACGCGCGGTGAACTGACGCCACAGGAACACCAGGAACAGGATCAGGGCGGCGACACCGAGTCCGATCAACTGCGGTGAGGTCCAGGCCTCGCCCGAACCGACGAACTCCAGCCCCACCAGCAGGGCGCTGGCGGCGGCGGCGATCAGCGCGGCCCCCAGGTAATCGATCTCGCGGTGCTGCCCCGTCGCGGGCAGCCGCAGGGCGATCAGGATGCCGATCCAGGCCGCGATGCCCAGGGGCAGGTTGACGAAGAAGACCCAGCGCCAGGACAGGTGTTGGGTGAGCAGTCCGCCGATGATCGGCCCGAGCACCATGCCGAGCCCGACCATGACGCCGCCGGCTCCCGACGCGCCGGCCCGTTCGCGGGCGGGGAAGAGAGCCGCAGCGATCACCAAGACGGTGCTCATCAAGCCTCCGCCGCCGAGCCCTTGCACCGCCCGGAACACGATCAACTGCGTCATGTCCTGGGCGAGCCCGCAGCAGGCGGAGCCGACGAGGAACAGTCCCGAGGCGAGTAGATAGATCGCCTTGGGGCCGTACGCGTCGACTAACCTGCCGTACAAGGGTTGGCTCACGGTGCCCGCGAGGGCGTAGACGGCGATGAGCCACGGCATGCGTTCCAGTCCATGGACCGGATCCAACTCGTGCGCGATCGGCCACGCGGCCGTGACCACGATGTTCGTGTCAAGCAGGGCGAGGACCATCGTGGCGAGCCCCGCCGCGATGATCATCGCGCGTCGCCTCCGGCTGATCAGCGCGGCCGGGTCATCTGGAGCGACGGTGGGCGCAGCGTCGCGAGCTTCCATCACGGGCTCCTCCGCGAGTAGGGTTTACTCGGTATAAGTTTTTTCTAGGTACAAGAACATGTCAATGGGTAGAATTAGCCAATGACGGAAGCTCTCAGCCTGCGCGAGCGGAAGAAGCAGCAAACCCGGCAGCAGATCATCACGGCCGCGCTCCGGCTCTTCGAGCGATACGGATTCGAACGCGTCTCTCTTCATGACGTGGCGGCGAGCGCCAACGTCTCCAAGATGACCGTTTTCAACTATTTCGCCACGAAAGAGGACATTGTCTTTGACGAATGGCGCGACCAGTTCGTCAACGGCCCGGCACGAGCGGTACGGGAGCGGCGCCGGGGAGAGTCAGCCATCGCTGCCCTCGAGCGCAACTACCTGGAACGGCTGGCGCAGCGGGACCCGCTCACCGGTCTCAACAGAATGGCGGTGCCCTTCTTTCGCATCGTCATGGCCAGCCCGACCCTGATGCGCCGGCAAAACGAGCTCTTCGCACTCGCTGAGCAGGTCCTCGCGCAAGCGCTCGCCGAGATCGCGGGCACACATGACCGCGACGTCACCGCCATCGCCACCGCCGGCTGTGTCCTGGCCATCGAACGGGCGCTCATCTCCGAGAACTGCCACCGATTGATGGGCGGGGACGACCCCGACGACATCTACCCCGAGGCGGTCCGCATGGCGAAGGAGAACTTCCGGATCCTGTACGCAGGCGTCCCGACCGTTTTCACCACGCCCTCATCCGTGCGGTGACGGCCCACCCACGCCCCAGACCGGGCTACGTCGTCGGTATGCCCCCAGTCGCCGCTATGGTCCCGCTCGCAACAGCGGGTGACCGATCGCGCACCATCGCCACCAAGCGGTCCACAGTGGCCGACAGTGGGCGCATCCCGGCCATCTCGGCGGCCAGCCTCTGGGCACCGGCACCGTACCGACCGTCGTCCAGCAGCTCGCGCAGCGCGACCCGGATCACCTCGGGGTCATTCTGCTGTTCAGCGGGGCCGATGCTGAGACCAGCGGACACCGCAGCCACGCGCTCGCCGTGCTCAGCGGTCCACGGCGTCAGCGGCAACACGAGCTGCGGGCGGCCATAGGCCGCGGCGAGCAGCCCGGTCCCGCTGCCCCCGTGATGCACCACGACATCGCAGGTGTGAATAAAGGACTGGATCGGCGTTGGGGGGACCACCCGAAGTCGTTCCGGAACGCGACCGAGGCGTTCGCGGTGTTCATGCCCCATCGTCACCACCGCCTCGACATCACGCAATTCCGAGACCGCATCGGCGATCGACCGCACCAGCCGCAGTTCGTCGCCGGCGGAGACTTGGTATCCCAACGAGACACAGATCCGACGACCCCTCGGTGGAGTGATCGCCCAATCCGGCACCTCGGCTACGCCATTGAAGGGAATGAACCGGATGGGCTCGGCGGGCGCGGCGCCGAGTGCTTGCAGACTCGGCGGACACGGATCCACCACGAGCGCCGGATCGGGCAATCCCTCGGAAAGACCGGCCTCGACGCAGAGCTCCGCCAACGCGCGCCGCACGTGCGGCCAGCCGCGGGTGCTCCACGAGTCCACACCCAAGCGGTGCTGGACCAGCGGCGCATCCACCAGCCCGGCGATCAGAGGCGCCGTGAACTCCAAGGGGTCCGCGAGCACGAGGTCGGGCCGCCACGCCCGCGCGCGAGTCGCCGCAGGGCGCCACATCTCACCCACCGCCGCGCGCCACGCGGTGGCGAGCTCGTCCCACGGCGGTTCATCCCCATAGCTCGTCCTGCGCCGCGGGCGCAGTCGACGCATCAGCTCGTCGTACCGCTGGCCGAGCGCGATATAGGGAATCCCCGTACTGCGTACCGTCTCCACCAGATCCGGTCGACATATCACCAGGGCCTCGTGCCCCGCCGTACGGAACGCCCACACCAGCGGCACCATCTGCATCAGGTGGGACGCCACCGGGCTCGGCATCACGAGGATCCGCATGTCTTCCCCCTCCTCCCCTCACACTCGGGCCGCCGAGTGGTGCACCACCGATTCGCCGTCGGGCGAGGACGGTGCGGCCGGTGGCCGATCCCCGTCGACCGCCGCCTCGGCGATCAATCGGGCGAGCAGTGACGTGTCGTGCTGAGCTGCGCAGAAGTCGGGGTCGGAGAGGATCCGCGCGGCGAACGGAATGGTGGTCGCGACGCCCGGTCCGCTGACCGTGAACTCGGCCAACGCTCGACGCATCCGCCGCAGCGCGCTGTCGCGATCCGGCCCCCAGGCCACCACTTTGGCGAGCAACGAGTCGTACGCCGCGGGCACGCGATAGCCCGGATAGCCGTGGGTATCGACCCGGACGAAGGGACCGGCGGGTGGCGCGAATTCGGTCAGTGTCCCCGGTGCCGGAACGAAGCCCCGGTCCGGGTCCTCGACGTTGACCCGACACTCGATCGCTACGCCGGTGAGGCGAACATCCTCCTGCCGGAGCCTCAAGGGCTCACCCGCCGCGATACGCACCTGCTCGGCGACGAGGTCAACCCCCGTGATCATTTCGGTGACCGGATGTTCGACTTGGATCCGACAGTTGACCTCGAGGAAGTAGATGTCGCCGTCCTCGTCGACGAGGAATTCGAACGTGCCCGCGCCGACGTAATTCGCCGCCTTGGCTCCCCGCACCGCCGCCTCTCGGAGCCGGGCGACGGTCCGCGGGCTCAAGCGCGGAGCGGGCGCTTCCTCGACGAGTTTCTGGTGCCTCCGTTGCACCGAGCAGTCGCGCTCGCCGAGGTGGATGACGTTCCCCGCGGCGTCCGCGAGGATCTGCACCTCGACGTGCCGCGCCCGGGGCAGGTACCGCTCGACGTAGAGCCGCCCATCGCCGAAGAGGAGCTTCGCGTTCGCCTCGACCGTCCGGTAGGCCTCAGCCAGATCGGCGGGATCCCGCACGATCCGGATCCCCCGCCCGCCACCGCCCGCGACGGCCTTGAGCATGACGGGGTAGCCGATGTCGTTGGCAAGGGCCTCGGCCTCGGCGATCGAGGTCATCGGCTCCACGCTCCCGGGCAGCAGGGGGAGGCCGGCCGACGCCATGAGCTGCCGGGCCGCCATCTTGTTGCCGAGGCGTTCGATGACGGGAGCGGGTGGACCGATGAACGCGATGCCCTGGGCCTGGCAGACCTCGGCGAAGTCGGCGTTTTCCGAGAGGAATCCGTAGCCCGGGTGGATGGCCTCCGCCCCGGTGCGGCGAGCGGCCTCAATGATGGCGGGGATGTTGAGGTAGCTGCGTCGGGCCGGCGCTGGCCCAATGTGGACCGCCTGATCCGCCATCTGGACGATGCGGGAGTGCCGGTCTTCGGTGGAGTAGACGGCGTGGACGGCGATGCCGAGTTCCCGGCACGTCCGGGCGATCCGAACGGCGATCTCCCCCCGATTCGCGATCAAGACGCTGCGGAACATCGCTGGTCACCTCACCGGTCATCCAGTGGCCGCACCGTCATCAGCGGCTGTCCAAACTCGACCGGCGTGGCGTCCGCCACCAGAATCTTCTCGACCCGGCCGTAGCGGTCGGACTCGACCGGGATCATGAGCTTCATCGCCTCGACAATGCCCACCTGTTGGCCCGGCGACACCACGTCGCCCTCGGTCACGAACGGCGGCGCGCCAGGCTCCGGGGCCCGATAGAACACCCCCACGGTGGGCGCGTGGATGACATCCGTGGCGGGCGTCGGGTCGGCCGCCGCCCGCCCGGCCTCGCCATTCGCGCTCGCCGCCACCGCGCCGGTCGTGATCTGCTGGCCGCCGGCGACACCGTCGAGCTGCCACCCGTCCGGTGGTGCCTCGTCGACGTCCATCCAGTCGATCTCGACGGTCACCCCTCCGGCGCTCAATCGAAGTGACCGCATTCGGGGACCCGTGCGGACGAGCTGCCGCACCGTGTCACACACGGCGCGGAGATCCTCCCGGAGCCCGGCAGCCCTCCCGTCACCGGACCGCTGGACCGGCTCGACCTCCCACTCCAACCGGTCAGTCATCCCTCACTCCCCTCCCCTCAGTCAGGGCTGCGCGCTGCCGGGCCAGGACCGCTCCACCGCGGCGCCGGCAGGCTTCGCTCCGGTCGTGGCCGCTACCGAGGACTCGAGGCCGAACGCGCGATAGCGGCGCCAGCGCTGATCCAGCCGATAGCCGGGATCCATCCGGCGGAGGTCGCGTACCGCCGCGGCCAGCGCGGCGGCGATCATCCGCGCGGCCTGCGGATGATCGGTGTGCGCGCCCTCTCCCGGCTCGGGAATCACCCCGTCGACGACACCGAGACGCAGCAGGTGATACGCGTCCACGCGAAGCGCGCGCGCCGCTTTCGGCGCGGCGGCGGCGTCGTTCCAGAGAATGGCCGCGCACCCCTCTGGGCTGATGACCGAATAGACCGCGTTCGCGCACGCGTACACCCGGTCGGCGATCGCCAGGGCGAGCGCTCCCCCGCTCCCTCCCTCTCCCGTGATGACGGCGACGGTGGGGATCCGCAGGCCCGCCATGAGACGCAGGTTCTCCGCGATCGCTACGGCCTGGCCCTGTTCCTCGGCGGCCACGCCCGGGTAGGCGCCCGGAGTATTGATCAACGTGATCAGCGGAAGATCGAGCTTCTCGGCGAGCCGCATGAGCCGGGCGGCCTTCCGGTAGCCGGACGGCTCCGCCATGCCGTAATTCCGCGTCGCCAACTCCTGCGCGGTGCGTCCCTTCTCGTGCCCGACCACCATCACCGGCATGCCCGCGAGCCGCCCGAGACCGCCCACGATCGCCGGGCAGTCGGCACCGATGCGGTCGCCCCGCAGCTCCACGAACTCGTCGAGCATGAGGGCACAGAGGTCCAATGTGGTGGGTCGGTTGACGATACGGGCAGCGCGCACGGCGTCCCACGGGTCGCGATCGGACATGTCATCCGGGTTCGCCACCACGGGCGAGACCTCAACCGGCTCATGGGGGACCGGCTCGGCGGTGGCGGCTCCGCCGAGCGAGAGCAGCCGGGAGAGCACCACAGGAAGCTCGCCGCGGGGGCAGACGATGTCGATCATTCCCCGCTCGGCGAGAAACTCCGCGGTCTGGAATCCCGGTGGCAGGGTCTCCCGGACGGTCTGCGCGATCACGCGGGGTCCGGCGAACCCCATCCGCGCGCCAGGCTCCGCGATGATCACATCGCACAGGGTGGCGAACGAGGCCGCTACCCCGCCGTACGTGGGGTCAGTGATCAATGAGACGGTCAGCACCCCTGCCTGATCCAGGGCCAGCAGCGCCTGGCTGGTCTTCGCCATCTGCATCAGCGACAGGACGCCCTCCTGCATCCGGGCGCCGCCGGACGCGCACACGATCAGCAAGGGAGTCCGGGTCCGGAGGGCTTCCTCAGCCGCCAACGTCACGAGTTCGCCCGTGGCGCTGCCGAGGCTGCCGCCGAGGAAGCGGAAGTCCATCACCGCGGCCACCACCGGCGAGCCGCCGATGGTGCCGCGCACACAGACCACCGCCTCCCGTAAGCCCGTTCTCCGTTGCGCGCTGCGCAGCCGGGTCGGGTACGCGACGGTGTCGACGAAGCCAAGGGGGTCGGTGGGCTCGACGGAGACGTCGAGCGGGCGCACCGATCCCTGGTCGAAGAGGGAGGCGATGCGTTCGCCCGCGGTCATCTGCCCGTGGTGCCCGCAGTCGGGACACACCTTGTGGAGGCGCTCGTACCTCTTTCGGTAGAGCATCGAGCGGCATCCCGGACACAGCAGCCAGCCCGGATCGGTCGTCGCGGCCCTGTCAGTCATGGCCATCTCGTGGAACTCCTCATCAGGTTCAGCCGCATGCCGGTCGCGTGGTCCACCGAGCCGCCAGCCGAATCTGCTCTAAGAGCCGCACCTCGGTGAGACTGGCCGCGAGCAAGGACGAGCCGGTCGTCGGCTCGGCGATCAACCGGCGGAAGGTGTCAAGCGTCCGCGCTACCTGGTCGTCCGCTGCCAGGACGCGCTCCTCGACGCCGTCTGCCCGGTGGATGACGATCCGCGGCGTGTGATCGGCCGGCGGCGTGAAGGCGTGCTCGACGCAGATCCGGCCCGCGCTGCCGAGAATCTCGTAACTCGAGCGGTACGCATGCGCCATGCCGAAGGTGACGTGCACCCCGGCTCCCTGCCGGGTGCACAGCAGCGCGTCTCCCGCGACCTCCACTGGCGCGCCGTCACCGCGGCGCAGCGTCGCCCCCACCACGGTGAGCGGACCATCGAGGAAGTACTGGGCTGCCCGAACCGGGTAGACCCCCATGTCAGCCAGACAGCCGCCGCCCAACTCAGGGCGGTATCGGAAGTCGTCTGCGGGGCGGGGCGGCACCGTGAACGTGGCGGAGAAGGATCGCACCTCGCCGATCGCGCCCTGGAGAAGGAGCGACCGCACGACGGCGTGCTGGGAGTGGTGGACGAACATGACGTTCTCCAGCAGCGCCCGCCCGCGGGCTCGGGCCATTCCCACCAGCCGAGCCGCGGCACGCCGATCGGTCGCCAACGGCTTCTCCGTCAGCACGTGCAGGCCGGCCTCCAGTGCGCGCGGCACCCACACGTCGCGCAGCGTCGGCGGCAACGGGACGTAGACCGCGTCGAGGTCCCCGCGGCGCAGCAGCTCCGCGTAGCCGACCACCGGTTCCGCGCCGAATCGCTGGGCGAAGTCGGCGGCCTTCTCGCGATGACGACTCGCCACCGCCACCACGGTGAAGTCGGGATGAGCGACGAGCGCGGGCAGGACCCGCCGCCGGGCGATATCCGCACATCCCAGCACGCCGATCCGCACCGCGCCCATTAGGTGGTCCTCCGCGCCCAGAGCGCCATCAGACAGGCCACCAACGTCCGGGCCTCGACGTTCAGGTAGTAGCTGTGCTGCAAGAGGCTCACCAGGCGGTGGAGGGGCGTCCAGGTGTAGTTGCTCGGCGCATCGAGCGGGAAATCGTCCGGCACCTCGATCACGACATACCGCACCACCGCGTGGTACAGCCGCCCGCCTTCCTCGGAGAGCAGGACGTCGTACCGGATGCGCTCCGGCGGGGCGTTCTGCACGTAGGTGAGGTACGGCGGCCACTGCTCTTCGGGGAGGTGGTGGACGTTCGCCGGAGTGACCTGGACCGTCGGGGCTATCTCCACCACGTCCAGCGCGCCGCCCGCTACCCGCGCCTGCACGAGCGCGTGCAGGACGCCGTCGCGCTGACGGACCAGCAGGGCGGCGAGGCCACCCGGGACCGGAGCGAGGATCGGCTGAGACCAGCACGCCACCTCGCGAGTGCTCGCGCGGATGTCCAGCCCGATGATGGAGAAGTAGCGCCCCTCCTCGTGCACGATCGCGTGCGACGTGCGATGCCAACCCCGTACCTGGTTGAGCGGAATCGTCTGGCGGACGAGCACGTGGCGGGTCTTCTCCTCCGCCAGCCAGCTCGTGATGTCACGAGCGCCGGCGAGGCTGGGGGTCGTGGGGTCGAGGGAGCGGTGGATCGCGAGCCGAAAGCTATCGGCCGATGCCATGCCCGCGGTGGCGTCGTCGACAGGACCCACGGGAACGCAGGACAACACCGTGCGGGTGTCCATGTTCAGCACGTTGTCGATCCAGAGGAGTTGGTAGAGCTGACCGAGGGTCAGCCAACAGAAGTCGTCGTGGACCTCGATGTCGTCGAGGACCTCCACCACCATGTGGCGATTGCGCTTGCCCAAGAACCACGATCCCTGCTCGGACTGGAGGACATCGACGAGCACCCGTCCTCGCCGTGGGCCAAGGAAGTACTCGAGATAGCGGGTCGCGGCACCCCGATGTTTGCGCGTGTGGTTGCTCCGGGTCGCTTGGACAGTCGGCGACAGTTGCAGTCCGTTGACGTTTCCCGGCTCGACCTTGGCCTGCATGAGGCAGTGCAGAACCCCGTTGAATTCCTTGACGAGGATGCCGAGTACCCCAATTTCCGGTTGCCGGATAATGGGCTGGCTCCAGTGACGCACCGGCCCGGAGTTCTTGCGGACCTCCAGCCCTTCGATCGTGAAGAACGCGCCACTGTCGTGCACCAAGTTCCCGGTATCGGGGTCCGAGGACCAGCGCGATAGTCCCGCTAGCGGCACCCGAACCGCCGCGAAGTCACTCGCTCGACGGCGCTCCTCGAACCACGCGAAGAAATCGGATAGCGTCATCACGGCACCCGTGGTGGTCAGGGCCGAGACCGCGAATCGGTGGCGCACGTGCCACGGTGATAACTCGCGTGTCCCTCGTGTGGCCGTCTCGATTGACGTCACCTTGTCCTCCCTGAACGACCCAGCCGCGACCGGCTAGTTCCGTGCCACCACCGGAGCCCGACGAGCCCTGTCTGCTGGGTTCTTTCCTCCGGCATCGTCACCGCGGGTGCTCAAATCTCGCTCAAGTCCCGATGCAGGAATGCGCTGTCCATCCGCCGCAGTCATCCAGGGATTTTCAAGTGGCGGTCCTTATGCTCTGTCCGCCATGGAGTTTCGTCAGCTTGCGGTGCCACACGCGGTCAAGGTCATTCCTCGACAGCTACGGGATGCGCGCGGCTGCTTTTACGAGCAGTTCCGCCGAGCGGAGCTCGCGGCTGTCGTCGGGCATCCGTTCACTCTGGCGCAAGTCAATCACTCGGTATCCCGACGCGGCACTCTCCGGGGAATCCACAGTGTGCTGACGCCGCCCGGGCAGGCGAAAATCGTCAGCTGCCTCCGCGGCGCCATCCTCGACATCGTCGTCGACATCCGCGTGGGATCGCCGACGTTCGGGGTCTACGACGTCACCGTGTTGGACGACCGTAGTGGCACGGCGATCTACGTAGCCGAGGGCCTCGGGCACGCGTTCCTCGCGCTCACCGATCAGGCGTGCGTGAGCTACCTCTGCTCAACCCCATACGTCCCGAGCACGTCATTCGAAATCAATCCGCTCGATCCCGAACTGGCCTTGCCGTGGCGGCTGTACGGTGAGCCGGTGATGTCGGAGAAGGACCGGAACGCGCCCAGCCTCGCGGAGGCGCGCGAGCTCGGCCTGCTGCCGAACTACCAGGACTGTCTCAAGCTCTACGAGGAGCTGCGGCTAGCGGGTTAGCGGGCGCGGTCGCCGGCGGCGACCGCCGCGGCCCACAGCGCGCGGATCGAGTCGTCGAGGGAGATCCGCGGAGCCCACCCGAGGATCCGCCGCGCCTCGCTCACGTCGACTCGCTGCCACGACACACCGCCGCTGCGGCTCGTCGCCTGGGGTTCCTCGACCAGGCGCGCGGCGGTGCCGCTGACGTCGATGAGTTTCTCAATGAGCGTGGCGACCGGCACGGCTTCGCCACGGCCGATGTTGATGACCGATCCGGTCACCGGAGCGGACGCGGTGGCGAGGACCGCCGTGGCCACGTCCCGCACGTCGATGAAGTCGCACCGGGCGCGCAGCGGCGCCAGCCGCAGCGTGGCGAGACCGCCGGACCGGGTCGCGGCGAGCAGGGCGGCGGCGGTGTTGCCTAACAGGCTGCCCAGCGGCGCGCCCGGGCCGGAGACGTTAGCGACCCGCAGCACCACCCCGTCGACGCCCCACCGGGCCACGCTGTCGAGCACGATCTCCGAGGCCCGGAGCTTGCTCCGCCCATAGCTGCTGATGGGATGGGTCGGCGTGTCCCGGCCGATGCTCTCCCCCGGCGGTACGGGGCCGTACTCGTGCACCGATCCGAGGTGGATGAGCCGAGGCCGCCAGGGCAGGTGGGCGAGCGCACGCACGAGACGCCGGACGAGGCGGACGTTGGACTCGGCGAGCTGCTGCTCGGTGACGTTCCACACCGCCCCGGCCGCGTTGACCACCACCTCGGGTCGCTCGGCGAGGAGCACTCGCACCAACTCGTCGACCGCGGTGTTCGCGACGTCCATCCGGAGCCATCGACAGTCATCCCCCCGGGCCGGTCGGCGGGACACCGCGGTAACCCGCCACCCCCGCTCAGCGAACACCGCGCGGACCTGGGTGCCGATGAAGCCGGTGCCGCCGATGACGAGCAATCGCCCACCGGCGGCGAGTGGAGCGGCGTCCCTGGACGGGTGCACGAGAACCTCCGGAAGGACGGATAGGGGGGAGTGGCGACGGGCCCGGCCACCGTGAACGACGACGACCAGGCCCGGCCCGCGCGTCGCGGGCGCACCCAGACGTCAGCGGGAGGCGCCCGCGAGAACGGTGTTGACCAACTCGACGAGGGCGCGCGGGGTACGCGCCTCGGTCACGACGTGATCCTCAAGGCGAATCTGAAACCGACGCTGAATGATGGCAGCCGTCTCCAGCAGCGCGAGGGAGTCATAGCCGAGGTCGGCGAAGTCGACGTCGGCGATGTCCCCGCTCAGGTCCACCGACTCGTCCTCCCCAGCGCACTCCCGCATGATCTCCGTCAACTCACGGATTGTCAGAGTCGGCATAGCAGCTCCCTTCCCCCATCTCTGGTGCGCGCCGGCCGGAGCTCACGCCACGCACCACCATGACCGAGTTGAATCCGCGGTAGCCGCGGGCGATCACGAGCGCGACATTGACCGGGCACCGCCGGGCCTTCCCCACCACGAGATCGATCGGATAGTCGCCGGCGTCCACGACGTTGATCGACGGCGGGATGATGCCGTCCCGGATCGACAGCAAGGCCGCGGCGACGTCCAATGGAGCGCCACCCGAGAAGAGGCGGCCAGTCATCGTCTTCGGCGCGGTCACCGGCACGCCGTACGGGCCGAACACCTCGACGAGGGCCTCCGCCTCGACGCGGTCCGCCTCCGGGACGCCGGCGGCGTCCGCGAACACCACGTCGACGTCGCCTGGCGCCACGCCGGCGTCGCGCAGCGCCGCGTCGATGGCGCGCCGCAACGCTGGCGGCCGGCCCGATCCCGGCGGGGGGTCGAAGCTGGCGGCGTACCCGGCGATCTCCCCATAGCCGCGGTCTCCGCCTCGACTGCGGAAGGCCTCCGCGCTCTCGAGAATGAGGATCGCTCCGCCTTCGCCGGGAACCCAGCCGCCGGCGTCCCGGGCGAACGGACGATAGGCCCGATTCGGATCGTCGTCGCGGCTGGCGTGGCCGGGAGCGAGCAGCGCCACCCACCCCCACGGGCACAGCGCGGAGTCAACCCCGCCGGTGACCATGACCGGGATTCCTTTACGGATGTGCCTGCGCGCCTGGGCGATGGCGTCCAAGCCACCTGCCTGGTCGGCGACGAGCACTCCGGACGGGCCGCGCATCCCATGCCGGATCGAGATCTGTCCCGTGTTCACCGCGTAGAACCACGCGAAGGACTGGTAGGCGCTGACGTACTCCGGCCCCTTACTCCACAGCCGTTCCAATTCCCGCTGCCCGAACTCGAAGCCCCCGGAGGCACTGGCGGTCACCACGCCGGCGGCGTACTCGGGCAACGTGGCGGCGTCGATGCCGGCGTCCGCCA
Organism: Micromonospora sp.; assembly: GCA_036563645.1. Taxonomy (GTDB): domain Bacteria; phylum Actinomycetota; class Actinomycetes; order Mycobacteriales; family Micromonosporaceae; genus DATCMA01. Next base: position 51,397 of record DATCMA010000027.1, read on the forward strand.
ACGCCCACTCGGCCGCGACCAGCGCGAGCCGGGTCATCCGGTCCGTCTGGGGCAGCAGCCGGCTCGGCAAGTGGCGCGTCGGATCGAAGTCTCTGATCTCTCCCGCCAGCTTGGTGGTGTACGGCGTGGGATCAAACCGAGTGATCCGACGGATGCCGTTGACCCCGGCTACCGTCGCCTGCCAGTACTTCTGAGTTCCCAAACCGGTGGGTGCGACCACCCCAAGTCCGGTGACGACCGCTGCCTGGCTCATCGCCGTCCTCGCCACTGTGGACTGACAAGCACCATCGCGCTTTGAAAGCCGCCGAATCCGCTTCCGACGGTCAGCACGGCGTCGAGCTGCTTCTCCCGGGCGACGAGCGGCACGTAGTCCAGGTCGCACTCGGGATCGGACTCGTGGAGATTCGCGGTGGGTGGGACGACACCGTTCTCGATCGCGAGAGCGCACGCCGCGATCTCCAACGAACCGATCGCGCCCAACGAGTGCCCGATCATGGACTTGATCGAGCTCACCGGCACGCGATACGCGTGCTCGCCGAGGCTGCGCTTGAACGCCGCGGTCTCGTGCCGGTCGTTCTGCCGCGTGCCCGAGCCGTGCGCGTTGACGTAGTCGATCTCGTCGGGATTGACCCGGGCCTCATCGAGCGCCGCCCGGATCGCCTCCGCCATCTCCCGGCCATCCGGCCGTAGCCCCGTCATGTGGTACGCGTTGCACCGCGAGCCGAAGCCAGCGATCTCGGCGTACGCGGTCGCCCCTCGCCGCTGCGCGTGCGCGGCCGATTCGAGCACGAACATCGCCGCCCCCTCGCCGAGGACGAATCCGTCCCGGGTGCGGTCGAACGGCCGCGAAGCGTGCTCCGGATCGTCGTTGCGCGGGCTGGTCGCTTTGATCGCGTCGAAGCACGCCACGGTGATCGGCGAGATCGGAGCGTCCGAGGCCCCCGCCACCATGACGTCGACCACGCCCTCGCGGATCAACTCCACCGCGTGCGCCACGGCGTCGATCCCCGAGGTGCATCCGGTGGAGACCACCGCGGTCGGTCCCTCCGCTCCGACCTGCCACGCCACCTCCGCGGCGATCGAGCTGGGGACCAAGTACTCGTAGAGGTGAGGTACCGCGTATCCCTGATCGACCAGCCAGTGGGCGCCGCTGTCGCTGACGATGACGTACTCCCGTTCCAGGCTGATCGTCGATCCCACCGCGGTCCCCACGCTGACTCCGATCCGCTCGGGGTTGATCTGCTCGAGGTCAATCGCGCTATCGGCGACCGCTTCCCTCGCGCAGACGATGGCGAACTGGGCCACCCGGTCACAGCGGCGAATCTCCCGGGGCGTGAGGTCGTGCTCGGAGGGATCGAAGTCGCACTCCGCGGCGATCTGGGACCGAAACGGGGTGGGGTCGAAACGGGTGATCCGCCGGGTAGCGGTTCGCCCCGAGACGAGGAGGTCCCAGAAGTTCTTGCGGCCGATCGCACCGGGTGCGATCACCCCGATACCGGTGATGACAACCCGGTGTTGTCTCGCGTCTCCGCTCTGATCAGGCATCCTTCTCCCCAACCGCCACCGCGATCCCGCACCTCCTGCAGGTGGTCAGCCAGCGGCTGCCCAGGGAGTGGCAGGGCGACGGCTCCTCGCCGAGGTTCCGCCAGCGTCAGATGCCACCGGAACCATCGATGTTCTGCAGCCACATGAACGTGCCCCAGCCGAAGCCTTTTCCGCTTGGGCCACCCAAGCATTACCGCGGTTCCTTGAAAACAGCTCAAGTCAAGCTTGAGAGATAAGTTGATCTATGTATCGGCTGATTTTTCAGGGCATACGGACGTACCAAAGTGGATATCGGCCGCCCCTCCTCAACCGCGCCCCATCATCCATACGAGCGGGGCATCGAAAACGCTATGACCCCGCCGTCTTCCCCCACAACTTACGGATCTTGTGTTGCCTCCACACACTCGCAAGACATCACAGACGCCTGCCTCATCCTCGAATCTGACACCGTCGTGACCGTGAGACGACCGCCGGCGCGCCGAAAGGCATGGAACACTCCCTCAGCGTATCGTCCATCCGCCACTACTCGACGTAACAAGAACGCCGTGAGGTGATGCGGCATGAAACCGTATAATTCGGATAAAACTCTCTAACGCAAAGACAGTGATAACCCTTATAACCCCATAAAAGTGACAGTATCTCCATAGCGGATTTAACATCCAGGACAGTTTGTAATTATCATATTAACGACTATTAGGGTTAGTTTCTGAAAAATTCTAAATTCCCTGATACGCGTTCCATCACGAGCAGTAACCACACCATTACCAGTAATGCCAACGTTGATCCGAACATCAGCGAACAACACGCTGCGTCAGATTAGGAACCGGGACTAACTAAATCATTGACAGATACTCATTTGTCAGTTAGATTCGACCAAGAATGTTTACCGGGTAAAAGTCTATCAATCGGGGGAGACATGCCTACTGGGGAGCTGGCAATTTCTGTCCTCGGTCCACTAAGCGTAAAATTCGGTAACGTAGACGTAACACCAACCGCTCCCAAGCCGCGGCAGGTGCTCGCACTTCTCTTGATCAACATGCCGAAGGTCGTGTCTGTGGACACGTTAGTCCGCGAATTGTGGGCGGAGAATCCTCCCCGCAGCGCCTCGACGACGCTGCAGACCTACGTGCTGCAGCTTCGCAAGTCCTTCGCCCGCGGCGTCCAGAAGGACACGTCGTACGTCGCCGAGCGGATCTTGGTGACCCGGCACGGGGGTTACCTGCTCAACCCACCGCTGGGTTCCTTCGACCTTCACGAGTTCGAGCGCCTGGCAGCCGAAGGACGGGAAGCCTTTCACGCCGGTGACTATCCGCGCGCCTCAGCCCTGCTGCGCTCGGCGTTGCACGTGTGGCAAGGGCCGATGCTCGTCGATGTGCAACCGGGCGAGATCCTCGAGGCGCACATGGTTCGGATCGAGGAGCTGCGCCTCTCGACCCTGGAGCTTCGGATCCGGGCCGACCTCGCGCAGGGCCTTCACCACGAAGTGGTACACGAGCTCACCGCGCTGACCGCGCTGCACCCGTTGCACGAGAGTTTCCACGCCCTGTTGATGATCGCGCTGTGTCAGTCGGGACGGCGTCCCCACGCGCTCGCCGTCTACAAGCGGATTCGCAACACGCTCGTCTCGGAACTCGGCATCGAACCCTCGCACGAGCTGCAGTCCCTCCACCGGGCTGCCTTGACCGCGGATCCCCAGCTCAACTTCCTGCCGCGGACACTCATGGACACAGGACAACCTGCCTTGGCGTCGTAGGTGGTCGCGAGATCGGGCTAGCAACCCAGTAGGAAAGGGCGGGATCTCGAGATCCCGCCCTTTCTCCGTCCGGATCCGGGTCAGGTGTGCATCGGCGTGTCCGCACCGTTCGCCGCCGGCAGCGCGTGGAACACCTCGGCGGCGAGCTCCTGCAACGTGATGCCACCGAGCATTCGCGCCAACGGCAGGGTCACCCCGATGTCCCGCTTCACCCGGGTGCGAACCTCCACCGCCATGAGCGAATCCAATCCCTGCCGGTGGAGTGGCCGCCGGGGGTTGAGCCGCTCCGCCGGCATGCCGAGTACCCGGGAGATATGCCGACGGAGGTACTCCTCGAGCTCCGCCTGGCTGCGACCAGGTCGGCCATCCGACGGCGGCGCGCCAGCGCCATCGGCGGCCCCACCGTTGAGCGAGGGAGCCGGCTCGAGTCGCGCCGTTCGGTCCGCCGGCCGCGTCTCCTCCACCGCGCGGGATGGCTCCGCTTCCGCCCGGGCCGCCGCGGTGGGGACCGTGGTGGACGGTCGGATCACCGAATCGCCGCTCGGTGGGGAGTCGGGTTCGCGCACGGCGGGCGCCGCGTCAGGCTGGACCAGCTCGGTGAAGAACGGTGACCGAGCGGGTCTCGGATAGGCCTCCGCCCACCGCGTCCAGTCCACCCCCAGGACCGCTACCTGACTTGGCGCTTGGGTGAGCAGCCGACGCAGGAACCGCAGCCCGAGACCGGGTTCAAACGCGGACATGCCGCGCGGCACCAGGCTCTGCCCTTGCTCCCGCGCCCGCCGCGCCGCCATGCCCGCGTCCGCCCAGAATCCCCAGTTGATGGTCGTCGCCGGCAGACCGGCGAGCCGGCGGTGACTGGCGACGGCGTCCATACCGGCGTTGGCCGCCGCGTAGCAGCCGAGCATGGGCGACCCCAGCAGCGCTGAACCGGAGGAGAAGAGCACCAGGTAGTCCAGCGGCTGGCGCGCGAAGTACTGGTGCAGCGCCCACGCCCCGGCCACCTTGGCACGCGACGCCTCACGCAACGCCGCGGCATCCAGCTCCCCCACGGAGGCGAACCGCACGACCCCAGCCGCGTGGATCACCCCCCGGATGGGCGGTCGGCCCGACGCCTCGTACCGCCGCAGCACCCGGCTCAGCGCCTGCGCGTCGCCCACGTCCACCGCCTCGTACTCCACCGAGATTCCCCGGTCTCGCAGGCCACGCAGCACCTTGACCCGACCGTACGCGGGGTCGGCCGGATCGACGTCGGCCCACTCCGTCGGGTCCGGCAGCGGCGAGCGGCCGAGCAGGAGCAGGTGACGCGCGCCGCAGTCGACCAGCCATCGGGCCACCAGCAAGCCAAGATCCCCCAGCCCGCCGGTGATGAGGTACGTGGCGTCCGCGCGGATGGGAAGGGAACCGCTGCCTGAGGCGTCGTCCCCTGCGGAGGCCGCGCGCGCCGGTCTCGAATCGGACGCCATGGTGTCGACGCCATCGGGCGAGGCCGCCGGGTGCGCCAGCAGGATCTTCCCCACATGGCGCCCGCTGGCCAACCGCCGCAGGGCCGTGGTGACCTCCGCCAGATCGAAGAGCTCGTGCGGCAGCGGGGGCAGGACGCCCGCTTCGACGAGCCCCATGATTTCTCGGAGTATCGCGCCGGCCTGCTCCGGTCGGGTCCGCTGCAGGTCGAGAACGTCGACGCCGAAGAAGGTCACCCCGCGGTCGAACGGCGCCAGCGGGATGCGGCCACCCTCGCGCAGATCCCGTTTGCTCAGCTCGAGATAGCGCCCGTACGGCGCGAGGAGACTCAGATTCTCCTCGATCGCCGCGCCGACGAGGGTGTTGAACACCACGTCGACACCCGCGCCGCGCGTCATCGCTCGGACGTCGTCCGCGAAGGAGCTACGCGAGTCAGCGACGTGCCGGATGCCCATCGCCCGCAACAAGGCGCGCTTCGCCGGACTGCCCGCCGTCGCGATAATCTCCGCGCCGCACCACCGGGCAACCTGAATCGCCGCCAACCCGACCCCACCGGTCGCGGTGTGGATGAGCACCCGCTCGCCCGGTCGGAGCTTCGCCAGCGTGACCAGCGCGTAGTACGCGGTGAGATAGGCCTGCGGCAGCGTCGCCGCCTCCTGGAGGCTCACGCCCCGGGGACAGGGCACCACCACGTGCGCGTTGGCGTGGACGTGGGTCGCGAGGGTGGGATGGGCGAGGGCGATGACCTCGTCCCCGACGGCGACCCCCGCGACGCCGGGACCGACCGCGCGGACGACGCCCACGCACTCCAGGCCCAGCGCCACCGGCGCGGACTGGTCTTGCCCGGGGTAGGCCTGGAGCGCCGTCAGCGCGTCGCGGAAATTGAGCGCCGAATACCGGGGCTCGACGACCACCTCCCCAGGAGCGGGAGGACGCTCCGGCACGGGTTCCCACCGCAGATCATCCAGCAGGCCCGATGCCGGCACCACGAGCTGGCGCGACCTCGCCACGGCGGGGACCGGTGCGTGCGGCGCGCGCGAGGCGTACCGGACGAGGCGGGCGACGTAGCGGCCGTCGGCCCGCAGCGCCACCTGGGGTTCGGCGGTCCCGGCCGCAAGCAACTCGGCCCGCAGCGCCTGTGCCTCCCGCACGTCCGCGGGAAGGTCGATGAGCCGGCACTGGAGGTCCGGCTGCTCATCTGCCAGGACCCGTCCCAATCCCCACACGGTGGCCTGCCCGGGGTGCACCCGCTGATCCGCCGCGCTCACCCGCTGCGCGCCGGCGGTCACCAGTGCCAGCCGCAGCTCACCGGGCACGCGGACCGCGGAGAGCGCCTGGACCAGCGCGACCACGCTCGCGCCGCCGAGTCGCTCCCCGTCGGCGAGCCACGCAGGCACCGCCCCGTCCGGCCCCAACTCCTGCCCGGCACCGCGGTCACCCTCGACGCTGTCCGGCCACGTCACGTCCAGGCTCCACAGGTGGGCGATCGTGAGCGACGGGGCGCGGCCAAGGCGATCGCCGAGCTCGTCGAGCAACCGCGCGTAGTGCTCCGGCGCAGCCGGATCGATCTCAAACCGATCGGGAGCGATCTGCCGGTACCGGTCGGCGGCGGATACCACGATGGCCTCAGCCGGGGCGGGGAGGGAGTCGGCGAGCTGCTGGCCAATCCCTCTCTTGTCGGCGAAGACCACCCAGAGCCCGGTGGCGGGTTGGACGGGCGCGGGTGGCTGGCGCCGCCACGTCAGCGCGTACAACCACTCCGCGGTGTCCTCGCTCGCCGGCGGCGAGAGGTACTGCAACCGCAGCCCGTCGAGCTCGGCCAGCACGCCCTCGTCGTCCCAGATCGTGACGTCCCCGATGAAGGAGTCCGCCCGATCGGTAGCGGTGCGCACCGCGTGACTCCACACCGCGCCACGGGGTTGCCGGTAGATGCGCACCCGGTCGATGCCGCCCAGGACGAACGCGTCGTCCGCGTCCCCGTCCCGCTCGGGCAGGGTCGCCGCGAGGACCTGGCCGCAGGCGTCGAGCAAGGCCGGGTGGAATCGGTGCGCCGTCAGCGCCTCCCGAATGGCCGCCGGTGGCGTGACGCGGGCAAGCGCTTCACCGTCCCGACGCCACAGCTCGGTGATCCCCGCGAAGGCGGGTCCCCACTGATTGCCGCGGGTGGCGAAGCGGCGATAGAAGTCGGCGCCGAGCCGGTGCTCCGGACACCGCGCCCGCACCTCATCCGGCCGCATGGGCCGGGGCGCTCGGGTGATCGCCGCCGTGCGCACGCGCCCCACCGCGTTGACCGTCCACTCGTCACTGTCGCCGCTGCGGCTGCTCACCTCGAACGTCGCCTCCGACTCCGCCTGCCGCCGCACCGTGACGCGCATCTGGGTCGGCCGATCAGCGGAGAGGACCATCGCGTGACGGTATTCGATGTCGGTGAGGACCGTCGCCCCTGGCAGCACCTCGCGGGCCGCCGCGGCCACCGCGTCCACGTAGGCCGTGCCCGGCAGCACGATGGTGTCCTGGACCCGGTGGTCGGCGAGGTAGCGATTCGCCTCGAGATCCACCGGCCCCTCCCAACGGTGCGTGCCGTCGGGTTCGGTGGTGTGCGCGCCGAGCAAGGGATGGTGCCTCCTCGTTGCGGATGTCGCGGCGGGCGATCGCGTGGGTGACGCGTCGGGGAGCCAGAAGCGTTGACGCTGGAAGGGGTACCGGGGCAGCGGCGTGTAGCGTCCCGCCCGATCGCTCAGCCCGGCCCATGGCACCGGATAACCGGCCCCGTAGATGGCGGCGACCGAGTCCAGGAGGGCGGCGAGCTCTGGCTCGTCACGCCGGGTGGACCCCACCGCCAGCCCTTGCCCCTCACCGAGGCATTCCCGCAGCGCCGGCACCAGCACCGGGTGCGGGCTCATCTCGATGAAGAGCGTGGGGCCCTCGGCGAGGACCCGCTGGACGGTCTCGGCGAACCGGACGGGTTCCCGCAGGTTGCGCACCCAGTACGCCGCGTCGAGCTCGGGGCCGCGGCACACCTCCGTGGTGACCGTCGACCGCATCGGCACCGACCCGCGTCGGGGCGTGAGGTCGCGCAGGGCCGCCATCAGATCGGCGCGCAGCGCGTCCATCTGCGGGCTGTGCGACGCCACATCCACCTTGATGGGACGGCAGAAGACACCGCGGGCCGACAGGCGCTCGGTCAGCTGCTCCAGCGCCTCAGGATCGCCGGCGAGCACCGTCGAGGTCGGACTGTTGCTCACCGCGACCGACACGCGATCCCGGACGTCGGCGATCTCCCGCTCGGCGTCGGCGACGGAGAGGTCGACCGACACCATGGCCCCGGCGCCGGAGACGGTGCGGAGCAGCGCGCTCCGCCGGCAGATGACCGCGGCGGAGGAGGCCAGGTCGAGGTGCCCGGCGACGTACGCCGCTGCCGCCTCCCCCATGCTGTGTCCGAGCACGACGTCGGGTTCGAAGCCCCAGTGCCGCCAGAGCGCGGCCAGGGAAATCTCCATCGCCCACAGCGCCGGCTGAATGACGTCGATGCCGGTCAACTCCTCGCCGGCGAGGAGCCGCTCGATGACGGACCATCCGGTCTCCGCGGCGATGGCGCGGTCACACTCGCGCATCGCGTCGCGGAAGGCGGGGACGCTCTCGTAGAGCTCCCGCGCCATACCGGTCCACTGTGACCCCTGCCCCGGGAACACGAACGCCACCGTCGGCCGGGTCGCCTCGACGTCGGTGGCATACCGAACGTCCGGTGCCTCGGGATCGGCGACGAACGCCGCGAGCTTCTCCGCGATCTCTTGGTGGCTGCGGCCGATCACGGCGAGTCGGGCGTCGTAGTGCTGGCGACGTGCGCCGGCGGAGTAGCAGATGTCCCGCAGCGGCACCTCCCGACCGGGAGCTTCCGGACCGAGGTACGAGACGTACTCGGCGGCGAGTGAGCGAAGCGCCTCCGGCCCTTTGGCGGACAGCGGCAGCAGGTAGGGGCGCCCGTCGTCGGGCTCGGCGGGCGGCGCGGACGACTCCGGCTGGTAGTCGCTGAGCACGACGTGGACGTTCGTGCCGGAGATGCCGAACGAGCTCACGCCAGCCAACGCCGGCTGTCCGGGCTCCGGGGTAGGGAACGGCCGCAGATCCTCGACGATGCGCAGCGGCAGCCGCGACCAGTCCACCTCCGGAGTCGGGGTGGTCCAGTGCAGGCTCTTGGGAATCGCCTTTTTGTTCAGGCAAAGGGCGGCCTTGATGAGCCCGGCGATACCCGCGGCGGCCTCGGTGTGCCCGATGTTCGTCTTCAGCGACCCGACGAGCAACGGCCGATCAGCGGGGCGGCCACGCCCGAGGACGGCGGCCAGACTGCGGAGTTCCACGGGATCGCCAGCCGGTGTTCCCGTGCCGTGCGCCTCAACGTAGCTCACCTGCGCGGGGTCGACGCCGGCGGCCCGGTACGCCAGCCGCAGCGTCTCCTCTTGTCCCTCCTCCGAGGGGCGCATGAGGTACCCGCTGCTTTGGCCTTCGTTGAGCGCCGCCGAACCGAGGATGACCGCCCAGATGCGGTCGCCGTCGGCGATGGCGGCGTCCAGCGGCTTGAGGACGACCACCCCCACGCCGTCGCTGCGGACGAAGCCGTCGGCCGAGGCGTCGCCGAACTTGCACCGCCCGGTGGGCGACAACATGTTCGCCTGGGAGAAGGTGATGCTGTCCTCCGGGGAGAGGACGAGGTTCACACCCGCCGCGATCGCCAGCGTGCACTCCCCACTCCGCAGGCTCTGGCAAGCCAAGTGCACGGCGAGCAGCGAGGAGGAACAGGCGGTGTCGACCGTGAGACTCGGTCCACGCAGATCGAATGCGAACGACAGCCGGCCGGAGGTGATGCTGCGCGCCGCGGCGCCGGCGTTGGTGTGGATGTCGAGAATCCCCGACTTGATCGCCCTTTCCCAGTAGTTTCCAGAAATCTGTCCAACGTAGACGCCGGTGGCGCTGCCGGCCAGTTGCTCCGCGGTGAGCCCGGCGTCCTCCAACGCCGCCCAGGTCGTCTCCAACAGCAGCCGTTGCTGCGGATCCATCCGCATCGCCTCGCGTGGGGAGATGCCGAAGAACTCGGCGTCAAACTCGTCGATGCGGTTGAGGAAACCGCCCCATCGCGTGACGATCTTTCCGGGTACGGCGGGCTGCGGATCGTAGTAGGCGTCGATGTCGAACCGGGAGGAGGGCACCTCGGTGATGGCATCGCGACCCGCGCAGAGCAGGTCCCAGAGCTCCTCTGGGCCGTCGGCGCCGGGGAAGCGACAGCCGATCCCAATGATCGCGATGGGTTGGTTTCCGCTCGTCCGCGCCACCCGGGATACCGCGCGACCGCGCCGTCGTCCGCTCATCGCCGCCCCTCCCCTCCCGCAGAGGCCGCGACGTCACCCTGCTCCGCCTCCTGCGACGTCAAGGGAGCGGGCACCTCGAGGATCTCGACCACGACGGCGGCCACGGACAACCCAGGAGCGACTCCCGCGAGCAGCACGTGGTCGCCGGGTTGGAGTTGGCGGGTGCGCAAGAGGTGCTCCAACGAGATGATCTGGTCGCTCGCGCCGGCGTGCCCGATGCCCCGACCGAAATCCCACGTCGATTTGGACAGGGGAATACCGAGGGGGCGGGTCAGCCAATACTCGACGATGTAGCGGGCGGCGTTCATGTACGCGATTCGCGCGATATCCGCCAACCCGATCCCCGCTTCCGCGAGGACCCGATTGATCAGCTCCCCCTGCACCTTGGTGATGTGCTCCAGGGCGTCGGTCAGCATCATGCTGTGCTCGCGGAAATAGCTCGAGCGCCGACGGAGGTCAATCTTTCGACCCGCGATGGCGCCCGGTGGAAAGAGCGGCTCGTCGCCACGGTGTAGCCCTTCCATCTCGGGAATCGTGACGGCGTCCACCGCGCGTACGCGAGCGAATCCGTCGCGCGTCGACAGAAGCACCGCGCTCGCGGCGTCCGCCGCAAGAAAACCCGGCCCGGAACGCCATCGGTCAATGACCGGTGACGCGAAATTGTCCGCCGCCGTCAGCAGCGCGGCCTGACGGCCCGGTACGGAGTGCAAGTAACAGCATGCGAGTTCAATGGCGGTCAGCATGCCGTTGCACCCCTGGCGTACCTCGATCGCTGGCGCCGGTGTGTGCAGGACAGCCTGTTGGATGTAGGCGGCGGGCGACCATACTTCCGGCCCTTGGTGGTAGACCGTCGCGTGCAACAACAGGTCGACCGTGCCCGGATCGACATCGAATCGGGTGAGCGCCTTTCGCGCCGCCAGCACCGCCATATCCGGTGCCGAGATATCACCGGCGATGAGGGTGGCGGTCAAGCCGTTTTCCTCGTAGTCCGCCGGATCGTACAGCCCTTGCGCGACCGCTTCCTCGGCGGGGAATGGATCAGGCAGGTGAACGTCCAGGGCGGCGATATAGACGTTGTCCACTTTCATGGAAGAATTTCTCCCTTCGACCTGCCACTGTGGCTATTCAGCGATACGGGTCCGCGTCACCCAGCGGAAAATGACTTGGCGATGCGGGGTCAGCGCGCTGGTCCGTTCGAAATGCTCGTAACCACCGCGGAATTCGATCTTCACCTTGTCTTGCGCAACAGGGACTCGCGCTGTCCGCAATGCCGGCGGCAGGTCTGGCGGACCGCCCTCCAAGACGATGTCGGTCATCTCTACTGCGGGGGCATCCACCGGCTCGGTCACAGGCACACCTCCACCGTCCGATGTGGCTGCCGACTGCGGCCGGCAGCGGCGACGCAACGACCGAGGCGATCGTGCAGACCTTCGGTTGAGGCGTGCTTGAAGCGACAGATCGCGGGCGGACGTCAGCGGTACCTCCGCACAGGCGAGTCGATCCGCCCGCCCGTGCGTGGTCAGGTCGGGATCTCCCCCACGCCGACGCCGCCCCGACCACGCCCGCGGGGGAGGACACCCCCCGGAATCAGGTCGCGTCCGCGACCAGCGCGATCTCGGCCAGGACCGGCAAGTGATCGCTCGCCCGTCGGGTCTCCGGGGTGTCCATCACCTCGTAGCGCAGGACCTGGATCCGGGGATCCACGAAGAGCGCGTCGATACGGCGCTGGGGATGGGCCGCGGGGAAGGTGGCGGCCCGCTCCGCGCCCCCCACGACCGCGGCGTCGATCAGCCCGTCAGCCACCGCTTGCCACGCGGCGCTGCCGGGCTCATCGTTCACGTCTATGCCCACCACGACCGGTTCCGTCACGGCGGCCAGCTTTCGCGCAAAGAGCCGCGCTTGACCCGGACGCTCGGCGGCGTCGGTGGACAGGTGGGTGCCGGCGAGCGCGAATCGCGTCCGCCCGACGGCACACCGGGCGAACACGGCGCCGCGCAGGTGCCGCCCCGACGTGAGCGGGTAGCGCACGCACCAACTCTCCAGCACCCGCACCCGCAGACTCGTCAGCAAGAGGTTGCCCAGCGCCGGCAGGCCGCCGCCGGCCACCACGAGGCCGAGGCGATGCGCCAGCGCCGCGCACCGATACCGCCACCGGAACCGGCGCGGCCCCTCCTGGATGATCATCACGTCGGGGTCGACCGCACGCACCGCCGCGGTCAGCGCGGCGACGTCGTCACGCTGACCGTGCACGTTGTACGACATCACCCGCAGCCGCACCGCGGGGCTCGACGACGCGACCTCGGTGGCCATGCGACGCCTCCGCGTGCGATCACCGCCGTCGGGCCAGGTCGGCCGCCCCGACGACGCCCGCCGCGTTGCCGAGTTCGGCCGGCCGAATCTCCGCGACGGGGAGGCCAGCGCGCTGCGCGAGCGCATCCCGGTAGGCGCGGCGTGCCGGTTCGAGGAGGAGATCGCCCGCCTCGATCACGCCCCCTCCGACGACCAGAACCTGAGGGTCGAGGATCTGCACCAGATTGGCCAGCCCGATGCCGAGCCAATGCCCGATGTGGGCGAACGCCCGGCGGGAGACCGGATCACCGGCGCGAGCCGCGGCGGTGACCATCGGCCCGGTGATGAGCTCCGCGTCCCCGCCGGCGAGCTCCAGCAGCTTCACCGCCTGCTCCGGCTCTTGCCGGGCGCCGCTGCGGGCGAAACGCACCAACGCCTGCCCGCTGGCGTACTGCTCGATGCAGCCACGCCGCCCACAGCCACACAGATGCCCATCCGGCACGGCCAGCATGTGCCCCAGCTCCGCGGCGATGCCGTGGGCGCCGCGGACCAGCTCCCCACCGAGGACGACACCGCCGCCGATGCCGGTGCCCACGGTAAACATGATCATCGAATCGTCGGCGTCCCGCGCCGCTCCGTACCGGAACTCGGCCCAGGCCGCGACATTCGCGTCGTTCTCGACGACCACCGGTAGCCCAACCGCCGCGCTGATGTCCTCCTGTAACGGCTCATCCCGCCAGGCGAGGTTCGGGGCGAAGAGCACCCGAGAGCGGTGCGCGTCGATCCAGCCGGCCGCGCCGATGCCCACCGCCTCGACGCGGTACTCAGCCGCGAGCTTCGCGATCACCTCAATGACCACGTCGCGCGTCCTGCCGACATCATCCGCCGGGGTCTCCCGACGAATGCGCGCCACGATCCGGCCGTCGGCGTCGACCACCCCGCCGGCCACCTTGGTGCCACCGATGTCGACCCCAATGGTCAGCGTCATCGCCGCCCCTCCCCTTCGCGACGCCCGAGCCGGACCGCTGGAGCGGCGCCGGACCCTATGAACGTCAACTGTCTGCCCCTTGCAGGCAACTGTCTGTCTCGCTGCAGTCAGATTTCGGTCTCGATGCGGTCAGCTTCGCCGGTCGCCGCTCAGGCCTCGTCGGCGGTGCCGGCCGTGTCCCCGCGGCGTTCTGGCGGCGGCGTCGCCGCCCCCGCGGCCCGCGCTGTCTCGTCCGCGGCGCCGGAGACCGATCGACCAGCGCCGCGGGTGGCCGCCGCCCAGACGTCATCCGGCGGCGGTGTCGGCGGTTCCGGAGGGGTGCCCGCGGTCGGCCCCTCCTCGGACGCGAGGGCCCCGTCGGCCGAGCGCGCGCTCGCGCCCGCCGCGGCGCCCGTCGGCTCACGTCGCGGCGGCTCCCCGGCTCCCCCCGCGGACGGGCTCTCCGACGCGCCGAAGGCGCGCAACAGACTGACCAGACCCGTGGCGAGGTCGCCGGCCCCGGTGGCAAGCCGCTCGACGAACTCCGGGCGTGGGTCGCGCAACGCTGCGATGAGCCGGCAGAGCGGACAGACGCAGCACTCGGCGGTCCCGGTAGCGACACCGCCCGGCGCGCCCGTCGACGATCGATCGGAGGCGCCACCACGCGCCCGGGGGCCGTCGAGCAGACCGGCGAGCGTGTCGCTGACCGCGCCGAGCAACCGAGCCGCCCCTGGCCCGGAGACGGCGAGCCGGGCAGCGGCGAGCGCCGCGGCGGCCAGCCGTTCGGCCTCCGCGCGCGCCGACCCGGGATCGGTGCCCCGCATCCTCGTGCTCCTCGCTGTCACTCCGCCGCGCTAGCCCGCTCCACCCGTTGCTTGAGCTGTTTCAGCGCCGTATCCATGATCACCTTCTCGGCCTTCCGGCGGAACATGCCGAGCATGGGGACGGCGAGCTCGACCTCCAGGGTGTAGGTCACGGTGGTCGTCCCGTCACCGTTGTCGGTGAGGTCGTACGCACCGCGCTGGCTCTTCTGCACGCGCGAGGGAGCGGCGAGGTGCCACTCGATGCGCGAGAGGTCCTCCGCGTATTCGTAGACCAACGTGTACTCGTCAGTCAGGATCCCGGCATCGAGGACAAACCGGACCTGGCGGGCGTAGCCGTCCTCATACTCCTCGATCACCTCGACGCGTTTGAGCGCATCGGTCCACTCCGGGTAGCGCGCGAAGTCACAGATCACCGCCGCGACCCGTGCGACCGGGGCGTCGATGACGATCGACCGCGTAGAGGAGTCCGCCATGGGGGGCAGGCTACCCGGTCCTCCCTCGCGATCCGAGACACGGCTGTGCGCCTCGGCACACCGACCCCGCATTTCGTCACTGGACAGGACAAAGTAATCCTTCGGTGCGGCCACCGTGTCGTACCGCATGGGCGCGGCCCTCGGGCCAGTAGGGTGCCGAACACCGCTCCGGTCACATGGGCGGCGTCGCGTCAACCGACACAACCGATCCGCACAGCAGGTCGACAGACCTCGACGAGCAAGAGGGAGTGCAGGTGCGCGAATTCTCCGTACCCGCCGTCGTCACCATCAGTGACACGGCCAACCTGACCGACCCGGTCTGGGAGAACGCCGAGCGGACCCCCGACACCGTCCAGTTCTGCCGCCCGACGACGGCGGGGTGGGTCGACGTGACCTGCGCGCAGTTCCGCGACGACGTCGTCTCCGTCGCCCGTGGCCTCGTCGCCGCCGGCATCCAGCCCGGCGACCGGGTCGGGCTGATGAGCCGGACCCGGTATGAGTGGACACTGCTCGACTACGCGATTCTGGCCGTCGGCGCGATCACCGTTCCCATCTACGAGACCTCCAGCGCGGAACAGATCGCCTGGATCCTCTCGGACTCCGGCGCGGTGGCCTGCTTCGTCGAGTCCACCGCGCACGCGCTGACGCTCGCCAGCCTCCGCGATCAGCTGCCCCGGCTGCGCGAGGTGTGGCAGATCGACGTCGGCGACATCGATGTCCTGCGGGAGCGGGGCGCTTCCGTGGCGGCCGCGGAGATCGACGCGCGGCGCCGGCACGCGAAGGCCGACGACATCGCCACGATCATCTACACGAGTGGCACCACCGGCCGGCCGAAGGGGTGCGTGCTCACCCATCGCAACCTGTTGACGGACGTGGCGAACGCGGTGGCCGTGTTGCCCAACCTCTTCCACCCCGGCGCGACCACCCTGCTCTTCCTGCCCTTGGCCCACGCCTTCGCCCGACTCGTCCAGATCGGCGCCGTGCAGGCGCGCGCCAAGCTGCGGCACGCCCCCGACACCAAGAATCTCGCCGCCGAGCTCAAGGAGTTCCAACCGACGTTCCTGCTGTCGGTGCCGCGGATCTTCGAGAAGGTCTACAACGCCGCCCGGCAGCGCGCCGAGTCCGAGGGCAAAGGCCGGATCTTCGCGCGCGCCGAACGTGTCGCGATCGCCTACAGCCAGGCGCTGGAGACCCCGTCTGGCCCTCGGCTCGGGCTGCGGCTGCAGCACAAGCTCTTCGACAAGCTGGTCTACGGCAAGCTGCGCGCCGCGCTCGGCGGCCGATGCCACACCGCCATCTCCGGCGGGGCGCCTCTCGGGGCGCGGCTCGCCCACTTCTTCCGCGGCATCGGGGTGACGGTCTACGAGGGGTACGGGCTGACCGAGACCTCCCCGGCGGTCACGGTCAACTTGCAGAACGCGATCCGGGTCGGGACCGTCGGTCGCCCCCTGCCGGGCGTGACGATCCGCATCGCCGACGACGGCGAGATCTTGATCAAAGGCGATGTGGTCTTCCGGGAGTACTGGAACAACCCGACGGCGACCCGGGAGGCCATCGACGAGCAGGGGTGGTTCCACAGCGGCGACCTCGGCGCCTTGGACGCCGACGGCTACCTGACGATCACCGGCCGGAAGAAGGAGATCATCGTTACCGCCGGTGGCAAGAACGTCGCGCCGGCCATCCTCGAGGACCGTATTCGCGCCCATCCCCTGGTCAGTCAGGTCGTCGTGGTCGGCGACGCGCGGCCGTTCGTCGCCGCGCTGGTCACCGTGGACGAGGAGGCGTTCCCGCGGTGGCTCGCCCAGGTCGGGCTGCCGCCGACCAGCACCGTCGCCGAGCTCCGGGACGACCCTCGGCTACGGGCCGAGATCCAGGCCGCCATCGACGAGGCGAACCGCGCGGTCTCCCAGGCCGAGGCGGTGCGGGCGTTCCGCATCCTCCCCCGCGACTTCAGCGAGGCCACCGGTGAGCTGACACCCTCCCTCAAGGTGAAGCGAAACGTCGTCCAAGAGATTTACGCTGACGAAATCGCCGCCCTTTACAGGAGCTGACTACGATCCGTCACGTGCCCGTATCGCCCGCCCTCCAGTCCCGGCCGGACGCACTCGCGGTGGCGGCCCGGCTGATCATGCTGGTGCTCGTCGCGGTGCTGGTACTGCTCGCGACGCGCGACGTCGTCGCGCTGGGTTGGGTCGGGTTGCTGGCCGCCGCCGGCGTGCCGGCCGTCGTCGCGCCGCGCCACCCGGTGCTCGCGCCCTTGGGCCGCTTCGCCGAGATCGCCGTCGTGGCGTTGGGCGCGAGCCAGGTCGCCGCCGCTGCCGCCATCGACGGCTCCCTCGGCCCTGGCCTCGGCGCCGCGGCGATGCTGCCCTACCTCGCGGTGCCGGTGGTCGCCGCCGCGCTCCACCGCCGGTTATGGGAGTGCCTCGCCCTGGTCGGCGCGGCGGTGGCGCTCCTCCTGGCCGCCGGCGCGGTCACCGTCAGCGCGGGCCATCGGCTCACCACTCAGCCGGGATACCTCGCGGTCTGTGCACAGTGGCTCGTGCTAGCTGGCCTCGCCGCCGGCAGCACGGGCGTGCTCAAGCGGTTCCTGCAAGCCCAGGACGAGAGCAAGCCGCAGCCGTACGCCGAGGCGACGCGCCTGCTCACGCAGCTCCGGAGCGTCGCGCGGCAGCTCCCCGGCGCGACGCTCGACCCCGGTGGTATCTCCGAACATCTCATCGAGGAGCTCCGGACGGTCGCGCCAGCGGATCGCATGGCGGTGCTCTCCGCCAGCGGTGGGGGTCGCCTCGTCGTGCTCGCCCAAGCCGGCGTGGAGCGGGTGGACTGGGAGACCTCGCTCGACGCCGATACCGCGATCGCTGAGGCGTGGGCGAGCCAACAGCCGCAGATCGCCCATCGGTCGCAATCGCGGTCTCACGGCGGCCCCGAGGTGTCCGCCCTTGTGGTGCCCCTAGTGGCGGGCGTCCGGACGATCGGTCTGGTCGCCCTCGAAACAGACCGGGCCAACGCCTATCCCCCCGCGGTCGTCGAGGCCGTCACGGCCATCACGGCCCCCGCCGCTCTCCGGCTGGAGGCCGCGCTCCTCTTCGACGAGGTGCGCTCCCTGGCCACCACCGAGGAGCGGCAGCGTCTCGCCCGCGAGATTCACGACGGGGTGGCGCAAGAGCTGGTGATGGTCGGGTACGGCATCGACAACGCGTTGGCGAGCCTCCCGGAGGAGGCCAAGGAGACCGCCGAGGAGCTGCGCGCGCTGCGCAACGAAGTCACGCGAGTCATCACCGAGCTGCGGTTGAGCCTCTTCGAGCTGCGCAGCGGCGTGGACCGCCACGGCGGGCTGGCGGCGGCGATCGCGGAGTACGCCCGCACCGTCGGGGCCTCCGGTGGCATGCGGGTGCACCTATCGTTGGACGAATCAACCGCCCGCCTGCCCGCCGCCGTCGAAGCAGAATTACTGCGGATCGCGCAGGAAGCCATCACAAACGCACGAAAACACGCTGGGGCAGCTAATCTATGGGTCACATGCGCCGTGGATCCGCCGTACGCCCATATCGAAATATCGGACGATGGTCGGGGAATCGCTGACCAGCGACCGGAGGGACGGTACGGATTGGCGATCATGGCAGAGCGAGCGGAACGCATCCGGGGCCGGCTCGAGATAAAACCGCGACATCCCAACGGCACGACCGTGACCGTGGTGCTCGGAACATCGCCCCGGCGCGACAGCGTGCGCGACAGCGTCACAGCACCGGAAGGGGAGTAACGGGAGCATGACCACCAGCCCGACGCCGACGACCCGTACGAAGGTTCTGCTTGTCGACGATCACGACTTGATTCGTAAGGGCCTGCGGCATGCATTTGAGCGGGACCGGCAGTTCGAGGTCGTCGGAGAGGCCGCCACAGCGGCTGAGGGCGTCCGACAAGCCGGTGCGCTGCAGCCCGACGTCGTCATCATGGACTTGCGTCTGCCCGACGGCAGCGGTCTGGAGGCTACGCGTACCCTGCGCAAGTCCAGCTCCACCCTCGGCATCGTCGTCCTCACCATGTACGCGGGCGACGACCAGCTCTTCGGCGCGCTGGAAGCCGGGGCGAGCGCCTTCGTTCCGAAGACGGCGCCGGCGGACGAAGTGGTAGCGGCCGCTCGGCACGCTGCCTCTTCGCCGAACGCGTTCACCGCGGCCGACTTGGCGGAGGCCATGAAGCGGCGGCTCGCGCCATCCGGGCCGCAGCTCTCCCCACGGGAGAGCCAGGTCCTGCGGCTGCTCGCCGACGGAATGAGCGTCGCTGGCATCGCCAAGCAGCTCTTCGTCAGTGAGTCCACCGCTAAGACGCACATCTCGAAGCTGTACGAGAAGCTCGGCGCAGCGAACCGGGCGCAGGCCTTGATGACGGCGCTTCGCCTCGGCCTCCTCGAGGCTCCCGACGCCCCGAAGTTCTGATCGCCACTTCTCGTCTTCTCGTCGTCACGCCGGCGTGCCCCGCCGCAGCGATCCGGTCACATCCGCGGATCGCCGCGGCTCGGTCGCCCGGGCCGGGTACGACCGCACGATCGTAAGGAGCCGTTTGGCTTACTGCGATCATCTAACGGATAGAGATATCTGACGCTCTAGATACCTCGGCGCGTACCCGGCAGAATACCTAGGGCGTTTGCTGGGCGTCAGCAATCGACGACGAGGAGCCAGGCCATGCAACGGCCCGACTGGGCACCAGAGGGCATCGACATCGAGCGGCCGAGCGCGGCTCGGATGTATGACTACTACCTGGGGGGATCACACAATTTCGCGGCAGATCGGGCGGCCGCACAGGCGATGATCGCCGCGGTGCCGGACGCGCCTCTCATGGCGCAGGCGAACCGCGCCTTCCTGCGCCGGGCGGTGCAGTTCCTCGTCGATGCCGGAATCCGTCAGTTCCTCGATATCGGGTCCGGCATCCCGACGGTGGGAAACGTCCACGAGATCGCGCAGCGCGCGGCTCCGGAATCGCGAGTGGTGTACGTCGACATCGACCCGATCGCGGTAGCGCATAGTCGGGCGATCCTCGCCGGTAACGACCGCGCGACGGTGGTGCAGGCCGACCTGCGCACCCCGGATCGGATCCTCGAGGCCCCCGAGGTCCGGGCGCTACTCGATTTCACCCAGCCGATCGCCGTGTTGATCGTGGCGGTCCTGCACTTCATCCCGGACAGCGACGACCCGGCCGGAATCCTCGCCACGATCCGCAACGCGCTCGCCCCGGGCAGCTACCTCGTGCTCTCCCAGGCGAGCTATGACGGCCGCAGCGAGGAGGAACGGCGACAGGCCGAGGAGGTGTACCGGCGGACAGACAGCCCGCTGTACCCGCGGAGCCGAGCCGAGCTCGCACGGTTCTTTGACGGCTTCGAGTTGGTCGAGCCGGGCTTGGTGTGGGTGCCGCAGTGGCGCCCCGACTCCCCCGACGACGCGGCTGACGCGGAACGGGCAGTGTTCATCGGTGGGGTGGGCCGGCTCCGTGACTGACGACAGCGGGCGCAGCGCGGCCGCGGTGACAACGGCGGTACGGGCAGCGCAGCCCGGACTCCGTGAGGCCGGAGCGCGCGGCCTGAGCGCATTCGCCCGAGCGTGGGCGCAGGCGGTGATCGGCACGAGCTACATCCCGATGCCGCGGCACCAACTTGAGGAATTCCTCAGCGGCCTGACCCTGCGGCTGGTGGAGGTGTTGCGGTCGGAACCGTTCGACGTCCATCTCGGGCAGAGCGTCGGCAGCGACTTGGTGACGGCCCACATCGCCTCCCCGGAAGGGCTCGGCCGGACGATTGAGACGATCAAGCTCCGCCTCGCTCGCGATCTTGATTTGACCGGGCCGGACCTGCCGGCCCGGATGGCCCGGCTCCTCGGGGCGGTCGCCGCTGGCTACTCCCGGGCGTTGCGCGATCGCACCCTCGATGAACAGGAGCAAATTCGGCGAGCCGCCCTGGTCGCCCGGGAGCAGGCCGAGCTTGCCCTGCGGGAGAGCGAGGCGCGGTTCCGGTATCAGGCGACCCACGACCCGCTGACGGACCTGCCGAACCGCACGCTCTTCACCGAACGCTTGAGCGCCGCCCTGGACGGCGACGACAAACACGACCGCCGGATCGCGGTCTGCTTCGTCGATCTCGACGGATTCAAGGTCGTCAACGACACCCTGGGGCACCAAGTCGGTGATCAACTGCTCGTCGCCGTGGCCAAGCGACTCCGGCAGGCCGTCGGCGAGCACCTGGTGGCCCGGCTCGGCGGGGACGAGTTCGTCATCCTGATCGAGAACACCACCGGCACCGACGACGCCCTGAAAGTCGCCGACGCCGCGCTCGCGGCGATCTCCACGCCGGCGCGCGTCGACGGGCACTCCCTGTCCATCTCCGCGAGCATCGGCATCGTGGAACGGCCCATCGAGGGGACGACCGCGACCGAGCTGATGCGCGCCGCGGACATCACCCTGCACTGGGCCAAGTCCTCGGGCAAGGGCCGATGGGCGCTGTTCGATCCCGAGCGCAACGAGCAGGAGCTGATGAAGTACGCCTTGTCCGCGGCGATCCCGGCGGCGCTGGATCGCGGGGAGTTCTACCTGGATTACCAGCCGCTGGTGTCGCTGCGCAGCGGCGCCCTCATCGGGGTCGAGGCGCTAGCCCGGTGGCGGCACCCCGAGTTGGGGCTGCTCTACCCCGATCGCTTCATCGGCCTCGCCGAGGAGACCGGCCTGATCGTCCGACTGGGGAGCTGGGTGCTCGCCGAGGCCTGCGCCCAAGCGCGCCGGTGGCTCGACGTCTCGCCCCAGGCCCCGTTCGTCAGCGTCAACCTCGCGGTGCGGCAGGTCCAAGACCCCGGGCTGGTCGACGAGGTGACGATGCTGCTGCGCCGCACCGGTCTCCCGCCGCACCAACTCCAGCTCGAAATCACCGAAAGCGCGATCATGAGCGCGTCGGACGAGCCGGTGCACGCCCTGCGCCACCTCGCTGACCTCGGCGTCCGCGTGGCGATCGACGACTTCGGCACCGGCTACTCCAACCTCGCCTATCTCCGCTCCTTGCCGGTCCGCGAACTCAAGGTCGCCGGGTCGTTCGTCTCCGGGCTCCGCGACCCCAGCGACGCGACGAGCCGCACCGACGAACGGATCTTGGCCGCGTTGGTGTCCCTCGCGCACAGCCTCGACCTCACGGTGACCGCGGAGGGAGTGGAGACCGCGCATCAGGCGGACCGTCTGCGCGCCATCGGGTGCGAGGCAGGCCAAGGCTGGCACCTCGGGCGCCCTGGCCCCCCGGATCAGATCGACGCGCTCCTCCGCTCCAAGGTGGCCCCGTAAGCCGGATGCTCCACCGGTCGAGCGCGGGCCCGCGGCGGCGTCGGCACGGCCGCCCCGCGACGCGGCGGTCGGACCGGCACGCGGAGGTTAGCCGGCCAACAGCTCGGTCATCCGCGCCGCCTGGGTCTCCCAGCGCCACTCACGCTCCACCCACGCCCGCCCCGCGGCCCCCATCCGGCGTGCCAAGGCGGGATCCGTGAGGAGCGTGGTGATCCGGTCGGCGAGCTGCGCGATGTCCCGGCCGTTGACCACGAAACCGGTCTCCCCGTCCCGGACCGCGTCCGGCGCGCCACCGGAGTCCCCCGCGACCACCGGCAGACCCATCGCCGAGGCCTCGAGGTAGACGATGCCGAGCCCTTCCACGTCGAGCCCGCCGCGGCGCGTGCGGCACGGCATCGCGTACACGTCACCGGCGGCGTAGTGGGCCGGCAGCTCGGCCCACGGCACCGAGCCGGTGAAAACGACGTGCGGGGCGACCCCGACCTCGCTCGCGAGGCGGCGCAACGTCGCGCGGTACGGCCCGCCCCCGACGATGAGCAGCGCCGCGTCCGGAACGCGGCGGTGGATCGCGGGCAACGCCCGAATGAGCGCGTCCTGCCCTTTCCGCGGCACGAGTCGCGACACGCACACCACCACCGGCCGGTCCCGCAGCCCATACCGCTCCCGCACCGGACCACCGTCGACCCCGGGATGGTAGGTGTCGACGTCGACCCCGGGGGTGAGGCGACAGAGCTCGGTCACCCCCCGTAGCACGGGCTCAAGCCGGCGACGGGTGTAGTCGCCGAGGTAGGTGACGACGTCGGCGCCACGGCCGATCCGGCGCAACGCGGCCCGAGCCCCCGGGAGCGCGGCCCACCCCACCTCGTGTCCGTGGGTCTGCGCCACCACGCGGGTGATCCCGGCCCGCCGGCGGAGTCCCGCGGCGAGCAGTCCGAGCGGGGCCGCGGCACCGAACCAGACGGTGTCACAGCCGTGCTCTCGGGCCACCTGCGCCGCCCGACGCGCGACCGCCGGGGTCGGCAGCAGCACCGAGGTGTTCTCCCGAATCACCTCGAAGGGCTGCTCCGCGTCGAATTGCTCCGCGCCACGCCACGTCGAGGCGTAGACCACGATCGAGCCCGCGGGCTGGCGGAGCGCGAGATTGTGGACGAAGGCCTGAATCCCGCCCGGTCGAGGCGGGAAGTCGTTGGTCACCAGCAGCGTGCGATTCACCGTCGTCCGCTCTCCCGCGCGTAAGCCCGCGCCGCCGCGATCCGCTCCACCGTGGAGGGGTGGGTGGCCCAGTACAGGTACTCCCACCGCGGCGGATCGGGATCACCGAGATTGACGGTAGCCAACCGGCGCTGCATCGCCTCGAACGCCCCGGGATCCCCGGTGAGCGCGAGGGCGTGCGCGTCGGCGCGCGCCTCGATCCGCCGGGAGTACGCCGCCTGGAGCGGCGTCGCCACCAATCCGAGCACGGTGGCGACCGCGAGGATCAGGGGGAACGCCCGCGGCTCCGCGATCGTGGTCACGCCGGCGGCCCGCAGCAGCGGACGCCATCCGTCGAGGAGGTACAGCCCCACCACCGCGGTGGCCATCCCCAGCGCGCCGAGCAGGGTGCCGGCCACGACGTCTCGCGCTTTCGCGTGGCCCAGCTCGTGCGCCACCACGGCGACCACTTCCTCCGGCGGCGCTTCCCGCAGCAGCGTGTCGTAGACGACGATCCGTCGGGTCGGGCCGATCCCCGAGACGTAGGCGTTGACCGCGCGGGTGCGCCGCGACGCGTCGGCGACGAGCACGTCGCGCACGGGGACGCCGTCGCGGGCGGCCAGCGCGATGAGCTCGTCGCGCAATGGCCCGGGTGGCATCGGGGTGAACCGGTTGAAGACCGGCTCGACGAGCACGGGCACGACGAACGACAGCAGCACCACCAGCGCGGCGGCGGCCGCCGCCCCCAGCGCCCACCACCACCGCGGCGCCAGCCGGGTCACGGTGAAGAAGCCGAGCAGCGCGACCGCGGCGATCACAGCGGTCACCGCGAACGCCTTGAGCTGGTCAACCGCCCACCCCCGCCAGCCCTGCGTGGCGAGGCCGTACCGGGTCACCACGGTGTGGCGCCAGGCCGCGAACGGCAGCGTCGCGAGGTTGGCGAGGGCGACGACCGCGAGGCCACCGAGGACCGCCTGCGCGATCCAATGGTCGCCGAACGGACGAGCGACGAGGCTGATCAGCCGCGCGCCGAGCGGGGTGAGGCCGAGGACCACGGCGGTCACGAGACTGACGAGCACCGCGCCGTAGCTGCCGGGCCGCAGCGCGGCGCGGAACGCCTGGCCGCGGGCGACCTGTTCGGCGGGGAACTCCCGCAGGGCAGCGAGCTGGTCGGCGCGCGGCGCCGGTGGCCGCTGCCACGGGACGAGCACCACCGCCGCGACCAGGAGCGCAAGGAGAAGGCCGCCGAAGGCCCCAACCGCCCACGCCCGGGTCACCGTCTGCTCCTCCCGCCGCCCATTCGTCGATCCATCGTAGGGGGTGGGCGTGCGCCGGGTCGGGCGCGCGGGGTGCCGCGGGCGGCGCGGGGTCACGGCCGGGGTTAGGAGCGCGCCAGGCGCCGCAGCAAGGCGTCCGCATCCATCGGATACGCGCCGTGCCGACGGACTCCGTCGGCGACCTCCCGGTCGGAGGAGACGACGATCACCGGCCGACCCTCGGGCTCCGCACGTACCAAGCGCCGAATCACCTCATCGGCGGTCTCCCCTTTGCGGGAGAACAAGACCCGCACGCCCCGCGGCGCCGGAGGCAGCCCGGGTACGCGGTCGGCGCCGTCGAAGACCACGGTCACCTCATCGCCGGTCTGCGCCGCGATCCCGCCGAGCCCGGCGATGAGGCGCTGGCGCTGCTGCTCCAGGGACATCTCGCTGAAGCCCCGCTTGGTGACGTTGTAGCCGTCGACGATCAGGTGGGCCCGCGGCAGGGCGAGCAACTGATCGAGCCGGGCTGGGTCGTCGGTGTCCCGAGTGGGGCGAGGCTGCGGGGCGGGCTGCTCGGCCGCGGTCTCGGCCACGAAGTCAGCCGGGAGCCGATCGACGGGGTCGAGCGCGAGTTCGCGGCGCAACCCGGCCGCCGCCTGACTGATCGTCTCAAGCAGTAGCCACAGCCGCGCGTGGTGCGCGGTACGCGCGTCCTTGGCGTGCAGTCGGGCCGCGTCCGCGGCGGCTTCCGCCGCGGCGAGCTTGGCGCGCAGCCGGCGTACCTCCGCGTCGTGGTCGGCCGCGGCCCGGGCGGCGCGGCCCCGTTCGGTGGCGAGCAGCTCCGCGGTGCGCCGCTCGCGCGCTTGGCTTTCGCGCAGCGCGCGACTCAACGACCGGTTCTCGGCACGCAGCTGCGCTAACTCCTCGCGGACCCGGGCCAGCTCGCTGCGGAGCTTGTCCGCCTCTACCAGCGCCACGGCCCGGTCATGCTCGGCTCGGCTGGCCCGCTGCTCGGCGGCCCGCACCACGTCCACCACCGCCGCGCTGTCGGCTTCGGCGCGGATCGCCAGCCCCGCCTGTTCGATGAGCGCTCGCCAGCGCGGCGGTCGGACGACGTAGGCCAGCGCGGCGACCTCGACGGGATCCGCCGCCCCGGGCACGTCACCGGCCGCGACCGCCGCCCCGAGCTCCCCGGCCACGGCGAGCATCCACTGCCCCACGCGCTCGCGGAAGAGAGAATCACTGGCGAGCTGCGCGGCGATCACCGCACCGCCGAGCCGCGCCCGGCGCTGCGGCGCGAACTTCGCGACCCGGCGCACCGGCGGGGGGATGTCGCCGGGGGCGAGGTGTGACAGCGCCGCGGCGGTGAGGGAGACCACCCGCTGCCGCACGGGCTCCGGAAGAATCGGCTCCGGCTCACCCTCGCTCACCTCCGACACCGCCGCGCACTCCTCACCCGGCGTGAGGTGGTGACGGTCGGCGGCGGAGTCGGCAGCGGACATGGGATCAAGTCTCCCACTGGCGGAGCGGCGCCGCTCACCGGCGTGCCAACTGGGGCGACGACCTGTGACCCCACCGACAGCCGCGTCGGACCCCGCGCCTACCCTGCGTGGTCGTGGCACAACCGGGGTACGTCCAGGGCACGCTCGACTTCCGGTCGCCGGAAGAGAAGGCGGCCTCCGATCCCGCGTCGCTGTCGCTGCGGGAGACGACGTTCGTCGTTGTCGACCTGGAGACGACCGGAGGCACCCCCAGCGACGGGGGGATCACCGAGATCGCGGCTATCAAGATCCGCGGCGGGGAGCAGCTCGGGGTCTTCACCACGTTGATCAATCCCGGGCAGCCGATCCCTCCGTTCATCACCGCGTTGACCGGAATCACCCCGGCGATGGTCGCCTCAGCGCCCCGCGTCGACGCGGTGCTCCCCAGCTTCCTGGAGTTCATCCGGGGCGCGGTCCTGGTCGCCCACAACGCCCCCTACGACGTCGGCTTCCTCAAAGCCGCCTGTGCCCGGCACGGCTACTCGTGGCCGAACCCGCGGGTCCTGGACACCGCGGCCCTCGCGCGGCGCGTGCTGTCCCGCGACGAGGTGCCCAACCGGAAGCTCGCCACCTTGGCAGCGTTCTTCCGTGCCTCCCACCGCCCAAGCCACCGGGCGCTCGCCGACGCCTACGCCACTGTGGACGTGCTGCACGGCCTCATCGAGCGCCTCGGCAGCTACCACGTCCACACGCTCGGGGACATCCTCGAATTCGTCAAACCGATCAGCCCGGTGCAACGGCGCAAGCGCTACTTGGCGGACGGCTTGCCCCACGCACCCGGCGTCTACATCTTTCGGGCCGCGGATGGCCGACCGCTGTACGTCGGCACGTCCGGTGACATCGCCACTCGGGTGCGCAGCTACTTCACCGCCGCCGAACGCCGGGCCCGCATCGCGGAGATGTTGGCGGTCGCCGAGCGCGTCGAGGCGGTGGAGTGCGCCCACCGCCTGGAGGCGGAGGTGCGCGAACTGCGCCTCATCGCCGCGCACGCCCCGCCGTACAACCGGCGATCGCGCTACCCCGAGCGGATCACGTGGCTCAAGCTGACCGCCGAGCCCTACCCGCGCCTGTCCGTGGTCCGCTCGATCGGCCCGGAGGACACGTACCTGGGGCCGTTCACCTCCCGCCACACCGCGGACCTCGCCGCCGCGGCCCTGTACGACGCGCTTCCTCTGCGCCAGTGCCGGCTGCGGCTCTCCCCGCGCACGCCCGCCGCCGCCTGCGCCCTGGCCGAGCTCGGCCGCTGCCTCGCCCCCTGCGAGCACCGCGTCTCGCCGGAGGACTACGCCCGCACGGCCATCGCCCCCTTGCGCACGGCGATCATGGGCGATCCCCAACCACTCGTCGACGCGCTGCTCGCCCGAATGGACACTCTGGCCGCGGCGCAGCGCTTCGAGGACGCCGCGGCGATCCGTCACCGGCTCGCCGCGCTGCTTGGCGCCCTCGTGCGGATGCAGCGGTTGACCGCCCTCACCCGCATCGAAGAACTGGTCGCGGCGCGCCGGGCGGCCCACGGTGGCTGGGAGCTGGCGCTCATCCGACACGGCCGCTTAGCCGCCGCCGGTGTCTCTCCCCCTGGCGAGCATCCCCGTCGGACGATCGAGGTGATGCGCGCGACCGCCGAAACCGTCCTTCCCGGCTACGGCCCGGTGCCCAGCGCCACGGTCGAGGAATCGGAGCGGCTCTTGGCGTGGCTGGAGCGCCCGGAGACCCGGCTCGTGGCGGCCACCTCCGGATGGGCGCTGCCGGCGCGGGGTGCCGCCCGTTTCCACGACCTCCTCGCGCGCGCCGCGGCCGGAGCGTCGGCGGAACACTAGGCCGAACGCTTATCCGCAATTGGCCGTTCGGACCACCTTTTCTCCCTTAGGCTGTAAAGAAACGCCGTCCTACCCGCCGCATCCGCTCCTCGGCGGCGTGCGGAGCACACGTCGCCGGCGTCGGTGCGACGTCGGAGATGGTGAGGAGGTGTCTGCGGGTGAACCTCGACGCCGGGCACGGCGCGACTCTCGGACGCATCCTTCGAGGCTCCCCGACGGACATCCCTCTCACTGCCCGTCTACGGTCGTTGCTGACCCGAGCCGGTCCCGACAGTGACCCCGTCAGTCACCTGGTCCGGACGCACCGCAGCATCCACCCCTCGGCCGACGTATCGATCCTGCGCCGCGGTTACACCATCGCCGAGAACATGCACCGTGGCCAATTCCGCAAGAGCGGGGATCCGTACATCACCCATCCCCTCGCAGTCGCGCAAATCTGCGCCGAGCTGGGCATGGACACCACCACGCTCGTCGCCGCGCTGTTGCACGACACAGTGGAGGACACCCGCTATACCTTGCAGGCGCTCCACGCCGACTTCGGGCCCGAGGTCGCGCATCTCGTTGACGGGGTCACCAAGTTCGACAAGGAGTTCTACGGCAAGGCGGCGGAGGCGGAGACCATCCGAAAGATGATCATCGCGGCGGGCAAAGACGTCCGGGTGCTCATCATCAAACTCGCCGACCGGCTGCACAACATGCGCACCCTCGACGCCCGCTCCCCCGCGTCTCGCGCCCGTATCGCGCGCGCCACGTTGGACGTCCTGGTGCCCCTGTGCGATCGCCTCGGCATCCAGAAGCTCAAGCGCGAACTGGACGACGCCGTCCTGTACCACCTGGAACCGGACGCCTACGCGCGAATTGACCAACACGTTCGCAATCGTCCAGGGTGGACGTCCTATTTGGCCGAGGTGACAGCCCAGGCGCGCCTCGCGCTCAAGCGCGAGAAGATCGACGCGACGGTCACCGAACGCCCGCGGCACTACTACTCCATCTGGAAGGAGACGGTCGAGGGCGGGCACCAGATCCCGTACGATCCGCCGCGTATCGCCATCGTGATCAACGGCTCGGAAACCGACTGCTACGCGGCGCTCGGCGCGATCCATGGGCTGTGGCGGCCGGTCCCCGGCCGCTTCAAGGACTACATCGCCTCCCCGAAACACAACCTCTACCGCTCCCTGCACACCACGGTGATCGGTCCGGGGCAGCGCTCGGTAGAGGTGCTCATCCGCACCGAGGCGATGCACCGCGTCGCCGAGTACGGGATCGCCGCCTACTTCCGCTACCCCAAGCTCCAAGACGCGGAGACGTCGCGAGCCGATCAGCTCGCCTGGTTGCGGCGCGTCCTGGAATGGCAGCGGGAGGCGACCGACCCCGTCCAGTTCCTCCAGTCGTTGCGCTGCGACCTCTCCGAAGGGCAGATCCAGGTCTTCGCCGGCGGACGGCCGGTCATCCTGCCCGAGGGCGCCACGCCGGTCGACGTCGCCTACGAGCTCGGTCGGGAGACCGGCGACCACTGTGTCGCCGCGACCATCAACGGCCGACTCGCGCCGCTCTCCTCACGGCTGGAGGAGGGCGACGTGGTGGAGATCTTCACCGCGCCTGAGGATCCGAACCACCCGCACACGCACGTCGGACCGCATCGGGAGTGGCTCGACTTCGTGAAGTCGCCACACGCCCGGATGCAGATCAATCGGTGGTTCGCCGAGCACACGGAGCCGACCATCAGCATCGCGGACAAAGTCCGCCTCGGCCGGGCCACGATCGGATTGCTCCTCAGCAAACACCAGCGGGGCATCGCCACCGAGGCGCCGCTGCAACGGCTGGCCGAGGAGATGGGCTTCCCCGACCTCGAAACTCTCCTAGTCGCGGTGGTGGACCGGACGGTTGACCCTGAAGCCGTCGTCGAGCGGCTCATCGCCATGGTCGACAGCCCAGGAGGCGTATCGCGGCCGGCCTGAGCCTCGGCATCGCGATGGGGTATCTCTGCCGTGCCGCCACCCTCTAGCCTGGACTCCGTGATCTCCCGCCGCTCCCCCATGCGCGTGCTGTTCTACAGCGCGTTCTACCGGCTACCAGTCCCGATCCGTCACCGTCTCGTCCGGCTCGCGGCGCCCACGTACCTCGTCGGCGCCGTGACGTTGGTCCGCGACTCGGAAGCGCCCGGCGCGGGACGGCTGTTACTCCTGCGCCAACCTCCGGCCCGGCGCGGCTGGGGCCTGCCGGCGGGGCTGCTGACGCGCCGCGAGCCGCCGGCGGTGGGCGCCGCCCGGGAGCTCGCCGAGGAGACCGGTATCCGCGTGAAGCCTGAGCAGCTGCGCCCGGCGGTCCCCAACGCCGTCGTGCACCCCAAAGGGTGGGTGGACATCGTGTTCGAAGTCGAGGTGCCCGCCTCCACCACCCCGCTCACCGTCGATGGCGCGGAGGTGCAGGAGGCCGCGTGGCACCCGATCGACAACCTGCCCCGGTTGACGACGCACACCGCCCGGCTGCTCGCCGAGTACGGTATCGGCCCGCTCGCCACACTGGACGACCGCGCGCGATGACGGTGGCGGAGATCTGCGCGGTGGTGCTCGCGGCCGGCGAAGGGCGCCGGCTTCGACCGCTCACCGAGCACCGCCCGAAGGCGCTCTGCCCCGTGGGGAACGTACCGTTACTCGATCGGGCGCTGGCCCGGCTCGCCGGGCTCGGCTTGACCGGTCCGGAGCACGTCGCCGTGAACGCCTGCTACCTCGGCGACCAGGTCGTGGCGCACGTCGGCGAGCGTGCGCACCTGTCGCTGGAGCCCGACGGCCCATTGGGCACCTCCGGGGGCGTGGCACGGCTGCGTTCGTGGATCGACGGGCGGGGGGTGCTCGTCGGCAACGCCGACGCGTATCTCGCGGATCCGCGGGCGCCCGCGGGCGCGGACATCGCGCACCTGCTCGCCGGATGGGACGGGGAGACCGTCCGGCTCCTCGGTCAACCGTCCCCGGACCGCTCCGAGCCCGACCTGTTTAGCGGACACCGATTTTCCGGATTTTCGCTGTTGCCGTGGCGCCTCGTCCGTGACCTGCCTGAGGAGCCCGCGGAGCTCGTGCGCACGGTGTGGCGACCAGCCGAGGCCGCGGGGGCGGTGGAGGTGGTGCCGTTCACCGGCACCTTCATCGACACCGGCACCCCGGAGCGGTACCTCGCCGCGAACCTCCACGCCGCCGGTGGCGGCAGTCTCATCCACCCCACGGCGACGGTGACCGGCAGCTGTGAGCGGTCCGTTATCGGCGCGGACGCGGTGGTGCACGGCACGGTGATCGAGTCGGTGGTCTGGCCCGGAGGATCGGTCGCCCCGGGAGAGCGGCTCGTGCGTGCGATTCGGGTGGGGCGTGACCTGACGGTAGCGATCAGTCATCGATAGCATGAGCGCGGCGTCAACGAGAGGAGCCCCTCCGTGATCACCGCGATCGTGCTCATCGACTGTGCGACTGACTCCATTCCCGAGGTAGCCCAGAGGCTGGCCGAGTTGCCGGGAGTCAGCGAGGTGTATTCAGTCGCCGGGCATGTCGACCTCATCGCGATCGTCCGGGTGCGTGAATTCGAGGAAATCGCTGAGGTCATCGCGGGAGGCATCTCGAAGGTGCCGGGTGTGCGCGACACCGAGACGCACATCGCGTTTCGGGCGTACTCGCGGCACGACCTCGAAGAGGTGTTCGCGATCGGCCTGCCCAAGGCGGACTGACCTCTCCCCCCGAAATTACCGGTCAGTAACATCACTGGACGTGACCGCTGTTCTCGAATACGTCCAGGAGTACGTCGACCGGGGCACGGATCGGCTGGGGCTGCACATCTACCCCGAGCCACACGGGAATGGCGACGCCCCGCTGGTCGTCATCTGCCCCGCCATGGGGGTCGGCGCGTCCTACTACCGACCGCTCGCCGCCGACCTCCACGCCGCGGGCCTCGCCGTCGCCGTCGCGGACCACCGCGGCACCGGGACGAGCACCCCCGCACCCAGCCGCGCGTCGGCCTACGGCTACCTCGAGCTCGCGCAGGACGTCGGTGCGGTGCTCGACGCGCTCAAAGCCCGTCGCGACGGGCGGCGGACCCTCCTCCTGGGACACTCCCTCGGCGGCCAGACCGCGCTCCTGCACCTCGCGCTCACCGGGGACCGGACGGTCGACGGGCTCGTGCTCGTCGCCACCGGCCTTCCCTACTGGCGGGTGTATCCCGGCCCGCGCAGCCTCGGCGTCCTCGCCATGTCCCAGACCATCGCGGCGACCGCCGCCCTGCTCGGGGTGTGGCCGGGCTGGGGTTTCGGTGGACGGCAAGCCCGCGGCGTCATGCGCGACTGGGCGTACACCGCCCGCACCGGGCGCTTCCCGATCCTCGGCGGCGTCGACCCCAACGCGGCGCTGGCCGGCATCACCACGCCGGTCCTCGCGATCAGCGTCGACAACGACCAGTACACACCGGAGGAGACGCTCGACTATCTCTGCGCGATACTCACCGCGGCCCCCGTGCGGCGGGCGCGGTACACGACCAAAGAAGCGGGCGCTCCCCTCAACCACTTCCGATGGATCCGCGCCGCGAAGCCCCTCGCGGCCCGCATCGCCGCGTTCGCGACAACCACCGCGCGCTAGCCGCCGAGGCGGTCACTCCGCGGCCCGCGCCTCCCGCGCGACCTCGATCCACCGCTCCAGCGCGCGGGCGGCCGCCCCGGAGTCGATCGCCGCGGCGGCGCGCTCCATACCCGCGGTGATCGCCCCGGCCAGATCGTCTCCGATCCCCTGCTGGGCGGCGAGCGCCGCGCCCGCGTTGAGCACCACGGCGTCCCGGACCGGGCCGCGTTCACCGGCCAGGAGCCGACGCGCGATCTCGGCGTTGGTCGCCGCGTCCCCGCCGCGGAGATCTCCCGGCGCGGAGCGCGGCACCCCGAGGTCCGCGGCGTCGACGACGGTTTCGCGCACCACGCCGTCCCGCACGCACCACACCCGCGTCGGCGCGGCGGTGCTGAACTCGTCGAGACCGTCCTCGCCGCGCATCACGAGCACCGAGTCCCCGCGCTGGGCGAAGACCTGCGCCATGATCGGCGCCATACGGAGGTCGAAGCAGCCGACCGCCGCTGACCGCGGACGAGCCGGGTTCGTCAACGGCCCTAAGAAGTTGAAAGCGGTGGGCACGCCGATCTCGCGCCGGGGGACCGCCGCGTGCCGCATGCCCGGGTGGAAACGCGCGGCGAAGCAGAAGCCGATCCCCGCCTCACGGACGCACCGGAGCACCCCCTCCGGGCCGAGGTCGAGCGGGACGCCGAGGTACTCCAGGAGGTCGGCGGAGCCACACGCGGAGGACGCGGCTCGCCCACCGTGCTTGACGACCCGCACCCCCGCGCCCGCGAGCACGATCGCGGCCATCGTCGAGATGTTGACCGTGCGCGCGCGGTCTCCGCCCGTGCCGACCACGTCGACCGCCTCAGCGCGCATCTCCTCCGACAGTGGGACCGGCACCGCGTGGCTGAGCATCGCTTCCACCAGCCCGGCCACCTCACCGGCGGTCTCCCCTTTGGCCCGCAAGGCGACGGCGAACCCCGCAATCTGCGCCGGAGTCGCCGACCCCGACATGATCTCGCCCATCGCCCACGCGGTGTCCTCAGCGGACAACTCCTGTGACTGCAGCAGCGTGGCGATGAGTTGAGACCAGGTGCGTTCGCCCATCTGGGCCTCCTGAGGGGCGCGTGTCCGTGTGCGGGTCTGTCGTTCCGCCGCGCGGACCTAGGCGGCCGGGGCCGCGCCGTCCGCGGATCGGGCGCGCAGGAGTCCGGCGACGGTCTGGCCGGTCGTGACCGGGTCCAGCGGATGCATCAGCGTGGCGTCGACCTCCGCGGCCGCGGCGAGCCACCGATCGGCGGCCCGGGCGAGCACGACGCAGGTGGGCGGGGCATCCGGACGGTCGTCCTTGATCTGCCGCGCGATACCGATGCCGCCGGCGGGGGTTGCCTCGCCGTCGAGCAGCATCAGGTCGATGTGGTATTCGTCGACGAGCCGCAGACACTGTTCGTAGTCAGAGGCGTCGACGAACTCGACCGTGAGGTCAGGTGCGGGTCGGGTGCCGACCGCAAGCCGCATCTGATCGCGGACCTTGGGATCGTCGCTGTATAGCAGGACGGTATACACACGATCGGTCATCGTCGCCAAGACTCCCACGTCCGTAGTTCCCGCCGATCGTACCCGTTGGTCCGCTCTCCACCGCGACCGCCCACGCCGGCGATGCGCCCGCGATCACGAACCCGCCGACATCCGCGCGCGGGCCTCCTGCCGATCCAGCTCCCGGTCGATCCGCCGCGCTTCCCGCTCCGCGTGCCGGACCCACTGCACGAGCAGTACGCCGAGCATGACCACGCTGACGGCCTCCCCGCCGGCCCACAGGATCCCGCCGGCGACCTTCTGGTCGACCCACGGATCCGCCCAGCTCAGCCCTAGCGACGGATACCAGTCGCCCCCGACGAGGGTGGTGCTCTGCATGATCGTCAAGCCGAGCACGGTGTGGAACGGGACGGAGAGCACCATGAGCAGCCCACGCGCGGGGTACGGCCAGCGCCGCGGCAGCGGATCGAGGCCGATCAGGGGCCAGTAGAACACGCAGCCGGTGATCAGGAAGTGGACGTGGATGAACTCGTGGACGACGGTGTTCTCCAGGGACAGCCGGTAGAGGTCCGTGAAGTACAGGGCGAACGGGTTGAGGATGACGAGGCCGAACGCCACTAACGGGTGAGTCACCAGGCGGACGTAGCGGCTGTGCACCAGGGCGAGCAGCCAGCGGCGTGGCGCGCCGGTGAGAGTGCGCAGCGCCAGCGTCACCGGGGCGCCCAGGGCGAGGAAGATCGGCGCAACCATGGCGAGCACCATGTGCTGGACCATGTGCACCGACAGCAGGGTCGTGTCGTAGGTGCCGATCCCCGTCACGGTCACCGAGGCGATGCCACCCACCCCGCCGACGAGGAAGAACGCGGTCCGGGTGACGGGCCACCGGTCGCCGCGCAGCCGCATGCGGTAGACCCCGTAGAGGTAGAGGGCGGCGGCGACGACCAGCGCGACGCCGATCCACGTCTGGAGGCGGGCCTCGGTCACGATGGCCGCGACGGAGAACGGCGGCAGCGACGACTCGCCCGCGGCCCACCCCGCGAGCACGGACGGCGAGGTCTCGGTGACGATCGGATCGACACGCGCCACGGGATCGAGGCTAGGTCACCGGCGGCCGGTTGGGTGCGCGTAGCGACCGACACGACGAGGTCGGCGACCCCGCCGACCAGCGTCCCTGATCGCGGGCAATAATGACCGCGTGACAGCGGCCTCAGCCATTGACAAGAGCAGGATCCACTCACTGACGCGACCCAACATGGTCAGCGTCGGGACGATCGTGTGGCTCTCCAGCGAACTAATGTTCTTCGCTGGATTGTTCGCGATGTACTTCTCCATCCGCGCGGCGGACTACAGCCAGTGGGAGAAGAACACGCCGTTGCTGAACGTCCCGTACGCGACGCTCTTCACCGCAATCCTGGTGCTCTCCTCGGTGACCTGCCAGCTTGGCGTCTTCGCCGCGGAGAAAGGCGACGTGTACGGGCTTCGGCGTTGGTTCACCGTCACTTTTGTGTTGGGTCTCATTTTCGTCCTCGGGCAGCTGAACGAGTACCGCACGCTGATCCACGAGGGCATCAAGATCAATGCCGACGGTTACGGCTCGATGTTCTACCTCACCACCGGTTTCCACGCGTTGCACGTCGCCGGTGGTTTGGTGGCGTTCCTCATCTACATGATTCGAACGACCATGGGTCGTTTCACCCCGGCGCAGGCCACGTCGGCGATCGTCGTGTCCTACTACTGGCACTTCGTCGACGTCGTGTGGATCGGGCTCTACCTGATGATCTACTGGCTTAAGTAATCACGTCTCGCCCTTCTCGCGCTGTTTCTTTTCGCTGTTGAGACAGGTCACGAAATCGTTAAGGACAGGCCATGACTTCTGACACCCCCGCCGACCGGCGAGGCGACCGCTTCCGCGGCCTGCTCTCGCGGCTCCGCAGCGGGCGGTCCGCCCCGAGGAGCCGATTCCGCCGGCGTCTCGGCACCACCGCACGACTGCTCGTCGCGCTGTTCCTCGCCGGCGGTGTCTACACCGTCTTCGCGCCAGGGCTCAAGGCACAGGACACGCCGCAGTTGTCCGCCGCTGCGCAGGAGGGCAAGCAACTGTACGACCAGAGCTGCATCACCTGCCACGGTCGCAACGCGCAGGGCGTCGAAGGCCGCGGTCCCAGCTTGATCGGCGTCGGCGCGGCCTCGGTGGAGTTCCAGGTCAGCACCGGCCGCATGCCGATGGCCCGCCAGGAAGCGCAGGCGGAGCGCAAGCCGCCCGTCTTCAACGAGACCCAGATTCAGCAGCTCGCCCAGTACATCCAGGAGCTCGGCGGCGGCCCCGAGCTGCCGGAGGGGGACAACCTGCGGGAGGGCGGTGACCCGGCCCGCGGTGGGCAGCTGTACCGGCTGAACTGCTCGTCGTGCCACGCCTTCGCCGGCAGCGGTGGCGCCCTCTCCTCCGGCAAGTTCGCCCCGAGCCTGCGGCCGGTTACCGACCGTCAGCTCTACGCGGCGATGCTGACCGGGCCGCAGAACATGCCGGTCTTCGGTGACAACCAGCTCACTCCGCAGCAGAAGCGGGACATCATCGCCTTCGTCCAGGAGACGCTCAACGCCAACAACGACCCGGGTGGGTTCAACCTCGGCCGTTACGGCCCGAGCACCGAGGGCGTAGCGATCTTCGTCGTCGGGATCACGGCGCTGGTCTTCGCCAGCCTTTGGATTGCGGGGAAGTCATGAGCACCACAACGGCTCACGGAGCCGACCACGTACGGCAAGACCCGTCGGCCCGGTTCGAGGTCGTCCGGACGGGGATGCGGCGTGACGGGATTGAGATCGTCCACTACGAGCCGCAGGTCGAGCCGGGGAGCAAGACCGAACGGCGCCTCATCCGCATCATCACCACGCTCTTCCTGCTCGCCGGTCTGTCCGCCACCGCCTTCGTGGTGATCTACATCGCCTGGCCGTGGCGGGTCACCATCGAGGCCGGAGGCCTCGACAAGCTCTACACGCCGCTGTTGGGCCTCACCCTCGGTCTGGCGCTCCTGGGTATCGGCTTCGGCATCCTCACCTGGGGCAAGAAGCTGCTGCCCCGCGAGATCGCGATCCAGGAGCGGCACGACGGCCCGTCGAGCGAGGAGGACCAGAAGTTCATCGGCAACAATCTGGCCTTCATCGCGGACGAGATGGGGGTCAAGCGCCGTCCCCTGCTCGGCGTCTCCCTGGTGGCGGGTCTCGCGCCGCTGGGGGCCGCCGCTGCCGCGCCGCTGATCGGCGGCCTGATCTCCCAGCCGCACAAGAACAACCAGATGTTCACCACCGGCTGGGCTCCGATCACCGACGAGAGCGGTCGCCGGAAGCTCGTGCGCTTGACGCGCGAGGACGGCACCCCGATCCGTCCCGAGGACGTCAGCGTCGGCGGGCAGATGACCGTCTTCCCGGGAATTCCCGGCGGGGCGACCAACAAGTACGCGGACTCGCCCACGCTCCTCATTCACCTGCGGGCTGAGGACGCTGCCCGGGCCCGCGCGGCGAACGAGCGCGAGGGCAAGCACGGCTACATGTACGGCAACTTCATCGCGTACTCGAAGATCTGCACGCACGCCGGCTGCCCCGCCAGCCTGTACGAGCAGCAGACCAACCGTCTGCTCTGCCCGTGCCACCAGTCGCAGTTCCTGATCACCGACAACGCCAAGCCGGTCTTCGGACCCGCCAGCCGTCGCCTCCCCCAGCTCCCGATCAGCGTGGATGAGGAGGGCTACTTCGTGGCGACGTCGGACTTCACGGAGACCGTTGGGCCCGACTTCTGGGAGCGGCCATGAAGCGCCGGAAAATGGACCTCAAGTCAGTGCCGGTCGCCGCGGCACGGGGGGTTGACGAACGTTTTCAAGTGGCGACCCCACTGCGCGCTCTGCTGAACAAGGTCTTCCCTGACCACTGGTCCTTCCTGCTCGGCGAGATCGCGCTCTTCTCCTTCATCGTCCTCCTGCTGACCGGCACGTTCCTGACCTTCTTCTTCGAGCCCTCGATGAAGGAGACGGTCTACGACGGCAGCTACGCGCCGTTGCGGGGCGTGCACATGTCCGCCGCGTACGCGTCCACGCTCGACCTGTCGTTCGACGTGCGCGGCGGCTTGATCGTGCGGCAGATGCACCACTGGGCAGCGCTGCTGTTCATGGCCTCGATCGTCTGCCACATGTTCCGCATCTTCTTCACCGGCGCGTTCCGCAAGCCGCGTGAAGCCAACTGGATCATCGGCCTGCTGCTGTTCTGGCTAGGCTTCGTCGCGGGCTTCACCGGGTACTCGCTGCCGGACGACGCGCTGTCGGGCACCGGTCTGCGGATCGCCTCGGCGATCATGCTGTCCATCCCGGTGATCGGCTCCTGGGTCAGCGCCGCGCTCTTCGGTGGCGAGTTCCCCGGCGAGATCATCATCTCGCGCCTGTTCATCGCGCACGTTCTGCTGATCCCGGCGCTGCTGGTTGCCCTGATCGCCCTCCACGTGGGGCTGGTCTTCAAGCAGAAGCACACCCAGTGGCCCGGTCCCGGCCGCACCAACGACAACGTGGTCGGCGAGCGGATGTTCCCGCGGTACGCGATCAAGCAGGGCGGTTACTTCATGATCGTCTTCGGCGTGATCGCGTTGATGGGTGGCCTGTTCCAGATCAACCCCGTCTGGTTGTTCGGCCCGTACGAGGCGGCGGTGGTCTCGGCGGCGAGCCAGCCGGACTGGTACGTCATGTTCCTGGACGGCTCGACCCGTCTCATGCCGCCGTGGGAGCTGCACATCCCGATCGGCGACGGGTACGTCATCCCGCCGCTGTTCTGGCCGACCGTCCTCCTGCCCGGGCTCCTCACCATTGGGCCGATGCTCTACCCGTTCATCGAGCAGCGGCTGACCAAGGACAAGGCCCGGCACAACCTGTTGCAGCGTCCTCGGGACGTGCCTGACCGCACCGCCCTGGGCATGATGGCCATCACCTTCTACCTGGTGCTGACCATCTCCGGTGCGAACGACGTCATCGCCGACAAGTTCTCGATCAGCCTCAACGCGATGACGTGGGCGGGCCGGATCGGGCTGATCCTCCTGCCGCCGCTGGCCTACTACATCACCCACCGGATCTGCCTCGGCCTCCAGCAGCACGACCGCGAGGTCCTCGTGCACGGCGTGGAGACCGGCATCATCCGGCGTCTGCCCGACGGCAAGTTCGAGGAAGTGCACCAGCCGCTCGGCGGCACCGACGAGCACGGGCACCCGATCCCGCTGCCGTACGTCGGCTGGCCGGTTCCGAAGAAGATGAACCGCCTGGGCGCGCTCGCGCCGGCGATCAAGGGCTTCTTCGTCCCGCTCGAGAAGCCGGCCGAACCGCCGTCGGGACAGCCGTCGGTGACGGGTGGCGACCGCGAGGAGATCGGCAGCGGACGCCGCTGATCGCTCGACACGGCGCCGATGTGGCGCCCGCCGACCACGGCGGGCGCCACATTCGTCTTTAGCGGCTATTCGCGATACCGGGTGTCTGACCCCAGCGAATCCCCGCTCATCCCGTCCTCAACGCGACTCAACCAGGTTTGCGCGTCTGGCTGACTCAACAGACGACCGCAAGCGCACTCAATGCGGGTCACCGCAGAGCTCGGCTCGGCCGGTCTCCCACCGCCACTTGAGGGTCGCGCGCCTCGGTCCGGAGCTCACCCGACGGTGGTGGAGCTTGTGGACAGCCCTGGTGGCTGGTGATCAGTACGTGCCCGCCCGGGACAGCTGCCTCAACAGCGGGTCGAGATCACCGACCCGTCGAGCCCGCCACGCTGCCTCACGCCACCAACGCGCGGAGTTCGGCAGTTCATGGGCGGGGTACTCACCGCGGCCCGAGCGCACCTCTGGCGCGCTCCTGCAGGCCGAGCGGGGCGCCCGGTCGCCCACAAACACATCGCCCGCCGACCTGGGCTCCACCGCGGTAGCGGTGTGCGAGCCCCGATCGGCGGGCGATCCGCTGACCAGAGAGCGCTCAGTGCTCGGCGGTACGGCGAGTACCGGTGTAGTACTCGAACAGCATGCCCGAGACGGTGAAGACCACCGCCACCAGGCCGACGATCAGCAGCCAGAGCTGCTCGAACGCGATACCGATCGCCGCGACGGTCGCGGCCAGGGCGATCCCCACGGGCCAGTAGCTGCCCGGGCTGAAGAAGCCGACCTCTCCCGCTCCCTCGGCGATCTCCGCGTCGCCGCGGTCCTCCGGCCGCAGCGCGATACGCCGCGACACGAACCAGAAGAAGCCGGCGACCATCCCGCACAGCCCGGACGACAGCAGCAGCGCCGTCGTCCCGGCCCAGTCAACATGGTCCAGGCTGTAGTTCGTCCACCAGGGGTAGACGCAGCCGACGAGCAAGAGGAAGACGGCGACGATAGCGAAGATCCGCCACTCAGTTCTCATGCCAGCCTCACCGCCCCGCGTACGGGTCCGACGGGTTGAAGTTGTTGGCGTCCCGCTTGGTCGGGAACGGCGACGTCGTCACCGCCAGCGGCTCCTCTCCGATCGCCGCGAGCGCTTCCTGAGTCGACTTGCCCTCGACCTTCGCGGCGAGGAACTGGTCGAACTTCTCCGGCGTCACCGCGCGCACCTCGAAGTTCATCATCGAGTGGTAGGTGCCGCACAGCTCCGCGCATCGACCGACGTACGCGCCCGGGGTGTTCACCGTCACCTCGAACACGTTCCGGGCCTTCTCCCCGGGGAAGACGTCACGCTTGAAGAGCAGCTCCGGCACCCAGAACGAGTGAATGACGTCACGGCTGGTCTGCTCGATGCGGACCTTCTTGCCCACCGGCACCACCAGCACGGGGATGACGTCCGACGACCCGACCGTCGAGGCGACGGTGTTCGCCTCCGGGCCAATCCCATCCCGATAGTTGAACTGCCAGTTCCACTTGAACGCGACGACCTCGACCGTAAGGTCGGGGTTCTTGCTCACCTTGTCGACGTCGGTCTGGACGACCGCCGTGTAGTAGAAGAGCACCGAAATGATCAGGATGGGGGTGATGGTGTACAGGAACTCCATCGGCATGTTGAACCGCGTCTGCACCGGCAGTTCATCGCCCCGCCGGCGATAGCGGATGATGCACCAGAAGATGAGTCCCCATACGAAAATTCCCACCGCAATGGCGGCAATGAACGACCCAATCCAGAGGTCGTAAATCTTCTCGCCCTGCGGCGAGACGGCCTTCGGCACGCCGAAGCCGCCGAACGTCTCACCGACGTCACATCCGGCGAGCAGGATCAGCAGCGCCATGCCCCCGGCGCCTAGCCCGGCGAGCCGCCCGGCACGGGTGTGCCGACGGGCGGGCCGTACTTCCGAACCCCTCACGACCACCTGGTCCTGCCTTCCTGGAGCGCCGCCTCCTCAAACACCGGCGGCAAAGGCGTCACCAACGGTCGCAGACTACTCGACGGGAGAGCGCCAAACCCGCTTGGGGTCGGATGTGGTGACCAGGTCTGATCATGCTCAATACCCACGCGCGATACGGTTTCACCCGTGAGCGTGACCGGCGCGTATTTTGACGCGGCGACGGCGGCCCCACTCCATCCCGTGGCGAAACAAGCGCTGCTCGCCGCGCTCGACGATGGTTGGGCCGACCCGGACCGGCTATACACCCAGGCGCGACGCGCGCGCCAACTCCTCGACGCGGCTCGGGAACTCGTCGCCGAGATCCTCGGCGTCCGCCCCGATGAGGTCTCCTTCACCTCCAGCGGCACGACCGCCGCGCACGCCGCGGTGCTCGGGGGTCTGGCGGGGCGACAGCGCGCGGGGCGCGGGGTCGTGCACTCGGCGATCGAGCACTCGGCCGTGTTGCACGCCGTCCAGCGGCACGAGGCGGCCGGCGGACACGCGGTGTCCGTGCCGGTTGACCGCTTGGGCCGGCTCGACCTCGACGCGTGGCGGGCCGCGGTGCGCGCGCCCGGAGTGGCCCTCGCCGCGCTGATCAGCGCCAGTCACGAGGTCGGCACCCTCCAGCCCGTGGCGGAGGCGGCCGCCGCGTGCGCGGAGGCGGGGGTGCCGCTGTACGTGGACGCGGCGCAGTCGGTGGGCCGCGTCCCGCTGCCCGAGGGCTGGTCGCTGCTGTCGGCGAGCGCGCGCAAGTGGGGCGGCCCAGCGGGGGTAGGGATCCTCGTCGTCCGCAAGGGAGTCCGCTGGGAGTCGCCGTATCCGGCCGACGAGCGGGAGGCGGGGCGCAGCCCTGGCACGCTCAACCTGCCGGCCATCGTCGCCGCGGCCGCCGCGCTGCGGGCGGTGGTAGCCGAGGCCGAGGCGGAGGCGGCTCGGCTGCGAGCCCTGGTGGATCGGATCCGCACAACCGTCGCCGCGACGGTGCCGGACGTGGAGGTGGTGGGGCACCCGACCGAGCGCCTCCCCCACCTCGTCACCTTCTCGTGTCTGTACGTCGACGGTGAGGCGCTGCTCCACGCGCTAAACCGGCACGGCTTCGCCGTCTCCTCCGGCTCGTCGTGCACCGCCTCGACGCTGCGCCCCAGTCACGTGCTCGA
This sequence comes from Micromonospora sp., assembly GCA_036563645.1. GTDB lineage: Bacteria > Actinomycetota > Actinomycetes > Mycobacteriales > Micromonosporaceae > DATCMA01. The sequence continues at coordinate 93,826 of DATCMA010000027.1, forward strand.
GGCGATGGGGGTGTTGACGCAGGGGAACATCCGCGTGTCCCTGCACCGCGAGACGACCGAGGAGGAGGTCGACCGCTTCTTGGCCACGCTGCCGGGGATCGTGGCGGAGCTACGCGCCGAGGCGGGGGTGACCGGGCTGTGAGCGAACCAGCTGAGGTCCTCGACTGCCGCGGGCAGCGGTGTCCCCTGCCGGTCATCGCGCTCGCCCGGCGTCTCCCCCAGCTCCCCGAGGGCGCGGTGCTGCGGGTGTTGGCCGACGATCCGGCGGCGGCCGTGGACATCCCGGCCTGGTGCCGCATGCGCGGCCAGGAGTTCGTCGGACGCCCGGCGCCAGACGCCTACGACGTCCGGCGCGTCGCCGCGCCGGCGTGAGGGCGCCCCTCGGCCGTCGGGTAACACACCGGGCTGGCCGGCATGGGGCCGGCCGGCCGGTGGGACTAGCGGTCGCCGACCTCGTCCGACGGCACCACCTCGACAACGACCTTGCCCGTGTTCTGCCCGCTCATCAGCCGGCTGAACGCCTCGGGCGCGCGGTCGAGTCCGGAATACCGGTCCTCGTTGAGGGTGAGCTGACCGGTCCGGATGAGCTCGCCGACGCGGGCGCGGTGCTGGTCGGCGAGGTCGGCGTGGTCGTAGACGACCATGCCGTACACGATCGCCCGGGCGCGCATCACGGCGCCGGCGGCGAGCATGGTGCGCGGGCCGTCGTTGTACTGGTCCATCAACCCGCACAGGGACACCCGCGCCCCGATAGCGAGCGCGTTGAGGACGCCATCCAGGGTTGGGGCGTCACCCATGTGCAGGTAGCCGTGGACGCCCTCAGGGCAGGCGCGGGCGAGCTGATCCCGCCAGTCCGGGGCGGTGCGAATCACCACCTCGTCGTATCCGAGCCGGTCGCGGGCGATGCGCGCTTTCCGCTCGTCGCCGACGAGGGCGACGGTCCGCGCCCCGGCGACGCGGGCGAGTTGGCCGGCGACGGAGCCGACTCCGCCGACCGCCGATCCGATGACCACGGTCTCCCCGGCGGTGGGGCGCAGGTGCCGTTCGATCGCCGCGTAGGCGGTGAGGCCGGGCATGCCGAGCGCGCCGAGCGCCGCGGATCGGGGTACCCCAGGGGGCACCTGGACCGGTTGGACCTCGCTGCCGGGGAGCACGGCGTATTCCCGCCACCCGGTCTCCGCGAGCACCCAGGTCCCCTCTTCGACGCTTGGGGATCGGGATTCGACGACGCGCCCAATCGCGCGTCCGGGGATCACACCGCCGATCGGGACGACCGGATCGTCGAGGTGGCGCCCCACGATGGCGGTGCGGAGGTAGGGATCGAGGGACAGTTCGGTGACGTGCACGAGCACGTCCCCGTCGCGCAGCTGCGGGACCTGCTCCTCCCGCAGTGCGAAGCAGTCTGGACTGGGTACGCCATGGGGGACCGCAGCCAGGACGACACAACTGGATCTTGCAACACCCATGGCACCACGGTAGAGAATGAAACGCGATTACACTACACGGAACAAATTGCCTCGATGGCGAGGCGAGAGAGGCGGGACCAGTGGCGACCAGCCTGATTGACCTACGCGCCGACGATCACGAGGGGTGGCAGGATTTCACCCTCCCCGGCTCCAACCGTCCGGTACGGCTGCTTCGGCTCCACGCTGACCCGGAGACGAAGGCCAGCGTCTCGCTCGTCCGATTCCCCGCGGACTGGCGCCGGTCCGTCACCGGCTACTACACCGCGGCTGAGGAGTTCGTCATCCTGGACGGATCCATCGAGGTGGTCGCCCCCCACCGCGCGGGCGACTACGTCTACCTGCCTCCGCGCACCACTCGGGTGAACACCAACACCGCAGGCGGCGCGCTGGTCCTGGCGTACTTCTCCGAGGCTCCGAAGTGGACCGAAGGGGTCGCCGACACGCCTCCCCCGTCCGAGCCGGTGTACGGGCGCCCGGTCGGGGTGATGCGCGACGGCGCGCCGGAGGTGCGGGGCAGCTTCCGCGCGGTCGACGACGTGCCGGCCGAGCCGCAGGCGATCGGCCGGGACATTCTCTGGCTGAGCGATCACACCTGGGAGTGGGTGCCCGCCGGCGGCGTGCCCGTGGGTCGCGGACCGGCGCTGGTGCGGAGCTGGGCCTAGCGCGGCTCCGGGGCGCGGTACACGGCCCGCAGGCGGTGGAGGTGCTCCCGCATCGCGCGTTCGGCCCCGGCGACATCACGGTCCACAATGCGCTCAGCGATAACCCGGTGATCGTTGTCGATTTCGTGCCAGTGGTCCTCCGTCAAGTCGTTGCGCAAGAACCGCGCTTGGAGGACACGAAATACGGAATCGGTCATCAGGTCCAGCAACCGGTTGTGCGCCGCGGCGAGGACCACGTCATGGAATTGCCGATGCTCGCGGAACGCGACACCCCGACTGGGACGGCGCTCCTGATGCTCCAGGGCCTCATGGAGCAGGCGAATGTGCTCCTCGGTGCGTCGCGCGGCGGCCAGACCGGCGGCGGGCACTTCCAACAGCTCCCGCGCCTCGATGATCTCGTCAACCGAGATGCTGTCGCCGGACAGCAACCCGAGGCTCGTCTCGAGGTAGTCGCTGATCTGGCGGGGATCGACGCGGGCGACGAAGGTGCCGCCCGCCGTCCCGCGGACGGTGACCAGGAGGTTGCGCGAGGTCAACGCACGCAGCGCCTCGCGAATCGTGCTGCGGCTCACCCCGAACATGGCCGCCAGCTCGTTCTCCGGGGGGAGCCGGTCCCCGGGCGCCAGCTCCCCGCGGGTGACGAGGTCACGCAGCTGGTCAGCCACCTGCTGATAGGCGGGCCGAACCTTCTGCACAGGCAGTGACCGGGCACGCCTCGTGGCTGTGCTCATCGCTCTCTCCTTGCCGCAGTCAGGCAACGTGCACCCGCGCCGTCCGCACCACTCTCCCGCATCAGTCTGACATATAACCCGTTGGAGCTGGTTCACGGAGTTGACCAGCTAGCTAAGATGTGAAACGCTGCTGAAAATCAGCTATCTCGTAGATGTCTGATGTATGGCCGCGCAGAGGCGGCGGCCACGTGAGAGGCAGGAAGATGGCCGTCAAAGAGGGCTGGCTGGGCAGGTTCTACGAAGACTTCGAGATCGGTGACGTCTACAAGCACCCGCTAGGCCGCACGGTCACCGAGGCCGACAACATCTGGTTCTCGCTGTTGACGATGAACACCAACCAGATGCACTTCAACAGCGAGTACGCCAAGAAGTCCGAGTTCGGCAAGCCGATCGTCGTCTCGACCCTGACGGTGGCCATCGCCGTCGGCCAGAGCGTCACCGACATCACGCAGAACGCCTTCGCGAACCTCGGCTGGGACGAGATTCGGATGACGCACCCGGTCTTCGCCGGGGACACGCTGTTCAGCGAGTCAATCGTTCTCGACAAGCGCGAGTCCAAGAGCCGTCCTCACGCCGGCATCGTGACCGTGCGGACGCGGACCCTCAACCAGCACGGCAAGGAGGTCTGCACCTTCAAGCGGACCTTCTACGTCTACAAGCGGGGCGCCGAGCAGGTCGAGGACATCTTCCCCGAAGCGGAGAAACCGCTCTCCCTCGAGAACGAGTGACGGTAAGCCATGCGTATCACCTACGCGCCGTGGGGCGAGACACTCGACGAACTCATCGAGGTGGCCCGGCGGGCGGAGGAGGCCGGTGCTGAGGCGGTCTGGGTGCCCGAGCTGCACCGCAGCGCCACCATCGCCGCCGCCGCCCTCGCCCAGGCCACCTCCACCGCCCGCGTCGGCACGGCCATCGCCCTGGCCTTCACGCGCAGCCCGATGGTCACCGCGCTGGAGGCCATGGACCTCGATGAGCTGTCCGGCGGGCGATTCATCCTCGGCCTCGGCACGGGCGTCCAGCGGCTCAACGAGGACTGGCACAATGCCCGCTTCGGCAAGCCGGTGCCGCACCTGCGGGAGACCGTCCGCAATATCCGCGAGTTCATCGCCACCTGCACCACCGGGCAGCCGATCGCTCTCGAGGGCGAGTACGAGCCCATGCGCATTCGCGGCTACCAGCGTCCCTTCCCGGTGACGCGGACCCGCATTCCTATTTATCTCGCCGCCATGGGCCCGGCGATGACGCGCCTGGCCGGGCAGATCGGCGACGGCTGGATCAGCCACGAGTTGTGCTCGCCGCGGTACCTGACCGAGCGGATCCTGCCCGAGCTCGAGGCGGGGATCGCCCGCACCGAAGGGAAGACTCGCGCCGACGTCGAGGTCGTGGTCTCGGCCTGCTGTTCGATCGACCGGGACCCAGCCGTGGCACGGCGACGGGTCGCGGGGTTGGTCGGCTTCTACGCCAGCGTGCGCACGTACGCCGACTTCTTCGAGTTCCACGGGCTGGCCGAGCAGCAGCAGGCGGTCATCGACGCCTTCCGCTCCGGCCGCGGCGCCGACTACCTGGGGGACGTGGTCACCGATGAGATGGTGGACACCCTCACCCTCTGCGGCACCCGCGACCAGGTGGCCGAACGCCTCGCCGCCTACGAGGGCAAGGCCGATTCGGTGAAGCTCAGCCCGCCCACGCACGGCCTCAGCGCCGAGGACACCCGCAAGGCCCAAGACGAAATTCTGGCCCTGATCGCAGAGCTCACCGGAGGCAGAGCATGAGACCGCTGGAAGACGTGCGGATCATCGCAGTCGAGCAGTACGGCGCAGGGCCGTTCGGCAGCGTCCACCTCGCCGACCTCGGTGCCGAGGTCATCAAGATCGAGGACCCGCGGACCGGTGGGGACGTCGGTCGGTACGTGCCGCCGTACCAGGAGGACGAAGACTCGCTGTTCTTCGAGACCTTCAACCGCAACAAGCGCAGCCTCTCCCTCGACCTGTCCACGCCGGCGGGGCGGGAGGTGTTCGAGGAGCTGGTCAAGGTCTCGGACGCGGTCTACTCGAACCTGCGCGGGGACGTGCCGAAGAAGATCCGCATCACCTACGACGACCTCAAGCACCTCAACCCGAGGATCGTCTGCTGTTCGCTCACCGGCTTCGGGATGACCGGGCCGCGCCAGAAGGAGCCGGGCTACGACTACATCCTCCAGGGTCTGGCCGGCTGGATGGACCTCACCGGTGAGCCGGACGGCCCCCCGACGAAGTCGGGTCTGTCCCTTGTGGACTACTCCGGCGGGCTCGTCGCCGCGATCTCGCTGCTGGCCGGCTTGCACGCCGCCCGCCGGGACGGCGTCGGCATGGACTGCGACGTCAGCCTCTACGACACCGCGATCACCATGCTGACCTACCCGGCGACCTGGCACCTGAACAAGGGCTACACCCCCACCCGGACGCGGCACTCCGCCCACCCCTCCCTGGTGCCGTTCCAGGCGTTCCAGGCCAAGGACGGCTGGTTCGTCGTCGGCTGCGCCAAGGAGAAGTTCTGGAAGCGGCTCGCCGAGGTCATCGGCCACCCCGAGTGGGCGGAGCCGGGCTCGCCGTACGCCACCTTCGCGGGACGGCAGCAGCACCGCGAGGAGCTCCTCGCCAAGCTTGAGGAGATCTTCAAGCAGCGCACGGTCAACGAGTGGCTCGCCCAGCTCTACCCGGCGTCCATCCCGTGCGGCCCCATCAACGACGTCGCCACGGCGCTGAAGGAAGAGCACACCCAGGCGCGGGGTCTCATCGTCGAGACCGAGCACCCGCGCTTCGGCACGATCCGGCAGCTCGCCTCGCCGGTCCGCGTCGGCAACGAGCCGCCGACCTACCGGCGTGCGCCGCAGCGCAACGAGGACTTCGACTACGTCCTCCGCGACGTCATCGGCATGGACGACCAGCGGATCGCCGAGCTGAAGCAGCAGGGAGCCTTCGGTCCGGTCGACGGCGCGGCGGAGGGCTAAGGCGATGATCGCGCGCGAGTTGGCGGCGTGGGCGCTCGGCGACATCACCATCCCGGAGACCGTTCGCACCGCCGCCAAACGCCACCTCCTCGACGGTTTGGGCACCGCCTTGGCCGCGGTCCGCACCGGCGCCGGCACGCCGGCGGTCACCGTGGCCCGCGGCCTCGGCGGCCCCGCCGAAGCGACGATCCTCGGCACGAACGATCGGGTCAGCGCGCCCGCGGCGGCGCTGGCGAACGGCACGTTGGTCCACGCGCTCGACTTCGACGACACGCACGCCGGCGGCCTCGTCCACGCCACCTCCGTGGTGCTGCCCGCGGCGCTGGCCGTCGGCGAGGAGCGCGCCGCCACCGGGGAGCAGGTGCTCGCCGCGGCGGTCGTGGGCTACGAGACCGTTTGCCGAATCGCCGCCGCCGCGCCGCACGGCTTCCACGCCCGGGGCCTGCACGCGACCATGGTCGCCGGGGTGTTCTCCTCGGCGTTGGTCGCTGCCCGCCTCATGGGGCTCGACGTCGAGCGGGCCACCCACGCGCTCGGCATCGCGGGCAGCCAAGCCGGCGGGCTCCTCGCCTTCCTGGGCACCGAGGCGTCCACGAAGCAACTGCATCCGGGATTCGCGTCCCAGGCGGGCATCATCGCCGCCCGGCTGGCGGAGGCCGGGGCGACCGGTCCGGCGACCGTCTTCGACGGTCCGCACGGCATCTACGACGCGATGGCCGCGGGCGCGGTCGACCGGTCCGCCATTCTGGCGGAACTCGGGACACGGTGGGAGACCACGAACATTGGGATCAAGCCGTGGCCCGCCTGCCAGTTGTCCCACGCCACGATCGCCGCGGCGCGTCAGGCGATGGCGACCGAGCCGTTCGACGTCCGCCAGGTCGCCGCGATCCACGCGATCGTGCACCCCGACTCGGCCTCCGTCGTCTGCGACACCAGCCGCGATCTGACCCGCCCGGCGAGCCCGTACGCGGCGAAGTTCTCGCTCCCGTGGTGCGTGGCGGCCGTCTTGATCGACGGCGATCTCGGCGTCGACACCTTCGCCGAGCAGTCGCTGACCCGGCCCGAGATCACGGCGCTCGCCAGCAAGGTGACGTGGGACCTGATCCCCTCCCCCACGACCGTGGCGGCCGACGCGCCCGGCGAGGTCACCATCACCCTGACCGACGGCCGACGCATCACCGGCTACGTGGAGCGCAGTCCCGGCGGTGGACCGGTGCCGCTGTCCCAGGAGGAGCTGGTCGCGAAGGTCGAGACCAATCTCGGCCGACCGGTGCCGGAGCTGGTGCGGTCAGTCTTCGAGCTCGAATCCGCCCCCGATCTGGCGACTCTCATCCGCCAGGCAGCCGCCGCGGCTGCTGGCCAGTGAAGACGGAGATTGCGACATGGCTTTGCAAGCGATCAAACCCGCGAATTTCCACTGGTTCCCCTACGAAGGCTTCACCTTCTGCCTGGGGCTCAGCGAGGGCGACCACGCCTGGACCTCTGGGCACACCGCGGCCAAACTCGACCCGGCCATCGGCAAGATGCGGGTTGAGGGGACCATGGAGCAGCAGGCGCGCGTCGCCTACGAGAAGGTCCTCACCATCATCGAGGGCGCTGGGCTCTCCCGCTCGGACGTCGTCCACATCACCGAGAACGTCACCGTCGCCGGACTCGCCGACTACGAGGCGGCCGCCGCGGTGCGCAAGGAAATCTTTGGCGACCACCAGCCGGCGGTGACGACCGTCGTCGTCGAGCGGCTGGTGCGCTCCACCGCCTTCCTCGAGGTCGAGCTGCGGGCGAGCAAGGGCGGCGGCACCGAGCTGCTCGCCGCCAGCGAGCAGCGGGCCGCGGGCACGTGGGTGCCGTCGCCGATCCGCGAAGGCTTCGACGGCACCGTGCACCTGCCCACGATGGTGCCGATCGACGAGAAGGGCGAGATCGTGGCGCCCGGCGACTTCGCCGGGCAGTACCGCTACTGCCTGGAGCAGGCCGACGCCTTGCTGCGCAAGGTCGGGTTGTCGCTGGACAACGCCGTCACCACCTACGACTACTCCACGCCGGCGACCCGCGACGTCTACCGGCAGGCGCACAAGGTGCGCAAGGAGCTGCTCGGCGGCGGCGGGGTCTACCCCGGCGCGGGCGGCATCCTCATGAGCCGGCTGCACCACCCGGAGCAGCTCGTCGCGATCGACGTCACCGCCTCGCGGCACCCGCTGGAGCGGATCAACCCCGGGTGGTCGCGCTACGACACCCTCACCTACTCGCCGGGGGTCAAGGCCGGCCGCACGCTGTTCATGTCCGGCTTCGCCTCGCTGGACATGGAGACCCAGCAGGTCCTCCACCCCGGCGACCTCGCCGCCCAGGCCGAGGAGACGTTCAACGCCATCCTCCACCTGCTGCGCTACGCCGGGCTGGGGCCGGAGCACCTGCTGTCGACCATCGAGTTCTGCGTCGAGAGCGAGCTGCCCAACTACCGCGTCGTGGCCTCGGTGCGGGAACGGCTGCTCAGCCCGCCGTGGCCGGCGTCGACGGGGATCATCTGCAAGGGCCTGCTGCGGCCGGAGTTCCTCATCGAGGTCTTCCCGACCGCCCTCTACCCCGCGGAGGCGGCCTGATGGGACTGCTCACGGACGAGCTGCGCGCCCGCATCGGGGAGCGGCGGACCTACACGGCGCCGGAGCCGTTCGGGGCCGCGGCCGGCCGCTACTTCGCGCTGGCCATCGGTGACGACAATCCGCTCTACTTCGACGCGGAGTACGCCCGCGCCCACGGCCTGCCGGGCGTCACCCTTCCCTTGACGTTGGTCTGCGAGACCAACCAGTACGCCAACCTGCGGCCCGACGCCGACGGATACCCCGGGCACAGCTGGGGGCTGGAGATCCCGGGTACCCGCCTCGTGCGGGGTGGCAACTCCTACGAGTTCTTCCGCCGCATCCGGCCCGAGGACGTGATCACCGCGACCTGGGAGATCACGGACATGACCGAGAAGACGACCGGCAGCGGCAAGGACATGCTCATCGTGACCTCCCGCGCGACGTACCACAACCAGGACGGCGAGCTGCTCGCCACCAACACCGAAACATTGATCTTCGTCGCCATGGGAGGTGACCGATGACCTACCAGGTGGGCGACGCGATCCCTCCGTTGACCCGCACCATCACCCTCACCGACATGGTCGCCTACGCCGGGGCCACCTGGGACTGGCACCGGCTGCACTACGACGTCGACTACGTCAAGTCGAAGGGCTTCCCCGCTCCCGTGGTCGACGGGCAAGTCTTCGGCGCCCTGTTGGTGGAGCAGCTCCAGGACTGGCTGGGCCCGAACTCCTTCGTCTCAAAGATCAACTTCACCTTCAAGTCGCCGGTGTTCGCCGGGGAGACGATTCGGTGCGAGGGCACGGTCACCGAGGTCGGTGAGGACCGGGTGGTCGTCACGCAGCGCGTGGTCGTGGTCGGCGCGGACGGCGAGCCCGCGCGGGTGGCGGTCGAGAAGGCCGGCGCGACCGTGCTGCTCGGCCGCGCGGACGGACCGGGGGCCGCTTCCGGGGGGACCGCATGAGCCGCAGCGGTGTCGCCATCGTCGGGGCCGCGGAGTGCGACCTCGGCATCACCAACAAGTCGATCCTGGGGTTGCAGACGCAAGCGGTGACCCGGGCCCTGGCCGACGCGGGGTTGAGTCTGCGCGACGTCGACGGCATCGCCACCACCGGCGTCTCCCGGTTCTCCGCGACCCAGCTCGCCGACTACTTCGGCATTCGTCCACGGTGGACGGACTCCACGTTCGCCGGGGGCTCGGCGTTCGAGATGTTCGTCGCTCGCGCCGCGCAGGCGATCGAAGCCGGGCAGGCCGAGGTCGTGGTGATCTCGTTCGCCTCCAACCAGCGGTCGGCGAAGTCGCGCTCGTTGGGCGGCGTGGTGGAGAACCACACGCCGGAGGCGCAGTTCGAGACGCCGTACGCGCCGCTGTACCCGCTGTCCTACTACGCCATGGCCGCGCAGCGGTACCTGCACGTCTACGGCAAGACCCGGGCGCAGCTCGCGGAGATCGCCGTGGCCGCGCGGGAGTGGGCGCTGCGCAACCCGAAGGCGTTCCGGTACGGCGCCGGGCCGTTGACGGTCGAGGACGTCCTGTCCGCGCCCATGGTCTCCAGCCCGTTGACCGTCGCCGACTCCTGCCTGGTCACGGACGGCGGCGGGGCGATCGTGTTGACCAGCGCGGAGCGCGCCCGCGATCTGCCCAAGAAGCCCGTCTACGTCTTGGGCTACGGCGAGCGGACCACGAACACCTCGATGACCGCCGTCCCGGACCTGACGGTGACCGGGGCCGCGGACGCGGTCCGGGAGGCGTTGGGTCGCGCCGGGCTGCGCATCGAGGACATCGACGTCTTCGAGGTGTACGACTCGTTCACCATCACGGTGGCGCTCACCATCGAGGCGCTGGGGCTGTGCGGTCCCGGGGAGGCGTTGGACTTCATCGCCGATGGACGGATCCGCCCGGGCGGCTCCGTCCCGCTGAACACCAGTGGCGGCGGCTTGTCCTACTGCCACCCGGGCCAGTTCGGAATCCTGCTCCTCGTCGAGGCGGTCCGCCAGCTGCGCGGCGAGGCGGGCGACCGGCAGGTGGCCGGCGCGCGCACCGCGATCGCCCACGGCACCGGCGGCATTCTCTCCACCCACGCCACTGTCGTTCTCGGAGTTGAGGCATGACCGGACGTATGGCCCCTCCCGAGGTCCCGCCGCCCGACGACATCACCGCGCCGTGGTGGGAGGCGACCAAGGACCACCGGCTGCTGGTCCAGACCTGCACCGCCTGCGGTACGGCCCAGCACCCGCCGCGGGGGGTGTGTATCGGATGCGGCTCGACGGAACACCTTGAGTGGCGCGAGGCGGCCGGCACCGGGGTGGTGGACTCCTTCACCGTGGTCCACCGCGCGCCTCGACCCGGGCTCGAGGTGCCGTACGTGATCGCGCGGGTCCGGCTGGACGAGGGAGTCATCCTGCTCACTCGGCTTGTGGACCGCGATCCCGAGGAATGGCGCATCGACGATCGGGTCCGCGTGGACTGGCTCGACCTCCCCGATGGCCGAGCGCTACCCCTCTTCGTTCTCGCTCACTAACTGACGGGCACCTATCGACGTCCCCACGACGGAAGGTACGACGTGGACTTTCAGCTCACTGAGGAGCAGCGCGAGTTCCGCGCGACGCTGCGCAGCTTTGTCGACCGCGAAATCATTCCCGTGGCGCGGGAGTGGGAGCAGTCGGGCCGCTACCCGACGGAGATCGTCAAGGGCATGGCCGACATGGGCCTATTCGGGATCACCATCCCGGAGGAGTACGGCGGCTTGGACCTCGACCCGGTCTCCTTCGCCCTGGTCTTCGAGGAGATCTCCCGCGGCTGGATGGGCATCGCCGGCATCCTCGGTAGCCACTCCCTGGCCTGCCGGATGATCGCGATGCACGGCACGGAAGAGCAGAAGCGGATGTACCTGCCGGACCTGGCGACCGGCAAGCGGCGCACGGGTATCGGCCTCACGGAGCCGGACGCCGGCACCGACCTGCAGGGCATCCGGACGACCGCCCGGCGGGAGGGCGACTACTACATCGTCAACGGCACCAAGATGTGGATCACGAACGCCCGCCACGCCAACCCGCTGCCGGTGCTGGTCAAGACCGACCCCACCGCGACGCCGCCCCACAAGGGCATGAGCGTGCTGCTCGTCGACGCGGACCTCGAGGGCTTCACCGTCACCCGGGACATCCCCAAGCTCGGCTACAAGGGCACCGAGTCCTGCGAGGTCGTGCTGGACAACGTCCGGGTGCCCGCCGACCGGCTCTTGGGAGGCGTCGAGGGCCTCGGGATGAAGCAAGTGCTCTCGGCGCTGGAGTGGGGCCGGGTGAACATCGCGGCCCGCTCCGTCGGTATCGCGCAGCGGGCGCTCGACGAGGCGCTGGCCTACGCCCAGCAGCGGAAGGCGTTCGGCAAGCCGATCGCCGAGTTCCAGGCCATCCAGCTCAAGCTGGCCCAGGTGGCGACCCAGGTGCAGGCGGCGCGGCTCATGGCGTACTGGGCCGCGGACGCGGTGCGCCGGGGCCGGGCTGACGGGCCGACCGGCATGGCGAAGATCTTCTGCTCGGAGGTCGCGCTCGAGGCGGCGATCGACGCCATGAAGGTGCACGGCGGCTACGGCTACTCCACGGAGTTCGAAGTGGAGCGGCTCTACCGGGACGCCGTCTTGATGAGCATCGGCGAGGGCACCAACGACATCCTGCGCACGGTCGTGGCGAAGTCGCTGCTGCGCGGCGACACCGTCGTCGGCGGGTAAGCGCTTCCCCGGTCGACCGCACGCCGGCCGCGACGCCTCGTCACCGCGTGGCGTCGCGGCCGGCGTTCATGGTGGGAGACGGTGGCGTGCCGAGGACCTGCTCGCACGCGAGCGCGAATTCCAGGAGAGTGCGGTCGCTACCGCGCCGGCCAATCGCTTGCAGACCGACCGGCAAGCCGTCGGCGGCCACGCCGACCGGAATCGACACCGCCGGCGCGTACGTGTACGAGGCGATGGCGTTCCAGTCGCACACCGAGTAGAAGGGACGAGTCCGGCCGTTGACCTGGATCGTGCGGTCCTGCGGCGGCTCCGAGTGATCGTGCGCCCGGGCGGTGACGTTCACCGTCGGCACGAGAATGAGATCGGTCTCGCGTTGGAGCAGCCGCTCAAGCTGCTCGCTCACTCGGATTCGCTGGTCGTGCAGCCGCAGCCAGGACCGATGGTCGAGGGTCAGGCCTTCGAGGGCGGCTCTCCGCAACGGCGACAGCGTCGGCCCCGCGGTGGCCAACTCGTCTTTCGCCGCGCGAAACGCGGCGTCGTCCACCGTCAGCCCACCGCTGGCGGTCACCAGGGCGTAAAACGACCAGAGCAGCGCCGTCAGGTCCACCGCCGGTGCCGCGTCAACGACACGCAGTCCGGCCGCGCGCAGACGCGCGAGAGCCTGATGGAGCACCTGTTCCACGGTGGTGTCGGTGTCGAAGCCACCCATGCCGATCCAGGACACCGCGTGGAACGCCGACAACGGGGTGGCGGGCGACGGCGACCCCCCGGTGGCTCCTTTGTCGCCACCGCGCAGGACGTCGTAGAGGACGAGCATGTCGCGCGCGGTGCGCGCCATCGGGCCGGGGACCAACATGTCCCGCGCCGAACGTTGGTCACCCGGGACGAGACCGGTGGCCGGCAGCGCGCCGAAGGTGGTCTTGAGCCCGTACACCCCACACCAGGCGGACGGCAGCCGGATCGACCCGGCGATGTCGCTGCCGAGCTCGAGAGGCGTCATTCCCGCGGCGAGCGCAGCCGCCGCTCCGCCCGAGGAGCCGCCCGGTGAGCGCGCGAGGTCCCAGGGGTTGCGCGTCACGCCGTACACCGCGTTGTAGGTCTGCGCGTCGTCGCAGTGCAGCGGGACGTTGGACTTGCCGACGAACACCGCCCCCGCGGCGCGCAGCCGCGCGACCACCGGCGCGTCGGCGGCCGGCCGGTGGTGCCGCCAGCGGGGGTCGCCGTCGGTGCTCACCAGGCCCGCGACCTCCCAACAGTCCTTAATAGTCATCGGCAGGCCGGCTAGTGGCCCCGTCGCGTCGCCGCGCACGCGGGCGGCGTCGATCGCCTCGGCCGCCCGCAGCGCGCGCTCCGCGTCAGTCGCCACGACCGCGTTAATCTCGGGGTACGCCTGGATCCGCGCCAGGTGTGCCAGGACGAGTTCGCGGCTACTCACCTCTCGGCGGCGCAGGAGCTCCAGCTGCTCGACGGCGGGACGCGTGGTGATCTCGTCCCGATCGTTAGCACCGGCCATATTGGATAAAACCTGTCATTCGTAATAAACCACGCTAATCAATAAATTCACGACACGAGTCAAGATTCCCGGCGCGTCCGTGCCGCGACAGCACTGCGCCGAAGGCTAGGGGCGCCGCGCGGAGGCCGTCAACGGCGGATTCCCCGAAGGGGAGGGGCCGGCGGGATCTTGACCCAGGTCGAGTGGCACCCTACTCTCCATCCGAAACGCTGTTTCATTTCAGACCGCAGCGCCTATCCGCCGTGATCGGCCGCGCGCGGGAGGAAGGACGTCATGGCGCGATTAATCGCCACTCGGGCGATCTTCGCCATCCCCGTGCTGTTCCTGATCTCCGCGATCTCCTTCGGAATGTTGCGGGCCGCCCCCGGCGACCACGCCGTTCTCCAGGCGGGGGCCGGTGCCAGTCAGGAAGCGATCGAGGCGACCAGGGAAAGGCTGGGCCTCAATGACAGTCTGGTCGAGCAATACTTCCGGTGGCTCGGCCAGGTGCTGCACGGCGATCTCGGCACGTCGTACACCTCCGGTTTGCCGGTCACGGAACTCATCGGCGCGCGGCTGCCCGCCACGATCCAGTTGAGCGTGTTCGCGCTGGTGCTCATCATCGGCATCGGCGTGCCGCTCGGGGTGACCTCGGCGCTTCGGCGCAATCGCCCGTACGACCAAGTGGTGCGGGTGTTCTCCCTGATCGGAATTTCCCTTCCGAATTTCGTCGTCGGCGTCCTGCTGATCCTCGTGTTCGGCTGGTGGATGACGGGGGTGCTCCCGTTCCAGGGATTCGTCTCCCTCAGCGAGAACGCGTGGGAAAGCATCCGGCATTCGCTCCTGCCCGCCATCGCGCTGGCGATTCCCGAAATCGGCTTGGTGGCCCGGCTGACCCGGTCGAGCATGCTGGAGGTGCTGGGCCAGGAGTACATTTCCTCGGCGCGCGCGCTGGGGATCTCCGAACGGACGGTGATCTGGAAGGACGCGCTGCGCAACGCCCTCATGCCGGTCGTCACCATCATCGGTGTCATCACCGGCTTCCTGCTCGGCGGATCGGTGGTCGTCGAAAACGTCTTCGGCATCCCCGGTGTCGGGCGCCTGCTCATCGAGTCCTTCGCTACTCGAGACTACCCCGTGACGATCGGCGTGATGATGTTTATCGCCGCCGTATTCGTCATAACCAATTTGGTGGTGGACGTGCTGTACGGCGTCATCAATCCCCGAATTCGCCTCGCGCGGGGAAGGGGTGGCAAGTGACCGACGCGAACCCTCGTCCGGCCGAGGTGGACCTCCCCCTCGACGAGGACGAAATCGACCTGCCGCGCCGCAACGGACTGCGGGATTTACTCGAGCGGTTGACGAGCACGTGGATGTCCCGAATCAGTCTCGCGGTGCTGGTCCTCTTTCTCCTCATGGCCATCGTCGGACCGATGGTGGCGCCGTACGATCCGGCGGCCATGGGCCGAGACGTCTTGCAAGGGCCCAGCCTTCAGCACTGGATGGGAACCGACGATTTTGGCCGCGACGTGTTCAGCCGATTCTTGGAGGGCACTCGCGTCTCCATCTTCGTCGGTCTCGCCGCGGTGGCCATCGCCTGTTTCCTGGGCACGATCGCGGGAATGACCGCGGGATTCACCGCCGGCCGGATCTGGGACGGCTTGATCATGCGCGGGATGGACATCATCCTGGCCTTCCCGCTGCTCGTGCTCGTTCCCGTTCTCACTGGCGTTTTCGGTAAGTCGGGAATCACCATCGGGCCAATCCACCTGTCCACGATTCCCTTGATGACACTGGCGATCGCGCTGGTGTTCGTCCCGATCTTCGCCCGGGTGGCGCGGTCCAGCGTGCTCGCGGAGATGGAAGAGGAGTACATCGTCGCGGCCCGGACCTTCGGCGCCCGCCGCCGGCACATTCTGATCAACAACATCCTGCCGAACATCGCAGCCCCCTTGGTCGTCCAGGCGGCGTTCGCCTTCGGTAGTGCCGTCGTCGTGGAGGCCGCGGTCTCCTTCCTCGGCCTTGGGGTGCAGCCGCCGCACGCGAGCTGGGGAACCCTCCTGGCCGACGGGCGGACCTACCTCACCCTCGGCTGCTGGTGGTTGGTGGTCTTCCCCGCGCTCGCCCTCGCCCTGGCCGTCCTCGCGTTCAACTTGCTCGGGGATGACCTGCGCGACCACCTCGACCCACGCGTGCGCTCCTCGGTTCGGAAGATTTCGCGATCGGAGCTGACCAAGCCGTGAACGAACGAATGGCGACACCGGGCAGCCACCCGAGACCACTGGCGTTGCGGGTCGAGAACCTCCGGACGGTCTACCGCACCGGAGACCGGGAGATCTCCGTGGTCCGGGGCGTCTCCTTCGACGTCTACGCCGGAGAGATCGTCGGTCTGGTCGGGGAGAGCGGCTCGGGCAAGAGCACGGTCCTCAAGTCCGTGCTGGACCTCATCGGCGAGCGCGGCGAGACCCACGCCGACGTCTTGGAGATCGCCGGCCGAGACGTGCGGTCGCTGCCGCGCGAGGAGTACCGGCGCCTGCGGGGCATCGAGATGTCGCTCGTCTCGCAGGATCCGATCAACGCGTTCAATCCCGCGTGGACGATCGGCAGTCAGCTCCGTCGCTTCCTCAAGCGCCTCGCGCCGGACAAGAGCCGCAAAGAGCTCGACGCCTGGGCGTTGGAGCTCCTCAAGGGCGTCGGGATCGACGGCCGCGGGAAGCTTTCGTCCTATCCGTTCCAGTTCAGTCAGGGCCAGCTCCAGCGGATCATGATCGCGCTCGCCTGCGCGAGCGACCGGCTCAAGGTGCTCTTCGCCGATGAGCCCACCACCAGCCTCGACGTGACGATCGAGGCACAGGTGCTCCAGCTCATCCGCCGGCTGCGCGACGAACGCGGCATGGCCGTCGTCCTGGTGACGCACAACCTGTCGGTCGTCGCGGAGATCTGCGACCGCGTGATGGTCATGTACGCCGGACGGATCGTGGAGGAGGCCCCGGTCCGGGACCTCTTCCGGAACCCCCAACACCCCTACACCCGGCAACTGCTCAAAGCGATCCCGTCCTTCCCGCGCAACGGGAAGCGGTTGGAGACCATGCCCGGGCGGGTACCGGACCTCTCGGTGGACGTCCCGGGCTGCGCGTTCGCGCCACGGTGCCGGGACCGCATCAGTGACCTCTGTGAACACACTCGGCCGGTCATGCCCCCCGCTGCCGAGCCCGGCGCGGCCCGGGCCGCCTGTCACCTGGTCACGTCATCCGCGCCCACGGGCGGCGCGCAAAGGAGGCCGGCATGAATGACGTGAAGCCTCTCCTCCGCATCGAAGACCTGCGGGTGCACTTCCCGATCGGTGGTCTGCGGCTGTCCCGGCAGCGGCCCGTGGTCCACGCCCTCGACGGGGTCAGCCTCACCGTGGGTCGAGGCGAGACCGTGGGGCTGATCGGCGAAAGCGGCTCCGGCAAGAGCACCCTGTCGCGGACCATCATGGGCGTCTACCGGCCGACGGCGGGTCGCGTCCTGTTCGACGGCGTCGACGTCCACCGGGCCAAGGGCAAGGCCGCGCGGGATATCCGGCGGCGCATGCAGATGGTCTTCCAGAACCCCTACTCGTCGGTGAACCGGCGCTACACCGTCACCCAGATCATCCAAGAGCCAATGAAGGTGCAGCGGCTGGGCAGCCCGGCGGAGCGGCAGCGGCGCACCTACGAACTGCTGGACATGGTCGGCCTGTCGCGCAAGCTCGCGGGTCGCTACCCCCACGAGCTCAGTGGCGGGCAGCTCCAGCGCGTCGGCATCGCCCGCGCGCTGAGCACCAATCCGGACTTCCTCATTGCCGACGAGCCCACCGCCGCGCTCGACGTGAGCGTCCGGGCCCAGGTGATGAACCTCCTCATCGACCTCAAGCAGGAGCTCAACCTGTCGTTGCTGTTCATCAGCCACGACCTCGCCTCCGTCTCCTACATCGCCGACCGGGTCGCGGTGCTCTACCTCGGTCGGCTGGTCGAATGCGCCGATACCGAGACGCTCGAGCACCGTCCGCTGCACCCGTACACCCAAGCGCTGTTGGAGGCGGTGCCGCGCCCCGATCCGGAAGCCGCTCGCCCGTACCGGGCTCCGATTGGCGAAATCCCCTCGCCGGTGAACCCACCCTCCGGCTGCTACTACCACCCCCGCTGCCCGCTGGCTGAACAGCGGTGCCGCACGGAATACCCGGTGATCTCCACGTTGTCCGGTGGCCGGCTCCTCGCCTGCCACGTCCGCACCCGAGACCAGCTCCCCACGGGTGCGCCCGAGTCAGTCGCCTGAGCGCTGGCGACGGCCCATTCCCCCTTCCACCCGCCCGGACGCCGGGCTGAGAGAGCGATGGCGATGGCGACGTTTCGGCACGGCCTGATCGAGTACCGCGGCGACCGCGGCCTGCGCGGTCAGGAGCGGTGGTCGGTCAGCATCGACGACGACGGGACGAAGACCCTATCGGCGCACTGCCGCATCACCGACACCCGCCTCGAGCGGTGGGTGCTGCACAGCGTCGACGCGCGCATGCGGCCGCTGCGCTCGTTCGTCAGTCAGCGGCACCAGGGTCAGTTCCTCGGGGAAGGCCGCTTCTGGTTCGAGCCGGGCCTGCTCTCCGGCCACAGCCACACCCGCGCCGGACTCCTGAGCCAGCAGCTGCGCATCGACGGCGATCTTGACTTCTTCGTCCCGCACGCGGTCGCCGCCGACGCGTGGATTACGCCGGCGTGCCCCCGCCACGGCGACTGGCACCCCGTACGCCACGGCTACGCGTCGTCGCTGCTCGCCGATGGCTCCACCGGCCCGCTCATCGAACATCACCCGAACCTCCGGATCCGGTTCGTCGGCCACGAAACGGTCCGCGTCCCCGCCGGCGAGTTCGCCACGTCGCACTTCGTCGTGAGCGTCCAGCCGGGGATCGTCGAGCACCTGTGGGTCACCGATGACGACTTCGTCACGCTCGTCCAGCTGCGCTCCGACCGTCTCGCGACGACCTATGTCCTCGCCGAACTGGTGGAGGACGAGGGGTGGCCGTCACCCCCGACCACCCACGAGCACCCGACCCCCTGAAGAAGAAAGAAAAGAGGAGAAATCCATGGGCATGTTGCGTCGCTCAGGCCGAGGCCTGAGGGCGGCCGCCGCGGCCGTGGCGCTCGCCGCGGCGGTGTCCGCCTGTGGCTCGAACTCGAGCAGCGGCGATGGTGACGATGCCGCGACCACTCCCCGCCGGGGCGGCACCATCACCATCGACTGGGTCTCGAACCCCACGAGCCTCGACCCATTGAAGTACAACGTCTTCGGCTCCTTCAATGTCTACTCCCTCATCTACAGCACCCTCTACCGCTGGGATGAGGACGGCAACCTCCACCCGGAGCTGGCCAGCGACCAGCCGAAGGTGAGCGAGGACGGGCTGACGTACACCATTCCCCTGCGGAATGACGTGACGTGGCACGACGGCTCCCGCTTCACCTCCAAGGACGTCGCGCACACCATCAACGCCGTCATCAACCCCAAGAACGGCGCCACGTGGTACGCCGCGCTGTCGCCCATCAAGGAGGTGAAGACGCCGGACGACACCACGGTGGAGCTCACCCTGTCGCGGCCGCACTCGGTGCTGCAGGGCATGCTCGCCCAGGTCCCGATCATCAGCTCGTCCAAGCCGTACGTGCCGGACGAGACGTGGGCGAGCACCGCGATGGGCACGGGCCCGTTCAAGTTCGTCCGCTGGGACCAGGGCTCGCAGGTCATCCTTGAGCGCAACGAGAACTACTTCATCAAGGACCTGCCCTACGTCGACCGCGTTGTCATGCGGATCGTCAAGGAGGACGCCGCCCGCATCGCGAACATCTCCGGCGGCAACTCCGACGTCATGCCGATGGTCCCGTTCAACCAGATCGAGACCCTCAAGGCCCGTGGCGTGAACGTGACGATCACGCCGAAGTCGGCCCTGATGCCGACGCTCTTCCCGTCGCAGAAGAAGAGCCGGCCGACGTCGAACGCGCACTTCCGCAAGGCGATCGCCCTGGCGATCGACCGTGGCCAGATCGCCGAGGTCGTGTTCAAGGGGGCCGCGACGCCCGCGTCGACCCTCATGGCGAGCGGCACGCAGTACTGGAACGAGCAGCTGGGCACGGCCTACGGCGACAAGCCGAACCTCGAGCAGGCCAAGGCGGAGATGGAGGCCGCGGGGGTCAAGCCCGGCACCAAGATCGAGCTGGTGACCCGTAACGAGCCCACCGCCACCGCGGTCGGCACCATCATCCAGTCGAACCTCAAGGAACTCGGCCTGGACGTCCAGCTGTCCCCGGAGGAGGCGGCTAGCTACCTGCCCAAGCTCCTCTCCGGTGACTTCGACCTGATGCTGCTGGACATCGAGGGCGGCATCACCTCCGGGTTCACGCCCATGTACATGTACGCCGCGCTGCACAGCAGCTCGCACTCCAACTACATCAAGTTCACCGACCCGAAGATGGACGAGCTGCTCGTCAACGCGATGAGCGACCCCAAGGACCCCGAGGCCGCGTGGCGGGCCGTGCAGGAGTACGAGCTCGAGGTGGTGCCGTACATCGCCACGGTCACCGCGCGCTACGTGGAGGCCAACTCGAAGCGGCTGAAGGGGTACACCCCGTCCTCCCTGTTCAGCCTCCGGAACCTGGACCGCGCCTGGATCGCTGAGTAACACGGTCGAGGCCAGTCCACCCGCGACAGCCGGTCCTGCGGGGTCTCCCCGCAGGACCGGCTCTTACCAGGCACACCGCATCGCCGTCCACCACCCGTCTCCGTGCCACTCCCCCATTGACCTCGATCACCATCGCTCACGACCAGATCGGAGAACAGCATGATCGGCTCGACGACGCGCACCCCCTTGGAGACCGCTAGCTTCATGCTCGATTCGCTGAAGGAGCGCAACCTCGACGGGGTGCTCGACTGCTTCGACAAGTCGCCCGACGTGTTCATCTACCCGGAAGGCCCACGGTGGACCAACAAGGGCGGCGAGCGTATCCACAAGGGATGGCGGGACTACTTCCAAGCCCCCATTCGGCTGCTGAACTGGCAGTGGACCGAAGGGCCGGAGGTCTTCGAGGGCGCTGACCTGGCGCTGGTCTGCGGTGTCATCCAGTACGAGTTCGAAGGGGCGGGTCAGCCGCGCCCGCTGCGCATGCGGATGACCTGGGGACTGCGCCGCGGCGCCGACGGTGTCTGGCGGATCATCCACGAGCACGGCTCGCAGCCGCTGCCGGACCCGTACGGCACCGGTGACTGGCTGCGCCCGGACACCAACGCCTGAGGGAGGTCACCGCGCCAGACCTGACGGGGCGCGCACAGAGCACTGGGCCGACCGGATTCTCCGGTCGGCCCAGTTCCCTATCTCCCCCTCACGGTCGCGACGCGGCTTACCGCGTGGCGGCCAAGCGCCGCCCCAGCAGCCTGCCGAACGTCAGCGCCGGCGTGACGAGCATGCCGGAGCAGAAGCTGTTCCCGCAGGTAGCCCCCGCTCCGATCACCTCGCCGATGGCGTAGAGCCCCTCGATGCGCTCGCCGGCCTCGGTACGCACGGTGAAGGTGTCGTCGATGTCGAGACCGACGAAGGTGACCAACGTGATGCCGTGGTTGCGGATCGCGTAGAACGGCGGCTGGGCGATCGGGGCGGGCAGGTGCTTCCGCCCGAACTCCTCGTCGACCCCGCGCGCCACGGCGTCGTTGTAGCGCGCCACCGTCTCCACGAGGTTCGCCGGGTTGATACCCGCCAACGCGGCGAGCTCCTCGAGGGTGTCCGCGCTGTGCAGGCCTTCCCGCTTGTTCATCATCGCCCGAACCTCGTCGGGGCCGTAGCCCACGATCATCTCCATGGGCCCGGTCGACTGGCTCAGCGCGTAGTCGTCGAAGACGGTCCAGAAGGTTTGGTCAGGAATCTGGGTCAGCGCCCGTTCCTTCTCGTCGATCGACGGCTCGTCCTCGGCCACCCACCGCCGTCCGTCCCGGTTGACGTAGATCTCGAACGGCGGGCGCTCCCGAGTCAGCCGCTGCCGGTCACCCCAGTTCGCCCGGCCCGGGGTCCGGGGATCCGGCAGCCCGCCGAAGGTGGGCAAGTAGGTCCCCTTGCCCTGCAGGCCCGCGCCCAGCGCCCGGGCGAGGTGGATGCCGTCCCCCGTCGAGGTCTTGTACGCGGCCGACACCAAGGGCGAGCCCTCAAGCTCAGCGAAGAGCTCCGGATCGGAGCCGAAACCGCCCGTCGCGAGCACGACGTGCCGCGCATCGACGGCGATGTCGCGACCATCCCGGAAGACGGTGACTCCGCAGACGCGTCCCTGCGCGTCCTGGCGAATCTCCGTCACCGGCGCGTTCGTCCACAGTGTTAGGTCGTACGCCGCCTGGACCCGCTCCAACTCCTTGCGGAGGACTTCCAAAATCGACAGACCCTCGTCGCGCCCGTAGTAGGTGCGCGGGGTGTTGTACGGCTCGTGCCCGTAGATGATCCGTGGGGTCTCCGGCGCGAAATTGAACCCCAGGTCGTCCAACCAGTCGATGGTCTCGGCAGCGTGCCGCACCTGAATTTGAATCAAGTCCTCACGGGCGGTGCCTTTGCTGATGCGCCGAATGTCGGCCAGGTGCTCCTCTGGGGAGTCCACAATGCCGCGCTCGGCTTGCCGGCGAGTACCTGCGGCGGACATATGACCGCCGGAAATGTGGAGAGTGCCGCCGATTTGAGCGTCCTTCTCCACCAGCAGGACTCGGGCCCCGCCCTCAGCAGCGGTGATCGCGCATGGGAGTCCCGCGGTGCCCGCCCCCACCACGACAACGTCGTACGTGGTCTCCTGCGCCTGAGCCGCCTGGCCAGTCACACCTGTCTCCTTCTCGTCATTCGGCAGGTCGCACACATTGGCTGGTCTCCGCGCCCGGCGAGGGCGCGGAGACCAGCTCGGATCACATGCCGTCGCCGTCCCAACGGCCACACGAGCGCGACCGCACCGGCAGCGTGGAGAGGATCGGCGCGGGGATCGGCTCACCCTGCTTCCACGCCCGACCGGCGCCCCAGTTGTAGGCGCGCTCGTCGGTGCGCTCGGCCGGGTGCTCCATCGCCCGCGGGTCGACGTCCCAGGTGAGCGTCACCGGCGCGTGCTCGTGGCTGTGGTCGTGGTCGTGGCTGTGCTCGTGGTCGTGGTCGTGGCTGTGCCCCTCGCCCAGGTTCCGCGAGTGGCCACCCTGCAGCTGCGCGGCGTCCAGCGCCTTGGCGATCGCGATCAGCGACTTGTCGATGCCCTTGCCGTGGATCGCGATCGGGTCGTCGGGAGCGCCCTGTTCCTTGACGTACTCCCAGGACTTGCGCAGCATCTCCTCGTCGGCCTCGGTCCGCCACGGCTGGGCCAGGTCGTGCGAGGACTGCGACCAGCGCAGCGGGTGCTTGGCGCCCACGGGGCCGTAGTTGAGGGCCTCGCCGCCCCACCGCACCCACTCGTTCTGGGTGTACCAGTTGAACAGCTCACCGTCGGAGCGCAGCAGCCAGGTCGCGCCGCCCTCCATCGTGGTGAAGTGGCCGTGCTTGATGCGCGCCGGCCGGAAGAAGTAGACGCCCGGCTTGAGGGTGCCGAAGTTGTACTCCATGTGGCCCTGGAGGGTGTAGGCCTCCTCGTAGCACGGGTGGTGGGCCAGACGGTGGTCAGCCCACCCCTCCTGCGCGTGCACGAGCCGGGTGTAGAAGCCGGTCACCGGGTCGACGTGCAGGTACTTGATGTACAGACCCGGCATCGGGCCAGGGTTGGGGACCGCGTCCCACTTCATCGCCTCGGTGTCGAGGATGATGACGTCCTCGCGCGCCTCCGGCCACCGCGGGGCGTTGACCGAGTCGACCGGGTCGAATCCGGCGTCGCCGTATTCGCGGTAGTGGAGGATCTTGGTGCCCTCGGAGAACTTGATGGCGTCCACGGGAACGCCCTTGGGGGCGTACAGGTACCCGCCCTTGCCGATGGTCCGGTCGCCAACGGTCATGGAGCCTTCGAGGACGAAGTACTCCGTGTTGGCGTGGTGAATACCCGGCCCCCGGCCCCAGTCGGTGTGGAAGTCGATCCGCAGCGAAGACGAACCATCTTCCTCGTCGACGGAGAGGCGGCGCTCGCTCGCGCGGCCTTCACCGAACGGCAGCTCAGCCGCGTGCCAGATGTAGTCGTCTTCGTGAATGATTTCAACGTGGGGACGCAACTCTGCCCCTTTCCTGAGAAAGTTCCAAAACTCGGAACGCGTATTCCAAATGGATGAGAAAACTGTCTCGACGCCGGATCACCGGCTCCGCCTCAGCACGCTGAAAAAGGGGCGCCTCAGCTCGCGTGCTCGACAAACGTCACCGGAATGCCGTTTGGGGTATCCACCATCGCTACCCGCTTTTCGGCGAAAAGCACCTTCGGCCCGGGCACCGGTCCGGTCAGGACCGTCCCGCCGAGCTCCCGGACTCGCGCCACCGTCGCGTCGAGATCGCGCGTCCGCACCAGCCAGCCGGTGTGGCCGAGGTGCCGCGCGGTCCGCTGCTCGGCCCGCCGGTCCCGCCCCATCGTGCGGTTCTGGATGCAGGTGACCTCGATCCGCGCCGTCGTCGGGCCAGCCAAGAACGACAGCCGCATGACGGTGCCCGACGGCAGGCTCGCCATCTCGTCCAGCCCGGGGTGGCTGAACGTGGCGTCATACCACTGCGACAGCCCGAGCCCGTCCGGCCCCCAGAACCGAATCTCCGACTCGAAGTCGGGAACGTGGCAGACCACCGACGTGAGCTCGGTGTAGAAGCGGTCTGGCTCGGCGTCCCACGCCGCCGTGCCCCGCGGCACGGCCGGCTGGACGAACACCACCGCGGTGCCCTCCGGGGCGTTGCAGAAGCCCTCGGTGACCGTGACGACCTTCTCCCCCAGCGGCACCTCCCAGGTCGCCGGAGGCGTGACCCACGAGTAGCCGGCCGCCGTCAACACCCGGTGCGACTCCTGGATGTCCCGGGTGTACAGGTCGATGCCGGCCAAGCCGAAGTCGGCCGAGTGGGGGTAGACGGCGGGGCCGGGGTTTGGCACCTGGAGCAGCACGATCCGGCCATGGTCCGCGCCGGCGGCGGTCAGCACCGTCACGCCGATCTCGCCGACGCCCTCACCCCAGATCGCCGAGGCCTCGGCGGCGCTGAGCCGTCCGGTCTCCGCGACCGCGAAACCCAGCTGGTCACAGTAGAACTTCAGATGGTCGTCCGGATTCGTGACGCCGACGAACGCCGCGTTGATCCCTTGGATCAATGGCTCGTCACTCATCCCTGCACTCCTCCCCTACTTCACCGCAGCGGCAAGGCGAGCACCGAGCCTGCGACCGAGGGTCATAGCTGGTGTGACGCTCATGCCACCGACGTAGTTGTCGCCCGCGAAGACGTTGTTGCCGAGGACCTCGCCCACCGCGTACAGGCCCGGAATCGGCGTGCCGGCCTCGGTCAGCACCTGCATGTCGGTGTTCACCCGCAGCCCATCGCGCGAGAGGATCGAGGCCGCCACGCTCGTGACGGCGTAGAACGGGGGCGTGGCGATGCGGGTGGGCAGGGTGGTCCGCCCGAAGTCGGGGTCGGTGCCGGAGTCGACGGCGGCGTTGTACCGCTCTACCGTCGCCACCAACCTCTCCGGATCGATGCCGAGCTTCTCGGCGAGCTCCGCGAGGGTGTCGGCCCGGGTGACCCACGGACTGGTCCGGCACGCCTCCGCGAACCGCTCCTTGGTCCAGTCACCGGTGTTGTTCCGGATCAACGGCACGGGGGCGTTCTCGACCGCCGTCTGGTCGAAGACCACGTACATGGTCACGTCAGGCTGCTCGAGGAGCGCCCGCTCGCGCTGCTCGGGGCTGGTGGTGTCCTCCGCGACGAAGCGCTCGCCCCGCTTGTTGACCCAAATCTCGTACGGCGTGCGGTACGCGGGCGCCATCTCCAGGAACGCCTCGCGGTAGTCCACGGCGAAGCCCGGCCGGTTCGGATCCGGGATCAGCCCCATCACGGGCAGGAAGATCCCGTCGTGGGAGACCGCGGCGCCGAGCTCCCGCGCCATGAGCAGACCGTCGCCGGTGGCGTGGTCGAGGCAGCCGATCAGCGCCGATCGGCAGTGCTCGGGGAGGAACTGGTTCCGCAGCTCCACGTTCGCGTCGTACCCACCGGTGGCGAGCACCACCGCGTCGCCGCGGATCTGCCACTCCTCACCACTGCCGTCGGAGCGGCGGACCTGGACCCCGCACACCCGGCCGTCGACGGTCACCAGCTTGGTCACCCGGGTGTTGAGGTGCAGGGTGACCCGTCCGGATTCGACGAGCGGCGTGAGCATCCGCTCCAGGAGCTGGAGCACCGACAACCCGTACTTGACACCCCAGTAGGTGCGCGGCACCGAGTAAACCTCGTGGCCGTGCACCAAGCCCGGTGTGTCGGGGTGGAATTCAAAGCCGTTCTCGTCGAGCCAGTCGACCAGCTCCCCTTGCAGGCTCACCGACAGCCACGCCAGCTCCCGGTTGACCTTGCCGTGCGACAGGCGCAGCACGTCCTCGAAGTGACGCTGGGGATCGTCGTCGATACCCCGCTCCCGCTGGCGACGGGTACCGGCGCCGGAGAACTCGCCGTTGGCGATGTGGAGCATCCCGCCGATGCGGGACTGCTTTTCGACGAGGTGGACGTGGGCGCCGTTCTGGGCCGCGGCGATCGCGGTGCAGAGCCCGCTGCTGCCACCGCCGATGACGACGATGGTCCGGCCGGCGTCCGCCGCCTCGGTGGCCGGCGCCGCGGTCTCGGCGGCCGGGACAAGGGCGATCTCCACCCCCACCGGCCCGCGGAGCACGCCGTCGCCGAGGTCCTCGGCTCCGGCGGCCAGCAGGGCCTGACGGGTCGCGGACGGGTCATCGGCGGCGAAGACGATCCGGGTGATCCCCACGGGCTCCGCCGTCCGCGGGGTGACGGGCACCCCGGTGAAGGACATGATCTCCAGTCGCGCGGGCGCCGCGTCCGGACCCACCAGGAAGGCCAACCGCAGCTGCGCACCCGGCGGCATGCCGACGAGCTCTTCGAACTCCGCGCCGGCCATCGTGCCGTCGAAGATCGCCCGCATTCCGGCGGACGTGAAGAACTGCACCGCCGCGTCGTGCTCCTGGCTGTCGACGACCAGCACGACGGTGTGCAGCTCAGAGTGCAGCCGCTGGGCGTCGCCCTCCAGCGCCGGGCTGGGGCGGTGCGCGCCGGCGACGGCCTTCGGGATCGTCCACCACACGCCGTCGGCACCGCGGGCCACCAGCTCCGACAGGCTCCCCCCGCCGTACGCGTAGGTCACCGGGGTGCGGGGGGCGCCACCCGCCGCGGCGATCGCCTCGACCGTGGCGTCCAGGTCGCGGGAGTAGATCCCGAGCAGGCGGGGACCGGGATCCCACACGTTCGGCGGAGTGGTGGGCGCCGCCGACGCGGGAACGAGCCGCAGGCGGCCACTGGGTGAACCGGGTACGCCGAGCAGCACGCCGTCGGCGCTGTCGACGCTGCCCGCCAGCACCTCGAAGCCGAAGGCCTGGCGATGGAACTGAACCGCGGCCGCCACATCGGCGCTGGCGACCACGACCTCGTGCACGTGACGGAGGCTCACCTCTGGCTCCTTTGACTGTCAGCCGTGTCCGGGGACACGTCGCCTACCGGGCGAGGCTCAGCACCCGCCGCGCGTTGCGCACCACCGCTTCGTCGATCATTCGGCCGTCCGGGCCTACGGCGACGCCGCGGCCTTCCGCCATCGCGGCGTCGAACGCGGTGACCACGTCACGGGCGGCGGCGACGGTGGCCTCGTCCGGGGTGAAGACCTCGTTGACCACCGCGATCTGCGCGGGGTGAATGCATGCGCGACCCACGAAGCCCTGCCGAGCCAGCGCCTCGGTCGACCGGCGCAGCTTCTCCAGGTCCCGGAAGTTCGTCGACACCGGCGCGACGGGCGGGTTGATCCGGGCCGCGGCGCTGACGAGGACGACGTGGGCGCGGATCATCGCCCACTCGCGTTCGTCCTCCCCTGGGGTGATACCGGTGTCCGCTCCGAGATCCGCCTCGCCGACCTGGAGGCGGACCACCCGGGGACCCGTGGCGATGTCCTGGGCGCGCAGCACAGCGGCGGCGGATTCCAGCAGTGGGACGACCTGGACGCTGCCGCGGGCCAGCCCTGCCTTCTCCTCGACCTCGGTGAGGACGTCGTCGAGAGCGCGCAGATCCGCCACCGACTCGGTCTTGGCGAGCATGACGCCGGTGAGCGCGGGCCCTACGACCGCGCGCACGTCCTCGTGTCCCAGCTCGCCGGGGTTGATCCGCACCCACAGCTGGACTGGCTGGTCACCCGCGGCGGGCAGCGTGCGCAGCCACTCCGCCACGACGGTCCGCGCCTCAGCTTTCCGGGCTGGCGCCACCGCATCCTCAAGATCAACAATCAGCGCATCCGCACCGCGCCCCAACGCCTTGTGGAGCTTCTCCGGGGCATCGCCAGGCACGTACAGGTAGGAGCGCGGGAGCACAAGGCCCTCCTTAGTGATCGGCCGATCTCAAGGACACCCATCATTCCATTGCGCGGAATGCCGTTTCACGTACACTACGGTGGGCTTTCACGCCGAGTCAACGCCGGGTTAACGGCGAGAGGGGGTTCGTGACGCGTCAGCAGCAATCAGCCGCGGTTCCCGTTCGACGCTCGTTCAAACTGACAGCGGTCCTCTGCGCCACCGGCTTGGCCTTGGCGACGTTCGACCAGTCGTCGTTCACGACAGCGCTGGCCGCGATCCGCAGCGACCTCGCCATCGACCTCAGCACCCTCCAGTGGATCACTTCGGTGTTGCCGCTCGCGGCCGCCGTAGCGCTGCCGATCAGCGGCACCCTCGGTGACTTCTGGGGCGCCCGCGCCACCATGCAGGCCGGATTCCTCGTGTTCTCCTGCGGCGCGCTGCTCACCCTGTTCTCCACCGACGCGACGACCCTACTCATCGCGCGGGTGATCCAAGGGATCGGCGTCGCGCTGATGCTGCCCAACGGCGCGGCGCTGTTAGGCCACAACCTCGGCGACGGCACCCACCGCGCGACCGCCTTCGGGTTCTGGCTCATGATCAGTTCCTCGGGCCTGGTCCTCGGCCCACTCGCCGGCGGCGCATTCGCCCAGACCGTGGGGTGGCGCTACACCTACGCGGTCATGGTGCCGGCCGGGCTGCTCAGCGCGGTCGGGCTGCGCCGGCTCGTCGACACCCCGCGTCAGCGGAGCCGCTCCATCGACGTCGCGGGCCTCCTGACCGCCTCCACCGGGCTCGGGCTGCTCTGCTGGGCGCTGATCGAAGTCGGCCGTATCGGGCGAGCCGACGCCCAACTGACCGCGGCAGCGATGGCCGCGGCGGGCGCGCTGGTCGCGTTCGCGCTGTTCGTCGCGGTGGAGAAGCGCGTGCGGCACCCCGTCCTGGACCTGGCGCTCCTGCGCAACCGGCAGTACACCGCGGTGCTCGGTGCCGCCCTGCTGTACAACTTGGCGACCTCGGGCGGCATCTTCCTGCTGTCGATCTACCTGCAAGAGCAGCGGGGCGTCGGTTCGGTCGTCACCGGCGTGCTCCTGATCATCTCCAACCTCGGGATGCCCCTGGCCGGTCGCCTGGCCGGTCCTCTCGCGCGATGGCGCCCGCCTCTCGTCGTCATGAGCGGGAGCGCCGCCGGGATGGCGCTCACCTACATCGCCCTCGGCGCGCTCGCGGTCGCCCCCATCGCTGCCCTGGCCCTGCCGCTGGTCCTCGTCGGCTTGACCTGTGGGGTGCTCTACTCCTTCGACACCCAGGCGGTGCTGGAGCGGGTGCCGGCTGAGCGGTCCGCCTCGGCGCTCGCCACGTTGGCCTTGATGCGTCAGGTCGGTGGCGTCCTCGGCATCGCCGTCTTGGGCAGCATCGCGCAGCTCGCGAGCCACGTCCCCGGAGTCGCCGGGGAGCGGGTCGCGCTGGTGACGACCGGCGTGCTCCTCATCCCCGCCGCGCTGTGGCTGCGGTGGGCCCGCCGGCCGGCGGGCAATGAGCCGGCCGCCACATCAAAAGGCCCCGTACCAGCTCAAACCGGTGCATCTCGCGGGGGCGAAGAGGGCGATCCCCCATTGACTGCCCATTCCCCCTCGGATACCGTCTAACGAAACGTCGTTCCGTGCATTGGAACATCCGAGAGACCAGAGAGGAATGTCGGTGTCAGACGGTCCCCTGAGCGGCATTCGGGTTCTCGACGTGTCGACGATCCTGGCCGGTCCCCTGTGCTGCCAAATCCTTGGTGACTTCGGTGCGGAGGTCATCAAGATCGAGCACCCGGTCGCCGGGGACAGCATGCGCGGACACGGCGAAAGCAAGGACGGCGTCCCGCTGTGGTGGAAGGAAATCTCGCGGAACAAGCGGACGATCGGGCTGAGCCTCTCCGCCCCCGAGGGCGCGGAGCTCTTCCTCAAGCTGGCGAAGACCGCCGACGTTGTCGTCGAGAACTTCCGCCCCGGCACCCTGGAGCGGTGGGGCGTCGGGCCGGACAAGCTCCACGAGATCAACCCCGGCCTGGTGATCGTACGGATCACAGGTTTCGGCCAGACCGGCCCCTACGCCTCGCGGGCGGGCTTCGGCACGCTCGCCGAGGCGATGAGCGGCTTCGCGCACCTCACCGGGCAGCCGGACGGCCCGCCGACCCTGCCGGCCTTCGGTCTCGCCGACAGCATCTGCGGCATCGCCGCCTCCTCGGCGGCGAGCATGGCGCTCTTCGCGCGGGAGCGGAACGGCGGGCGCGGCCAGGTCATCGACATCAACCTGCTTGAGCCGATCATGACAGCGGTGGGTCCGGGCCCGACGGTCTACGACCAGCTCGGCAAGATCCCCATGCGGCACGGCAACCGGTCGACCAACAACGCGCCGCGGAACACCTACCAGACCAAGGACGGCCACTGGGTGGCCATCTCCACCAGTGCGCAGTCCATCGCCGAGCGCGTCCTCACGCTCGTCGGTCACCCCGAGGTCATCAAGGAACCCTGGTTCGCCTCCGGGCGGACGCGGGCCGAGCACGCGGACCTGCTCGACGAGTACGTGGGGGGCTGGATCGCGCAGCGCACCCGCGACGAGGTCATCGCCGCCTTCACCGAAGCCGGCGCCGCCGTCGCGCCCATCTACAACGCCAAGGACATCGTGGAAGACCCCCACGTCCAGGCCACGCAGATGATCGTCGACGTCCCGGACCCGGATCTCGGCCGGATCAAGATGCACAACGTGATGTGGCGGATGTCGGAGACACCGGGCCGTATTCGATTCACCGGACGAGCGAAGGGCGCCGACACCGACGCGATCCTCATCGACGAGCTCGGCTGCGACCCAGCCACGATCGCCGATCTCCGCGCGCGCCAAATCGTCTACTGAGCCCTAGCTCATCCGCCAACCGATTCCCCCGAGGAGAAGATGAGCACCGAGGATCCCCTGCTGTCCATCGTCCGTGCGGGCGTTCGCATTATCGACTTGGGTCGACGTCTCACCGTCGGTATGCCCCAGTCCCCCAACCACCCGGCGTACTGGCATTCGCTGCCGCGCCGGCACGGGGACATGGTGCGCGCCGATGGCGGGTCTGCCGCCAACGACATGATCACCATGGGGACCCACGTCGGCACCCACATCGACGCGCTCGCCCACGTCTCGCAGGACGGAAAGCTCTACGGCGGCCTCCGTGTGGACGAGGCGATGGAGGGCGGAAAGTTCGTCAAGCTGGGCGCCCACACCATCGAGCCGATCATCCGGCGTGGCGTCCTCCTCGACATTCCCGCGCTCAAGGGCGTGACCTGCCTGGAGCCCGGGTACGAGATCACGGTGGAAGACCTGGAGGCCGCGGTCGCGCGACAGGGCACCGAGATCGGCGCCGGGGACGTCGTGTTGATCCGCAGCGGGTGGGGTCAGCACTTCGACACGAACAAGGAGCTGTTCATGGGGCAGACCTCGGGTGTGCCCGGGGTCAGCACCGCCGGCGCGACCTGGCTCGCCGAGAAGCGGGTCCACGCGGCGGGCGCGGACACCATCGCCTTCGAGCGGCTCGCCCCCGGCGCGGGGCACTCCCTGCTGCCCGCGCACCGGGTGCTCCTCGTCGAGCACGGCATCTACATCATCGAGACCCTGAACCTCGAGCAGCTCGCCAGCGAGGCGGTCTACGAATTCGTGTTCATCCTGTCCCCGCTGCCGTTCTTCGGCGCGACCGGTTCGCCCGTACGGCCGTTGGCGGTGATCAGCAATGGCTGATCAGACGTTGGGCGAGCAGCTCGCCGCGTGCGCCGCGCGGGTCGCCGCGGAGGGCGTGCCCGATGAGGTCACGGCGAGCGTGCGCCAGCGGGTGCTGGACGTGCTCGGCCTGTGCGTGGCCGCGCACCGTCTCGACACCAGCGCCGCCATCATCGACCACCTCCTCGACCAGGGCGGCCACCCGCAGGCCCACATCGTCGGCGTGCCCCAGGCGGTCACCGCGGCCCAAGCAGCGTTCGGCAACGGCGTGCTGGCGCACTCGCTGGACTACGACGACACCCACCTGCCCTCGGTGCTGCACCCCAGCGCCAGCGTGGTCCCCGCGGCGCTCGCCGTCGCCGAGCACGTCGGCGCCAGCGGGCAGCAGGTCGTGCGGGCCATCGCGATGGGGCTCGAGGTCGCGGTCCGGCTCGGCATGGCTGGCTACGACCACGAGCTGGGCAACTCGGTGTTCTTCGAGCACGGCCAGCACGCGACCTCGATCACGGGCGCGATGGGCAGCGCGGTCGCCGCGGCGATGCTCTACGGCGCGGACGAGAAGGGCATCCTCCACGCGCTCGGCATCACCGCCTCGATGGCCTCCGGCATCATCGAGGCCAACCGGACGGGCGGCACGGTCAAGCGGCTGCACTGCGGCTGGGCGGCGCAGTCCGGGGTGACCGCCGCGCAGCTGGTCCGCCGGGGCTTCACGGGACCGCCCACGGTGCTCGAGGGCCGCTTCGGCTTCTTCCAGGCCTGGCTGCACGGCACGTTCCACGCCGACGAGATCACTCGCGGCCTGGGTGAGGAGTGGTCGGTACCCGGAATCTTCTTCAAGCCGTACCCCGCCAACCACTTCACCCACACCTCGATCGACGCCGGGCTGGCCCTGCGCGCCCGTGGGGTGACCCCGGAGATGATCGAGCGGATCACCATCGGCGTGCCGACCGCGGTCATCCGCACCATCGGTCAGCCCATCGAGACCAAGCGCGCCCCGGAGACCGGGTACCAGGCGCAGTTCAGCGGCCCGTACGCCGTGGTCGCCGGGCTGCTCGGCGGCGGTGGGCTCGGCGTGGGCCTCGACGACTTCACCGACGAACTCGCGCGGGATCCCCAGCGGCGGGCGTTGATGGCCAAGGTCGACGTGGTGCCCAACCCCCGCTGCGACGAGATCTTCCCTTACCAGTTCCCCGCCATCGTGACGGTTCGGACCACCGACGGCGAGGAGATTGTCGAGGAGGTCCTCACTAACCGGGGCGGCCCACAACGCCCGCTCAGCGACGAGGAACTCGCGCTGAAGTTCGACGACAACGTCCGAGGACGGCTCTCCACCGAGGTGGCCACTGAGGTCCGGGAGCGCGTGCTCGCCCTCGACAAGCTCCCGTCGGTCACCCCGGTGCTGGAGCTGGTCTCCACTTTCTCCACCGCCCGCTGAACCACCGCCGCGTTAGGAGGATCGTGTGACCACACCGCTCGACCTATTGATTAAGAACGTCTCTGTGGTCCTCGACGGCCAGCCTGATCCGGTCCGTCTCGACATCGGCATCAAGGACGGCAAGATCGCCCGTCTGGAGGCGGACATCCCGGCGACCGAGGCCGCTCAGGTCGTCGACGGCAAAGGTCGGGTCGCTTTCCCCGGTGTGATCGACGCCCACCAGCACTGGGGTATCTACCAGCCGCTGGACGAGGACACCAAGACGGAGAGCCGGGCCTGTGCGCAGGGCGGTGTCACCACCGCGATCAACTACATGCGCACCGGCCAGTACTACCTCAACCGCGGCGGCCCGTACGAGGAGTTCTTCCCCCAGGTGCTCGCCGCCACCGAAGGTCGGTCGCTGGTCGACTACGCCTTCCACCTGGCGCCGATGAGCAAGCAGCACATCGGCGAGCTGCCGAAGCTCGTCAACGACTTCGGCGTCACCTCGTTCAAGATCTTCATGTTCTACGGCAGCCACGGGCTGCACGGGCGGTCATCCGACCAGAGCTCGTTCCTCATGATCCCGGAGGGCGAGCGCTACGACTACGCCCACTTCGAGTTCGTCATGCGGGGCGTGCAGGCGGTTCGGGAGGCGCGGCCCGACATCGCCGACCAGATCTCGCTCTCGCTGCACTGCGAGACCGCCGAGATCATGACGGCGTACACCAAGATGGTGGAGGAGGAGGGCAAGCTCAAGGGCCTGGAGGCCTACAGCGCCTCCCGCCCGCCCCACTCCGAGGGCCTTGCGATCACCATCGCCTCCTACCTCGCGCACGAGACCGGGCTGCCGAACATCAACCTGCTGCACCTGACCTCGGCGAAGGCGGTCGAGGCGGCCATGCTCATGGCCAAGACCTTCCCGCACATCAACTTCCGCCGCGAGGTGACCATCGGCCACCTGCTGGCCGACATCCACACCGCCAGCGGGATCGGCGGCAAGGTCAACCCGCCGCTGCGTCCGCGCGAGGACGTCGAGGCGCTGTGGCAGCACCTGCTCGAGGGGCACATCGACTGGGTGGTCAGCGACCACGCCTGCTGCCGGGAGGAGCAGAAGTTCGGCGACCCGGCCGACGACGTCTTCCGGGCCAAGTCCGGGTTCGGCGGCGCGGAGTACCTGCTCCCCGGTCTGATCACTGAGGGGCGGAAGCGCGGGCTGTCCTTCGGGCGGATCGCCGAGCTGACCGCGAAGAACCCCGCCCAGCGGTTCGGCCTCAACAGCAAGGGCGCGATCAAGGTGGGGCTCGACGCCGACATCGCGCTGGTCGACGTCAACCACACGTGGACGGTGCGCGCGGCGGACTCGGAGTCGGCGCAGGAGTACACCCCGTTCGAGGGCTTCGAGATGACCGCGAAGGTCACGGACACCTTCCTGCGCGGCGTGCAGATCATGACCGACGGTGTGGTGAGCACGGCGGCTCCCACGGGTCGGTACATCTCCCGCCCGAGCGCCTAAGGGAGGCGCCACAGCAGCAGGGCCGGCCGCAGCGTCGCGGCCGGCCCTGTCGCGTTCGGCGCCACTCCCGCGGGGACCTCCCGGGGTCACCGCAAAAGGTGCGCCCCGCCACCCGAGCCTCGCGGGGGTGGCGGGGCGACGAGGGGTCAGCGGTCGAAGTGCTCGCGCAACAGGGCGGCCACCTCCGCCGTCCGCGTGATCATCATCTGGTGGCCCCAGCCCGGCAAGCGCACGAAACGCCCGCGGTTAATCAGCGGCTCCGCGCGGAGCGTCGGGACTTCGAGGTCGTCCTCCGGGCACAGGAGCAACACCTCCTGCTGCACTCGAGGGAGATACTCGGCGTGCTGGTAGGAGAAGGCGGCGAGGTAGCCCCAGTGCGCCCGCTCCCCCGCGCGCAGCTGCTCCGCGAACTCGCGCTGGATCAACTCCAGCGGCGTCCCCGGTGGCCGCCAGTGCAGCAGCTCCCGGAACTGGTCGACCAGATGCTGGCCGCTCTCGTCGATCCGCCGGGGGGTGGCGAGGGTACGGGCCTGCCGGGCCAACTCCTCCTCGGTGTACACGGGCGCCGAGACCAAGGCGATCGCGTGTACCCGCTGCGGCTGCGTCACCGCCAACTCCACGGCGATCTTGGACCCCGTGTGGTAGCCGAGCAGGTCCACCGAGTCGATGCCGTAGTGGTCGAGGAGGGCGGTCATCGCCCGGGCGTAGTCGGGGATCGTCGGCACCTGCGGTGGCGGGTCACTCGCGCCGTAGCCCGGGGTGTCCGGCGCCAGCGCGAAGCGGTCCCGCCCCAGCTCGGCGAGCAACTCCTCGTACATCCGGCCCGAGCCGGGGGTGAGGTGGAAGCACACCACCGGCCGCTTCCCCTCCCCCGGCGTGCCCGCCCGACGCACGTGAATCTGACCGAACGGGCCGTCGACGTACTCCCGCCGCACCGACCGGATGTCGCGATCCTGGCTGTTCTGTCGCACCTGCACCGGAGGCTCCTCAGCGCTCGGCGAGCGTCGTCGCGTGGTGCCGCACCGCCCACGCCGCGTCCCGGCCCGCTGCCGCGTCCAGCGCGACAAAGCTCACCGCGGGCGCCTGCTCAACGAGCTGCTGGCTGCTCTGCCAGAGCATGTCGGTCGGCGCGGCGCACACCAGGGTCGGCACCTGGACCTTCGGCAGCCGCTCCGCCGCCCGGTACCGGAACGCCGCGCTGTAGGAGAGCCGGTACGTCGGGCCGCTCTTGAGGAACTCCAGCACCAGCCGGTGCAGGTCCTCCGGCGCCGACGGCGCCGTGGGGCGCCGGTGCTCCCGGTCGTCCCGGTACCACGGCCACCACAGCTGGGCGTCCCGAATCGTGTGCCAGGCGCGCAGCAGGTGTTCGCCGTTGCGCTCCGGCTCCAGCGACACCCAGTAGTTGGCGAGGATGTCGGCCACCACCTCGTCGTCGAACGCCGGCAGGCCGTCCGCGACGAGGGATCGGACGAGGTCCGGACGGGCGATCGCCAGCTCAAGCCCGATGCACGCGCCGGTGTGGCTGCCGTAGATGGCGACCGGCCCCACCGCGAGCTGCTCGAGCGCCTCCGCGTAGGCGCGCGCGAAGTAGGCGATGTCCGGGTCGGCGACCGTGGGGGCGTCGGAGTAGCCGTTGCCGAGGGTGTCGGGGGCGATGACGAGGTGGTCCTTGGCCAGCTCCTCGATCAGCGGCGCGAAGCTCTCGGCGGAGCCGGGCGAGCCGTGCACGAAGAGCAGCGGCGGGGCGGACGGGTCGCCGTCCATCCGCACGTGTACCCGGCCGTGCGAGGTGACCACGTACCGCCGCGTGGTGCCGCCCCGGTGCTCCACGACGGGGGGCGGAGGTGGGGCCGGCAGGTTGAGCGAGGTGTCGAAGGCGGCCGCGAGCTCGGCGAGGTGCCGCTCGTTCGCCACGCTGCGCACCGTCAGCGTCGGCGCTTCGACCTTGAGGCGGTCGAGGTGCTCGTGCAGCGGATCGGCCTCCTTGGCGAGCAGCACCGCCGGCACCCGCAGCCGGGACAGCGCGGCACGCGCGTCGTACCGGAACGCCGCCCGATACGACAGCCCCCAGTCCGGCCGGGCCCGGAGCATGTCGACGGTCATCTGGTGCAGCTCGGGCAGCGGCGGGACGGACTCGTCCAGTCGCCCTTCGGCCGTCTGGTTGAACCACGGCCAGAAGATCCACATGCTGCGCATGCGGTGCCACGCCTCGATGAGGTGTCCGCCGTACCAGTTCGGGACGATGGGCGGCGTGTAGTGATCGAGCTGCCGCTGCAACTCCTCGCTCGTGTACAGGCCGAGCCCATCCATGACGAGCTGCGCCACCCGCTCGGGGAACTGCACCGCGACGCTAAGCGCGATCTTGGAACCGGTGTGGGTGCCGGCGACGATGAACCGGTCGAGGCCCACCGCGTCCGCGAAGTCCACGACCCGACGGGCGTAGTCGTCGATCGTTGGCTCCGCGATCGGGAGCGGGTCAGACTGGCCGTATCCGGCGGTGTCGACCGCGAACACGGTCATGTGGTCGGCGAGCGCCCGGATCCACGGCTCCATCGCCTGGGACGACAGCGGCGAGGAGTGCAGCAGAATCACCGGTGGGCCCTCGCCCGCGCGGCGGTAGTGCATCTGCCCACCGGGCACGTTGACGTAGTGGCGCTCGATCACCGCTCCTCCAGATTCCTTGTTCAGCGGGCACAGCAGCTCGACGATGGGCGCGACGGCGGTGGTGTGGCCTTAACGCCATTCCCCCGTGAGCTGGTAATCCGTCGGCACGTAGGTATTCCCCAGCGGACCGTTGGCACGGGTCAGCAGGAACGCGCCCCGGCGGGAGCGCATCGGCCCGTGGATGTAGCGCTCACCCGCCGGGTGCGACAGGTAGGAGCCGGGACGCATGAGGCCGACCGCAGTTTCGATTTCGCCCTCGAGGATGTAGTTCTCCTCGTTGAAGGTGTGCCATTCCATGCACGGACTGTCCCAGTGCGGCAGGACACCGAGGAGCCAGAAGCCCTGCTGCGTCTCCGGATCGTCACGGAGGGTCTTGCGCGCCGCGCCGGCGGGGAAGTTCTCGACCCGCGGCCGCTCCCAGGGGATGTCGGCGGCGTGGATCGGCCCGACCATCCGGTGCCGTGGCGCGCCCTCGCGGTCGACGTCGCTCTCGCTGTGGACCGCGGCACCCGAGGTGAAGACCAAGATTCGGACGCCGTCCCGCCCCACCGTGGCGGCGGGCAGGCGCACCCCGGCGGGCACGAACAGGTACCCGTACCGCTCGACCACTTCCTCTCCGAGCCGCAGCTTGCCGCCGAGCACGAGGAGCTCGATGTCGGCGCTCCAATAGCCCGCTGGGAGGGTCGCGCTCGCGGGGAGGTCCACCACTCCGCTGATCGCGCCGCTGACCGGTTCGCGGTTGAGAATTCGAGCCGTGGCCTGGCTACCGCCTGGTGGAGAAATCCTGATCGGTTCGCAGTCGTCGAGATCCACGAAATCCACGTACGGCATAACCACGGTCTCGGACATCGCCCACTCGTTTCGATAGACGGAATACTGTTTCAGAGACTAGACGTGACGTTCCGCGCACGTCAACGGCATGATCAACCGCGTTCCACGCGCGTCGCCCGCACCCGCTCCCTCCCAAGCACCACGGCCACCGCAGCGCCCGCGCAGCCTCGGCACACCGACCGGTGGCGACGTTCGGACATCCTCAGGCGCGAATGATGTCGCGACCACCCGCACCGCGCTCCAGCGCGAAAACACCAAACGAAACACCTAAATATGCCATTAAAATTGTGGAACTTTTCGGTCTGCTCAGACATATACCCGCGCGAGAGAAAACTCTTGATCCGCGTCACGAGCCCGTGCTAGACACTAGACATCCGCACCAAGGCGTTCCGTCGGCGGATAGTTTGACGCTTGCCGAAATATCCTCTTCCGGCGCGACCAGCCCATAAATCTGACTCATCACCGTCACAGGAGTTTGAGATGAGCGAGGCTTCAGACGCTCTCGCGAATACGAGACGAGTACGCCCGCTTCGCAAATTCGTCGCGGCCCTGGCCGGTGGCGTGCTCGCCTCCGGAGTCCTAGCCGCGTGCGGCAGCGACAGCTCAACCGCCGAAGAAAAGGCGATCACCACCCTGCGGGTCGATGTCCAGTCGGAACCGAGCACCCTCGACCCGATCGCGCTGAATGACACTCCCGCGCAGCGCGTATGGCGGCTCGTCTATGACAGCCTGTACGACTGGAACGAATCGACCAAGGAAGTTGAGCCACAACTCGCGGCGAGTATGCCCGAGGTGAGCGCGGACCAGCTCACCTACACCATTCGCCTGCGCGAGGACGTGGTGTGGCACGACGGGTCCGCGATGACCGCCGACGACGTCGTCTTCACGTACGAGCAGGTGCAAGACGCGGACAACGCCTCGGTGTGGCGGTCGACCGTAGCAGCGGTGAAAACGGTGGAGAAGGTCGACGACCACACCGTGAAATTCACCCTCAACAATCGCTACACCTACTTCCCCGAAAAGCTCGCCATGGTGCCCATCATCTCGAAGGCCAAGGGGTACAAACCCAACGGCGAGCTCTCCCGCACCATGCTGGGCACGGGTCCGTTTAAGTTCGACTCCTGGCGGACCGGCGAGCTCATCCGCCTCGTGCGCAACGAGAAGTACTACGAGGGCGTGCCCGCGCTCGAGGCTGTCGAGTTCCACGTCGTGCCGGAAGACGCGACTCGCGTCGCGAACCTGCGCAACGGTACGACGCACATCGTCCCAGAAATCTCCCCGGCGCTCCTGGGCAGCGTGCGCCAAGCCGGCCACCGCGCCGACATCGTCACCGAGAACGTCACCCGCATCTACCTCTACCCGAACCTGCAAGGGGGCAGGCTGACCGCGGATCCGGAGATTCGGCAAGCGATCGCCTGGGCGATCGACCGGAAGGCGATTATCGATACGGTCTACAACGGAGCCGCCCGCTCAGCGTCGACGTACTTGTCCTTCGGGTCCCAGTACC
Organism: Micromonospora sp.; assembly: GCA_036563645.1. Lineage (GTDB taxonomy): Bacteria > Actinomycetota > Actinomycetes > Mycobacteriales > Micromonosporaceae > DATCMA01. The sequence goes on from DATCMA010000027.1 coordinate 133,648, forward strand.
ACAACGAGGAGCTCGGCAACCACTTCGGCGACGGCGCCAAGTACGACGTCGCACGCCAGCACATCGCCGCAGCGAAGGCCAAGCCCGGCAAGAAGCTGAACTTCGTCGTCAACAATCTGCCGGCGCTGGTCGACACCGCCGCGATCATTCAGCGCAGCCTGGCGCAGGTCGGCATCGAGGTCGAGATCGAGCCGATGGATTTCGGCGCTCTCGTGCCTCGACTGCTGGACCAGAAGTACGACCTCCTGCTGACCACCGCCCCGGTTAGCGTCACTGCCGGATTCGCCCCCGACTACCCGGCCATCGGCCTGCACTCCAAGTCCGTGCCGAACTGGAACCGCTTCACGGACGAGCGGATGGACCAGCTGCTCACCGCAGCGCAGCAGGCGGCTCGGGGCGAGGAGTCGGAGCGCGCCTGGGCGGCGGTCCAGGAGTACGACCTCAAGACCCTCGGCCAGATCCAGTTGGTGAGCGCGCAGTACACGGAGGCGTATTCCAAGGATTTGACGAACTACACGCCTTCCAAGCTCGCGTGGCTGCACAACATTCCCAATATCGGCACGAACTAGTCCAGTGGTCCGGCCGGTCCGCCGGCGAGCCACACGGAATGCGCAGACTCATTCGACGAAAGGTGCGTCATGTCCGACAACCTGGGGACGATTTTCTACTATCCGCGGCACCGTGGGCCGCGCGATATCAAGAAAATCACCGCAGAAATCGCCGGCGGACCGTTCGACCACATATTTCTCACGGAGACCTACAGCGAGATTTTCACGACCGTCGCCGCGTTGACCGACGTGGTGGATGAGACGGTGACCCTGGGCACCTCCGTCTCCAACATCTACTTCCACCACCCGTACGAGATGGCGATGGCGGTCGCGAACCTGGCCAACCTGACCGGTGGGCGATTCGTCCTCGGCATCGGCACCGGGCATCAGGAAGTCAACGTCGCCGGGCTCGGGTTCGACATGGCCAAGCCGCTGACCTACATGCGGCACTACGTGGAGGTGCTGCGCGCCTGCCTGACCTCGCGCGGCAAGCCGATTCACGTGCGCAACCCCGAGTTCCAGGTCACCGGCCTCCCCCTGCCATGGGGCAACGAGGAGGCCGCCGACGTACCGATCATTCTCGGTGCTCTCGGTGACCCCATGGTCCGGCTGGCCGCGGCCGTGGCCGATGGCGTCGTCCTCAGCCACGCCTCCGCGTCTCGCGTGGCGGAGGTGGTGCGCGTGCTCGCCGACCACCGGCCGGCAGGCGCCCCGAAGGCCACGGTGTACGCGATCGTCAACGTCCTCATCGACGACTCCCGCGACCGCGCCCGCGAGGCCATCCGCCCCCTGGTGTCGCGCTACACCCGGTTCCCGTTCTACCAGGCGCTGTACCGCAAGAGCGGGATTGAGATCCGGCCCGATGGCCGCCTCAGCGACGCCGGCGTAGACCAGGTTTCCTTCGCGGGCCCAGCGTCCTACGTCCGGGAACGGGTAGCCGAGTTCCGGGAAGCGGGCGCCGACGTGGTCATCCTCTCCCCCGCCGTGGCCCTCGACCCGCAGGGCCAGGCGGACCTGCACCGGGTCTACGCCGACTTCGCCGCGACCATCGCGAGCTGGTGAGCCGGCGTGGCCCCGGAAGGTGGTGACCGATGCTCAAGATGATCGGGGCGCGACTGGCGATCTCGGTGCCCGTACTCCTGGTCGTCAGCATCCTGTCGTTCATCCTGTTACGTCTCCCCCCGGACGACCCCGCCCGGCTGCGCGTCGGCCTGGAGGCCTCGCCGGAAGCGGTCGAGGCGATGCGGCGCCAGCTGGGCCTCGACCGGCCCGTCGTCGTGCAGTACCTCGACTGGCTCGCCGGGGTGATCCGCGGCGATCTCGGCTCGAGTTACGCCAGCGGCGCGCCGGTGACCGAGCTCATCGCCGAGCGACTCCCCGTCACCGCGCAGATTGGCCTGACCGCCATCGTCATCACGATCATCATCGGTATTCCGCTCGGCGTCGCCGCGGCCGTCTGGCGCAACAGCGTCATCGACGAGATCGTGCGAGTGATCTCGATGGTCGGGATGTCGGTGCCCGGCTTCGCTATCGGCATCGGATTCGTGCTGCTGTTCGGCTGGTACGTCACCGACGTCATGCCCTACAGCGGCTTCGTTCGGTTCAGCGAGGATCCGCTGGCCAGCGTCCAGCACAGTCTGCTCCCCGCGGTGTCCCTCGCCGCGGCGCCGATCGCGATCGTGGTGCGCATGTGCCGCACGAGTTTGATCGAGGTGCTGTCTCAGGACTACATCCTCGCGGCTCGCGCCGGTGGGGTCGGCCGGTGGACCGTCGTCTGGATCGACGCGCTCCGCAACGCCCTGCTCCCGGTCGTCACCGTTCTCGGCGTCATCACGGGCTCGCTGCTCGGCGGATCGGTGGTGGTGGAGACGGTCTTCGGTATCCCCGGGCTGGGGAGCTTGCTCATCGACGCGTTCGACACCCGCGACTACCCCGTCGTCATCGGGGTCCTGTTGTTCGCCGCCACCGTATTCGTCGTCATCAACATCATCGTCGACGTGCTCTACGGGCTGCTCAATCCCCGTATTCGCGCCGGCTACGAGAGGAGCCGCGCATGAGTGGCTCACCGATCCCCACCGATACGTCTGCGCACACGCCGAGTCCGCCTCGTTCCCCCGCGCGGCGTGGCCGCCCGCGGGCGCTGCGTGCGATCCTCCGTCGCCCGATGGGCGCCGTGTCGCTCGCGGTCGTCGTCGTGCTGCTGCTGGGGGCGCTGGTCGGTGTGTACCTCGCGCCCTACCCAGCGGACGCGATGGTGGGAGGGAGTCTGGAGCCGCCGTCGGGCCGGCACTGGATGGGGACTGACCAATTCGGCCGGGACGTCTTCAGCAGGTTCCTCGGCGGCACCCGGGTGTCCATCGTGATCGCGATCCTGTCGGTCGCGATCGCCGGCCTCCTCGGCGCGACGCTGGGCCTGTACGCGGCGTTGTGGGATGGCAGGATCCGCGGTGGCGTGATCATGCGGGCGATGGACGTGATCCTCGCCTTCCCCCTCCTCATCCTCGTCCCGGTCGTCACCGCGCTCGTCAGCACCCGCTTCGGCAGCGGGAACAAGATCCTCCTCATCTCGTTCCTCATCGGCATCGTCTTCACGCCGCTGTTCGCCCGAGTCGCCCGGGCGAGTGTGCTCGCGGAACTGCGGGAGACCTACGTGGAGGCGGCACGGGCGTACGGCACCCCGCAGCGGGCGGTCTTGTGGCGGCATGTGGTGCCGAACATCGTCGCACCCCTGCTGGTGCAGGCGGCGTTCACCGTGGCCATCGCCGTCGAAGTCGAAGCCGCGGTCTCCTTCCTCGGCTTAGGGGTGCAACCACCGGACGCGAGTTGGGGAACCATCCTCCACGACGCGCGCCGGTTCATCGCCCTGGGCGCCTGGTGGCTCGCGGCCTTCCCGTGCCTCGGAATCGCGATCACGGCGCTCTCCTTCAACGTCCTCGCGGACATCACCAGAGACGTGCTCGATCCCCGGAGCACGAGAGCGAGTTGACGCGCTGCCGACACCACCACTCACGAAAGCAGGAGCTCATGAAGGCATGGCGATTGCCGTACAGCAAGGCTGACCGGCTCGATCTGGACGAGGTGCCAACCCCCGAACCCGCCCCCGGCGAGGTGCTGATCGCGGTCCGCGCGATCGGCCTCAACAGCTCGGAGATGCAGCTCATCCGAGGCGATTGGGACGGACCCGGGGTCTACCGCCCGTACCCGCTGATCCCCGGCATCGAAGCAGCCGGCGAGATCGTGGCGGTCGGCGAGGGCGTCCCTGCCGATCGCATCGGGGAACGCGTCACGGTCCATTACCGGTGGTCCTGCGGGCAGTGCGCGGAGTGCGTCAGCGGCAACGAAAACACCTGCGAGGTCGCCGCGTCCCCCACCGCGCCGAAATTCGGCCGAACCACCCACGGCGCGTACGCCGAATACACCCGGGTACCCGCGGGATTCGCCATACCGATCCCCGAGGGAGTGTCCTTTGTCGACGCGGCGGCGATGACCGTCTCCGGCGGCACCGCCTGGCACATGGCGATCGTCCGCGGTCAGATTCGCGCGAACGAGACCGTCTTGGTCACCGGCGGGTCCAGCGGCGTCGGAACGATGCTCGTCCAGCTCGCCCGACTCGCCGGTTGCCGGGTCGCGGCGACCGCGGGTGGCCCCGAGAAGGCGAATCGCCTGCGCGACCTCGGCGTCGACCTCGTGCTCGACCATCGCGCCTCCGACGATTGGACCGAGCCGCTCGCCCAGCTCTCCGACGGCGCCGGCGTCGACTGTGTCTTGGACATCGCGGGAGCGGCGACGTGGCCGCGTTTCCTTCCGTCGATGCGGCAGCGCGGACGGGTGGTCGTCGGTGGCTATATGTCGGGCGCGCTGGCGGAATTCGATCTCAAGGAAGCGACGATCCGGGAAATCACGATCATGGGTGCCTCGAGCTGGACGCGCAACGCCCTGCGCGACGTGCTCAGCCTCGCGGCGCACGGCGCGCTGCGCCCGGTCATCGGCGCCCGACTCCCCTTTGAGCGACTCCCCGAGGGGTTGGCGATGCTGCGGGACCGCACCTCCTTCGGAAACCTCGTCGTCGAGGTTGGGTGATCACCTTTATGAGTCGAGTCGCTCGGGTGATGCGTCGGGCAGGCGACTGACGATGTCCACGCCACAGGTCACACGCCCGGCAGCCGGCGCCGCGCTCGCGCCGCTGACCTGCGCCATCGGTCTGGGCTTGGTGATGCTCGACAACAACGCCCAGGCCGTGAGTCTGCCCACCATCGCCCGGGACATCGGGGCCAACGAGATGGCCGCCCGATGGCTGTTCGTCACGTTCATGCTGGCGAACCTCACGGTGCTGCCCAGCGTCGGCACCCTCGCCGCGATCGTCGGCCGACGGCGCACGTATCAGATCGGTCTGGCGCTGTTCGCTGTCGGCAGCGTGCTGGCCCTGTCCGCCCACTCCTTCTGGCCCTTGCTTCTTTCTCGAATCAGCCAGGGCATCGGCGGCGCGATGATGGTGCCGAACGCGGCGGCGCTGCTCGACGCGAACGTCCCCGCCGACCGGCGTACCCGCGCGATCGCCACCTGGGTGACCGTGAGTTCGATCGGGATCTTCGTCGGCCCGGTCTTCGGCGGTTTCCTCACCAACGCCGTCAGTTGGCGGCTCATCTTCCTCGTCGAGCTGGTCACCTGCGTGGCCGGTATCGCGTTGGCCTCCCGGTTGGCGGACCTCGCCCCGGAGCGACGGCGTATCGACGTTCTGGGGATGGTGACCGGCGGGGGCGCGGTCTGCTTGGCGGCACTGGGCATTCTGGAAGCGGGACGCGCCACGCCGAACTGGGCTCTCGTGGGCGGCACGCTGGCCCTGGCCATCCCCACGTTCGTCCTCTTCCTCGCGATTCAGCGCCGCGTCCCGCATCCCGCGCTCGATCTGCGCGTGTTCGCTCAGCCGCGATTCGGCGCGCTCATCGCCGCGTGCACGGCGTACAACGCCACTGTCGCCGGTGGCCAGTACGTCCTCAGCCTGTCCCTGCAGACGGAACACGGGCTGTCGGCGAGCGCCGCGGGCTGGGTGGCTTTTGCCGCCATGGCCCTGCTTCCCCTCGGCAGTCAGCTGCTCAGCCTGGTGACGCGGCGCCGAACCCCGCAGCTGGTCATGTACGGCGCGGCGCTGGGGCTGACCGCCGCCTACGTGCTGGCCGGCATCATCGGCGCCGACGTGCTCTGGCAGGTCGTGCCTCCCCTGCTCGCCGTCGGGCTCGCCGTTGGAGTGCTCTTCGCCGGCGACACCGCCGTGGTGATGAACATGGTGGAACCGCATATGCTCGCGTCCGCGTTGAGCACGCTCAGCCTGACCCGACAGCTCGGCTCGATCCTCGGTATCGCCCTCCTTGGTTCGCTCTACCAGCAATTCCTCGCCTTCGGCGGATGGTCCTCCGTGGATCCGCTGCAGGGCACCTTCTTCGGCTGCGCGGTTGTGCTGCTGCCGGCGATCTGGCTGTTGTACGGCAACGTCGTGGTCGCCCGTCGATCGACACAGCCGACTTCAGCGGCGCCTGCGGGTCGCGGCGTCGAGCTCGACCACGAACGAGGTGGCAATGAACGACAGATTGGTCATTGAAAACCTCCGCGTTCACTACGGCCGTGGCCCCGAGCAGGTGGAAGCCGTAGCGCCCATGTCGCTGACCGTTCCCTCCGGACAGAAACTCGGCATCGTCGGCGAATCGGGGTCAGGAAAGAGCACGCTCCTCAAAGCCATCCTCGGCTTGGTACGCCCACCCGGCCGTGTCGAGGCCGACGGAATCTGGTTGGACGGCCGTAACCTGCTCCACCTCAAACCCAAGGAGTTCCAAGCTCTCTGCGGCTCGGAACTCGCCATGATCTTTCAAGATCCGGTCAGTTCGTTAAACCCGTCCTTTACGATCCGCTACCTATTTCGCCGCGCGTTTCGGCTGCACCAACCCGAGTTGCCGCGCCGGGACTACGAGAAACGAATGGCGCAGGCGCTCGCGCAGGTGGGCATCGAGGCGCGAGGCGCCCTCGACCGCTACCCGTTCGAGTTCAGTCAGGGCCAGCTTCAGCGGATCACCATCGCGCTGGCGTGCGCGAGCCCACGACTCAAAGTCCTGCTCGCCGATGAGCCCACGGCGAGTTTGGATGTGACGACCCAAGCGCAGGTCCTGGATCTGCTCGACACCCTGCACACCCAACTCGGCTTCACGCTCATCCTGGTGACGCACAACCTCCCCGTCGTCGCCGAGCTGTGCGATCGCGTGCTCGTGATGCGGCGCGGACACGTCGTCGAGGACGCCGATGTCGTCTCGCTCTTCGACAACCCCACCCACGAGTACACCCGGCACTTATTGGCGTCAATGGTCACGCCTCGCCCCGTCGAACCAGGGAGACGGTCATGAGACACGCCCCTACCCGCGACCCCCACGCGGACGAACCGGTCTCGGGCGCCGGTGGCGTCGATTCCGCGCTCGTCGAAGCCCGAAACGTCAGCCATCGCTACGGTCGACGCCGGCTGTTCAGCAAGGACGACGGTCCGCTTGTCCTGACAGACGTGAATGTGGCGATCGCCCGCGGCGAAAGCGTCGGCCTCATCGGTGAATCAGGATCAGGCAAGAGCACGCTGGGGCGGATCCTCCTCCGCCTCAATCGGCACTCCGGCGGGCAGGTGCTCTTCGACGGACAGGACCTGGCGACGCTGACCGAGCGACAACTGCGCGCGCTACGTCCGCGGATGCAGATGGTTTTCCAAAACCCGTACGCGTCCGTCAACCGGCGATTCACGATCAGCCGGGTCCTCACCGATCCGCTGCGGGTCAACCGCATCGGCGAGGAGGACAGCTACGGGGACCGGGCGCGGGAAGCACTTGAGCGGGTGGGCTTGAGCCCGGCCCTCCTCAGCCGGTACCCGCACGAACTCAGCGGCGGACAGCTCCAGCGGGTCTGCATCGCCCGCGCGTTGATCACTTCCCCGTCGTTCGTGGTCGCCGACGAACCCACCGCGGCGCTCGACATGAGTTCCGCCAAGCAGATCGTGGAGCTGCTCGGCCGGACTCGGGCCGAGCTAGGCCTGTCTCTGCTGTTCATCAGCCACGACCTGTCCGTAGTCGCCCAAGTGACGGATCGCATCGCGGTGATGTACCGGGGGCGGATCGTCGAGCTCGGGCCGACCCAGCAGATCCTCGACGACCCCGCGCATCCGTACACGCGCGCGCTGCGCCAGGCCATCCCGAATCCCCATCCCCGCGCGCGCCGGCGCCAGCGCGCTCAGCTGGCGATGGAGCGCGAGGACGCGGCGCGCACTTCAGGATGCCCGTTCGCGCCCCGATGCCCACGCGCGTACGACGTCTGCACCCGCAGCGCCCCGCCGCTCCTGCCGCTCGGGGATGGCCGGCACGCGGCCTGCCACGCCCTCACCGCCGAGTGACGAAATCTCTCCCTCATCTCACGGAGACAGCTATGACTCTTCGCGATTTCCTCAGCCAGACGCTAGGCGTGTGGGATGGGATTTACACGCACCTATCGCCGGATGGCGAGGTTGTGGAGCGCTTCCCTAGTCGTCAAGAACTTCGTCTGGACGGCACGCGCTGGTATGAGCGCATCGTCTATCGCCCCGGCAGCGCTGAGGAGAGCGTGAACGATTTCCGTGGCGAACTTGACGCCTCGGGACAGCTCCAGCTCGGCATGGCGGGTTTCACCGGCCGAGCTGTGCTGATCGACCACCGCACGCTCTTCTTCACGGGCGAGTGGCACGAGAGCGGGATCCGGGTCAATGAACTCGTGACGCTCACGGGGGAGCACGCGAAGGTTCGGCTGTGGCAGCGGTTTCACGGCAGCGAACTCGTGGGGTGCTCCATCATTCGGGAAACGCGTCGCGTCGGCGCGGTTCCCGCGCAATGGCACTGAGGTCCGGCCGTGCTCCCGACCTCCCCGGAATGACCTCCCGACAATACGGAAAACCTTGACACCCCCCGCGGATGTCCACCAAACTTCACCAGCAAGTGAAACGCCGTTTCTAGAGGCGGAAAAGACGACCGGCAGCCGGTCACCCACCGCCGAGGAGAGCCATGATCAGCGAAGTACGGTTCGTCACGGTCGGCGTACCCGATCTCGAGCGCGCCCAGCGCTTCTACGAAAAGGTCTTTGACTACGTCACCCACGCCACCGCGACGGTGTCCGGCCCGGCGTACGAGACCCTGTGGCAGATGCCCGCCGGCATGACCGCCCGGGTCGCCATCCTGGGTCCGTCCGACGCCACCAGCGGCCTCCTGCGGCTCGTCGCCTTCGACCGCCCAGGCGAACCGTACTGGGGCGATTACAGCAACAAGCAGGACTACGGCCACTACGCGCTCAACGTCCGGGTGCCGGACGTACGCGCGGCCATCGCCCGCATCATCGACAACGGCGGGCGGGGCAAGTCCGAGCCAACGCGCTGGCAGGTCACGCCCGACCTCGCAGCGTGGGACTCCCTCTCCTTCGACCCCGACGGCGTCATCCTCGACGTCTTCCAGCTCGAACCCGGCCCGGGATCGTTCCTGGCGGAGTACGACGGGCGCTGCTCGCCCCTCCAGACGATCGCCATCCACACCAGCGACGCCCGGCAGTCCGCCCGGTTCTACGCGGCCCTCGGGTTCCGGCCGTGGTACGACCGGCTCCTCGAGAACATGGAGGGCTTCTTCAAGCTCCCCGAAGGGACCGCGCTCCACAACATCAACATGGTCATGCCGGAGAACCCCACCATCGGGCGCATCGAGATCGCGCAGTACGTGGGCTTCCCGGGCAAGTCCCAGCGGGATCGAGCCGTACCGCCGAACTACGGGCTGCTGTCGGCCTCGCTGGAGACCGACGACCTCGCCGACACGGAGAAGCTGCTGCACAGCATCGGCACGGAACCCGTCGGTGACCGCGTCGAGGTCGACCTGCCGGGCATCGGACCGGCGTACGCCCGGGCGTACTTCGGCCCCGACGACGAGGTCCTCGAGTTCTACGAGCGGCGATGAGCAGCGGCGCGGCACTCGTCACCGGCGCCGGCTCCGGAATCGGACGCGCGGTCGCCGAAGGCTTGGCCGGCACCGGCCGCCACGTCGTGTGCGTTGGCCGGCGCCCAGAACGCATCACCGAAACCGTCGAGTTGATCACCGCGGCGGGTGGGTCCGCCGAAGCACTGGTGCTCGACGTGACCGACGAGGCGGCGGTCGACGCGGCGATCGCCGACGTGGCACGCCGACACGGCCGGCTCGACGTCTTGGTCAACAACGCCGGGGTCTTCTACAAGGGCGTGGTGGCCGACCTCGACCGCCACGCCTGGGAGCAGACCCTCCAGGTCAACCTCACCGGGGTGTTCTTCTGCACCCGGGCCGCGGTCCGGGTCATGCGCGCCCAACCCGTTGTCGACGGCGCCCGCGGCTACCTCGTCAGCATCAATTCCGGCGCCGGCGTCCGGGGTTACGCCACTGGTTCGGCGTACGCCGCGGCCAAGCACGGTCTGCGCGGATTCGTCGAGAGCCTGCGCGCGGAGGTCGCGGCGGATCGCATCAAGGTCAGCGACGTGGTGGTGGCCGCGACCGTCGCCAGTGAGATGAACGCGCACCGGGACGTCCCGAAGCTGCCCGCCACGACCGTCGCCGACGCGGTCCTCGCCTGCGTCGCCATGCGCGGGGACGCCGTGTTGGAACGGGTCGACCTCGGGCAGCTGCGCGACTGACCTGACGTACCGGGTCGCGGACCGGTGTCCGCGACCCGGTGTCGCCGCGGGGTCACCGCAACGCGGTCAACAGCTTGTCAGGGACGAATCAGCACCTTGAGCGCTTCGCGCTCGGCCATCGCGCGGTACCCGTCGGGCACCTCGTCCAAGGTGATCGTGCGGTCGAACACCCGACCAGGCTCGATCCGCCCCTCCAGCACGTCCGGCAGCAGCTCCTCGATGTAGGCGCGGGCGGGGGCGATACCGCCGGTGAGGGTGATGTTGCGACGGAAGGTGCGGTACGCGCCGGGCAGCTCGCGGTACTGCGGCGCGCCGACCCGGCTCACCGTGCCCCCATCGCGGACGATCCCCAACGCCATCTCCACCGCGTCCCGCAGGCCCACACACTCCAGGACCACGTGGGTGCCGTCGCCGCCGGTGAGCTCGCGGACCCGCCCCACCCCTTCCTCACCGCGCTCCGGCACCACGTCGGTGGCGCCGAACTCACGGCCGAGGTCAGTGCGGTCCTTGTGCCGCCCCATGAGAATGATGCGCTCGGCGCCGAGCCGCTTGGCGGCGAGCACCGCGCACAGCCCCACCGCACCATCCCCGATGACGGTGACCGTGGTCCGGGGGTTGACCCCCGCCGTGACGGCGCAGTGGTGACCGGTCGGCAGGACGTCGGAGAGCGTGAGCAGCGACGGCAGCAGCGCGGAGTCCTCCCCGACGGGGAGCTTCACCAGCGTGCCCTGCGCCTGCGGCACCCGCACCGCCTCGCCCTGGCCGCCGTCCACCCCGTTGCTGCCCCACAGCCCACCTCGGCGACACGAGGTGTGCAGGCCTTCGGAGCAGAAGTCGCACGTGTTGTCCGACCACGCGAAGGGCGCCACGACCAGGTCACCGGGCTTCAGCCCGGACACCTCCGACCCGACGTCCTCTACCACGCCGAGGAACTCGTGCCCAATGCGGTCGCCGTGCTCGGTCGCGGGTCGCGACCGGTAGGGCCACAGGTCGCTGCCGCAAATGCAGGACCGCACAACCCGCACCACCGCGTCGGTCGGCTCCTGCACCACCGGGTCCGGCACGTTCTCCACGCGGATGTCCCCGGCGCCATAGATCAAGGTCGCTCGCATGTCTTCCCTTCCCCCGCCGGATCACCCGGCGCAGCAGCCCGCTGGCGTCGGCGCGGCGCCTTCCCGCCACGCAGCGGGGCCGGCGCGCCGACCGCCCGACCCTATCGGCCGCGCTCGGTCACACCTGACCCACCGGCGCGGCACCGGCCGGTGCCGACGCCGCCGGCACCGCGTGGCAGGCCGCCTTCTGACCCCCGACCTTGACCTCCAGCGCGGGGTACGTCGTCCGGCAGAGCTCCGTCGCCAGCGGACACCGCGGATGGTAATGGCACCCCGAGGGCCGGTTGATCGCGCTCGGCACCTCACCCACTGGTGGCGCTTCCTGGCCCCGCAGCCGCGGATTCGGCTTGGGCACCGACTTGAACAGCGCCTGGGTGTACGGGTGTTGAGGCGCGGTCTCGAGCTGCTGCTTGGTGCCGACTTCGACGATCCGCCCGAGGTACATCACCGCGATCTGGTCGGCGATGTAGGAGACGGTGCCCAGGTCGTGGCTGATGAACATCAGCGTGAGCCCCAGCTCGGCCTTGAGGTCCTTGAGCAGGTTCATCACCTGGGCGCGCACGCTGACGTCGAGGCTGGCCGTGGGCTCGTCGGCGACGAGGAACGACGGGTTGGTCGCCAACGCCCGGGCGATACCGACCCGCTGGAGCTGGCCACCGCTGACCTCGTGCGGATACCGGTAGGCGAAGTCCGGGTTGAGGCCCACCATCTCCAACAGCTCGAGGGCCCGCCGCTGGCGCGACTCGCGATCACCGATGCGGTGCACGAGCATCGGCTCGCTGATGATGTCAATCAGCCGGTTCCGCCGGTTCACCGACGAGTAGGGGTTCTGGAAGATCATCTGCATCCGGCGGCGCAGCTGACGCAGCTCCTCCCGCCCGATGTGGGTGATGTCCCGGCCTTCGAAAAAGATCGAGCCGGAGGTCGGCTCCTGCAGGCGCAGGAGGGTCCGGCCCAACGTGCTCTTCCCGGAGCCGCTCTCCCCGATGACCGCCAGGGTCTGCCCCGGCATGATGTCCAGGCTCACGCCGTCGAGCGCGTGCACCACCTGGCGCTTCTTGCCGGTGAGCCGGCTCAACAGGCCGCCACCAACCGGGAAGTGCGTGGTCAGGTCCCGGACACTGAGCATCGGGATCGAGGCGTCGTTTGGCTTGTCGGCCGGCATCAGGCTGACTCCTTCTCCAGACCGGGCGCCACGCGGTGACACGCGGCCCACTGGCCGCCGCTCGCCACCTCGGCCAGCGCCGGGGGCTGCTGGTCGCACACCTTCCCCAGGTACGAGTCGCACCGCGCCGCGAACGTGCATCCCTTGATGACCTCGTCCAACGCGGGAACGGCGCCACGCATCGCGTACAGGCGCTCCCCTTCGTGCGGGAACATGGGGATCGCCTTGAGCAGCTGCTGGGTGTAGGGGTGCTGCGGACGCTCAAACAGGTCGTACACGTTGGCGACTTCCACGACCCGCCCGGCGTACATCACCACAACCTTGTCGCAGATCTCGGCGACCACGGACAGGTTGTGGGTGACCAGGATCATGGCCAGGTTCCGCTCCGCGCGCAGCTGACGCAGCAGTTGGAGCACCTGCGCCTCGATGGTGACGTCGAGGCTGGTCGTGGGCTCGTCGGCGAGCAGCAGCTTGAGGTTCTTGCTGGAGCACGCCAGCGCGATCATGATCCGCTGCAGCTGCCCCTGGCTGAACTGGAACGGGTACGAGTTCAGCTTGCCCCGACCGTCGATGCCCACGCCCTTGAGCAAGCGCAGGATCTCGTCGTCGTATTCGCTGCGCTTGAGATCGGGCCGGTGCAGGCTCAGCACCCGGCGGAACTGGCTGCCGATGGTGAAGGACGGGTTGAAGGAGTTGATCGGGTCCTGGAAGATCATCGCCATTTCGCCGCCGCGGATGCGCCGGCTCTCCTCCGGGCTCAGCGACCGCAGGTCACGGCCGTCGAGCACGATCTCGTCGGCGACGACTTCCGTCGGCGGGCGCAGCATGCCCAGGATCGCCTTCAGCGCGGTGCTCTTGCCCGATCCGCTCTCACCCACCAAACCGACGATCTCCCCCGGCTTGACCGTGAGCGAGAACTCCTTCACCGCGGGCACCTTCGCGCCCCGGAACTCGTAGTTGACGCGCAGGTTCTTGACCGACAGCAGGTCAGGGGTTGCGGAGCTACTCATGCGTCACTTGCTCCCGTTCTCGGCCGGCGTGCGGCGCTTGCTCGTCTTGGCGCGC